>NZ_JAAWWD010000021.1 GCF_021404545.1 Aestuariivita sp.
AAACCCCCCCCCCCCCCCGGTTGTCGCCTTTTTCGCCGAAAAATCGCAGCCCCTCAACAAACGGTTCGATGAAGGGCGGCGGTGGTCGCCGCTCTTCCTTTTTTGGGCTGCTTCGCTATGCCTGCGCGGGATTGGTGAGAGCGCCAGTCTCGGAACCGCATGATCACCCGTCTCTTCGTTACTCGCGACCAGAAAGACCATGCCTATGACCCGCTCTTTTCCTCCGCCTGACACGGCGCACCCCCTGATCTTGCCCAATGGTCAGGCTTTTCCCGGCACTGTCTTCCTGAATGCCGTGCTCAATGAACCCGGGCTGAGCGTTGGTGACTACACCTATTACAGCGATGACGAGATGCCACCGCCCGATTTGATGCGGCGCAGGTTGTTTCCTTACCTTTATGGTGACCAGCGCATAGAGATCGGCAAGTTTTGTTCGCTTGCCATGGGCGTCAGCTTTGTCACCGACAGTGCCAATCACCGCTATGACGGGTTCAGCACCTATCCTTTCGCGGTTTTCGACGGTATGGATCCGGGTCGCCCTTCCATGCCTGGCCGAAAACCTTCTCCGACCCGCGTTGGGCACGATTGCTGGCTGGGCCGGAACGCTATGCTGTTGCCGGGTGCGACGCTGGGAAATGGGGTGATTGTGGGCGCGGGCGCCGTTGTTGGCGGGACGGTGCCGGATTATGCCATCGTCGCAGGCAATCCGGGCCGGGTTGTCCGTATGCGGTTCGACGACGCGGTGATCGCGAGGCTGAATGCGATTGCCTGGTGGGACTGGCCCATCGACCAGGTTCTGGACCATGAGGCTGAGATCTGCGGTGCCGATATCGCAGCGCTCGAGCGGGTCGCGCCCTAGCTGCGCAGCCCTTTAGGAGCGGTGTCGGGCGTTCTGCCCACGGCCCTGTCCGCCTCATCCGTGGCCGCGTCTATCGTCGCCTCAAGATCCAGCCGCAACCGGTCTATCCCGGCCTCATCAGCATTCCGGGGTACCGTACCGGTCCATTCACGGCAGGTAAAAATGCCGCGGCATTTTGGTGTCGGCAACATCAGGCGATCCCAAGTTGGCAGCTTGATCGCTCTGTTTGCGGAAAAGGCCACAGCGAATACCCGGCAGCCCGAAACGCGTGCCCACATCAGCGGCACCTCCGAACAGACGCGCGGGGGGCCGCCGGGCCCGTCCGCGGCGATTCCGATCGAGGAGCCGCCTCTGATCCGGCGCAGCACTTCGCGCGACAGCGACACGTGCCGTTTGTGGCTGGACATCGGCACGGTGTCATAGCCAAACCGGTTCAGAACCTCTCCCGCCAGCCGTCCCGCGCGGGCCGAGGTGGTCAGGGAGGAAATCGGACCCAGGTGCAGCGGAAACATGTAGCCTGCCATCACCAGCCGCTGGTGCCAGAGGGCCATGATCACCGGCTCTCCGCGTGCGACGCAGGCATCCATCTGATCAAATCCGGTACGCTCGAAGGTGGACGTCCGATAGGCATAGCGCAAGTAATCCGCCAGACGGTCCTCGGCCCAGCGGTTCACACCGGGATGATCGGCAAGGCGTTTGCGCAGACTGGGCATGCAGGGTCCGGTTTTCAGAATCACCCCTTTTTACCCGCCCAGCCGGTCGGTGCAATCGGACGATCCCTCGCTCAACCAAGACGTGTACAGTGGCATGCCGAAAAACATCGGACACTCAGGATTTTTCTGCGCTCGCAAAAACCACGCCGCAAACCGTTGGCCTGACACGGCTCTGCCGTGCTTTGCAGGTGCAGCATGTGTGCTTGGTATACGATGGTATTCCCCTAAGTCATTAAAAATGATTGATTTTTTCAGATATCCTGTAACCTTTGGGCGATTACCTGACAAATAGACACAGCGCGAGGGCAGATGGACCAAATCAATGTCACAGCCTGGGAGAATCGGACAGAGACGCGCAGCGGCGCGCTGAGCGCTCAAATGGCCGACATGGCGCGGGCCACTTTCGGCGGTCCGGATAATGCGGTTTCGCCTGGGTCCGTGATGCCGCATTTGTGGCATTGGTTTGCCTTCTTACCCGCGACACCGACGCTGGAACTGAACAGTGACGGTCATCCGCCCCTGGGCGGATTTCTGCCCCCGGTTCGGCTGGAACGCCGCATGTGGGCGGGCGGCGCGCTGCAGTTTCATCAACCCCTGCATGTCGATGAGCCGCTGATGCGCAAATCGACCATCGTGCGGGTTGCCGAGAAAGAGGGGGTGACGGGACAGATGGTCTTTGTCACCGTTGATCACGAGATATCCGGCCAGGCCGGTCTGGCGATTTCAGAACGCCAGGACATTGTCTATCTGCCGATCCCCGAGAGCTATACCCCGCCGCGCAAGCAACCGGTCCCTGAAGCCGTTTGCCTGGACGAGGCCCATGAGACCGGTCCGACGCTGCTTTTTCGGTATTCGGCGCTGACCTTCAACGCCCATCGCATTCACTATGACCTTCCCTATGCGCAGAGCCAGGAACATTATCCTGGCCTGGTCGTGCATGGTCCGTTGCAGGCCACGTTGCTGATGGATGCCGCCACACGATATGGCCGCCGCCCGCCCAATCGGTTCACATTTCGCGGTGTGCATCCGGTCTTTGCGGGGCAGCCGATGCGGGTGCTGGGCGCCGAGACGGGAACAGGGGCTTTGTCACTCTGCACGGCGGTGCGTGACCGCGACGTGACCTATCAAGGACTTCAGGCAACAGCCATCTGGGAGGATGAGACATGACCGGGATACTCAACGGAATGCGGATCGTCGAAGGTTCGGCCTTCGTCGCGGTGCCTTTGGCGGGTATGACGCTTGCCCAGATGGGAGCGGACGTGATCCGTTTCGACCGGATTGGCGGCGGGCTCGACGCCAAACGCTGGCCGGTAGCACCCAGTGGGCAGAGCCTTTTCTGGGCGGGCCTGAACAAGGGAAAGCGCTCGATCGCGGTGGATATGAAATCCGAGCGGGGACGCGAGCTGATCACCCAGATCATTACGGCACCGGGCGAGGATGCGGGCCTTTTTCTGACCAACTTGCGGGTGCGCGGTTGGATGGATTATCCGACCCTGCGCCAGTTTCGCGACGATCTGATCATGGTGACGCTGATTGGGGACAGGCACGGTCGCCCCCAGGTCGATTACACCGTTAACCCCGCACTGGGCATTCCCGATATCACGGGGCCCGAAGGCCATGAGGACCCAGTGGCAAGCGCCGTGCCGACCTGGGATCTGGTCGCGGGCAATCTGGTGGTGTCCTCCCTCTTGGCCGCCGAACGGCATCGGCTGAAGACAGGACAGGGTCAGGATGTGGAACTGGCGCTCAAGGATGTGGCGGCAGCGACGATCGGGCATCTTGGACTGATCGGCGATGCGGTGGTCAACCGCAAGGACCGCGGCAAGGCGGGCAACGCGCTATATGGCGCTTATGGTCAGGATTTTGTCTGTGCCGATGGCCGCCGGGTTATGGTGATCGGGCTGACCGGGCGGCAATGGGCCGGGCTGGTCAAAGCCACGGGGACCGGCGACGCGATGCGGGCGCTGGCCCGCAGAACCGGCGCCGATCTGACCCAGGAGGCGGAGCGCTGGCACCTGCGTCATCAGATCACCGAGATCCTGGCGCCTTGGTTCGCTGCCCGGCAGGTGTCGGAATTTGCCAGTGACTTCAATGCATCCGGTCTGACTTGGTCAGAGTTTCGCACCACGCGCGAGGCCGTGCAGGAAGATCCGGATCTGTCGCCGGAAAATCCGATCTTCAAGACCGTGTCCCAACCCGGATTGGGCGCGTTTCCGGTGCCGGGCCTGCCCACCAGTTTCTCGGCCCATCCCCGCACTGCACCGGAGCCCGCTCCCAGTCTGGGGGCCCATACCGAAGAGATATTGGGCGATGTGGCCCGTCTCGGCGATGGTGAGATTGCGCAGCTCTTTGATCAAGGGATTGTGCAAAGCCCCTCCTACTCTGCTTCGCGCTCCGCGGCGTAGGAGGGGCGAATACCCCTTGCAATGCGGCTGCGCGGCGCTTAATCAGCATTTGGATTTAGGGGTATAGCTCAGCTGGTAGAGCGACGGTCTCCAAAACCGTAGGTCGCGGGTTCGAACCCTGCTGCCCCTGCCATTCTCCAGCCTGACGTGATCCGATCGAGCGTGCCCTGCGGGCCCGCATTCCTTTTTCCGCACTGCGTGCGTTGGGGCCCCTGGGTTGGGGGGGCGGGCCTACTCGGCTGCTGCGGGCAAGGCGCCGGTATATTCACCGCGTGCAGGGTAATTCTTGGCGATCACGAAATCGAGCGCGCCCAGAAGTTCCGCCAGAGGTGGACGGGTAAAGGGCATGGTCTGCACAGAGGCGAAGTAAAGCGTCTGCTGCGGCGTCACCATGAAAAGACCGGGTTCGGCAAAAAGCGCGGGCTCTTCGATCCCGGCAGAAGTCACGCCATTGCTGGTGGAGATGTAGAGGCCCCAGTCGCGCGCCTTTTGCAGACCCAGATCATAGGCAAAACGCAGCTTTTGCGCCCCGACCTGCTCGGCCATCTTTTCGGCGCGGTTCTGTGGGTCACTGCTGAGTGCGATGACACCGACGCCGCGTTCGGTAAAGGCGTCGACCTGGGCTTCGAGCTCCTTGAGATATTTAACGCAGATCGGGCAGTGCAGCCCGCGATAGACCACTACCAGCGTGCCCCGCTCGTTCGCTTCGCGGCTCAGATCAAAAGTACCGCCACCGACAAGCGGCAGGGTCAGATCGGGTGTCTTTTGGCGTGGAGTCAGCATGGGAGATGTCCTTGGTTGGTTGCACTAGCCCGGATATAGGGATAACCTCGATGAGGAAAGCGTCAGAAATCTGATCGGAAGGATCGAATTATGGCCAGCTTTGATCGCCTTTCGGCTTTGATGTCCCGCTTTGCCTTGGGCGTGGAGGTGGTGGACCAGCAGGCCGCAAACCTCTTTGTCGTGGACGGCCCGGACGGGCGCGCCATCTGGCTGCGGCCCAAGGTGCAGGGTTTGCCGGAAGATATAGCGGGTCCTGTCAGTTTTCAGGCACATGTGGAGTTCGGTGGGCCGGACGCGCCCCTGGCGGTCGCCCTGCCGGAGCTGCTGGTACACCCGGTGGCCGATGACAAGGAACTGGCCGCCGTTCTCGGCCTGATGGAGGCCGAGGTGAGCGCGCGGCGCTGCGGTGGCCCATCGGTTCTGGCTCGGCTGGCCGAGGTGCTGATCGTACGGTTGCTTCGGGCCCGGCTTGAGCGGGGCGATGTCCCCCGCGGAATGCTGGGTGGTCTTGCCGATCCGCGTCTGGCCCGCGCGTTTGTGGTCATGCATGACCGGCCGGGAGAGGCCTGGAGCAATGATGATCTGGCCCATGAAGCGGGCATGTCGCGCAGCCGCTTCCTCGCGCGGTTCCGGGAGGCTGTGGGCACCTCTCCACAGGCCTATCTGCGTGGTTGGCGGCTGGCTCTGGCCAGCCAGGACGTGGCCCGCGGAGACCGGATCGACACGGTCGCGCGACGCTATGGCTATGGCTCGGGAGAGGCGTTGACGCATATGTTCAGGCGTGAGACAGGTCAGGCACCGATCACACTGCGGCAGGGGCCGGTCTCTCTCTCTTGAATTCGTGCGATCAAGCGGCTATGTCGCGGCCAGAAACCCGCATGGGCATGTAAGCCCCAAGGATCACGTTCATGGCAAAAACCAACCCCGTTCAGTTTATCCAGCAGGTCCGTGCCGAGGTCTCCAAGGTCGTCTGGCCGACCCGCCGCGAGGTGTTGCTGACCACGGTGATGGTGTTCATCATGGCGGCGCTGACGGCGATCTTTTTTGCGTTGGTCGATCTGTTGATCCGAAGCGGTATTCAAGGCGTTCTGGGCTTCTTCGGCTGACCCTCACCCGGGTTTTCGGCCTTGATCAATCGCACCGGGGCGGTTAGATCGCCACTATTCCCGAAAATGGCGTGCGGCGATTCGAGTTGCGCGCCGATTTTTTCTGGGCAGCGCGCGGGTTTCAGACCCCGAACACTCAGACACTCCGGCCCGCATTTCGCGGCACCGGTCAGAATGAAGGACGGCGTGAGATATGGCGAAACGGTGGTATTCGGTCAGCGTTCTGTCGAATTTCGAGAAAAAGATCGCTGAGCAGATTCGGACATCGGTTGCAGAACAGGGTATTGAGGATCAGATTGACGAGGTTCTGGTGCCCACCGAAGAGGTCATCGAAGTGCGTCGCGGCAAGAAAGTCACGACCGAGCGCCGCTTTATGCCTGGATACGTCCTGGTCCATATGGAAATGTCCGACGAGGGCTATCACCTGATCAACTCGATCAACCGCGTGACCGGATTTCTGGGCCCTCAGGGCCGTCCGATGCCGATGCGCGATGCCGAGGTCAACCAGATCCTGAACCGCGTGCAGGAAGGCGAAGATGCGCCGCGCACGCTGATCCATTTCGAGGTGGGCGAGAAGGTCAAGGTCAACGACGGCCCGTTCGAAGATTTCGACGGTATGGTCGAAGAGGTCGACGACGACAATCAGCGTCTGAAAGTGACCGTGTCGATCTTTGGCCGCGAAACGCCGGTGGAACTGGAATTCACTCAGGTGACCAAGCAAGGCTGAGATCGCAAGGGACGAACATCCCCCGAGAGGAGGAGCGCAATGCCGATTGTCGTTATCTCCTCTAACGCCGGAACCCGTATGGGTGGCGAGGCCATCAAGGCTTTTCAGTTCTTTGACTGGCTGCGCGCGCAAGGCGCCGATGTCTGGCTTGTCACACATGCGCGCAACCGCGATGAACTGGTTGCGGCCTTTGGCGGGGAACGGCTGCTCTTTGTCGAAGATACCGCCGCCCAGCGACTGATGTGGCGCAGCCGCGTGCTGTCGGCAGGGCTTTTGCCGTATTTCCACCTTGAGGTCGCGCGGCTGGTGCGGCGCTTTGATCCTGCTGACACGGTGCTGCACTACCTCTGTCCGATCTCTCCGGTAGAGCCGCGCTTTCCACCGCGTGGATATCGCACGGTCATCGGACCGCTGAATGGGAACATCGTTCACCCGCCCGGCTTTCTATCCCGTGTGTCCTTCAAACGCCGGTTGATGGGCCGCGCGCAGCGCCCGGTGCAGGTGGTTCTGGGGGCGATGCTGGGGGACAAGCGCAAGGCGGGTCGGGTGTTGAATTCAGGCGGGACACGCACCCGCGTTTCGCTGGGATGGGCCGGAGTGGCGCCTGATAAGATCCTCGATGTGCTCGATTCCGGGGTCAATGGCTCGTTGATCAGTCAGGTGCCGGTGCCTCATATGGGTCGGAACGCGGCGTTTCTGTGCATGGCGCGATTGGTGGAGTACAAGGCGATCGACCTGGTTCTGCGGGCGTTGGCCGTGACCGATGACGATGCGACCCTGACGGTGCTGGGCGACGGGCCCGAGATGGCACCGCTCCGGGCCCTGGCACGCGACCTGAACCTGTCAGATCGCGTTGCCTTCGAGGGCTATGTCGACCATCAGCGTATTCTGGATCTGTGCCAGAGCCATCGGGCGCTGGTTTTTCCCTCCCTGGCCGAGGCCAATGGCATCGCCATGCAAGAAGCGATGGCTGTAGGGTTGCCAGTGATCGCGTTGAATTGGGGCGGGCAAGCCGCGCTGGGCGATCTCGATACCGCAATCATGCTGGATCCCGGGAGCGAAGATCAACTGATATCGGATATGGCGGCTGCCATGTCCCAGCTTGCGGGCGATGCTGAACTGGCCAACGCAATGGCAACACGGGCACGCGACAAGGCTGTTGCGCGCTTTGGCTGGGACGATGTGGCGGCAAGCTGGACCGCGCCCTATTCCGATCTGATGCCGCCAGCGGTGGGGTCGCGCAACGCTTGACCTTCGGACGCGTTGTGTTTATCGCGCGGGTCTTGGCCAGTGATGCAGGAATCGCGGCTGAAACGTGGGAGGTGCGCCGCACGCGCGCGGCAACCGGACCACGGCAACAATCGAAAGTCGTTCTGACGCGTCAGGACGGCGTTGTGAAAGGAGATGGCCCATGGCCAAGAAACTCGTTGGCAGCATGAAGCTGCAAGTCCCTGCCGGGCAGGCAAACCCCTCTCCGCCGGTGGGTCCGGCGCTGGGTCAGCGCGGCATCAACATCATGGAATTCTGCAAGGCGTTCAACGCCAAGACGGCAGATATGGAGCCCGGCGCACCGTGCCCGACCGTGATCACCTATTATCAGGACAAGTCCTTTACGATGGATATCAAGACGCCGCCCGCGTCCTATTATCTGAAGAAGGCCGCCAAGGTGAAATCGGGTGCCAACAACCCGTCGCGTGAAACCGTGGGCAGCGTCACCACCAAGCAGGTGCGTGAAATTGCCGAAGCGAAGATGAAGGATCTCAACGCCAACGATATCGACGGCGCAATGCAGATCATCCTGGGCTCGGCCCGGTCCATGGGCATCGAGGTGAAGTAAGATGGCAAAGCTTGGAAAACGTACCCGCGCCGCCCGCGCCGCCTTTGAGGGCAAGACGGACGTCACCGTGGAAGAGGCCGTGGCACTGGTCAAGGGCAACGCCAATGCCAAATTCGACGAAACGGTCGAAGTGGCGCTGAACCTGGGCGTCGATCCGCGCCATGCCGACCAAATGGTGCGCGGTGTCGTGGGCCTGCCCAACGGCACAGGCAAGACCGTGCGCGTGGCTGTGTTCGCCCGTGGCCCCAAGGCTGACGAGGCAACTGCCGCAGGTGCCGATATCGTCGGAGCCGAGGACTTGATGGAAACGGTGCAGAGCGGCAAGATCGAGTTCGATCGCTGCATTGCCACGCCGGACATGATGCCGATCGTCGGCCGTCTGGGCAAGGTTCTGGGCCCGCGTAACCTGATGCCGAACCCCAAGGTGGGCACCGTGACCATGGATGTCGCCGATGCCGTCAAAGCTGCCAAAGGCGGCGAGGTTCAGTTCAAGGCCGAGAAAGCCGGCGTTGTACACGCCGGTGTGGGCAAAGTCTCGTTCGACGAGGCGCAGCTGGTCGAGAATATCCGCGCCTTTGTCGGTGCGGTGTCCAAGGCCAAGCCGTCGGGCGCCAAAGGCACCTATATGAAGCGGATCGCGATCAGCTCGACCATGGGTCCGGGTGTAACCGTGGATGTGGACAACGCGGTTTCCGAATAATCCATTCCGCTGACATTGATGAAAACACGAAATGCGCCGGTCATCCCTGATCGGCGCATTTCGTTTGACCTCGCCTCACCGGGCGGGCCGACCTGATAATTCTCGTGCATTTTCGGCCCGCCGCAGTTTAAACTACCGAAAAAAACGAGGCGGACAGATGCAGCAGGCGACAGAGACGGAACAGGCTCCGCCTCGGAACAACGTGGCGGCCATGGACCCGGCGCTCAGGCCACGTGGGCCGCGGGTCGGTTTTCTTCGTATGACGAACGATGTTGGCGCTGACAGGTTGAGATCCGATGCCTAGCCTGAGGTGTATCCGCATGTCCCGAACGATGACAGCCCCGCCTATCACTTACAGTCCGGTGACGGCAAAAGCCGGGCAGGCGCTTTCGCGGGAGGTTTGGGCCATGCGTTCAAACACGGTCCAAAGGGGCCGCACGAGAGCCAAGCCGACGTCGCTGGCCGAGACCCCCGGCGCGTTGCGGATGTGCGGATGAACCAGGCCATGCAAAGACCCTGGCAGCGGCGGCTGCGTGTCATGGAAATCCGCGATATCGCACTGGCGCAGCTGTTTCACCCGCGACCGGAGTTTGACAGGGATCGCTACACCAAGGAGCTGGTTTCGCTGGCCCCTGTGCCCCAAGATCAGATGGCCGCAGATTTCCTGGAGGCCGATATCCTGCTCAAGCTCGGGGCAGGCGGTCGGCCTCGCCGGGCGCAGAAATCGCTTTATCGTCTTTATAAAGCGCAGGTCGCAGCCAACGGGCTTCCGGCGTTTGAGACCTTTGCGGCGCTGTTGAGAGAGATCGAGACGCGGGGCCATTCTCTGGAAGGGCTCTATTTCCCGCAGGCGTTCTTGTCGATGAACCATGACAGCATCTGGGCCGATGTGCGCAAGGTCCTGGGTGAGGTCAGCGCGGTGATCGGCCCGCTGTTCCTGAATTCGGGAACCTTGCTGGGCGTTGTGCGGGACAAGAGCTTTATTGCTCATGACGACGATGTCGATCTTGCCGTCATTCTGGAGGCCGAGGGCGCCGAGAGCGCCGCGCGCGCCTGGCAGGAGGCGCGTATCAAGCTGGGTCAGGCCGGGCTTTTGGCGGTGCGGCAGGGTCCCAATCCGGGGGCGGCCAAGCTGATCTCGGGCGGGGTTTACAACATCGACCTCTTTCCGGGGTGGATTGAGCAGGGCAGAGTGTATGTCTATCCGCACACCTGTGGCGACCTGCCGGACACCGCGCTGCTGCCTTTGGCCACCTGCGACGTGACAGACTTGCCCATCCCGGCCGATGCGGAGGCGATGCTGGCGGTGAACTATGGTAAGGGTTGGCGCGAACCGGACCCCGGCTATGCGTTTCCCTGGACCCGCGCCAATCGGCGGTTTGCCGCGTTCTTGACCGCCTTGGAAACAGACGGGGCTGACATGCACGATGACGACTGAAGCGCGCCCCCTTGCGGGCAAGGACCGCCGCACCATCCTGACCTATGGGACCTTTGATCTCTTTCACGTGGGTCATGTGCGGCTTCTGCGTCGCCTGGCAGAGTTGGGTGACAGGTTGATCGTGGCCTGTTCCACGGATGAGTTCAACGCCCTCAAGGGCAAGCAGACCGCCATTCCCTTTGCGCACCGGGTCGAGGTGCTGGAGGCATGCAAACATGTCGACCTGGTCATCCCCGAAGAGCGTTGGGAGCAAAAAAGGCAGGACATCGTGGATCACAAGGTGAACCTTTTTGCGATGGGCGATGATTGGGCGGGCCGGTTCGACGATCTGCGCGATCTGTGCGATGTGCTTTATCTGCCGCGCACGCAGAACGTCTCTACAACCGAGCTCAAGGAGCTGATCCAGACGATGCGTCAGCGCCCGCCGGCGGCGGAATAGGGCCGACAGAGGCGAAATCCGAGCCGTCCCGGTCATTTCGCCCTTGGCATCCGGGCGCTTAGGACTTAGTTAGCACTTGGCTTGAAAAGCGTGCGATTCGTCGCGCGCTTTTTGCGCTTTTCGTCCGAGATGGCGGGTGGTGGTCTGACTGCCTTAATCTCCTGCCTGAGACGGGAAATACCGGATTGGCCGTGGTTGCGACCACGGGCGGTTTTGGCATCGCCCCGTAGCAAGGACATGATCGTCGGCCATTTGTGTCGGCAAATCTGAGCCGGGGGGAGACCCTCACAATTGGAGTGAAACTGTGGATAGAGCCCAGAAAGAGAAAGTGGTCGAGGAACTCGGCCAGATCTTTGAAAGCTCTGGCGTCGTTGTGGTTAGCCACTACGCCGGTCTGACAGTTGCTGAGATGCAGGACCTGCGCGCGCGTGCACGCGAGGCGGGTGGGTCTGTACGTGTCGCCAAGAACAGGCTCGCCAAAATCGCCCTTGATGGTCGCCCATGCGCAGGCATTGCCGATCTTCTGACGGGTATGACCGTTCTGACCTATTCCGAAGATCCGGTGGCCGCTGCGAAGGTGGCTCAGGATTACGCCAAGGAGAACAAGAAGTTCGAAATCCTTGGCGGGGCAATGGGTGAAAACGTTCTGGACCAGGCCGGTGTTGAGGCCGTGTCGAAAATGCCGTCGCGCGAGGAGCTTATCTCCACGATCGCTGGCATGCTTGGCGCACCTGCATCCAACATCGCCGGGGCCATTGGCGCACCTGCTTCGAATATCGCGTCCATCTTGTCCACGATCGAGGACAGGGCGGCTGCGTAAGCACTGTAGATCGGCGTTGGGTTGAACACCTGACGTTGGAACACATCTTGAGAAACGGAAAAGAGCTAGACATGGCTGATCTGAAGAAACTGGCAGAAGACATCGTGGGTCTGACCCTGCTGGAAGCACAAGAACTGAAGACAATCCTCAAGGACGAATACGGCATCGAGCCCGCCGCTGGCGGCGCTGTCATGATGGCGGGTCCTGCTGATGGCGCTGGCGCCGCAGCCGAGGAAGAGAAAACCGAATTTGACGTCGTTCTGAAGAACGCAGGCGCCTCCAAGATCAACGTGATCAAGGAAGTTCGCGGCATTACCGGTCTGGGCCTGAAAGAAGCCAAGGACCTGGTCGAAGCCGGCGGCAAAATCAAAGAAGGCGTCTCGAAAGAAGAAGCCGAAGACGTCAAAGGCAAGCTGGAAGCAGCTGGCGCCGAGGTCGAGCTGGCCTAAGCCACACGCCCGGTGGGGGTGCGATTTTTCGACGAAAAATCGTATCCGCTGCCGAAGAAATGAGGCTGGATCCGGGAAACACCGGGTCCAGCTGAACCTGTCTTAGAAAGGGCTTCATTCCAACGGAGCGTTTTCTAAGGCGTGGTTCGCGGATCGGGAGGCCACCTTTGGGACGGTGGCCATGAATGGATCCGGACACGTCGTCTCGTATGGGCAGGATGCCGTCGCCCCAACGGTATTCGCCCGGTGAGAAACTTGAAAGGTGACACCTGACATGGCGCAATCGTTCCTTGGCCAGAAACGTCTTCGTAAGTACTACGGCAAAATCCGCGAAGTTCTGGAGATGCCGAACCTCATCGAGGTGCAGAAATCCTCCTATGATCTTTTCCTGAAATCCGGCGATCAGGACCGTCCCGCCGATGGTGAAGGCATCATGGGGGTCTTCCAGTCGGTCTTTCCGATCAAGGACTTCAACGAGACCGCCGTCCTGGAATTCGTGAAATACGAACTGGAAAAGCCCAAATACGACGTCGAGGAATGCCAGCAGCGCGACATGACTTACAGCGCGCCGCTCAAGGTGACGCTGCGCCTGATCGTGTTCGATGTGGACGAAGATACCGGCGCGAAATCGGTCAAGGATATCAAGGAACAGGACGTCTTTATGGGGGATATGCCCCTGATGACGCCCAACGGTACGTTTATCGTGAACGGAACCGAGCGGGTGATCGTCTCCCAGATGCACCGCTCTCCCGGCGTGTTCTTTGATCATGACAAGGGCAAGACCCATTCGTCGGGCAAGCTGCTTTTTGCCTGCCGCATCATCCCCTATCGGGGCAGCTGGCTCGATTTCGAGTTCGATGCCAAGGACATCGTCTTCGCGCGCATAGACCGTCGCCGGAAGTTGCCCGTCTCGACGCTGCTTTATGCGCTGGGCATGGATCAGGAAGGCATCATGGATGCCTATTACGAGACTGTCAGTTTCAAGTTGAAAAAGGGTAAAGGCTGGGTCACGCCGTTCTTCCCGGAACGTGCGCGGGGCACCCGTCCGACCTATGATCTGGTCGACGCCAAAACCGGTGACGTGATTGCCGAGGCGGGCAAAAAGGTCACGCCGCGTGCGGTCAAGAAGCTGATCGACGAGGGCGCGGTGACCGATCTGCTGGTCCCATTCGATCATATCGTGGGCAAGTTCGCGGCCAAAGACATCATCAACGAAGAAGACGGCGCGATCTATGTCGAGGCTGGCGATGAGCTGACCTTGGAATACGACAAGGATGGCACGCTGATCGGCGGTACGGTCAAAGACCTGATCGACGCCGGTGTCACCGATATCCCGGTGCTCGATATCGACAATATCAATGTCGGCGCCTATATGCGCAACACCGTGGCACAAGACAAGAACATGAACCGCGAAACCGCGCTCATGGATATTTACCGTGTGATGCGCCCGGGTGAGCCGCCCACCGTGGATGCGGCCTCGTCGCTGTTCGACACGCTGTTTTTCGACAGTGAACGCTATGATCTTTCGGCCGTGGGCCGGGTCAAGATGAACATGCGTCTGGCGCTTGACGCCGAAGACACGCAGCGGACCCTGCGCAAGGAAGACATCGTTGCCTGTATCAAGGCATTGGTCGAACTGCGGGACGGCAAGGGTGACATTGACGATATCGACCACCTGGGCAACCGTCGTGTGCGCTCGGTTGGCGAGTTGATGGAAAACCAGTACCGCGTTGGTCTGTTGCGGATGGAGCGCGCGATCAAAGAACGTATGTCCTCGGTCGAAATCGACACGGTGATGCCGCAGGATCTGATCAACGCCAAGCCGGCCGCGGCCGCGGTGCGCGAATTCTTTGGCTCCTCGCAACTGTCGCAGTTCATGGACCAGACCAACCCGCTGTCCGAAGTGACCCACAAGCGCCGCCTTTCTGCGCTTGGCCCCGGCGGTCTGACACGTGAACGCGCGGGCTTTGAGGTGCGCGACGTGCACCCGACCCATTATGGCCGGATGTGTCCGATTGAAACGCCGGAAGGCCCGAATATCGGTCTGATCAACTCTCTGGCCACCTTTGCGCGGGTCAACAAATACGGCTTTATCGAAACGCCCTATCGGCGGGTCGAAGGCGGGCAGGTGACCGACGAGGTTCACTATATGTCGGCCACCGAGGAAATGCGGCACACCGTGGCACAGGCCAACGCGACGCTGGATGAAAACGGCAGGTTCAAGAACGAGATGGTCAACACCCGCCAGGCCGGTGACTATACCTTGGCGCCTGTCGATGCGGTTGATCTGATCGACGTCAGCCCCAAGCAGTTGGTGTCTGTGGCGGCCTCGCTCATCCCGTTCTTGGAAAATGACGACGCGAACCGCGCTTTGATGGGCTCGAACATGCAACGGCAGGCGGTGCCGCTGTTGCAGGCCGAGGCGCCCCTGGTCGGAACCGGTATCGAAGAGAAGGTGGCGATTGACTCGGGTGCCGCCATTCAGGCCAAACGCGCCGGTGTGATCGACCAGATCGACGCGCAGCGGATCGTGATCCGGGCGACCGAGGATCTGGAACTGGGCGACGCGGGCGTGGACATCTACCGCATGCGCAAGTTCCAGCGCTCGAACCAGAACACCTGCATCAACCAGCGTCCACTTGTGAAAGTGGGGCAGACCGTGACCAAAGGCGAAGTGATCGCCGATGGGCCGTCGACCGATCTGGGTGAACTGGCGCTGGGCAAGAACGTGGTCGTCGCGTTCATGCCTTGGAACGGCTACAACTATGAGGACTCGATCCTGATCTCCGAGCGCATCGCGCAGGACGATGTCTTTACCTCGATCCATATCGAGGAGTTTGAGGTTGCTGCCCGTGACACCAAGCTGGGGCCGGAAGAGATCACCCGCGACATCCCCAATGTGGGCGAGGAAGCCCTGCGCAACCTCGACGAGGCGGGCATCGTCTATATCGGGGCCGATGTGGAGCCGGGCGATATCCTTGTGGGCAAGATCACGCCAAAGGGCGAAAGCCCGATGACACCTGAGGAGAAACTGCTCCGCGCGATCTTCGGTGAGAAAGCCTCGGACGTGCGCGACACGTCATTGCGGGTGAAACCCGGTGATTTCGGAACCGTGGTCGAAGTGCGGGTGTTTAACCGCCACGGCGTGGAGAAGGACGAGCGCGCGCTCCAGATCGAGCGTGAAGAGGTCGAGCGTCTGGCGCGTGACCGCGATGACGAAATGGCGATCCTGGATCGCAACATCTATGCCCGTCTGAAATCGCTGATCATGGGCAAGATCGTTGCCAAGGGTCCGAAAGGTGTGAAATCCGGCGCTGAAATCAACGATGATCTGCTGGACACGCTGACCCGTGGTCAGTGGTGGCAGCTTGCGCTTGAAAACGAGGCGGACGCCCAGATCGTCGAAGCCCTGAACGAGCAATACGAGGTGCAAAAACGCGCGCTCGATGCCCGGTTCGAGGACAAGGTCGAAAAGGTCCGCCGCGGTGACGATCTGCCCCCGGGCGTGATGAAAATGGTCAAGGTGTTCGTGGCGGTAAAGCGCAAGCTGCAACCGGGCGACAAGATGGCCGGACGGCACGGCAACAAGGGCGTGATCTCCAAGGTTGTCCCGATGGAAGACATGCCGTTCCTTGCCGATGGGACGCCGGTTGATTTCTGTCTCAACCCGCTGGGTGTGCCCAGCCGTATGAACGTCGGGCAGATCCTTGAAACGCATATGGGTTGGGCCGCGCGTGGTCTGGGCCTGAATGTGGATGAGGCGTTGCAGGAATACCGCCGGTCAGGCGATCTGACCCCGGTGCGCGAAGCGATGCATCACGCCTATGGCGACGATGTTTATGACGAAGGCATCGCGTTGATGGACGAGGATGCGCTGGTCGAAGCGGCCGGTAACGTAGCCCGCGGTGTGCCGATCGCGACACCGGTCTTTGACGGCGCCAAGGAGGCGGATGTCAACGATGCGCTCACCCGTGCGGGCTTTGACAGCTCGGGCCAGTCGGTGCTCTTTGATGGCCGCACGGGGGAGCAGTTCGCGCGTCCCGTGACCGTGGGCATCAAGTACCTGCTGAAACTGCACCACTTGGTGGATGACAAGATCCACGCGCGCTCGACCGGGCCTTACAGCCTTGTGACCCAGCAGCCGTTGGGCGGTAAAGCGCAGTTCGGTGGCCAGCGGTTCGGTGAAATGGAGGTCTGGGCTCTGGAAGCCTATGGCGCCGCCTATACCCTGCAGGAAATGCTGACCGTGAAATCGGACGACGTTGCCGGACGGACGAAAGTCTATGAAAGCATCGTGAAGGGCGAGGACAATTTCGAAGCCGGCGTGCCGGAATCGTTCAACGTGCTCGTCAAAGAAGTCCGTGGCCTTGGCCTGAACATGGAACTCCTGGATGCGGAGGAGGAGTGAGGAAATTCTGCGAGTTTTCTCCAGCCCGATTTTTCGTCGAAAAATCGCTCCCCCGCACCCTCTGATTTGTGAGGAAAAAGAATGAACCAGGAACTGACAAACAACCCGTTCAACCCGCTGACGCCGCCTAAGGTGTTTGACGAGATCAAGGTTTCTCTGGCCAGCCCCGAGCGGATCCTTTCGTGGTCCTATGGTGAGATCAAGAAACCCGAAACCATCAACTACCGGACCTTCAAGCCCGAACGCGATGGCCTGTTCTGCGCGCGTATCTTTGGCCCGATCAAGGATTACGAATGCCTGTGCGGCAAATACAAGCGCATGAAGTATCGCGGCGTCGTCTGCGAGAAATGCGGCGTGGAAGTCACGCTGCAAAAGGTGCGCCGCGAGCGGATGGGCCATATCGAACTGGCCGCCCCCGTCGCACATATCTGGTTCCTGAAATCGCTGCCCTCCCGCATCGGTCTGATGCTGGACATGACGCTGCGCGATCTCGAACGGGTGCTCTATTTCGAAAACTACGTGGTGATCGAGCCGGGTCTGACCGATCTCAGCTATGGCCAGATGCTCTCCGAAGAAGAGTATATGGATGCCCAGGACGCGTTCGGTATGGACGCTTTCACCGCCAATATCGGTGCCGAAGCGATCCGTGATATGCTGGCTCAGATCGATCTGGAGGCCGAGGCAGAACAGCTGCGCGCCGACCTCAAGGAGGCGACAGGGGAGCTGAAGCCCAAAAAGATCATCAAGCGCCTGAAAGTGGTCGAGAGCTTCCTTGAATCCGGCAACCGTCCGGAATGGATGGTGATGACCGTGGTGCCGGTGATCCCACCAGAGCTGCGCCCGCTGGTGCCGCTGGATGGGGGCCGTTTCGCGACGTCGGATCTGAACGATCTTTATCGCCGGGTGATCAACCGGAACAACCGCCTCAAGCGGCTGATCGAGCTGCGGGCGCCCGATATCATCGTACGCAACGAAAAGCGGATGCTGCAGGAATCCGTCGACGCCTTGTTTGACAACGGTCGCCGCGGCCGGGTGATCACGGGGGCCAACAAGCGCCCGCTGAAATCGCTGTCGGATATGCTGAAAGGCAAGCAGGGTCGGTTCCGTCAGAACCTTTTGGGCAAGCGCGTCGACTTCTCTGGCCGGTCTGTCATCGTGACCGGGCCGGAACTCAAACTGCACCAGTGCGGTCTGCCCAAGAAGATGGCGCTGGAGCTGTTCAAACCGTTCATCTATTCGCGGCTTGAGGCCAAGGGTCTCTCCTCCACGGTCAAACAGGCCAAGAAGCTTGTCGAGAAAGAGCGGCCGGAGGTTTGGGATATCCTCGATGAGGTGATCCGCGAACACCCCGTTCTGTTGAACCGCGCGCCGACGCTGCACCGCCTGGGTATCCAAGCGTTCGAGCCGGTGCTGATCGAAGGCAAAGCGATCCAGCTCCACCCGCTGGTTTGTTCGGCCTTCAACGCCGACTTTGATGGCGACCAGATGGCGGTTCACGTGCCGCTGTCTCTCGAAGCGCAGCTTGAAGCGCGTGTTCTCATGATGTCGACGAACAACGTTCTGTCGCCCGCAAACGGCGCGCCGATCATTGTGCCGTCGCAGGACATGATCCTGGGTCTTTACTATGTGACCCTGGAGCGTGAGGGCATGAAGGGCGAAGGTAAGATCTTTGGCTCCATCGACGAGGTTCAGCACGCGCTGGACGCGGGCGAAGTACATCTGCACTCCAAGATCACCGCGCGGATCACGCAGATCGATGAGGAAGGTAACGAAGTGCAAAAGCGCTTTGAAACCACGCCGGGTCGGGTGCGTCTGGGTGCGCTGTTGCCGTTGAACGCAAAGGCACCGTTCGAGTTGGTCAACCGCCTGCTTCGCAAGAAAGAAGTGCAGCAGGTCATCGACACGGTCTATCGCTATTGCGGTCAGAAGGAGTCCGTCATTTTCTGTGACCAGATCATGTCGATGGGCTTTAAGGAAGCGTTCCGCGCAGGCATTTCCTTTGGCAAGGACGACATGCTGATCCCTGACACCAAATGGTCGATCGTCGACGAGACACGCGATCAGGTGAAGGATTTTGAACAGCAGTACATGGACGGCCTCATCACCCAAGGTGAAAAATACAACAAGGTCGTGGATGCCTGGTCGAAATGTAACGACCGGGTAACCGAGGCTATGATGGGCTCGATCTCGGCCACGACCAGGGACGAAAGCGGGACGGAACAGGAACCCAATTCGGTCTATATGATGGCGCATTCCGGTGCGCGGGGCTCGGTCACGCAGATGAAACAGCTGGGCGGGATGCGGGGTCTGATGGCCACGCCGAACGGCGACATCATCGAAACGCCGATCATCTCGAACTTTAAGGAAGGTCTGACCGTTCTGGAGTACTTCAACTCCACCCACGGCGCGCGGAAAGGCCTGTCTGACACCGCTCTGAAAACCGCCAACTCAGGCTATCTGACGCGGCGGCTGGTCGATGTCGCACAGGATTGCATCGTCCGGATGAAGGATTGTGGCACCGACAACGCCATCACCGCTGAACCGGCGGTGAACGATGGTGAGGTCGTGGCGTCGCTGGGCGAGCGTATTCTGGGCCGTGTCGCGGCCGAGGATCTGCTGAAACCCGGCACGGACGAGGTTCTTGTGGCGCATGGTCAGCTGATCGACGAACGGATGGCCGATCTGGTGGAAGAGCATGCGGTGCAATCCGCCCGCATTCGATCGCCCCTGACCTGTGAGGCCGAGGAAGGCGTGTGCGCAATGTGCTATGGGCGCGACCTGGCCCGCGGCACAATGGTCAACACCGGCGAGGCGGTGGGCATCATCGCGGCGCAGTCCATCGGTGAACCCGGCACCCAGCTGACGATGCGGACCTTCCACATCGGCGGTGTTGCGCAGGGCGGCCAACAGTCGTTCCTTGAGGCCTCGCAGGAGGGTCTGATCACATTCGAGAACGCGCAGACCCTGAAAAACGACATGGGCGAGATGTTGGTCGTTGGCCGGAACATGAAGCTGATCATCAAGGACGAGACCGGTGAGGAGCGTGCCAGCCACAAGGTCGGCTATGGCTCCAAGCTGTTTGTCGAGGATGGCGGCAAGGTGGGTCGGGGCGACAAGCTCTTTGAGTGGGATCCCTACACTCTTCCGATCATTGCCGAAAAGGACGGGACGGCGAAGTTTGTCGATCTGGTCAGCGGCATTGCGGTGCGCGATGAAACCGACGATGCCACCGGCATGACCCAGAAGATCGTGATCGACTGGCGCGCGGCCCCCAAGGGCAACGAGCTCAAGCCTGAAATCATTCTGGTGGATGGTGACGGCGAACCGGTGCGCAACGATGCGGGCAACCCGGTGACCTATCAGATGTCGGTGGACGCGATCCTGTCCATTGAAGAAGGTCAGGAGATCAAGACCGGCGATGTCGTGGCGCGGATCCCGCGTGAAGGTGCAAAAACCAAGGACATCACCGGTGGTCTGCCGCGTGTGGCCGAACTCTTTGAGGCGCGTCGTCCCAAGGATCACGCGATCATCGCCGAGGCCGATGGCTATGTCCGGTTCGGACGCGACTACAAGAACAAGCGCCGCATCTCGATCGAGCCGTCCGAAGAGGGGATGGAGGCCGTCGAATACATGGTGCCCAAGGGCAAGCACATTCCGGTTCAGGAAGGTGACTTTATCCAGAAGGGCGACTACATCATGGACGGCAACCCGGCGCCGCATGACATCCTGTCGATCATGGGTGTCGAGGCGTTGGCCGATTACATGATCGACGAGGTGCAGGATGTGTATCGTCTGCAAGGCGTGAAGATCAACGACAAGCATATCGAAGTGATCGTGCGCCAGATGCTCCAGAAATGGGAGATCCAGGACAGCGGCGATACCACGCTGCTCAAGGGCGAACATGTGGACAAGCAGGAATTCGATACCGCCAATGAAAAGGCGTTGTCGAAGGGCGGGCGCCCCGCACAGGGCGAACCGATCTTGTTGGGCATCACCAAGGCCAGCCTGCAAACGCGCAGCTTCATCTCTGCCGCATCCTTCCAGGAGACCACGCGGGTTCTGACCGAAGCTTCGGTTCAAGGCAAGAAAGACAAGCTCTTGGGCCTGAAGGAGAACGTGATCGTGGGCCGCCTGATCCCGGCGGGAACAGGTGGGGCAACCCAGCGCGTGCGCCGGATCGCGACCGAGCGTGACAACGTCGTTATCGACGCTCGTCGGGAAGAAGCCGAAGCCGCTGCCGCCCTGGCTGCGCCGATTCAGGACGATGTGGTTGGCGGGGACGAATTCGACACCCTGGTCGAAACGCCCGAAAGCCGCGATTGATCACCGCTTACCCGAAGCATTGAGAAAGGCCCCGCCCCGGCGGGGCCTTTTCTTTATTGAGCGAAAGTCGGCTGTCCGGCTTGTCTCACCTGCACGAAACCCCGTGATTGACATCAGGTTTCGGACCGTCCGCTCCATTTTTGCAGTGCCGCATCAGTCGCAAAACCGGTCTTCACGATGGCGTCCCTACTGCTGCTTGCTCTGATTGGCATTATCTGGGCACTCCAACCCAAAGCAGGCCTTCGCCACGAGCCTTTCAACATCAGCCTCATCCGCTTTGTCGACTGACATATCTCGATTAATCCTGAACGCAGCACTCATCACGGTCCGCGATCCACGGAAGAGAGAGGCCGCAACCAAACCATTCAGCCTAAGCGAGAAACGGTCTATGGGCGCGCAAGCAGCCACTTGGCCCGTGTTCGCCCAAGCCAGGCACCCGGTATTACCATTGCTGCACGGTCTAATCATTGCGCCACGGGCTGTTGCTCTGTTCTGGACGGGCCTTGCGGCCTTGCCATTGATCCCTTTCACGGCTCAGGGGCAGATTGGATCGCCCGACCACGCACCAGGTCTTGTGAGCGCCCCCTTGATCATGTCTATGCTCGCTCAGGTCGGCCACGGGGAGGGGCGCCAACGTGAACCGTTTGTCACCGAATGTTGCAGGCGCGCTCTTGATGATGGCGAGCATGGCGGCCTTCACCATTAACGACACCTTCGTCAAGCTGGTGGGCCAGACCATCCCCCTGTTTCAACTGCTGACCTTGCGGGCCATTCTGGCGACGCTCCTTTTGTTGATCCTGGCCCGCGCCCTGGGCCGCTTGCGCTTTTCCATGCCGCGTGCGGATCGCAAACTGGTTGCCTGGCGTTGCCTGGCCGAAATCGCGGCGGCCTATTTCTTTCTCTCGGCGCTGCTGGCGATGCCGCTGGCCAATGTCACGGCGATTTTACAGGTCTTGCCGCTGACCGTGACTTTGGGTGCGGCCCTCTTCTTTCGCGAGCAGGTGGGCTGGAGACGGATGATCGCGATTTGCGTGGGCTTTGCGGGCATGGTGTTGATCGTGCGTCCGGGCACGGATGGGTTCACGCAGCATAGTCTCTTTGCGCTGGCTGCGGTGGCAAGCGTGACCGTCCGCGATCTGGTCACGCGGCGCATGTCGGCTGAGGTGTCGTCGATGACGGTGACGGTGATCACCTCGGCCTCGATTCTGGTCTTTGCGGCGCTGGCATCGCTCACCATCGACTGGCAACCCGTCAATATGCGGGAAGGGGCGCTGATCGCGGCCTCGTCGCTTTTCATCATGGGCGGCTATGCCTTCAGCGTGATGGTCATGCGGGTCGGTGAGGTGTCGGCGGTGGCGCCGTTCCGGTATACGGGGCTGCTCTGGGCGCTGCTTTTGGGATGGCTCGTTTTTGGCGATTGGCCGGATGGGATCACAATGCTTGGCGGGGCAATCGTGGTGGCCAGCGGAATCTTCACGCTCTACCGCGAGCGCAGACTCAAATCCGAGAAAAAACCCGCCTGACGGTTGCCTCGTCAATGCGGAAGCGTTCCCAGATAAGCTCGGCCGTCTGTTCGTCCAAAGGCGCCGTTTCTAATGGCGCGACGCCTGCCTTTTGCCGGGAATCGTTGTGGTCGCTATGCCCGCGCAGAAACATCCGTGTGTCCGCATAGCTGACAACGGGCATGAATTGACCCAGTTTTTTGTGGGCAAAGTTCATGATCGTCTGTTTTGCCCCGCCGCGCACCGCCATCGCCAGCGCCACACCGTAGAGTGTCAGCACGCTTGGCGCGACCTCGATCCCATCTGGACCGGGGCTGATGGAGTATCCATGGGTGAAGTCAAACGCGACCAGCCGGTTCTTGGCCACAAGATCCGCATTTTCGGCCGCCGCCGCGCGCAACCGTTCCACGAAATCGATCGCCACCGCATCGTCGTCATCGTGACGAAACTGAAGGCAGGGTGCCTCGGGATCCGCCTTGGCCGCGTTGATGGCCGCCTGCATCACCTGTCGATGTGGGCCGGGTGCATGCGTCTGGATCTGCGCCTGCGGGATATCCGCCAAAAGCGCCTCCAGCCGGGTGCGCCACCGGGCAGGCAGGCTGTCGCCGATGACCACGACAAAGGTAAAGTCCGGGTCGGTCTGCGCCTTGATCCCCGGCAGTGTGATGGCCTCGAACTGTGCGAACCGCGCCGACAAGCGCGCGTCACCATAAAGATAGTCGATGCGCTGGGCCATCGTCTCATGTTCGATCTGAAATCCGCCATGGCCGGGATAAGAGAACCGACAGAGCCCGATAACCTGCATGACCGTTGCGGAACCTCGTTGATCTGGGGCTTGCGCGTGCCCATGTAACTTGCCTGGAATCTGACATCCGTGCCGGTTCATTGCAACGGCGTTTGCGTGGGCCCGGGGGGCTGTTGACAAGGCATCCGACTCCCCCTATACGCCGCTCATCCGGCTTGGGGGAAGCCCCGCAATAGGCCGATATCAGAGCTGAAGTGGTCACGATCCGGTCTGCAAGACGGCCCGATCCTCTGGAAACCCACCGCGTCGTTCCCACAAAATAGGGGGCGAAGGCGGTTTTTGCGCTTTGCGGACGCGTAAGGTGTGAACGAATTGTAAACCGCGGGGGCGGCCCCGCCTGACACATGTGTTGAGAGATGGGGAACAAAGCCCAATGCCAACGATCCAACAGCTGATCCGCAAGCCGCGTCAGCCCAAAATCAAACGCTCGAAGTCCATGCACCTGGAGCAGTGCCCGCAAAAACGCGGAGTCTGCACGCGGGTCTACACCACCACGCCGAAAAAGCCGAACTCGGCGATGCGGAAAGTCGCCAAGGTCCGTCTGACCAATGGCTACGAAGTGATTTCCTATATCCCCGGCGAGAGCCACAACCTGCAAGAGCACTCGGTTGTGTTGATCCGCGGCGGCCGTGTGAAAGACCTTCCCGGTGTGCGTTATCACATCCTGCGCGGTGTTCTGGACACGCAAGGTGTCAAAGACCGTAAGCAGCGTCGTTCGAAATACGGCGCCAAGCGTCCGAAGTAAGAGGATTAACACAGATGTCCCGCCGTCACGCAGCCGAAAAACGCGAAGTCCTGCCCGACGCCAAATATGGCGATACGGTCCTGACAAAATTCATGAACAACCTGATGCTCGACGGTAAGAAATCCGTCGCCGAGCGGATCGTCTATGGCGCGCTCGACCGTGTCGAAGGCAAGATCAAGCGCGCCCCTGTCGAAGTATTCCATGAAGCGCTGGAAAACATCAAACCCGCCGTTGAGGTCCGCTCGCGCCGTGTGGGTGGGGCGACCTATCAGGTCCCGGTCGAGGTGCGCCCCGAGCGTCGTGAGGCGCTGGCGATCCGCTGGTTGATCACCGCCTCGCGCAACCGCAACGAAAACACGATGGAAGAACGCCTCGCCGGTGAGCTTTTGGATGCTGTGCAATCCCGTGGCTCGGCCGTGAAGAAGCGTGAAGACACCCACAAGATGGCAGACGCGAACAAAGCGTTCAGCCACTACCGCTGGTAACCCTTTAGAGGCATTCGACCAATGGCACGCGAATATCCGCTCGACCGCTACCGCAATTTCGGCATCATGGCTCACATTGATGCCGGCAAGACCACCTGTTCGGAACGTATCCTGTATTACACAGGCAAGTCCCACAACATCGGTGAGGTGCACGATGGTGCGGCCACCATGGACTGGATGGAGCAGGAGCAGGAACGCGGCATCACCATCACCTCGGCTGCGACCACTACATTCTGGGAGCGGACCGAGGACGGCGAGACCGCCGATACCGAAAAGCACCGGATGAACATCATCGACACGCCGGGCCACGTGGACTTTACCATCGAGGTCGAGCGCTCGCTGGCGGTTCTGGATGGTGCTGTCGCTGTTCTGGATGCGAATGCCGGGGTTGAGCCTCAGACAGAAACCGTTTGGCGCCAGGCTGATCGCTACAAGGTTCCGCGCATCGTGTTCGTCAACAAGATGGACAAGATCGGCGCCGATTTCTTTAACTGCGTGCATATGATCCAAGACCGGACCGGGGCCATACCAGCTCCGATCCAGATCCCGATCGGGGCCGAGAACGAGCTTGAAGGCATGATCGACCTGGTGACCATGCAAGAGTGGGTCTGGGCCGGCGAAGACCTGGGTGCGACCTGGGAAAAGCGCCCGATCCGTGACAGCCTGAAAGCGACCGCCGACGAATGGCGCGGCAAGCTGATCGAAACCGCCGTCGAAATGGACGACGACGCGATGATGGCCTATCTCGAAGGGGAAGAGCCTGACGTGGCCACACTGCGCGAGTTGATCCGTAAGGGCACACTGGCCATCAAATTCATCCCGGTTCTGTGTGGCTCGGCGTTCAAGAACAAGGGTGTTCAGCCGCTGCTGAATGCCGTGATCGATTACCTGCCCAGCCCGCTGGACGTTGTCGATTACATGGGCTTCAAACCCGGTGACGAAACGGAAACCCGCGACATCCCGCGTCGTGCGGATGACAACATGCCGTTTGCCGGCCTGGCGTTCAAAATCATGAACGACCCGTTCGTCGGCTCGCTGACGTTTACCCGCATCTATTCGGGCGTCCTGAACAAGGGCGGCTCGATGCTGAACTCGACCAAAGGCAAGAAAGAACGCATCGGTCGGATGATGATGATGCATTCGAACAACCGCGAAGAGATCGAAGAGGCGTTTGCAGGTGACATCATCGCGCTGGCGGGTCTGAAAGACACGACCACGGGCGATACGCTGTGTGACGAGAAAGAGCCGGTGGTTCTGGAAACCATGACCTTCCCGGATCCGGTGATCGAGATCGCGGTCGAGCCCAAGACCAAAGGCGACCAGGAAAAGATGTCCGCCGGTCTGGCCCGTCTTGCCGCCGAAGACCCCTCGTTCCGTGTGGAGACCGACCAGGAAAGCGGTCAGACCATCATGAAGGGCATGGGCGAATTGCACCTCGACATTTTGGTCGACCGCCTGAAGCGTGAGTTCAAGGTCGAGGCCAATATCGGTGCGCCGCAGGTGGCTTATCGGGAGACCATCGGCCACGAGGTCGAGCATACCTACACCCACAAGAAGCAGTCGGGTGGCTCGGGTCAGTTCGCCGAGGTCAAGATGGTCATTTCGCCGACAGAGCCGGGCGAGGGCTATTCGTTCGAATCCAAGATCGTCGGCGGTGCCGTGCCCAAGGAATACATCCCGGGCGTTGAAAAAGGCATCAAGTCGGTGATGGACAGCGGTCCTCTGGCAGGCTTCCCCGTGATCGACTTCAAGGTGGCCCTCATCGACGGTAAGTTTCATGATGTGGACTCCAGCGTTCTGGCCTTCGAGATCGCGGCCCGGATGGGCATGCGCGAAGGCATGAAGAAGGCCGGTGCGAAACTGCTCGAACCGATCATGAAGGTCGAGGTGATCACGCCGGAGGAATATACCGGTGGCATTATCGGCGATCTGACGTCGCGTCGCGGTCAGGTGACCGGTCAGGAACCGCGCGGCAACGCCATCGCGATCGCTGCAATGGTGCCGCTGGCCAATATGTTCGGCTATATCAACACCCTGCGCTCGATGTCTTCGGGCCGCGCGCAGTTCACGATGCAGTTCGATCATTACGACCCGGTGCCGCAGAACATCTCCGACGAGATCCAGTCGAAATACGCATAACGGGAAGGCGGGGTTAACCCCGCCCTACCACCCACCGTAGGGCGGGGTTCACCCCGCCGCCCAAACGAAAAAGAGGAGCCAAAAGATGGCAAAGGAAAAGTTTGAACGCACGAAGCCGCATGTAAACATCGGCACGATTGGTCACGTTGACCACGGCAAGACGACGCTGACGGCTGCGATCACGAAGTATTTCGGCGATTTCAAAGCGTATGACCAGATTGACGGTGCGCCCGAGGAAAAGGCGCGTGGGATCACGATCTCGACGGCGCATGTGGAATACGAGACCGATGCGCGCCACTATGGGCATGTGTCACCCCCCGACGCCCCCGCCGACAACAGAGACTACGCATCGCCGCGGGGGCCAAGCGAAAAAAAGACAAAAAAAGG
>NZ_JAAWWD010000064.1 GCF_021404545.1 Aestuariivita sp.
GGGGGGCTGGCCCCCCAACGCAAATGGCGTGCCGACCCGAACCAATGCCGGACCGGCCTACCCCCGCATCACTTCGCCCAGCCGTGCCACATAGCGCGCCAGCGTATCGATCTCCAGATTGACCCGGTCGCCAACGGCCGCATCGCCCCAGGTCGTCACCTCTTTGGTGTGCGGAATGAAGTTGATGCCAAAGATCGCGCCCTGCACTTCATTCACCGTCAGAGACGTCCCGTTCAACGCAACCGATCCCTTGGGCGCGATGAACTTGGCCAGATCCTCGGGCGCGCGCAGCTGCACCCGGGTGCTGTCGCCCTCATCGACAACCGACAGTACCTCGGCCACTCCGTCGATATGGCCCGACACAATGTGCCCGCCCAGCTCATCGCCCACGCGCAATGCCCGCTCCAGGTTCACACGGTGGCCCACCGTCCAGCGATCGAGATTGGTCTTGGACACCGTCTCGGCGCTGATCTGCACGTCATACCAGTCCGGGCCCAGCGCGATCACGGTCAGACAGACCCCGTCAGACGCGATGGAGGCCCCGATATCAATCCCATCGGTGTCATACCCGGTGGTGATCCGTGCGCGCAGATCGCCCGCCTGCTCCAGCTCCGCGATGGTGCCGATATCGGTGATGATCCCTGTAAACATGTGCGGCCTCCCCGGGGTTTTTGCGCCCTTTCACCTAGAGGCACACCTCGCCTACGGCAAGGCCCAACATCTTGCGCAACGGTCACGCGATTGCCATAGTTTAGCCGAACTTGCGGCTTAAGAGGTCACCCATGCCATTCCGGCACGTTACCAGGACCATGACCCAAGCATCGCAAGGCACCCGTGTATTTCTGTTTCTGCAAGGACCGCATGGCCCGTTTTTCAACAAGCTAGGGCGCATGCTGCGCGCTGCGGGTGCGGATGTCTGGCGCGTCGGCTTTAACGCGGGCGACCGGGCCTTCTGGTTTCATCCGTCGACCTATATCCCGTTTCGCGGCACGGTCGAGGACTGGCCAAAGACCTTTGCCGGTCTGATCGAGGCCAAGGGCGTCACCGATATCGTGCTTTATGGCGACACCCGACCCATCCACGCCGAAGCGGTCAAGGCCGCGCGGGCGCGCGGGCTGATGATCCATGTCTTCGAAGAAGGGTACATGCGGCCCTATTGGGTCACCTATGAGCGTGGCGGAACGAATGGCAATTCACGCCTGATGGATCTGTCGATCGAGGATATGCAAAAGGCGCTGGCCCTGTCGGATATGGAGGCGCCGCTGCCCCCTGCCCATTGGGGCGACATGCGCCAGCACATATTCTATGGCGCGCTTTATCATTGGTTCGTAATGTTCCGGAACGGCCAGTATCGCAATTTCCGGCCTCACCGATCCTTGACCGTGACCAAGGAATTCCAACTCTATCTCAAACGTCTGCTGCTGATGCCGTTTCAGGCCATCGACAGGCGACTTGCCACCGCACGGATTGTACTGGGCGGGTTTCCCTACCATCTGGCGCTCTTGCAGTTGGAACATGACAGCTCGTTCCAGATGCATTCGCCCTTCTCGACGATGACAGAGTTCCTGGCCGAGATCGTGGAGGGGTTCGCGGCAGGCGCCCCGCGCCATCACCATCTGGTGATCAAGGCGCATCCGCTGGAGGATGGCCGCGTCAACGTGCGGCGGGCGCTGCGCAAACTGGCGCGCGACCACGGGATCTCGAAACGGGTGCATTATGTGCGCGGCGGCAAGCTGGCACAGCTTCTGACCGATGCGCGCAGCGCGGTCACCGTGAACTCCACGGCCGCGCAGCAGGTGCTGTGGCGGGGCATCCCGCTCAAGGTCTTTGGCCGTGCGGTCTATGACAAGCCCGAATTTGTCTCAAAGCAGCCGCTGCGCGAATTCTTTGCCGGGGCCGCGCGCCCAGATGGCCGGGCCTATAAGGACTATCGCCGGTTTCTGCTCGAAACCAGCCAGGTTCCGGGCGGGTATTACTCTGCCAGCGCACGCAGACAGCTCCTGCGTCAGGTGGTCGATATGATGCTCTCGCCCGAAGATCCCTATGACGCCTTCAAGTCCGGCACCGCTGCGCCACGGCAACAGTTGCGTCTGGTGACCCAGTAACCACAAGGTCTAGGGCCAGACCGCGCCAGCGCGGCGCACAGGCAACAGTTCGGGGCGCAGGCCAAATCCCTTCACATACGGGGACTGGATTTTTGTGCGGGATTCCGATACGTTACAAAAAAAAACTTGAGGCAGAAACATAGGTCGAGGAGACCGAGCAGTGTATCCCAAACAAAAACGATGGGTGAAAACCGTCGTGCTGACCGCCGCTGTACTGGCCCTGTCGGCATGTTCGCTGTTGCCCAATGCCGGCCCCAATAAACGCCAGATCTTTTCCGGATCGGTCCAACGCGAAGGCGATGCCTTTATCGTCTCGGTCAACGACCGGGTCACACGCGCCACCGCCGTGATCCCCGCACTGGGCTTTTCGGAAGGGTTCAAGAACGCCTCGCCGCTCACCTCCGACACGATCCGGCCAGGCGACACGCTGGGCCTGACGATCTGGGAAAACGTCGATGACGGCCTGCTGGCCAGTGAAGGCGCCAACGCCACAGCGTTGGAAGAGGTGCAGGTCGACAGCGCGGGCTTCATCTTTGTGCCCTACGCTGGACGTCTGCGCGCGGCTGGTAACACGCCCGAGGCACTGCGCGGCATCATCACCCGTCAGCTCGAAGAACAAACCCCAGATCCTCAGGTACAGGTGCGCCGCCTCGCCGGGGACGGCTCCACCGTGACCATCATCGGCGCGGGCGGTCAGGGCGTCTTTGCGATCGAACGGCCGACCCGGACCCTGTCGTCGATGCTGGCCAGTGCTGGCGGCATCGTAACCGAGCCTGAAATCACCCGCCTCACTGTGACGCGGGGCGGTCAGCAGGGCACGATCTGGTTCAACGATCTGGTCGAGCATCCGGAACTCGACATCGCGCTACGCGGCGGCGACCGTATCTTTGTCGAAGAGGACACCCGCTCTTTCACCGCGCTGGGGGCCACCGCATCGCAGGCGCGCGTACCGTTTGTCAGCCAGAACCTTTCCGCCCTGGAAGGGATCGCCCAGGTTGGCGGTCTGTTGACCTTTGCCGCCGATCCAACCGGTGTCTTTGTCCTGCGGAACGAAGCGCCCGAGATCGCCGCCCAGGTGTTGGGCCGGGACGATCTGATCGGGCCGCAGCGAATGGTCTATGTGCTGGATCTGACCGAGCCTAACGGTCTTTTCATGGCACGCGACTTCGTGATCCGCGACGGTGACACCCTTTATGTGACCGAAGCCCCGTTTACCCAGTGGAACAAGACAATCTCGTCGCTCACGGGGGGTCTGACCACCGTCAGCTCGCTGACAACCCTGTCCGAGTAACATGGCCCGCATGTCGGGTATGCCTGCCGCCGGTGAGACCTCTCCCCGGCGGCTTTTCGTCTATAATGGCGGGTTTCTCACCCAATGGCGGCTCCGCCGTATCCTGACGCTGGCGGGCTACCGGATCGGTTTGGGCTTGCCTGGCGCGAACGATATGGTCGGTGTCTGGGGCAACAGCCCGACCGCCCATCGCGGTCTTGGCGTGGCCGCGCGGCGCAAGGTGCCAGTTCTGCGGGTCGAGGATGCGTTCTTACGCTCCATCCATCCCGGACGCGCGGGCGCGCCGCCCATCGGTCTGCATCTGGATCGAAACGGCGTGCATTTCGACGCCAGCCAGCGCTCGGATCTGGAACAGATGCTCGCCACGGCCCCCCTGGACGACACCGCCCTCTTGAACCGCGCACGCCATGCGATCGTCCGGCTGAAAGAAGCGCATCTGTCGAAATACAATGCCCATGATCCGCGCCTGCCGCCGCCCGATCCCGGCTATGTGCTGGTCATCGATCAGACCCGCGGCGATGCTTCGGTCACCGCCAGCGGCGCAGATCGCGCGGCGTTCCTGGAAATGCTCGCCTTCGCGCAGGAGGAAAACCCCGGCGCGCGCGTCCTGATCAAAGCGCATCCCGAAACAACCAGCGGCTATCGCGCAGGATATTTCGGGCCCGAGGATGAGAACGACCGCATTGCGCTTTACACCGATCCCGCAAGCCCGTGGTCGCTGTTCGAAGGGGCGGTGGGTGTTTACACCATGTCCTCGCAAATGGGTTTCGAGGCGATCCTGGCCGGTCACAAGCCCCGCGTCTTCGGCACGCCGTTCTATGCGGGATGGGGACTGACGGTCGATCACGCCGACCTGCCCCACCGCACGCGCAGTCTGACCCGAGCGCAGCTATTTGCCGCCGCGATGATCCTCTATCCGGTGTGGTACGATCCCTTTCGCGACCGGCTCTGCACGCTAGAGCGGGTTCTGGACATGATGGAGGCGCAGGTGAGCGCCTTTCGCGCCGACCGCGACGGCTGGGTTGCCAGCGGAATACGGCTGTGGAAGCGCAAACCGTTCCAGCGGGTCTTCGGTCAGGAAAAACGTATGATCTTCACCGATGATGCCGACCGGGCCCGCTCTATGGGCCGTGCCTGGATGATCTGGGCGGGCAAGGCCGGAGCCGAACACGCAGGTGCGGTGCGGATCGAGGATGGGCTGTTACGCTCACGCGGGCTGGGCGCCGAACTGGTCCCGCCGCTGTCCCTGGTCACCGATGATCTGGGCATCTACTACGATCCGACCCGGCCCAGCCGTTTGGAGCACTGGATCGCCCGGCGCGAGACCCTGCGCCCCGATCAGGCCCTGAGGGCCGAGCGGTTGATCGAGGCGCTGACCGTCAAGGGGCTCAGCAAATACAACCTCGGCGGCGCACTCCCCGACCTGCCCCGGGGGCATCGCATCCTGGTGCCGGGCCAGGTGGAGGACGACGCCTCGATCCTGACCGGTGCGGGCGCGGTGCGCACCAACCGCGCACTGCTCAAGGCCGCGCGCGCCGCCAACCCCGAGGCGGTGCTGATCTACAAGCCGCACCCGGATGTGGAGGCGGGTCTGCGCAAGGGCGCCATCGACGCGCAGGATCTGGCCGATTTCACTGCCGAACACGCGGATATGGCGGCGCTCTTGGGTGCCGTGCAAGAGGTCTGGACCATCACCTCCGGCACCGGGTTCGAGGCGCTTTTGAGGGGGCTTTCGGTGACCACTCTGGGCGCGCCCTTCTATGCCGGGTGGGGCCTGACCCGGGATCTGGCAGAGATGCCCGCCCGGCGCGAGGCGCGGCCCGATCTAAACGGGTTGGCGCATGCTGTGCTGATCGATTATCCGCGCTACTTCGACCCGGTGACCGGGCGGGCCTGTCCGGTTGAGGTGGTGGTGGATCGGCTGGCCTCGGGCACCGTTCCACATCCCGGAGCCGTCAATCGAGCGCTTGCGAAGCTGCAAGGGATCTTTGCCACCTACGCCCATCTTTGGCGATAAGCGGTGCGCTCAGCTTTCCTTCCGCTTCCAGCGGTGCAGGATGTCATCCCCCACGGGCTTTACGTCCACCAGATCGAAACGCGGCGCGGACTCAAGCCGATCAAGCCCCATGGCGCCGATCGCGGGCAGACCTTCGGCCCCGATCGCCAACCCGGCCGAGAATCCGATCAGTTCATCCACCAGATCGGCGGCCAATAGCGAGGCCGCCAGCGCGCTGCCTCCCTCGCAAAATACCGAAGTCAGACCGGCACTGCCCAGTTGCTGCACGACATCGCCGGGATCGAGCTGCGCACCAGCCACGGCACATGGGAACAGCCGTGCGCCCAGCCAATCCCAGGCGGTGCGCCTCTCGGCATCCGCATCGCCGCCATGCATCAACCACACTGGGACAGCGCGCGCGCTGCGCGCCAATTGCCCGAGCAGCGGCAGATCCAGCCTGCGGGACACGACGACGCGGACCGGCTGATGGGCGATACCCAGATCGCGCACGGTCAGAGATGGATCATCGGCGCGCGCCGTCCCCGCGCCAACCATCACCGCGTCATGGCGCGCGCGCATCGCATGCACCAGACGCCGCGCGGGCGCACCCGTGATCCACTGGCTTTGCCCAGTCGCGGTGGCGATCCGGCCATCGAAACTGGCGGCGAGTTTCAGGGTCACGCGCGGGCGCCCCAGATCGGTCTTGAGGAAAAACCCCGCGTGATCGGCAGCGGCCTCGTCCACACAGATGCCGGTGGTGACGGCGATCCCGGCGGCACGCAGCATCGCAAAGCCCTGCCCCGCCACGCGCGCATCGCTGTCCTCGATCGGGGCGACGACACGCGCGATGCCCGCCGCGATCAGCGCCTCGGCACAAGGCGGGGTGGCACCGTGATGGGCGCAAGGCTCCAGACTGACATAGACGGTGGCGCCACGCGCGGCCGCACCTGCTTGCGCCAGCGCCTCGGTCTCGGCATGGGGGCGGCCTCCGGGCTGGGTCCAGCCGCGCCCCAGCACGCGGCCCTCGCGCACGATCACGCAGCCGACAGCCGGGTTCGGCCAGACACGCCCCTGCCCCCGCCGCCCCAGCGACAAGGCCAGACGCATCCACCTGATATCGGTGGCGCGGTCCATGCCGGATCAGCTTTCCGGTGGAACCGGTGGGCGCAGCTCCTGGACGAAATCCTCGAAATCATCCGCCGCCTGGAAATTCTTGTAAACGCTGGCAAATCGCACGTAAGCGACGGTGTCGATCCGGGCCAGAGCCTCCATCACGATCTCACCGATTTTTTTGGACGGGATGTCCGTCTCACCCATGCTTTCAAGCCGCCGCACGATGCCCGAGATCATTTGGTCGATGCGTTCGGGCTCGATGGGTCGTTTCTGCATCGAAATCCGGATGGAGCGTTCAAGCTTGTCCCGGTCGAAATCCTCGCGCTTGCCGCTGCTTTTGATCACCACAAGATCGCGCAACTGCACCCGCTCATAAGTGGTGAAGCGCCCGCCGCAGGCCGGACAGAACCGCCGCCTGCGAATGGAGACGTGATCCTCGGCGGGCCGGGAATCTTTCACCTGAGTGTCGATATTTCCGCAAAACGGGCAGCGCATCGGCCTCCCCCTCTCCAGTTTTCCGCCTCTGTTGTGGGACGTGGAGCCCACTTATCCACAACTATAGGGACAACGCTAGGATTTGGGTAGGGGGGAAATGCGGCCCCCAGACATGGTGGGCCACTATCGTGTCAGATGGGCGACAACCTGACGTGTGTGCGGTGCGCGGCGGTGCTCGAAAACAAAGATGCCTTGCCAGGTGCCCAGCAGAGGTGCTCCATCTGCGACCGGGATGGACAGACTGACCGGCATCATTGCGGCCTTGATATGGGCAGGCATATCATCGGGGCCCTCATAGGTGTGGCGCAGATAACCCATTGTTGGGTGATCGGAAGGCGGCACCAACCGGTCGAAGAACGCGGTCAGATCCGTCTGCACCTCTGGATCGGCATTTTCTTGGATCAGCAGCGACGCGCTGGTGTGGCGCACAAAGAGTGTCAGGAGCCCGGGACCGCTCTGCGTCTCGGACACCCAGCGCCGGACCGGATCGGTGAACTCGTACAGGCCGGGTCCGGCGGTATGGATGTCAAAGGAGGTCTGCACCACTCAGGGAAAGAGTTTCCGCTGGTCGCCCAGCCCGCCATAGCAATACTGTTCAGCGAATGCGGCACGCAGGCTGTCGCCAATCGCATCGAGGTTCAATGTCAGGGGTTTGGTCGCGAAATTCGCAGCCTCTGGCGGCGCGTCGAGCGAGAACGTGACAGCGATGCGGTTGGTGCGCGTTTGGGCCGTGTCGCGTCCAGCCACCAGATAGACCGGCTGATTGGCGGCCACGCCAAGGACGCGGCGGGCATAATCACCCGCAGCACACCAGAAATCCGACGCGCCCGCCCCGGCGCGCTGGATCACCTCAAAGCGGGTCTGCGTGATCGGGTTGACCTCAAGGTGGTTTTTGGCGCGAAACGCCCAGGCGCTCGACGGCAACGCAATCACAATCGCAAGGCCGAGTGCGGCGCTCATCGCATAAAAACTCATTGCGTTATCCTTTCATCACGGTCGGCTGACCACGACGCCGCAGAACTCGCGGGCCACGGCCACGCTCAGGTTATCGCCCGGCACCTTCACCGTCAGCACCAATTGCGGCGTGAGCGGTGTGATGCCTGCGGCCCGGGGGTCCAAGGTGAAGCGCACTGCGGTGCGCCCCGGCTCGGTCACGCTCGGCTGGCGCCCGCTGACCAGGTAGACCCGGGTGTTGGTCGGCACACCCAAGGAAAACGCATAATCGCCGGCCGCACACCAGAACTGGCGTGCCCCCGAAATACCGGGCCGCCCGACAACCTCGTAAACGCCGCCGCCGATATCGGCCACGTTCAGCCGGTTTTCGGCAGTGAACGCCTGCGCGCTGAACGGAAGGGTGGCAATCAGGGCAGCAATGGCGAAGGCGCGGCGCATGGGAATAGCTCCTTTTTGAGTTGGATTTTTTTGACTATGTGACGCGTGGCAGGCTGGGGGCCAGTATCGCTCACGCGGGTTTTACCGAAAAGGAGTTTTGTGGTCGCGGCACAGTGGTTGACAGGAGGGGACCCCGCATGGGCTCGGCCCAGCCGATCAGCCTTCCGGGCCATGGCATCACAGCGGGGATGCGCCCTGTGTTTTCAAGCGCGCCTAAAGGTTTCCACCAGCAAGACCGCCTGGGCAAACTCACCACCAACAACGTGATTTTTGACCTGCGGCATCCGCCTCCCGGCCCAGACCCATCTCGGGTTGCGGCGATCATCCGACTGGAGAGAGAGAACAGCCTGTTGGCAAACAGCCCCTTTCTGCCCGCAATTGGCTGAAAGGGAACGTTTCGATAGTGTCATCCGTCAACGACCGGAACCGGCCAAACCAGCCTTACTGGTCCAGGAATGACCGCAGCTTGCGCGACCGCGAGGGATGCTTGAGCTTTCTCAGCGCCTTGGCCTCGATCTGACGGATCCGTTCGCGCGTCACGCTGAATTGCTGGCCCACCTCTTCGAGCGTGTGATCGGTGTTCATCCCGATGCCGAACCGCATGCGCAATACCCGTTCCTCGCGCGGGGTGAGAGAGGCCAGAACCCGCGTCGTGGTTTCCTTGAGGTTTTCCTGAATGGCACTGTCGAGCGGCAGGACGGCGTTCTTGTCTTCGATGAAGTCGCCAAGCTGGCTGTCTTCCTCGTCGCCAATGGGCGTTTCCAGCGAAATCGGCTCCTTGGCGATCTTCATCACCTTGCGCACCTTTTCCAAAGGCATCTGGAGCTTCTCGGCAAGTTCCTCGGGCGTGGGTTCGCGACCGATCTCGTGCAGCATCTGGCGGCCGGTGCGCACCAGCTTGTTGATCGTCTCGATCATATGCACCGGGATACGGATGGTGCGGGCCTGATCGGCGATGGACCGGGTGATCGCCTGCCGAATCCACCACGTCGCATAGGTGGAGAATTTGTAGCCGCGGCGATACTCGAACTTGTCCACCGCCTTCATCAGGCCGATATTGCCTTCCTGAATAAGATCAAGGAATTGCAAGCCGCGGTTGGTGTATTTCTTGGCGATCGAGATCACCAGGCGCAGGTTGGCTTCCACCATTTCCTTTTTGGCCTGGCGCGCTTCTTTCTCGCCCTTCTGGACCTGGTTCACGATGCGGCGGAATTCAGAGATATCCAGGCCGACATACTGGCCCACCTGGGCCATATCGGCGCGCAGTTCTTCGACCTTTTCGGTGGAGCGTTCGATGAACATCTGCCAGCCGCGCCCCGACTTGTCACCCATTTCGGCCAGCCAGTTTGGATCAAGCTCGCGACCGCGATAGGCGTCGATGAATTCCTTGCGGTTGATCCGCGCCTGATCGGCCAGTTTGACCATCGCGCTGTCAATTGACATCACCCGACGGTTGATACCGTAAAGCTGGTCGATCAGCGCCTCGATCCGGTTGTTGTGCAGGTGCAGTCCGTTGACCAGTTCCACGATCTCGGAGCGCAATTTCTGATAGGTCGCCTCATCCTTGACCGAGAAGGTGTCATCTTCGTTCAGCGTGGCGGAGATCCGGCTGTCCTGCATCTCGCTCAACTGCGCGTAATCGCCTGCGATCTGCTCCAGCGTGACCAGCACCTGATCCTTGAGCACGGCTTCCATCGCGGCCAGCGACATGTTGGCCTGATCGTCCTCGTCCTCGTCATCATCCGTGGCAATCGGGTTGCCATCGGCATCAAGCTCGGGCGTGCTTTCGGTCTCTTCCTTCTTGGGTGCCACCTGGGTGGCATCGACAAGCGGCTCTTCGACCTCGCCATCCTCGCCCAACTGGCCCGAGAACGTGGTTTCCAGATCAATCACATCGCGCAGAAGGATCTCTTCGCTCAGAAGTTCTTCGCGCCAGATGGTGATCGCCTGAAAGGTCAGCGGGCTTTCACACAAGCCCGCGATCATCGTGTTGCGCCCGGCCTCGATCCGCTTGGCGATGGCAATCTCGCCCTCGCGGCTCAACAGCTCGACCGACCCCATTTCGCGCAGATACATGCGCACCGGATCGTCGGTGCGGTCCAGTTTCTCCTGACCCGTGGAGCCCAGCGTCAGATCGCGCGCGGTCTCGGTCGTGGCCACCTCGGTCGAGCCTCTTTGCTCTTCCTCCTCGGCCTCTTCATCCTCGATGATGTTGATGCCCATTTCGCTGAGCATCGACATGACATCTTCGATCTGTTCGGAATTCACCTGATCGGGCGGCAGCACCTGATTGAGTTGATCATAGGTGATATACCCCTTTTCGCGCGCCTCGCCGATCATCTTCTTGACGGCGGCTTGGCTCATGTCAAAGGAGTGTTCCGCATCCTGATCATCGGATTTGCGGTCTTCATTCGTGTCTTTGGCGGCCATTAAATGCTCCCGAAGGCTACGGAGTGATTCGACATGAACCGAATCAATAGCGCGTTTCTGTGATTCGTCACCCCGTTTACCCTGTTTTTCTTTAGCTTTCCTTTACCAAATCGACTCAGCGCTCCGGTTTGGAAAACCTGATCTTGTCCAAAAGCGCGTCGAACGCCTGGCGTTCATCCCGGTTGATTCGCGCGCCGTTCTGTCCCGTGTCATACGCGGCCTTGTCTTCCTGCTGACTGCGCATCGCGCGATTTCGCGCTTCGGCCGCCTGACCCAGCCGCCAGGTCACCGCCTCATCGGCGGCGCCGTCAAGATCTTCGGTCGCCTCGGCAACCTCGGCCATCACCCCGCGATAGGCGTCCAGTTTGGCAAGCTCCTCGGCGACCGTCATCTGGGCGAGGTCCACGTTGCCGGGCTGACGCACGCAGGGCGTTATCGCGACATGGCGAAGGGCGTGCAGATTTTCAAGGGCCTGCGCGCCCAATTGCGCTTCGATTTGGTCCCCAAGCACGTCAGGTGTGTCAATCGCGACACGCAAAATCAGATCGCGCAGGATCGCATGGTCGGGATCGGCGCAGCGCAGCCCCTCGATCCCGCTCTCGAACTCGGCAGCGACCTGGGGCGTGGCGATGATGGCGGCCAGGATCACGGCCTCGCGCAGGCGCTCCTCGGCACCCTCGCCCGCCGCCACCAGCATAGAGGATTTGGTGTCGGCCCGAGGGGTGGCCAGTGCCTGGCGTCCAGGTTGCCAGGGCTTGCGGGCGCCGCCGCCGCGCGCGGGTCGGAACAGCTGCCAGCGCAGATCCTTGATCTCGGCGCCGTAATGCTGGCGGATCGACGGATCGCGGATCAGCTTGATCTTGTCGCGCAGCGCCTTGTCCAGCGCCGCCTTGCGCTCGGGGCTGTCAAAGCTCTTGCCCTCGGTCTCGCGCTGCCACAGCAGCCGCACCATAGGCATCGCCTGATCCAGTACCGCCTGCACGGCCTGCGGTCCTTTGGCGCGGAGCAGATCGTCAGGGTCCTGCCCTTCGGGCATGATGGCAAAGCGCAGGGATTGGCCCGCCTCCAAGAGCGGCAGCGCCAGATCGATCAGCCGCATCGCCGCGCGCAGGCCCGCCGTATCGCCATCCAGCGCGATGATCGGCTCGGGCGCGATGCGCCATAGCAATTGCAGCTGCGGTTCCGTCACCGCAGTACCCAGCGGCGCCACCGAGGCGCCAAAGCCCGCCTCCGCCAGCGCGATGACATCCATATACCCTTCGGCCACGATCAAGGGCTGGCCCTTGCCCGCAGCCGTGCGCGCGGGCCCGTGGTTGTAAAGGCTGCGGCCCTTGTCGAAAAGCTCTGTCTCAGGGGAATTCAGGTATTTGGCATTGTCGCTGGGGTCCATCGCGCGCCCGCCAAAGGCGATGGCGCGCCCGCGCGCGTCGCGGATCGGGAACATGATCCGGTTGCGAAACGTGTCATAGGGTTTCTTGCCCTTGGTGGAGGCTTTGGCGAGCCCCGCGCCAAGGATCAGATCCTCCTCCACGCCCTTGCCGCGCAGATGATCCCAGAGCGCCTGCCAGCCATCCGGAGCAAAGCCGATCTCCCAACGCTCAAGCACAGCGTCGCTCAGGCCACGGCGGGTCAGATAATCGCGTGCGTCGGACGCCGCCCCGGTGCGCAGTTGCAGGCGAAAAAACTGCACGGCCTGCTCCATCACATCGGCCAATTGCGTGCGCCGGTCGGCCTTTTGCTGGGCTTGCGGGTCGCGGGCGGGCATCGGCATCCCGGCCTCACGTGCCAGAATCTCGACCGCCTCCATAAAGCTAACGTTTTCGGTGTCCTTGACAAAGCCGATCGCATCGCCTTTCGCGTGGCAGCCAAAGCAGTAATAGAACCCCTTGCGGTCATCGACATGAAAAGACGCGGTTTTTTCCTGGTGAAAGGGGCACGGCGCCCACATGTCGCCCTTGCCCTGATTGGACTTGCGCGCATCCCACATCACCTTGCGCCCCACCACCTGGGTCAGGCTGGTGCGGCTGCGCAATTCGTCCAAGAATCCGGGTGGCAAGCTCATCCCCACCAACCTAGCAGGATTAGTCGCCGGGCAAAACCGACGACAGGTCTGTTGTCAGACAGGTCTGCTTCCAGAACGCCGCCAGATCCTGATCCAGCGCGGCTTCGGGCTGCATATAGACGTAATTGGTCAAAAGCGGGATCACCTGCTCGGTGTAACTGGCGCCCAGCTCGGCATGCGCTCGGTTCAGCTTGCGGGTCGCACGCCGCTCGGTATCGCCATCCACACGCAGCGCTTGCGCCTCGGCCACGATACCTGCGGTAATCTCGCAGGCTTCGGGGGCAATTTCATCGGCCTGCACCGCCAAGGGTATCAGGGTCAGGGCCAAAACAGTCAGGGTGAGCCGCATCGGATCCTCCGGAATCACGTGTTACACGCGGCGCACATTACCCCCGTGCAGCGACACCTTCCATGGCGGTTTCGAGATCGTGAACGAGTGTGGCGGACATCGACCGAAACACCATGATCTGAAACGCGCGCTCTCCGACCCGGGTGATCGAGGCCGTCATATGCATCAGCTGCGTGCGTGCCGTGTGTCCGCGTTTAAAGCTCTGGGGTCTCAGATCAATCGGCACCAGCCGCGCGAGCACCTCTTCGACCCCTTCCCCGTCAAGGCGCACAACCGACCAAGCATCGGATTGATCGGTGAGCGCGGCAAATCTGCCCAGCGCCACATCCGGTTCCGGCCCGATCAGCACCGCCTGCCCGCGGGAAAACCAGACCGCGCGTGCCCCTTCTTTGCCGGTGGCCCGGTTGGGGGCCGGAAACGCCATGCCATGCGCGGTCTTGAGCGCCTCGGACAAGGCCCCTTCCCGCCCCTTGAACGGCGCCACCGAGGTGATCGACGTCATCTCGACCTCCGTCAGGCTGATCCCGTCCATAGTCTTGGGCAACAGCCCGTCACAGGGGCTCTTGGCAATCAAATCAACCACGGACGCGCCCTCCTTCTGGGTCAAAAAAGACCGGGTTCACAACTTCGCAGAGCGCTTCGATCCCCCGCACGTGATCGACCATTTTCACAGTCTCACCATACCGGTCCGGCCCGTTCTTCAGAAAGCCCAGCGCCAGCATGCTGCCCAGGCTCGGCGAAAAGCCCACCGAAGTGATATAGCCCTGATCGTTAAGGCGCACCGGGTCGGCCCCTTGGGCAAAAAGATGCGCGCCCGTGGTCAGCTGTTTCGTCGCACCGGCGGGTTTCAGCCCCACCAGCCGTTCGCGCTCGGGGTCCATCAGACCGGGCCGCGCGGCCATGACCTTGCCGATGCAGTCTTTCTTGGCCGACACCATCCGCTCCATCCCGATATCAAAGGCAGTCACCCGGCCATGGATTTCGGAATGGGTGATGAACCCTTTTTCGATCCGGAGCACATTGAGCGCCTCCATCCCGTAGGCGCCGCCCTCCATCCCTTCGGCCCGGGCCACCAACAACCGGAAGAGGCTGTCGCCATACCGTGCGGGCACCGCGATCTCATAGGCGTGCTCGCCCGAAAAGGAGATCCGAAAGAGCCGCCCCTTGATGCCCGCGACGGAGATCTCGCCACAGGCCATGAACGGCCAGGTCGCATCGTCGAGCGGCAGATCCAGCAGGTTGTTCAACAGCGCGCGTGATTTCGGACCTGCCACGGCGAACTGCGCCCATTGCTCGGTCACTGACGTGAACGATACGTCCCATTCGGGGTGCAGGCATTGATGCACGAAATCCAGATGCGCCATCACCTGGCCCGCCGCGGCAGTTGTGGTGGTCATCACATAGTGATGCTCGGCCAGCCGCGCGGTGGTGCCGTCATCCATCACATGGCCATCCTCGCGCAGCATCAGACCATAGCGCACGCGCCCGACCTTCAGTGTCGAGAACATGTTGATATAGACGAAATCCAGAAGCTTGGCCGCATCGGGGCCCTGAATATCGACCTTTCCCAGGGTCGAGACATCGCAAATCCCCACCGCATTACGGACATAACCCACCTCCCGGTCGCAGGACTGGCGCCATGTGTCCTCTCCGGGATGTGGGAAATAGCTGGGCCTGTACCAGAGCCCTGCCTCGATCATCGGTGCTTTGCGTTCAACCGTGGCCTTGTGAGAGGTGGTGAAGCGTTCGGGCGCGAACCCCTTGCCCTGTGCCCCCGATCCCATCGCGGCCATCGCAACCGGTGCATAAGGCGGGCGAAAGGTGGTTGTCCCGGTCTCGGGGATCGCGCGACCGGTGGCATCGGCCAGCACGGCCAGCGCGGCAACATTGGAATTCTTGCCCTGATCAGTCGCCATGCCTTGGGTGGTATAGCGCTTCATATGCTCGACCGAGCGGAAGTTCTCCACCGCGGCCTGCCTGACATCCTTGACCGTCACATCGTTCTGAAAATCGAGCCAGGCGCGCCCCTTGCCCGGCACATGCCAGAGCGGCGCTGGACGATACGGATCATCCTCGGCCTCGGGCAGATCCAGCTCGGAGACGCTCTTGCCAAGATCGGCGACGATGCCTCCGGCGGCCTCGGCACCTTCGCGCAGGCAGGCGGCGGTCGACATCGCTCCGTTGCAGGCGCCTGCCACCTCCATGCCCGGAATGGCGTCGGGGCGCGGCACAAAGGCCAGGATATCGTCGCGCCAGGCGGGCCGCCCGTTCATGTGGCAGGTCAAATGCACCGTCGGGTTCCAGCCGCCCGTCATCGCAAGACAATCGGTTGAGATCTTCTCCTCCCGCCCAGCCGTCCGGATGGTGATGCTCTCCAGATGTTTGCCGCCCGCGCTGTCGCACACGACCGCCCCCTTATAGACCGGCACGTCGATGGGCGCATCGGCGTCGGCGCGCGCGTCAACCACGGCGGCCACATGCACGCCCGCGGATTTGAGATCCCGCGCGGTGCGGTAGATATCGTCAGTGTTGCCAAAGACGGACACGGCCCGCCCCGGGCTCACGCCCCAGCGATTGAGATAGGCGCGCACGGCCCCCGCCGTCATGATCCCGGGCCGGTCGTTGTTGGCGAATGCCACCGGACGCTCCAGCGCGCCCGCCGCCAGGATCGCACGCTTGGCGACGATGCGCCAGAACGTCTCCAGCGGGCGATGGCCCGCACGGGGCAAATGATGCCCGACCCGTTCAAGCGCCCCATAGGTGCCCTGATCATAGGCCCCAGTGACGGTGGTCCGGGTCATCAGGCGCACATTGGGCATCCCACCCAGGTCCTCGAGCATGGACGCGACCCACTCAGGGCCGGATGTCCCGCCCACCTCATGGCGTTCGGCCAAAAGCCGCCCGCCCATGCGCGCATCCTCATCGGCCAGAATCACATCGAGACCCGCGCGCGCCGCCGTCTGCGCCGCCATCAAGCCTGCTGGCCCCGCGCCGATCACCAGAAGGTCGCAGAACGCCCAGGCCCGCTCGTACCGATCCTCCACCGGGTCGCCGGACAGCGCGCCCAGACCGGCGGCCCGGCGGATCACCGGCTCATAAAGCTTTTCCCAAAAGGCGCGCGGCCACATGAAGGTCTTGTAGTAAAATCCCGCACCCAGGAACGGCGCCGCCAGATCGTTGACCGACATCACGTCAAAGGCAAGCGACGGCCAGCGGTTCTGCGAGCGGGCCTCCAGCCCCTCATAGATCTCCTGCACCGTGGCGCGCATATTGGGATCCTGAGCGGGCCCCGTGCCCACGGTGACCAGCGCATTGGGCTCCTCACTGCCTGCGGTCAGCACACCGCGCGGGCGGTGATACTTGAACGACCGCCCCATAAGGCGCACATCATTGGCCAAGAGGGCCGAGGCCAGCGTGTCGCCCTCAAAGCCCTCATACCGCACCCCGTCAAAGGTGAACCCCACAGGGGTCGCGCGGTCGATCAGCCCTTTGCCCAGAACTCTCATGCGCGCACCTCGTCGGCTGCCAGTTGGGTCTCCAACACCTCATGGGTCACGGTATTGCGCGTCACCACCACCCAGGCCGAACACCCCGCCGCGTGATGCCACAGATCGCGCGTTACACCCGCCGGGTTGTCGCGCAGATGCACGTAATCGTCCCACGCGGCCTCCGAGGCATCGGGTGAAGGTCGGCGCAAGGCCACATCCGCCCCCCGATACGAGAACTCGCGGCTGTCCCGCTCACCGCAAATCGGACAGGTGATCCTCATGGGCGCTGCTCCATTGCTTCTTCTTGCTTAAAAATACGACATCCCACGGCAGCCACCCTCAATGCAGGTTGTGTTGAGAGCCTGTGCCCTCTTCATCCATCAACCCATAACCGTCCCGGAACCGGTCCAGGCGGAATTTGGTGGCGTTCTCGTGATAGCGCTCCGTCGCCATCAGATGGGCAAAGGCATGGCCCGAGCCGGGCACCGCCTTAAATCCGCCGTAACACCAGCCGCCATTCAGGTAGAGCCCTTCAATCCCGGTCCGGTCGATAATGGGCGAGCCGTCGGGCGTCATGTCCATGATGCCGCCCCAGGACCGCAGCACCCGCGCCTTGCCGATCATCGGCATCAGCGCGATGCCCGCTTCCATCACATGTTCGGCCATGGGCAGGTTGCCGCGCGCCGCGTATGACGCGTAGAAATCCAGATCGCCGCCAAAGACCAGACCGCCCTTGTCAGACTGGCTGATATAGAAGTGCCCCATCCCGAAGGTCACGACGTGGTCGATGCAGGGCTTGAGCCCTTCGGTGACAAAGGCCTGGAGGATATTGCTTTCGATCGGCAGACGCATCCCGGCCATCGCCGCCACCTGACCCGAGCGGCCCGCGACCACGATCCCGACCTTTCTGGCCCGGATCGGCCCGCGTGAGGTTTGCACGCCGGTAACCTTGCCATCCTCGATGTCGATCCCGGTCACCTCGCAATTCTGCAACAGATCCACCCCGCGCCGGTCGGCACCGCGCGCAAATCCCCAGGCCACCGCGTCATGGCGCGCCGTACCGCCGCGGGGATGGTAAAGCCCGCCATAGATCGGAAAGCGCGCATTGTCGTAATCGAGATAAGGCAACATCTTTTTCACGCGCGCGCGGTCCAGAAGCTGTGCATCATCGCCCTGATTGACTATCGCATTCGCACGCCGTGCCGCATAATCGCGCTGCCCATCGGAATGAAAGAGGTTGATAACCCCGCGCTGGGAATGCATCACATTGTAATTGAGATCTTCTTCCAGCCCTTCCCACAATTTCAGGGAATGACTGTAGAACTCGGAATTGCCCGGCATCGTGTAATTGGCCCGCACGATGGTGGTGTTGCGCCCTACATTGCCGCCGCCGATGTAACCCTTTTCCAGCACCGCGATATTGGTCAGGCCGTGCTCCTTGGCCAGGTAATAGGCCGTCGCCAGACCGTGCCCACCACCCCCGATGATCACGATGTCATAGTCGGGTTTCGGCTCGGGATCACGCCAATGCGGGCCCCATCCCTTGTTGCCGGTAAGCCCCTCCTTGAGGACGCGCAGGCCGGAAAAACGCATGATCATCTCCTTGATCCGCCGGGACGATCCTACCCGACCCGGCCACTGCTATCAGGGCAGCCCGGCCCTGCCCAATCGCTTTTTCGACAAAAACATGCTCCGAACCGACGCACCCTGTTGCCGATAGGCCCGGATAGGCACAAGCCTGCGGGCCGGTTGCGCAAACATCGGCGATCTTGCCAGTTGCCCCTGTTTACGACGTGGCGGAAACTTCATAATGATCCGCAGAACCTGCCAAGCCAGAGGGCGCATATGACCGAGTTCCGCAAGATCCTGATCGCCAATCGCGGCGAAATCGCCATCCGCATCATGCGCGCCGCCAATGAGATGGGCAAACGCACCGTGGCCATCTTTGCCGAAGAGGACAAGCTGGGCCTGCATCGGTTCAAGGCGGATGAAGCGTACCGCATCGGCGAGGGGATGGGACCCGTTGCGGCCTATCTGTCGATCGACGAGATGATCCGCGTGGCCAAGCAATGCGGTGCGGATGCCATCCATCCAGGATACGGGCTCTTGTCTGAAAATCCCGATTTCGTGGATGCCTGTACCCAGAACGGCATCACCTTTATCGGACCCAAAGCCGACACCATGCGTGCGCTGGGTGACAAGGCCAGCGCACGCAAAGTCGCGATAGAAGCCGGTGTCCCTGTGATCCCCGCCACCGAGGTGCTGGGTGACGACATGGATGCGATCCGCAAGGAGGCGGGCAAGATCGGTTATCCGCTGATGCTCAAGGCCTCCTGGGGCGGCGGCGGGCGTGGCATGCGCCCGATCCAGGCCGAGGCGGAGTTGGAGGAAAAGGTCCTCGAAGGGCGCCGGGAGGCCGAGGCCGCATTCGGCAATGGCGAAGGCTATCTGGAAAAGATGATCCTGCGCGCGCGCCACGTGGAGGTGCAGATCCTGGGCGACAAACATGGCGGCATGTATCACCTGTTTGAGCGCGACTGCTCGGTCCAGCGGCGCAATCAAAAGGTCGTGGAACGCGCGCCCGCGCCCTACCTCTCTGACCGGCAACGCGCCGAGATTTGCGAGCTCGGCTACAAAATCTGCAAACACGTGAATTACGAATGCGCGGGCACGGTCGAGTTCCTGATGGATATGGAGACAGACCAGTTCTATTTCATCGAGGTGAACCCGCGCGTGCAGGTCGAACATACCGTCACCGAAGAGGTCACGGGCATCGACATCGTGCAGGCCCAGATCCTGATCGCCGAGGGCAAGACCATTGCCGAAGCCACCGGCAAGCCCACCCAGGAGGATGTGGTTCTGACCGGCCACGCGCTGCAAACCCGGATCACCACCGAAGACCCCCAAAACAATTTCATCCCTGATTACGGTCGCATCACCGCATACCGCGAAGCCACGGGCATGGGCATCCGTCTGGATGGCGGCACGGCCTATACCGGCGGGGTGATCACGCGGTATTACGATTCGCTTCTGACCAAGGTCACCGCCAAAGCGCCCACGCCCGAAATGGCGATTGCCCGGATGGACCGCGCCCTGCGTGAATTCCGCATCCGCGGGGTCAGCACCAATATCGCCTTTGTCGAGAACCTGCTGAAACATCCCACCTTTCTGTCGAATGAATACACGACCAAGTTTATCGACGAGACACCGGCCCTCTTTCAGTTCAACAAGCGCCGCGACCGCGGCACAAAGGTGCTGACCTATATCGCCGATATCACGGTGAACGGGCATCCCGAGACCAAGGACCGCCCGCGTCCGTCCGCCGATCTCAAAGATCCAAGACCGCCCGCCTTGCGGGCCGAACCGATGATGGGCACGCGCAACCTGCTGGAACAAAAGGGCCCGCAGGCCGTTGCCGACTGGATGGGCAAACAACGCCAGTTGCTGATCACCGACACCACCATGCGCGACGGGCACCAAAGCCTGCTGGCAACCCGGATGCGTTCGATTGACATGATCCGCGTCGCCCCTGCCTATGCCGCGAACCTGCCGCAGCTCTTCTCGGTCGAATGCTGGGGCGGCGCGACCTTCGATGTGGCCTACCGGTTCTTGCAGGAATGCCCCTGGCAACGTCTGCGCGATCTGCGCGAGGCGATGCCCAACGTGATGACACAGATGCTGCTGCGCGGATCCAACGGCGTCGGCTATACCAATTACCCCGACAATGTGGTGCAGGAATTCGTGCGGGTCGCGGCCACCACCGGCATCGACGTGTTCCGGGTGTTCGACAGCCTCAACTGGGTCGAGAACATGCGCGTCGCGATGGATGCGGTAATCGACCAGAACAAGATCTGCGAAGGCACCGTCTGCTATACCGGCGACATCATGGATCCTGAGAGGTCCAAATACGATCTCAGATACTATGTCGATACGGCAAAGGAGCTGCGTGACGCGGGCGCCCATATCCTGGGCCTCAAGGATATGGCGGGCCTTCTCAAGCCGGCAGCCGCGCGCGTTCTGATCAAAGCCCTGAAGGAAGAGGTCGGCCTGCCCATCCATTTCCACACGCATGATACGGCCGGTGTGGCTTGTGCGACGATCCTTGCGGCCAGTGAGGCAGGTGTGGATGCGGTGGATTGCGCGATGGACGCGCTCTCGGGCAACACCTCGCAGGCGACCTTGGGCACGGTGGTCGAAGCGCTCAAGAACACCGACCGCGACAGCGGGCTGAACACGGGCGCGATCCGCGAAATCTCGGATTACTGGGAGGCCGTGCGCGCCCACTATGCGGCATTCGAGACCGGGCAACAGGCGCCCTCCTCCGAGGTGTACCTGCACGAGATGCCCGGCGGCCAGTTCACCAACCTCAAGGCACAGGCCCGCTCGCTGGGTCTGGAGGAGCGCTGGCATGAGGTCGCCCACACCTATGCCGATGTGAACCGCATGTTCGGCGATATCGTGAAGGTCACCCCATCCTCCAAGGTGGTAGGCGATATGGCCCTGATGATGGTCAGCCAGGGGCTGAGCCGGGCCGAGGTCGAAGACCCCGACACCGATGTCGCCTTCCCCGACAGCGTGGTCGACATGATGCGGGGCAATCTGGGCCAGCCTCCGGGCGGGTTTCCGCAGATGATTCTGCAAAAGGTGCTCAAGGATGAGGCGCCCAACACCGAACGCCCGGGCAAGCATCTGTCGCCGGTCGATCTCGAAGCGACGCGCGCCGATGTCTCGACGCAGATGGGCGGAAAATCCGTGGATGACGAAGATCTCTCGGGCTATCTGATGTATCCCAAGGTGTTTCTCGATTACATGGGTAGGCATCGCCAATACGGGCCTGTCCGCACATTGCCGACCAAGACATTCTTCTATGGCATGCAATCCGGCGAAGAGATCACCGCCGAGATCGACCCCGGAAAGACCCTGGAAATCCGCTGTCAGGCGATTGGCGAGACGGACGAGAACGGAGAGGTCCGCGTGTTCTTTGAGCTAAACGGCCAACCTCGTGTGATCCGGGTGCCAAACCGTCTGGTGAAATCGACCACCGTGGCGCGGCCCAAGGCCGAGGACGGAAACCCCAACCACGTGGGCGCGCCGATGCCTGGCGTGGTGGCGACGGTGGCCGCACAGGCAGGCAAAGAGGTCAAGGAGGGCGATCTTCTGCTCACAATCGAAGCGATGAAGATGGAGACAGGCATCCATGCGGAGCGCGATGCAATCGTCAAGGCACTGCATGTCACGCCAGGCGGTCAGATCGATGCAAAGGATTTGCTCGTCGAGTTCGAATAACCTGCCAGGATGTGCGTCTGCCATCGGCCCGGTCTTGCGCGGGTCATGGGGTGGTGCAGAAACTGTGTCAGTTTCTGGCCAGTTTCTGTGTCAGAAACTGCTCCGGTTGCGGGCACCGACTTTTTTGTCCGCCGACGCATTTTCCTCTTGAAGCAGACCGCCCGGGCCAGTATCTCACAGCTCACCCAAGGACGCGGGCGTAGCTCAGGGGTAGAGCATTACCTTGCCAAGGTAAGGGTCGTGAGTTCGAATCTCATCGCCCGCTCCACTTTCATCCCACAGGATGGGGAATTTACAACAGGGTCGCCATTCGGCGGCCCTGTGTGCGTTTTGAGCCTGGGCACCCAGGAACCGGGTGTCGAGCACAGCCATCCGGTGATCAGACAGTGTCTTCGGCGCCTCACACTCCCGCAGAGGACAGGCGCACGCCCTCAACCAAGCCTGATCAGAACCGGCACCATCTGTATACCGCTTTCTCACCTCACGTGCCGGACCCACCAGATCAAGACCAGCCGCCCACCGTCAGGAAGACGGGCCCTGTCCTGCGGCAGCTAACCCGACCGTTTGCCAGTCCGGTCTTTTAGCCAGACAACGCAAAAGCCTCAGATGGGAGGCTCGTGGCACGCGTTGCAGTGACCCCGAACTGGCACCGACCACGCAGGTTCCCCGATTTGGGCAGACCGGCGGCTCCTGTGAGACGGCCGCCCCCGATAAACAAATGGCATAGCGTCCGAGCGGCCAGAACGCCGACCGGCGCCTGGCTCATGGGCATGGCACCAATCCAGGTCTTGTGAAGCGTCGACCCTCGCTGTCCTGGCATCCAGTCCAGTGCGCCTGAGACAGACACCATCTGCAATATGCCGCACGGCCCCCCGCCACCCCCGCGATGCGATGACAGATAACCGAGCTGCCGCGGCATCCGTCATTATCGCCCGCGCAAGGCCGCCACCACGCCCAGCCTTCCTAAGCGGTCAGACGTTTGTCGGATCCTTCACATGCACGCCTGTTCCGGCCGGCTTCAGCTGATGGTGAAAAACATGTCGCCCGCGCCCGGCGTTCTTGGACGCGTAAAGCGCAATATCGGCATCCTTAAAGAGTTGCGCGATCTCAGGCGCATCATAATCGGATGAAAACACGCTGCCGATGCTGCACGAGATGCGCGACGTCTCGCGGTCAAACGCCATCGGTTCCCGCAACCGGCTGATCAACCGCGCCCCAATCTGCTCCACCGCGACGACCGAGACCGGGCTGTCGATAATCAGCACGAACTCGTCCCCTCCGACCCGGGCGACCACGTCGCGATCCCGTGTCTCCTCCCGCATGATCTGGCCGACCCGTCGCAACACCTGATCGCCGACATCATGACCCAGCCGGTCATTCACCTGCTTGAAGAAATCCAGATCCACCTGCATCAATGCGAATCTGCCGTTTCGGGCAATCAACCGCTTCATCATGACTTCCAGCCCGCGCCGGTTCGTGAGGCCCGTCAGCGCATCGGTCACGGCCTGTTCCTCTGCGATGTCGCGGGCCCCCCTCAGACGCTGGTTGAGCCTGCGCGAGGCATCCATTGCGGCCGATTTCGCCTCTACCAGATAGAGCAGTTCAATGGTCAGATCGGTGGCCGCGAAATCCGCATGTGTCAGCGCATAATCCTGAACCGCCTCGACAATCGAAATCCCAAAAGACAGGTTGATCAACAGTCCGGTGCCGGACGGATCAGGCACGCTAACCGCCTTGAACGCGGTATGGGGCGCATCGCGAAACCGCAGATGCAGCGTGCGCCCCCGCATCGCCATCAGACCTGCGGCACAATCGATCCCCTGCGGCCGCGTCACCTCGAACATCTCAAGAATGCGGCGCCCAACCATCCCGGTATCGGGACGCAGCTTTTGCAATGTGGGACCGGCATGGCGGATAATCCCATCGGTATCCAGAATGGCATGCATTGGACAGATCAGGTCCATGGAGTCTTCTCGGGCCGTCATGCGCATCTCACTCCAAGTTCAAAAGTCTTGCCTTCGGAAAACGGGTCCTGAACAATCGCGATTGCAATCTCCTCCCCTTGCTCGCCGTATCCGTGGTGATCCAGCACCGCCAAGGCGCCATAGTCATCCGCCATTGCCCGCAGCACACCGACCATTACGTGGCCGAACCCTTCCAAACCCGGCTTGCACCTCAACCGGAACTGTCCTTGGCCCTGCTCGATCAGTGTCAGCTGCGGCAAAATCAGATCGTCCATCGCCAGGCGGACACGGTCGGACAACTCATCCAGCGAATGAAGGAAATCCTGATAGGTGACACCGCCGAACCGCATCAGACGCCGGATCGCGGGCAGCGACGGGCTGGCCACGAGGAAGGTGCCAAAATCCTCCAGCACCGCCTCGCGCGGCCGTCTCAACCGCTCAGCGATCGTGGCCAGCATACGATCGGTCAGGCACGGCTCATAGGTCAGCATGGCTTCAAACTCGGTGAACCCCAGACGTGCCTGACCTGCCACCTCAAGCCAGGTCGTCTGACCGTAGGTGTCAATCACAAACCGCTCGATCCCTTTATTGATCAGCCCGTGCATTCCGACCTCAGTATTCTGAGAGACCATTATGCCGCTTCAGGATCAAGAAATCCTGAAACAGATAGGAATGTACATATTTTTCCGCGAGACAGCGCGCCGTCAGTTTCCGGGAACCAGACGCAGGCTTTCAAGCTGCAGGGCGGACACACCGCTGGGGACAACCTCAAAGGCACCCTCAAGAACCTGCGAAATCGCATCCGGCGGCAGTTGCGCCCAACTGCCCGAGCCCAGATCATAGAGCTCCCGCACCCGTTCGGCGATACGCCCTCCGCGAATGACGACATGGTTGGCTTCCACCCGACCGCCAGCATCAAACAGGATCACAGCCTGATCCGTGGCCGCAATACCGGGCAGGAAAGCGCCCGAGATCCAGACACAGCCCGGCCTGTCATTCACCTCGCGGGCGCAACCGTCAGACCAGCGAGTGATCCGATAGTCGGGCAAATCGGCAAAGAGATCCGCCGACAGCGTCACCGCGCCCTGCGGACGGACGCCGATCCGCGGGATCAGCGCCTCAAGGTCCGTCCGTGCGCTCTGCCCGATAACGCTGCGCTGAAAATCATACCGTGTCTGCGCCGTGTCCAGCGCCGCCAGCCGCGCGGTCAGGACAGGATCGTCCAGCCCGGCCAGCCGGGCCAGCGCCGTCTGTCCGGCGCGCCCCCATTCGGACCGCATCTCCCACAGGGGCAACTGGTCGGCGGTTGCAAGACCCTGCTCAAATCGGGCAAGCTGGCTCTGGGCCGAGATCCGTTCCGCGTGCAACAGCGGCGTGAGCCACAGCGCCGCAGCCCCCAGCGACATCAGCGCCATAACCACGTTGCCACGCCGGATCGCCTCACGCCAGGCAGGCCCGCGCAAAGCCGCCACGACATAGGTCAGGCCATAAAGCAACAGCAGACCCGCCACGGTCGCCGCCAATACCCGTTCAGGCGTCCAGGCATATTGTTCCACCCGCAGCATCACCGCCCAAAACGCCAGCGCGCTAAGCACCGGCACCGTAAAGGCCAGCGCCCGCGCCGCCGCACGCATCAGCGGCGCGTGGACCCCTTGGGTATCGTCACGGTCAAGCGCGGTGCTGATCAGCGAAATCGCCGCAATAGCCACACCCATCAGGGTTGCCGCAGACGAAAAATCGCCAAAAAGCTGCGACAGCCCCCGGAACGGCAGGACCGCCAGAAACACCGAGACAACGACCAGCAGGACCGGCAACACCAGGCGCAGGAGCCGCAACAGAAGCTGAGGCGAGACGACCTCGCGCAGCTCGAACGCCACGGCCAATCCCAAACCCAGCATCGCACCGCTCAGCGCGAAACGCACCCAATCGACGTCAAAAAGGACCTCGATCACATCGATACCGACCAGCTCCAAAAGCGCGTTTGACAGGAACACGACACTCCAGAAGACCCCGACAAACAGCCACCCGGCCGCATAACGCACCGTGATCGTCCAGGCTGTGTCAAAAAGCGTGGCATAGTCCATGACCCGGGCCCTGTCCGACATCAGCACCGACAAAAACGGTGTCGCCAGCACCACGAACACACCCGCAAAGACAAGGCCTATCCCATCATCCAGAAACTGGCTGGCATCGGCGAACCGAAACCCCGCCCAACTGATCAACCCCGTCACAGGCAGCGCCAGTATCACCGCGCCAATCAGCGACCGGCCAACAGACAAGGGGCCCGACAGCGCCAGGGCCACGCCGAAAAACACCGCTGAAAACGAAAAAAGTGCCAGAAACACCCGGGCACCCATGACCTGCGCGCCCCAACTGTCCGCCAGCGCCCACAGGCAAAAGGCCCCGATCGCACCAAAGGCAATCAGAAAGAGGCGCGCGCCGATCCCCGCATCGCTGTCTATCTGCCGCATATCCCTGCCCCCGATGACCTGATCCTAAAGCTAATGCCAAGCCATGCCCGGGCCAAGAGGGCGCAACCGCGCCACCGCTCACTTTGTGTACCGGCTGACGCGAAAGACAGCCGACCAAAGGCGCCTTTTGTGTACCCTCGCGGCCAAAACGCCGACGTGTCTCCCACCGCACGAACCGGCCCGAACGGGCCCAGGGTTTGGGACAGCGTCCCAAGGCCCGTGCGGCCGCGCACAAATAGAATAGAATGCGGCGCAGCCGCTCCGGCAGATCAGACCCACCGGTCATGGGCGCGGTCAGAAATCCGTCGGGGCGCCACCTTCGCGTTTGCGACGCTCCACAAAGGCGGCCAATTCCTCCCGAATACCTTCATCCATCGGCGGCGGCTCGAACCCGCCGATGATCTCCTTAAAGATGTGATGCGCCCGCTCCGGCGTCCAGACAGCGCCCGCGGCCTCCCAGGCCTCATAGTTCTTCCAGTCCGACAGGTACGGCTGATAGAACGCCGTGGTATAGCGGTCCTGGGTGTGCTGAATGCCAAAGAAATGGCCCTGATTGCCGACTTCCCGGATCGCGTCCAGAGCGATCTCATCCGGCCCGGTCGCGGTGATCGCGGGCTCCATATAGCGCTGGATCTGTTGCAGGATCTCGCAATCCATGATGAATTTCTCCGGGCTCGCGATCAGCCCGCCCTCCAGCCAGCCCGCCGCGTGATAGACCATGTTGGTGCCCGACTGCACCGCCGCCCAGAGCGAGTTCGACGTCTCCCACATCGCCTGCCCGTCCGGCACATTGGCCGCACAGACGCCCGAGGACCGCATCGGCAGACCGTAATACCGGGCAAGCTGCCCCGTCATCTGTGTGGAGCGCATGTATTCCGGTGTCCCAAACGCAGGCGCGCCCGATTTCATATCCACATTCGATGTAAATGTGCCAATCGCACAAGGGCATCCGGGATTGATGTATTGCGCCAGGGCAATCGCACACAGCCCTTCGGCAATCGACTGCGCCACCGCACCGGCCATCGTGACCGGCGCCATGGCTCCGGCCAGGGTGAACGGTGTCACCACCAACCCTTGCCCGCGCCGCGCCAGCCGCATCCAGCCATCCAGCATCGGATAGTCGTGTTTCAGCGGCGAGGTTGAATTGATGTTGGTGTACATGCGCGGGCTGGCGTCGAAGTCCTCGTGGCTTAGCCCGGCCGCGATGCGCACCATCTCCATCACATCCTCAACCCGCTCTTTGCCCAGCGAATAGGCATGCATGGTTTTGTCGGTCAGCGTCAGCTTGTCATACACAACATCCAGGTGACGCACGCTGGCGTGGATATCCACCGGCTCCACCGGATAGCCGCCCGCGAAATGGATGCAGTTGAAATACTGCGTCAGTTTCAGCAGGTTGGCGCACATCTCGCGGTTGCCGGGCACCTTCCGCCCGATCTCCATGTCCCAGTAATTGGGCGGGGACGACACATTGCCAAAAAGGATATGTTTGCCCCCGATGGTGATCTTGTGGTCCCGATTGCGCGGGGTGATGGTGAATTCCGACGGCGCCTTGCCCACCATCTCCATCACAAAGTCCCGGCCCATCCGAACCAGCTCACCGTCGATGGAGCACCCCGCCTCGCGGAAGATTTCCAGCGCTTCGGGGTTCAGGATTTCGATCCCGATCTCCTCGAGGATACGCATCGCACCCTCGTGAATGGCCGCCACGCCCTCCTCGTTCAGAGGCTCGGTCGGGCGATCGATATTGATCGGCAAACGCCAGGGCATCTGGTCGATCACCTCGCCCCCGCGCCTGAGCGCGTTCCCCGCGCGTCCGCCACCGCGTCGTCTGCGTGTTGCCACCTCTGCCATCTGTCCGGTGCCTCCTGAGACCTCTTGGGTCTCAGAAGGCCTCAACTGCGCCCGAATGGCGGCGCTGTTTGCGACGCTTCCTGTCGTTTTCTGAGCGGACCCCTCAAATCCAGCGCGGCCAAGCCGTGTCGGGGTCTGGACCGCCCGAATGCTGTGATCGAAGCGCGACACCACGCACACGGTATTCGAAGGGCACCGAAAGATGACGATCAAACAAAAAACTGGCGGCGTGATCGAGAGCGCGCTCACCGCTTCAAACCTGCCGTCGAAAAAGGCGATTGGCGATGACGGGACCAAGGCGGGAGGCGCGGCCGACGCTATCTTAGCGGTTTTCGCTTGAGGATCAGTCAGGCGCATCCTCGGGCTGGGACGGCTCGGATAGCGAGACCTATGCGGCACCCAGGGTAAGCGTACCCTCGCAGCCACCGCCCGGAACCTCCGGACCCCGGCCACACTCAAGCCGATGATGCCCACAGCCGGACAAATGGCGGGCGCGCACGAGATCCAAGTCAAATCGACGCGGTGGTTTGCGGAAACAAGCCAGAACCAAAGGCTTTTTCGACAAAATCAGCCCAAACTGTCAGATGCTGCGGTCCTCATGGCTGGCGAAGAACGGGCGACCGAAAGGATCTGTCAGATCTTTCCAGACTGCGGCAGGTCAATTGTCCGATCCGCCTCTCTCTGCACGGCGGATTGAGCTCCTGACCAAGCCTGGGCAGCCGCATTGAGTTTTTCCGCCCCAAACATCGTCAGGCACAGCACCCGCTTGCAGGCGCCGGACATATCGGCGACCGCTTCAAACAGTCCGGATCGAACAGGCGGTGCGACGCCGCGCGATGTGGTCGAGTGATCCATGCCCACGACATCCGGCATTTCCTGGATCGTCATCGTCCCGACACCCGCCATCGCACAGCACGTCACCGGCGCCAAAACCAGCGCGCACCATCCAGTTGGGCGCGCTGCTTGCGCTCTTGCTCGGGTCATTGGCATTCAGTACGGGCGCATTTGTCTTCGGAGGCCTGCTGTCTCCAATGGCTGGACGTCTTGGTGTTTCCGTTAACGCGGTGGCGCAATTGCGGACGGCCTTCGCGATTGGCTGCACGGTTGGCGGCCTCATTGGCGGCGTCTTCGGCCGGCAGGCTTTGCTTTGGTACATATCGGCCCTCAGCATCCTTGTCGCTGTGTTGATCGCCATCCTTGTGCCCCCGAATGCGGCGATCGCAAATGGACCTGTCCGGCAAGATGCCTCATGGGTTCTGCGCTGGCCGCTGACTGGCCTTTATGCCACGACCTGTCTTGCGGTTTCGGCACCCTTTGCATCGGTCGGTCTGATTGGGCCCATCGGCGACGCTGGCCTTCGCGCTGAACGGCGCAACCGTGTTTCTCGGGCAAGGCGGCGGTAGCGCTCTGGCTGGGATTGGCTCTGGTCTGGGGGGGCTGGTCGGCGCATCGCTGATGGGCCTTGGTCTGGGCCTTTTGGGGATGGAGTTGGCAACCCGGGTATCAGCTTACCCGAGCGCCACGATCTGCAAGACGACGTTTCGCAGACCCTTTCACGCCTCCGATTGCCCCGCAAACAGAGGTCTTTTAGCCATACCGGACGGCAGTCATGTACGCATGGTCGATAAGCGGCGGAGGGCGCACTCTCCGATATGCGTCAGATCTGCATAACGGTCAGACCCGGACTTCGACTTCCGCCTCGATCTCCACCGCAATCTGCATCGGCAGCGAGGACATGCCCACCGCCGAGCGTGCGTGCTGTCCGATCTCGGGGCCGAACACATCCAGGATCAGGTTGGAGAACCCGTTGATCACCGTAGGTTGCTGTGAAAACTCGGGCGCGCAGTTGACCATGCCAAACGCGTGCACCCAGCCGCTCACCCGGTCGAGATCACCCAAGGTCCGTTTCAGACCAGCAATCATCGCCAGCCCCGTCAACCTGGCCAGATGCGCCGCCTCTTCGACCGTGACATCCGTTCCGACCTTCCCAAAAGGTCCAGCGACCGATCCGTCCGGGTTCAACGGCCCGGTGCCCGAGATAAAGGCCCGCGTGCCGCGCAGGTTCACTTCCGGAAACGGCAGCACCATACCTTCGGGCAGTTGCAAGGGCGCAGGCAGAACCAGCCCCCGTTCGGCCAGTTTCGCGTCTACTTTCGACATCGTTGGTTCCTTTCAGGATGCGTTTCGATCCAGCCAGCCTGGAAGATGGCCGATATCGGGGAATACCGCGTCGGCATAGGGTGTCAGCGTCTCGCTCTGGGCCATCCCGGTCAGGACGCCAATCGTGCCCATACCCGCGCGCCGCCCGGCGATCAGATCATGCGTGCTGTCGCCAACCATTACCGTTTCGGCCGGTGAGACATCGACCGCGGCACAAAACGCCAGCAGCGGCTCGGGCATCGGCTTGGCGCCATAGCCGCTGTCGAACCCCGCGACAAAGGCAAACCGGTCCAATATCCCTGCCTCGCCCAGATGGGCATGGGCGACCTCTTCGCTGTCATTGGTCATCACGCCGAGGGTAAGGCCCCGCGCGGCCAGCCCGTCGAGAAACGGCTCCAGCGGCACCGCTTCGGCCTGGGGTGCCGCGGCCGCCTCGCCATTGAGCATATCAAGGAATGCGTCCGCCTGCTCTTCCGGGAAATGCGGCAAGAGCGCCTCGGCCACCTCGCCGGGTGTGCCCGCGATCGCCACGCTGTCGGGCCGGAACCGGCGGGTTGTCATATCAAAGCCGATGTGATGCCCAATCCGGGTGGCGCGCGTATGATTCCCCTTTGCGGCGCGCAACAGGAACGACACGGCCCAGGCCTCCCAAGTGGCGCCGAAATCGAAGAGCGTGCCGTCCTTGTCGAAAAGAATCGCCTTGATCATCCGCTCATGTCCAATGCACCTGCGCCCCGCCCGGCAAAGCAGCGCGCGCCTGCATCGGGGTCTCATAGCTCAGATCCTGGGCATCGCAGAATGCCACCACCCAAGCGTCGTCCATCGTCAGGAACTCCAGAACCGACCCCAGAAACTCCGGATCGGCGGCCCGGGCGCGCAGATCGCCCTCCGACGCGCCCGACGCGCCAAGAAACACCGGCAGCAGATCGTCATTGGCCACAAGCCAACCCAGCGCCTGGAGCGCCACGGTCTCGGCGAATTCTTGCGTCATGCTCATGAGTACGAAGTGTTTTAGCGATCGCGGAAAGGGTTTGTTAACCAGTTACCTAAAGACTGTGACGTAGACGTCAAGCATGATGGCGAAAGGACAAACGTGCAAGGAACGCTTCTGATCGCGGACGGGGTGGCCACCAACAGGATCCTGCTCAAGACCAAACTGGCAGCGTCCACCTTTGAAATGGTCCAGGTGGCAAGTGCGGCCAGCCTGATCAAGGCCGCACGTGCCAAACGCCCTGCGTTGATTCTGTTGGCCGATACCTTGCCGGATGCGCGGGCCGCTGCCTTGTGCGGTTGGCTCAAGTCCGACAGCGATCTCAAAGAGACCCCTTTGATCGTGATCGCCCGCTCCGATGATATGACCGAACGACTGATTCTGTTACAGGCCGGCGCGGATGAGGTCTTTGCCCCGCCGCTCAAGAAAACGGTGCTTCAGGCGCGTGTGCGCAGCCTGGTGCGGGCCCGCACGGGGGTGGAGGAGTTGATGCTGCGTGACGGCACTTCGCGGGCGCTGGGATTTGGCGAGGCTCAGGACGGCTTTGCACCGGCCGCCAACGTGGCGCTGCTGACTTGCGACGCCGGGACTGCGGTGCGCTGGCGCACCGATCTGACCCAGCATCTGAGTGCTGCGCGGCTGTCGGCCTATGGGTTCGGCGATGCGATGGCGGGCATTTTGCGCAAGGCGGTGCCGGATGTGTTTGTGATCGGCCTGAGCGGGAAGACAGCGCCTGAGGGGCTGCGGCTTCTTGCGGATCTGCGCGCCAACCCGACCACGCGCCATGCAGGCGTTCTGGCGGTGTTGGAGGATGATGCCCAACCCCTCGCGGCGGACGCGCTGGATCTGGGCGCGGGCGATCTGATGGTTCATGGATTTGAACCGCGCGAACTGGCCCTGCGCCTGAAGAGCCAGATCGCCCAGAAACAGACGCATGACAGGCTGCGCACCTCGGTCGAGATCGGGCTGCGCGCGGCGGTGATCGACCCGATGACCGGGCTGTTCAATCGGCGATACGCTATGCCGTATCTGAGCCGCGTGATCGGTCAGCATATCCAGGGCGGGCGCAGCTTTGCGGTGATGTTGGCCGATCTCGATCATTTCAAGGCGATCAACGACCGGTTTGGCCACGTCGCGGGCGACGCGGTGCTGACAGAGACGGCTCAACGGCTCAAGAACGATCTGCGGGCCGAGGATTTGATTGCTCGCATCGGCGGGGAGGAGTTTCTGATCGTACTGCCGGATGCCTCCAAGAAAGAGGCGCAGGTCGCAGCGGAACGATTGCGCAAACGCATTGATGCAGAGGCCTTTGTGTTGCCGGAAGGCGCCGGAACAGCGCATGTGACGGTCAGCATCGGTGTGGCGGTGATCTGTCAGGGCGTCTTGCGTCCGCATAGCGGCGGGGACACGACCACGACCCTGCTGAAATTGGCCGATGATGCGCTTTATGGATCCAAAGGGGCCGGCCGCAACCAGGTGACGCTGGTGGATGCGGCGTGACGGATCGGGGCAGAGCCATGCTCCTTCTGGGATCCGGCGCCGCGCATTTGGGGCGTTGAGCCGACCGGACGGCACCGGCCAAAGACCGGTATTCGCCCATTCCTGCGGGGTCGGACAGTCGCCCGAGACGGGGCCTTTCCACAAGGCCGATACCGCTGCGCCCCGCGCACCGCACGGCGACGGGCCCTGCGCCGTTATCGACAGTCCGGCGCTGTGTCGGCTGGCGCGCAGTTGCCCCGGCCCAAGCGCCATGCCCGGATCAGGGCCGGTCCTCGGGCGGCCCTTTGTGCCGTCTGTCCAGCGCGGCTTTGAGCCGGTCCGCATAGGCCTGACGGCCCTCAGGGCTCATCTGTGACAGGATCTCGATCCAACCGTCACGCATCGCGTTCTGCCCGGTCATCAGCGCGCGCGCCTGACGGTCCATCAAGACACGCACCGCCTCGGGCTCAAAGGGTTCGGCGCGCAACAGGGCATCCAACTCGGGACCAACACGCATTTGCCGCAACACGCTGCGATCCACGCTCTCGCGCAGCCTCTCACGCATCGCGCGGCGCTCTTGCCGGGACAACTCGCGATACAGCACCTTGCCGATCGCCCCGCGGGAACTGAATTCCCGATCCGGCGGACCATGGCGCAGCCAGGCCCCGGCCAGTGTGCCGACCACCAGAAGGTTCAACGCCAGCGACAGCACAAAAACGATGCGGATGCCCCTGGACATGCGGGGCGCGGCGGCGGGGGGAGTGTCAGTCATCGCTCAACCTCCGTCCAAGACCATGGCATAGTCAAACGCAGTCTCCGACAAAATCTCGACCGTGGAGGAGGTGTTCAACACCACCGCCACCTGATCGCTGAGCGACGCGGGCGGCGCGATCCCGATCCACAGGCCCGCGCCACAGGCCACAGCCATGCCGCCCAGCCCCTGCCAGCCGCCCAAGACGCCGCTGATCTGTTGCCAGAAGGACGGGGGCCGTCGCCCTGCGCGCCGCCGGATCTCGCTCTCGGCATCCTGCGCCACGCGCCCGAGCCAGGCCTCATCCGCGACCGGTCGGCTTTGCGATGCTGCCTCGAAAAGCGCATCCAGCTCAAGTCCCGTCAGTTTCTTATCCGCCATCTTCAAACCCCAATTCTGCACGCCGCCCGGCCAGGGCCTGGGCGAGACTGCGTTTTCCACGGGCAGTCAGACTTTCGACCGCCTCAACACTGATGTCCATTACCGCGCCGATCTCGGGGTTGGAGAGCCCTTCGATGTGGCGTAAAATCACCGCCTCGCGTTGCCGCTCGGGCAAGTCTGCCAGCGCCTGCTGCAAGGCCGCATTGCGCGCAGCATTCTGCATTTGATCGGGCACGGAAGGCGCGGGATCGACCGGTTCGGCCACGTCCTGCAACCCGACCTGCGCGCGGCGACGTCTGCGCAACCTGTCGGTGCAAAGATTGCGCGCCACCTGATAGAGCCAGGTCGAGACCTGCGCCTGCCCCGCCTGCCAGTCCGGCGCCATCCGCCAAAGCCGCAGCATCGCTTCCTGCGCAATGTCCTCGGCCTCGGCCCGGTCGCCCAGCATGCGCCAGGCCAGGCCGATCAGACGGCTGCCATGGCGCTTGGACAGCTCGGACGCCGCGCTGGCATCGCCTTCTGCATAGCGTGCCAGCAACACGTCATCGGGAACGGTGTCGGAAAGGGGGGCCACCTGCCGGAACATCACTTGGTCAGTCTTACCTTCATTGTCCCGCCGGTTCCAACCATCCAGGTCACCCCCCAGGCCCCGATCAATCCGAGTGGCGCTTGCCATGGCCATGCCCGGCCATCCGGTCGCGCATCTTTTCGCGGCCCGCGTCATATTCGGCCTGTGACAGGGTGCCGTTGCCGTCGCTGTCGAACCGCGAGATCATCCGGCCCGTGTCGCGCCGCGCCGTCAACTCGTCCTGGCTCAGAACGCCGTCACCGTTGCTGTCGAGCCGCTCGATCATCCGTGTGGCGCGCGCCTCGGCCCGGCCAACGGCGGCCGCGATGAGCTCGGCCCGGTCGAGGGTGCCATCGCCATTGCCATCGGTTTCGGCAAAACGGGCCTCGCCCAGTGCGTTCAGCTCAGACTGCGTGATCTCACCGTTGCCGTCCTGATCGAGTGTCTCAAAACCGGGCATGGCCCGGTCCGGCCCACCTCGAGCCAGACCTGCACTGGCGGAAATGGCAAGGGCGGTCAGGCTGACCAATGTCATGAATCCTGCACGTTTCATGTGTCGTCCTCTTCTTGCTTCTGACCGGTTTGTCCGGCCATTCGTACAGGGTCAAACGCGCCGCGCCGCACATTCCGTCGCTGGATTGAGCAGATATCCCGACGGTTTTGCGACATGGCGCCGCAACAGCCATCTGTCGCCTTCCGTTACCGGCGCGCCGGGTCCACATACGACCCGGTGAATACCAAGGATGACACCGATGTTTGACGGACAGGACCACACTCTCCCATCTGAGACCGAAGCGGATCGCCCGCTTTGGCCCGCGCTGCGGCGCGGCTGGCGCAGGCGCTGTCCCAAATGCGGCAATGGGCCGGTCCTCAAAGGGTATCTCAAGGTCAGATCGGAATGCCCGGTCTGCCGTGAGGAGTTCTTTCATCACCGCGCAGATGATGGGCCCGCCTATCTGACGATCCTGCTGGTCGGGCATCTGATGGCCCCGGCACTGCATGTCGCCTTTGTCGAGTTTCGCCCAGATCCGCTGACGCTTTTCACAATCTTTGCGGTTGGCTGCGTTGCGCTGTCGCTTTATCTTCTGCCCAGATTGAAGGGGGCGATCGTGGCCTATCAGTGGGCGCGGCAGCTTTACGGGTTCGGTAAACCGGCCTGATGGACCCCCTCCGACAGGTGCGAGGGGATGCATGAGCATCATAGACAAAACAGCGATCCGCAACGCGGCCACGGTGATCGCGTTGCGGGACCGGGACAGCGATCCCGCGATCCTCATGGGCCAGCGCGGTGCCAAAGCCGCGTTCATGCCCAACAAATTCGTCTTTCCAGGCGGCGCGGTCGATGCGGCTGACGCCTATATTCCGCTTTTGTCAGACGTGCCGCGGCCCTGTTTTGACCGGCTGGAGGAGGACGCCCCCTCCGGCATGCAACGCGCCCTGGGGGCGGCGGCCGTGCGCGAGCTCTGGGAAGAGACGGGTCTGATCCTGGGCGAACCCGGGCGCTGGTCCGGTGAGGTGCCCCCCGATTGGCAGAGCTTTGCCCGCACAGGTCATTTGCCCAGCGCGGGCGGGCTTCAGTTTGTCTTCCGTGCGCTGACACCACCGGGTCGGCCACGACGCTTTGACGCACGGTTCTTCCTGGTGGATGCAGCGCTGATCCGCAGCAATCTCGATGATTTCAGCCACGCCACCGAAGAGCTGTCGCATCTGCAATGGATCCCCTTGTCCGAGGCGCGTGGCTTTGATTTGCCGTTTATCACCGAGGTGGTGCTGGCCGAGGTGGAAAGCCGCCTGCACCGCACCGACCCACCGGCCTCTGTGCCGTATTTCAAGAACGATGACGAAGCGAGCCTGTTCAAGCGGTTGCGCGGCTATGAGATGCCTGAGGTGGACTGACCCGCCCTCTGGCCAGGCGGGTCTCATATCACAAGAACCAGCACCAGGATAGAAAGCACCAGCACACCCATTCCGGCAATTTCGCGACGGGTGATCGTTTCCTTGAAGAACAGGACCGAGGCCATCAGGCTCAGCACCAGTTCCACCTGTCCCAAAGCCTTGACGTAAGCTGCCGTTTGCAACGCGAATGCCACGAACCAGCACAGCGACCCGGCCATGGAAGTCAGCCCCACCCACAGTGCCACACGCCGTGCGCGCCAGACCGCCAGCAGCTCTGCCCGGTCGCGCAGCCCCAGCCAAAGCGCCATGACCAGAACCTGCCAGCAGACGACCGCCGCCAGTGTGACCCCGGCCCTGAGCAACGGATCCTCGGCGCCCAGTTGCAGCGTGGCCCCACGGTAACTGACGGCCGAGACCGCAAAGAGCAGACCAGACGCGAGACCCAGCGCCACCGCGCGGCTGGCCAGATGCCGCCACCAGGCCCCCTCCAGCCCCGGCGTCTTCGACAAGAGCAGAACACCAAGCACCCCCAGCAGAATGGCGCCGAACCCTGCCAGGCTGACCCCTTCGCCCAGAACCACCAGCCCGACCAGCACCGACAGGATCACTTCGGTCTTCTTAAAAGTAATGCCAACGGCGAAATTGCGCGCCTGAAACAGCAGCACCACGCAGACCGTCGCCAGAATCTGCGCCAACCCGCCGACAATGGCATGCAGCCAGAATCGCGCGGTTATCTCCGGCAAGGCCTGCCCCGTGCCTTGCATATACACAGCCAGCCCGATCAAGATCAGCGGCGCGGAATAGATGAACCGCGCGAATGTCGCACCAGACGCCGTAAGCGGACCCATGCTGAGGAATTTCTGCAGCATGAACCGCACGGTCTGAAAACTCGCCGCGGCCAGCGTAAAGGGGATCCAGAGACTCATGACCCCCGTTCTGGCCTCAATTCACCGCCTGTGCCAGAGCGGATGCGGCACCGGGTCCTTAGGCCGGAACAGGAAACGCGCGAACACATCGACGTAAGAGCGATAAAGATAGCCGTCATTGCGCTCCAGATACCGCGCCTTGTTCTGCCGATAGAGACCTGGAAGCCGATACCACGGCACCCTGGGATGCATGTGATGCACCACGTGCAAGTTGTTGTTGAGAAAAAGAAATGCCAGCGGCCCGCGGTCCTCGATGATCACGGTGCGGGCGCGGGCATGCTCATGCGCCTGATGCTCCAGAAAGGTGCGGATTTTCAACAGCGCAAGGCCGATATGCACCGCGATGAGATAGGCCCAAACCGGCATATCTGTGGCCAGAACGACCCAGGCCAGAACCGATGCCACCCCCGGCAGGTGCAACGCCCAGCCAAGCCATACCGCCCGGTTCCCGGCCCATGCCGCGCGCCACTCGCTTTGCACAAAGAGGATCTGTCCCAGAATCGGGCCAATGACCATTCGGCCAAGAAGCGTGTTGTTCAACGTGAAGATCGCGCGTTTCCAGCCTGTCATCCGGTCCCAATCGTCTGGGTCCAGATAGTTCGATTCCGGATCGTCGTAAGGATCCGTGAGGCGCTGATCCTGGTGGTGGGCCAGATGCAGATCGCGAAACCGGTTATACGGAATGCACAGGTTCAGCGGCAGGGCCATCAGCACCTCGTTCAGCATCCGCGACCGGAACGGGTGGCCATGCAAGGCCTCATGGGTCAATGATGCGTGAAACGCGATCAGCACGCCTGTGACCAGCACCGAAAGAACCGGCGCCACGACAAAGACCAGAGCCGTCACCAGGGCCCAAAGCCCGTAACAGGCCAATATCATCAAAAAAGTCGGCCATTCCACGGCGCGTGCGCGTGGCGGCGCAATCGCACCGGCATGTAACGTCATTCGGTTATCCTGTTCCGCATCCCCGAGGGTACAGGACCATGGTCACCAAACCGTTACCATTCGGAATGTAGTAAACAAAATTCAGCAGATGTGTTATTTATCACCAAATGGAGATTTTCATCGACAAACGTGTGCGAGCCCAACAGTTCCGCCTGCGGCTGCGCCGGGCGATGGACGACGCACATATCTCGCAATCGGCGCTTGCGCGCAGCGTTGGGGTGGATCGCTCCACCGTCTCGCAACTGCTTAAAGACACCGGTGCGCGCCTGCCCAATGCGCATGTCGTAGGTGCCTGCGCACAGGCGCTGGGCGTGTCGGCGGACTGGCTCTTGATGCTGTCGGAACGTCCGGAAAACGCCGCCGACCTGATGTCGAACACCCTCACCCTGACCGAGGCGCCGCGCGCGCTGGTCGATGAACGGATCTTCGAGTGGCATAAGGAGGCCGCGGGCTACAAGATCCGCCATGTGCCCGCGGCCCTGCCCGACATGATGAAAACACCTGCCATGCTGGAATGGGAATACGCGCCGCATCTGGGCCGCACCACCGCACAAGCCATTGCGGCATCCCAGGAGCGGCTCGAATTCATGCGCGGCGCACAATCGGATTACGAGATCGCTCTGCCACTCTACGAGCTGCACAGCTTTGTGCAGGGCACCGGATATTATAATGGATTGCCCGATTCGATCCGGCTCGAACAAACAGACCGGCTCCTGGAGCTGACCGAACAACTCTATCCGCGCCTGCGCCTCTATCTTTTTGATGCGCAGCGGCTCTACTCGGCGCCCATCACCATATTCGGCCCGTTGCTGGCGGTGTTCTATGTCGGCAGCTACTATATGGCCTTCCGCGACCGGGAACGGATCGAAACCTTTACCGATCATTTCGACCGTCTGGTGCGAGAAGCCGATGTGACCACCCGGCAGCTGCCGGAATACCTTCAAAAGCTGCGCGACACCCTCTGACCACGGGCCGCACCGCACCGGGGCACCCCTAAGGCCGAGCCGAAACGGCACCGCGCAAGGTCCCGGTTTCTTCTTGCCAAAAATACGACCCTGCTCCGGTGGCCCGGTCCAAAACCTCATATGACCGCAGGACCCGCCCTGACCCACAGGGCGGCAAATCATCAAAAAGGAATGCGCGCGCAGCGCGCTCCGCCGGATCAGGGGCGCGGATCGGGGTTGACGGTAAAGCCATCCACCGCGATGACCTGTCCCGAGATCAGGCGTGCCGCGCCCGATCCCAGAAACACGGCCATCTCCGCGACGTCGCGCGCCTCGATGAACCGGCCCATCGCCGTGCCTGTGGCATAACCGTCATAGACCGCATCACGGCTCATGCCCTTGGCGCGCGCCTCGCGCTCCATCCGGGGACCTTCCACAGCGCCCGGACAGATCGCATTGGCGCGCACGCCGTGACCCCCCAATTCCATCGCCAGCGTCTTCATCAGACCGATCACCGCCCATTTGGCCGCGGCATAAGGTGCGCGATTGGGATAGCCATATTGCCCCGCCGTCGAAGAGGTCAGGATCATCGCACCGCTTTGCTGCGCCTTCATCAGGGGTGCTGCGTATTTCGCGCATAGAAACGCGCCATCCAGATTGACCGCAAGACAGGCATGCCAGGCCTCCAGCGCGACGTCCTCCACCGGCGCGGTCGGCCCCGCGATCCCGGCATTGGCACATAGCACATCGAGCCCGCCCCAGCGCGCCCTGATCCCGGCGAACATGCCTTCCACCGCCGCCTCGTCGCTCACATCGACAGGGCTGCACTCCCAGTCGGTCGGACACCTGGCCAGAGCCGCCGTATCCACATCTGCCACCCAGACCCGCGCGCCGGTCGCGGCAAACCCTTCGGCGATCGCGCGTCCCACGCCAGAGGCGCCCGCCGTCACAAGAACGCGCGCGCTCACCCTGGCGCCCGGATCGCCGCTCCGGCCTCATCCGGATAGGCCAGCGCCGCCTGTGCCGCGGCAATCCGCGCCATCGCCGCCTCGATCTCGGAGGAGGGCGCGCAGGGGCGGCGCGTCTCAAGGCTGACATGCAGCAGGAAATGCTCACCCGTGGCGATCACCGTGTCACCCTTCATCATCCGGTGAAACAGGTGCAGCTTTTTGCCCTGCCCCAACAGCATTTGCGTCCGCACCGCAATCCGGTCGCCCGCCAATGCTTCGTCCAAATGGCGGATATGCGTCTCGGCGGTAAAATAACTTCCGCCCGACGCGATATAGTCGGCATCGCAGCCAATGATCTCCATGAACCGGTCGGTGGAGTGCGCAAAAGCCTCCAGATACCGGCTTTCGGTCATGTGCCCGTTATAGTCGGTCCAGTCGAGAGGCACCGCCCGGTCGAGCGTCAGGATCGGCTGTGAGAGATCTTCCAACGCATCCACACCGCCCGCCAGACCCGCTGCCGGGCGCAGGCCCGCATCATGGGTGTTCAGAAGCGCCCCCGCCCCCCAATCCTGCGCTTTGAGGGCCCGTATCATGCCCACCAGATTGGTGTCGCGGATCCGCTCCAGCTCGCGGATCGAATGGGCGCCCGATTGCGCATCCGACTGACCCGCGATCAGATCGACCAGCTCATCGGTGAACTCCGGCACATCCATCAGTTTGGTCCAGGGCCATTTGAGAGCGGGACCGAACTGCGCCATGAAGTGTTTCATGCCCGCCTCCCCGCCTGCCACGCGATAGGTCTCGAACAGGCCCATCTGCGCCCATCGGATGCCGAACCCGTAGCGGATCGCGTTGTCGATCTCCTCGGTGGTGGCAATACCGTCCTTGACCAGCCACAGCGCCTCGCGCCAGACCGCCTCGAGAAAGCGGTCGGCCACATGGGCGTCGATCTCCTTGCGCAGATGCAGCGGATACATGCCAAGACAGGTGATCACCTCCCTGGCCCGTGCAATCATGCCGACGGTATTGGCCGGGGACGTCACCAGCTCGATCAGGGGCAGCAGGTAAACGGGATTGAACGGATGCGCGACCATGATCTGTTCGGGGCGCGCCGCGCCTTCCTGCAACTGCGACGGTTTGAACCCGGACGTGGAGGAGCCGATCACCGCATCCCTCTCACACACGGCCTGAAGCGCGGCAAAGACCGTGTGCTTGATCTCCAGCCGTTCGGGCACGCTCTCCTGGATCCAGATGGCCCCCTCGACCGCGCCCGCCAGATCGTCGTGAAAGCTCAGACGCCCCTCGGGCGGCAGCGCCACATCCGACAGCCCCGGCAGTGACCGGCGTGCATTGGCCAGAACCTCGCCGATCTTGCGCTCGGCCTCCGTGTCGGTGTCGAACACCCGCACATTCCAGCCGTTCAACAAGAACCGCGCGGCCCAGCCGCCACCGATCACACCGCCTCCGATGATCGCCGCTGTTGTCATGTCTTTTTTCCCGCATGTTCCGGGTCGCGCAACCGCTCTCGCGCGACCAGTTTGGTCTCAAAGAAGGAGCCCTGATATGAAGATCGCATTCCAAGGATTGCCCACCGCCCAGGTGATGGCGGCAAAAATCGCAGGCACGGACGCATACGGCCAGAAGATCGAACGACATCCCCTGCAAGAGGAGACGTATCCCTGCCGTCACTGTCTTGGCCCCATAGCGGCGGGCACGGATCTGCTGATCCTGGCCTGGAAACCGTTCGAAGCCACCCATGCCTATACCGAGACCGGGCCGATCTTTCTGTGTGGAGAGGACTGCAAGGCCGCCCCTCCCTCCGACAAGGCGCCGGATATACTGAGGGCGCCCCAATACCTTGTCCGGGGCTATTCGGCAGACGAGCGGATCGTCTACGGCACGGGACAGGTTTTGGCGACGCAAGAGATTGCGGACTACGCAACGCAGCTGCTGCACGATCGCGGCATCGCTTTCGTGGATGTGCGCAGTGCGGCGAATAACTGCTATCAATGCCGCGTGCGGCGCGCCTGAAGGCACGCAGCGGCAGCAGACGCACGGCCATCAACCCCACCCGGTCACGCCGCAACCGGGGCGCGTTTGGTCAGCCCCAGCTTGGCGCGCACCTCTTCCGGGCCGATCACGCGAGCGCCCATGTTCTCGATGATTGTCTGGGCGCGTTCGACCAATTGCCAGTTCTGGGCCAGCGCGCCCTTGCCCAGCCAGAGGTTATCCTCCAGTCCGACGCGCACATGCCCGCCCGCCAGCACAGCGGCGGCGACATAGGCCATCTGATCGCGCCCCAGCGAAAAGGCCGAAAAATTCCAGTCGTCGGGCACGTTATTGACCATCGCCATGAAGGTGTTGAGGTCATTGGGCGCGCCCCAGGGCACCCCCATGCACAGCTGCACCAGCGCCGGACCGGTCAACACACGGTCCTTGACCAGTTGCTTGGCGTACCACAGATGGCCGGTATCGAACGCTTCGATCTCGGGCATCACGCCCAGATCGGTCATCAGCCGCCCCATCGTGGTCAGCATGCCGGGCGTGTTGGTCATCACGTAATCGGCCTCGGCGAAATTCATCGTGCCGCAATCGAGCGTACAGATCTCGGGCAGGCATTCGGCCACATGGGCCACCCGTTCACTGGCGCCCACCATATCGGTGGCGTTCGACAGGGGCAGCGGCGCCTCCGGCCCGCCAAAGACCATGTCGCCGCCCATGCCAGCAGTAAGGTTGAGTACCACGTCCACCTCCGCCTCGCGGATCCGGTCGGTCACCTCGCGGTAATAGGCCAGATCGCGGGACGGCACGCCGGTCTCGGGATCGCGCACATGACAATGGACCACCGCAGCCCCGGCCTTGGCCGCGGCGATCGCGCTCTCGGCAATCTGCCGGGGCGAGCGCGGCACATGCGGGCTGCGGTCCTGGGTGCCGCCCGATCCGGTCACGGCACAGGTGATGAAAACCTCGCGGTTCATGGCAAGCGGCATCTTGGACCTCCCTATCTTGGACCTCCCTTATGTCTGATCCCGGTCCAGAATGACCGGTCTTGTCACATTTCTATTTCCGAAATACGCTGTTGACTTGATGAAGTCCGCACAATCCATCCTGACATCCGCCTCTGCTACGCTGAACGTCGCAGTGCTGACATTTCAGGCGACCAACACACTTTCGTTTGCGGCCGCCATCGACCCGATGCGCGCCGCCAACCGTCAGGCCGGGCGCCAGCTCTTTGACTGGACCTATGTCACGCCAGGATCCGATCCGGTCGTTCTGACCAGCGGTATCACGCTGACCGGCACGCCGTTGGCGCAGTTGATCGCGACCGACCTGCTGATCGTCGTCGCCGGTTTCCGGATCGAGGAGCAGGCCACCCCGGCCATTGGCGCCAGCCTGCGGCGGCTGGCGGCCTCGGGCGCGACGCTGGCGGGCATCGACGGGGGGCCATGGATCCTGGCCGCCTCAGGCGTGCTGGATGGCGAAACCGCGACAACCCATTGGGAAGACCTTGGGGCGTTCGCCATCCGCTTCCCCGATGTGACAACCGTGGCCAACCGTTTTTGCATTTCGCACGCGCGGATGACATGCGGCGGGGCGATCCCTGCAATCGACATGATGCTGCATCTGATCGCGGCGCGGCATGGTCGCAAGCTGGCCCGCCAGGTGGCAGGCGCCTTTATCCACGACGTCGCCACCGATCCCGCGCGCCCCCAGACCCGCGCAGGCCCCGACCCGCGCCACAACCGGCTGACGGCAGAAGCCAGCGCGCTGATGGAGCATACCCTCGATGCGCCCTTGCCGATCCCCGAGATTGCGAGACGGTTAAGGATCAGCCCACGCACGCTGGAGACGCAGTTTCGCGCACGCCTCGGACGCTCTCCCAAAGCGCATTACCTGACTCTGCGCCTGGCCGAGGCGCTGCGGCTGGTGACCCAGACCGATCATGCGCTGATCGACATCGCCCTGGCCACGGGGTTCGGATCGGCCGCGAGCTTTTCGCGCGCGTTTCGTGCCGCACATGGTACCTCGGCCCGGCGCCTGCGCAGCGGGTAAGGCGGCATCAATAGGGCATGGGATGCGCACGATGGGCCTGATCGATCTCTGCCAGAACCTCATCGCTCAGCGTAACCTCGACCGACCCAAGGGCCCGCTCCAGATGCGCCATACGGGTCGCCCCGAAAATGGCCGAACACATGAAGGGCCGCGTTCGGCACCAGGCCAGCGCCATATGCACCGGGTCGAGCCCGTGCTGCTGGGCGATCTCCAGATAAGCCCCCACAGCACCAAACACGCGCAGCGTCTTGCGCCCGCCCATTTCTGGCACCAGTGACATGCGCGAGCCCTCGGGCACGGCGCCATCTTGATACTTGCCGGTCAAGAGCCCCGCGGCCAAAGGTGAGAACGCAATCAGTCCGACATCCTCGTTCACGCTGAGCTCGGCCAAATCGGTGTCGTAAAGCCTGCACAGCAGCGAGTATTCGTTTTGCATCGTGGCCACGCGCGGCCATCCCCGACCCTCCGACAGGCGCAGCCATTGCGCGGTGCCCCAGGCGCTTTCGTTCGACAAACCGAAATAGCGGATCGTGCCACGATCCACCTCGCGCTGGAGCGCCTCAAGACACTCTTCCATATTGGCCAAGGTCGACGCGCGGTCCTGTGACGACGGATCATAAGTCCAGTTCTGCCGGAACATATAGCTGCCGCGATTGGGCCAGTGGAACTGGTAGAGATCAATCACATCGGTCTGCAACCGCTTGAGCGAGGACTCGATGGCCAACGGGATCGTCGCAGACGAGATCGGCGCACCGTCCCGCGCGGCCTGCATGCCTGCGCCGGAATGCTTGGTGGCCAGGATGTAGTCGCCCCGCCGCCCTGATGTCGCATTCCAAGTGCCGATGATCTCCTCGGTGCGGCCCAGGGTTTCGGGGCTGACAGGGTTAACGGGATACATCTCGGCCGTGTCGATGAAATTGATACCCGCCGCCAGCGCGCGGTCGATCTGGGCGTGGCCTTCGGCTTCGGTGGTCTGGGTGCCCCAGGTCATCGAGCCCAGGCACAGCTCGGAGACGGTCAGGCCAGTGCGGCCCAGCGGGTTCATCTTCATGTCTTATGTCCTTGATTGCGTGCCCTAAACCTAAGGGTTGGCGCGCAAAGGGCAACGGCGGGCGCGCAGATTTCACCGCGCCCATGCGGTGCGAGCCTCATGCCGGTTCAAGCACCAGCACCGAGCCCACCGCATCGCGCCCCGCAACGGCAACCCCGGGGCCGTGGGGCCGGGTCTCGATCCCGGCATCGGCCAGATACGCGCGCGTGTCGTCCATGTCCGCCACCTGATAGTGATGCGCCACCGGAAACCCTCCGGTATGAACCGGGACGGCGACCATCAGAAGATCACCGTATTCCGACATGGCCGCCTCGGGCGACATCACTGCACAGATATCGCCGCGCCCGCCACGCATGCAGAACCCGGTCTCATCCGCCGTGTCGGCCGCGTGACCAAAGGACCGCTCGAAATAGCTGCGATCCGCAACGGGGTCCGTTGACATAAGGCTCAGCCGGGTGAGGCGCTGCGCGCCATTGGCATGATCAGCATATTCCGGAATAAAGATCGTTTCGGGCTTGGGATGTTCAGAGAAAAACAGCGACACGTATTGCCGAACCGGGTGCCAGTTATAAAGCGAGGCCGACGCAGTCTGATCAAAGCTGCCATCGGGCATGATGACATCGCGGGAAAACTGCAAGATGTCGCCGGGCCGGAACCCCTCCGACAAAAGCCGCAGCGTCTCGGCACGCAGATCGTCGGAGGTCAGGCTGATATGGCAGAGCCCCTCACCGTCTTCCAGCCGCGGCATATAGAGTGCGGCAATGTCCGAGCGCGCGCCGAGGGTATAGACAAGCTCATGATACGTCTCGGGAAAATGGATGATCGCATTGGCCGAGCCGACCCCAATATGATGCGCGATCGGGCGCACGTTAAAGCCAAGGCGGCGCATCGTTTCCGAGGCCGCAACAAGATCGCGCACCAGAGTGACGGTATGATCAACGGATTTGCGCATCATGCGGTCCTTGTTGTTTTTGTCCTCCCTGCGCGGTCAATCGACCAACACCGACGGCAGCCACACCGCCAAAGCCGGGAACCAGAACACCAGCAGAAGGGTCAGCACCTGCGCTCCGATGAATGGAAGAACGCCCAGATACATGTGCTTGTAGGTGATGTCAGCCGGCGCGATGGATCTGAGATAAAAAATCGACGGCGCCATGGGCGGCGTCAGGTACGAGGTCTGGATCACGATGATCATCAGCACCGCAAACCAGATCATGTCGATGTCGAAAGCATCGAAGATCGGGATGAAGATCGGCAGGCATATCAGCACCACCGACACCCAATCCAGAACGAACCCCGCGATAAAGACCACCAGCAGCATCAACAGGATCACGCCGGTTTCGCCAAAACCGGTGGCGGTGAAGAGATCGCGCACCATCTCGTTGCCGCCATGGATACGGAAGGTGCCCGAAAAGATCGTACCGCCCACCACGATCATCAGGATCATGCTGTTCACGATCAGGGTCTGGCGCAGCGCGTCGAAAAAGCTGGACCAGGTGAACCGGCCATAGGCGATGGTCAACAAGACCGTTGCCACCGCCCCGACCGAAGCGGCCTCGGTCGGGGAGGCGATGCCAAAGGTGATCGAGCCCAGCACCGCCACGATCAACAGCACCATCGGCACCAACGCCACCAGCGTGATCCACAGCTTTTCGCCCAAAGGCACATCGGATTGGCTGGTGTCGCGCGGCGCCTTGGCCGGATAGAGAATGCAGATGATCAGAACATAGGCGACAAAGAGGCTGACCATGATCAGCCCCGGCATCATCACTGCGGAAAACAGTTGTCCCACGGACATCTGTGCCACGGTGGCATAGATCACCACCACAATCGACGGCGGGATCATCGTGCCCAGCGACCCGCCCGCACAGATCACTCCGGCAATCAGCGCCTTGTCGTAATTTCGTGCCATCATCGCGGGGATCGCCATCACACCGATCAGCACCTCGACCGCGCCCACGATGCCGGTCGCCGCCGCCAGAATACCCGCCATTCCCATCGCCGCCAGTGCCAGCCCGCCGGGCAGCCGGTGCAGCCACATCTGAAGCGCCGTGAACAGTTTTTCGGCCACGCCGGAGCGTTCCAGCATGTATCCCATGAAGATAAAAGGCGGCACCGCGGAAAGGACAAAGCTCGATGCGGTCTGGTTGAGCCCGCCATAGAGCTGGTTGCCCACCGCGTCGCCAAAAAGCGGCCAGGCAAAAATCGCCGCCGTCACAAGCAACGAAAATGAGATCGGCAGGCCAAGAAAGATAAAGACGAACAGACAGGGCAGCATGAGCGCCGCCAGAACCTCACCGGACATCAGATCGTTCCTCGGGCAGGTTGCGCGCGCTCCAGCACGTCCTGACCCGGCGCAGGTACCGCATGCGGATCAAAGATCCCGATCAGATGACGGATCAGGTGCAACACGACCTGCAAGGCCAAACCCAAAAGCCCGATCGCGATGCCCGCAAGAAACGGCCAGATCAGCGGCTCCCAGGTGCTCATGTTCTCGACTGTGCCGCGCTCGAACGCGCGCCAGGCCTTACGCACGGAGCTGTGGGTGGTGAGGTAAAGCAACGGCAGCAAGAGTGCGCTGTAAAACGCCGCGTTGATCAGATGCTGCACCCTCAGCGGCAGGCGCGAGGACAGAAAATCGATCCGCACATGTTTTTCCCGCAAGAGCGTATAGCTCGCCCCCATCAGAAAAAGCGTGCCGTTGACCATATAGACGATATCGACCGACCAGATCGTGGGGGAGTTGAAGATCCGCCGCGCCACGACCTCGAAAAACATCACGCCGATCAGGACGACGATCATCACCTGAGCCACCACCGCAAGCCACCGGGAGACCCGGTCAAGCGGTGGCAAGAGCGTGTGGAGGAGGAAATCTTTCATCGCAGAGGTCGGCCTTTGATCCATCGGGTGAGGGTCGCGCACTGGAAACGGTCCGGGTGCGCGACCCGGTTTGGCTTATCGCGACGCGTGGTCCGTCACCATGTAGTAAGACCCTTCCTGCCAGCGGTCCTGAAAGCTGGTGATCGAGGCCAGCACCTTTTCCGGCCATGCGTTGCCATCCGCCGCGGCCTCACCCGCCACCCGGGTTGCCCAGGCCCGTGCGGCCACACGGGCCTCGGCCTGAAATTCAGGCGAGAGTTCCAGCAGGGTGTTCTTGCCATCTGCGGCGCGCTGATTGATCTCCAGCACGGCGCCGATGTCTTCGTTGATGGTGCGGAACATGCTGTCATAGGTCACCAGACGGGCGGCCACTTCCATGGCGCGCTTGTGCGCATCGGGCAATTCGGCCCATTTGTCTTGGTCGATCATCAGCTCGAACGTCCAGGCAGGCGCGTGGATGCCGGGATAGATGATGTATTCCGCCGTCTCGTGATAACCTTGGCGCAGGTTTTCGGCCGGCAGAGAATACTCCGCCAGATCGAGGCCCTTTTTCTCCAGCATCGAATAAACCTCGGAGCCGGGCACGGTGGTCGGCGACGCACCGAACGCCTCGCCCACGATGGCGGCCCAGTTGCCCAGCGTGCGGTATTTCAGATTGGCCAGATCCTCGGCATTTTGCACCGGCACGTGGCTGTGGGCGAACCATTCGGATGGCCCGCTGCCCAGAACCATGGCATGCACATTCATCGTCTCGGCCCGGTGCTGGGTCAACAGCTCCTGACCGCCGCCGTAATAGGTCCAGGCCAGGAGGGAATCGGTACCAAGCCCGGTTGGAAAGCCGCCGATCATTGCATTGACCGGATCGGCAGTGCCCAGAAAGACGGTCGGCCAGTTGACCATGTCCACCAGCCCGTCATCCAGCGCCTCATGCAGTTTGAACACGCTGCCCACGGTGCCTGCGGGCAGTGGCTGGATCTCGACCGCGCCGCCGGTCAGCTCGGCCACCAATTCGGCAAATGGTTTGGCGATGTAGTTGAAGTAATTGCCGGTTTCCACGTCGATGGTGGCCAGACGAAAGGAATAATCGGCGCTGATTGCTTGGGTCGGCGCCGTGAATGACAGCGCCGCCAGGGTTGCGATGGCAACCGGCTTGGCGGTCCGTGCCGTCAGGCAGTTGAGAAGGGACATAGTGTATCTCCTGGTTGGGTTGAGGGATGCCCGGCCGGTTATCGTGCGCAGCCGGGTCGTTGATTTGGGTTTCGCGGCCGTCAGGGGGTGACAATCACCTTTCCGAAGGCACGGCGCCCTTCGAGCGCGGCAATCGCCGCGGGTGTCTCATCGAGCCCGTAGACCATATCGACCACCGGTTTCAGTTCACCGCATTTGACCAGGTCGAGAAGGGCGACGATGTCCTCCTTCTCCCACCCGTTGGAGCCGATGATGGATTGCTCGAACGTCCAGATGAACCGAATGTCGGTCTTGGGATCAAACCCGGCGGTGGCACCACAGGTCAGCATGCGGCCATGGCGCGACAGGGATCGCAATGCCGGGACCCAGGTGTCGCCGCCGGTGAAATTCACGATCACATCGACGCCGCCGCCGCCCGCGATGCGCGGCTTGCCATGCAGATCCCAGATCTGGTCGCGAAAGGGCGCCTCGGTATAGTTGATCACCTCGTCCGCACCGATCGCGGTCAGCCGGTCCATCTTGTCCTGGGTCGAGGCGGCCGCGATCACATGCGCGCCCGCCAGCTTGGCCAGTTGCACACAACAGGTGCCCACGCCGCCCGACGCCCCCAGGATCAGCACCTTTTCACCCGCGCTGACCCGCCCGCGCGACACCATCATCCGGTAGGCCGTGCCATAGGCGCAAGGCAGGGCCGCGCCCTGCTCGAAGCTGACCGCGTCTGGCAGCGCGACAAGCTGATGATCGGCAACCACCGCGCGCTCTGCCAGCCCGCCGTTTTCCATCTCGCCAAAGAGCTTGCCCGTCTTGCGGTTGATCGGATCGACCAGAATGCGGTCGCCCACGGACCAGCCCTCGACATCTTCCCCCAGGGCTGTGATCACCCCGGCCGCGTCAATCCCCATGATCACCGGCAGCGGCACCTTGATCCCGGGCATGCCCCGCATGGTGAAAATGTCGTGGTAGTTGAGCGCGCAGGCCTTGACCTCGAACTGGACCTGCCCCGGACCCGGCTGAGGATCCGGAAATTCGGGGTCGAGAGCGACATCATCGACGGTGCCGTGCTGGTGCAAGACCTGGGCCTTCATCATCTGGTCCTTTCGGTAGGTTTGGCGTCGCGCGACAGGGACGCGGCCCGCGCGATCAATGCCTTGCGATCCGGTTTGTTGGTGCCTGACAGTGGCAGCGCGTCAAGAAAGACGACAAATCGCGGGTGCTGATAGGCCGGAGCGTTCTCAAGCGCGAAGGTCTTTATCTCGGCCTCGGTCACCTCGGCACCCGGGCGGCGCACGACAAAGGCCGCAGGCAATTGCCCCTTGATACTGTCGGCGACCGGAACCACCGCGATCTGCGCAATGGCGGGGTGCCGCAAAAGCATCGCCTCCACATCGCCGGGATGAATGTTCTCGCCGCCGCAGACAAACATATCGTCAGCCCGATCGACGAAGGAATAGAACTCATCCGCATCGCGGCGCATCACGTCGCCGGTATTGTACCAGCCATCGCGAAGACTTTGCGCGGTTTTCTCGGGCAGGTTCAGATAGCCGGGCATCACGACGGGGCTCTTGACCCAGAGCGTGCCCTCATCCGGGGTCGGGCCATCGCGCAATTCGATCTCGGCAAAGCGCGACGCCACACCGATTGCGGGCCAGGGCGTGGGGCGGCCATCGGGATGGGGCATGAAGGCGGTCGGCCCGGATTCGGTGGTGCCATAACTGTTGGCGATGCGCACGCCGGGAAAGGTTGCGGCCAACTGCTCCATCAGCGCCTTGGGAAAGGGCGAAGAGCCGACGATGATCGTATCAACGGATGTAAGATCGAGCGTTTCTATCAGATCGGTTTCACGCAAGATCAGGGCGGCCATCGTGGGAATGCCGGTCAGCAGGGTCACCCGGTTGCGCGCAATTGCCTTGAGATAACCGCGCGCGTCGAATGTCCGCATCAGAACGAATTGCGCCCCGCCGGCCACCACCATTTTGCTGAAAAACAGCCCGTTCATGTGATAGAGCGGGGCCGCGACCAGCGCCACGTCGTCGCATTTTTGGTCAAAACCGAACAATGCCGCTTCCAGGCTGTATCGGTATCCGCCATGGGTCAGCGGCACCCCCTTTGGCATACCGGTCGAGCCGGACGTGTAGAGGATATTGGCAAAATCCGTCGGCGCCACATCCGCTACAGTTAGCGCGCCCGGGGCCATCAGCGCCTCCCAATCCGGGCCGTCCATCCGGATTTGCGGCACACTGTTATGCACAAGCGCGGTATGGGCGGTGTCGGCAAAGGCCAGCGCCACCTCCGCATCCCTGTGGATATGGGCGATCCGGTCGACAGGCAGCTTGAAATTCACCGGCACCGCGCACAAGCCCGCGCGCATGATCGCGAAATAGGTGATCAGATAGCGTGCCGAATTGTCCGCGACGATGGAGATCCGCGTGCCCGGCGCATAGCCTGCCTCTTGCAGGCCCAGACCCAGAGCATCCGACTGCCGCCGCAGATCGCCATAGGTCACGATATGCTGGCTGTCATCGGGCAACACCTCGATCAGCCAGGTGTCGCTGTCGGCGCGCGCTTGGGGAAAGATATCCCCCAGATTTGACGTCACCGCCGCCACGCGCCTAGCCCACGACCGCGCTGTAGGTGCCGCGCCCGATGGCGCAGAGACGGCCCTGATCGTCGGTCACGTCGATATCCACCACCGCCACGCTGCGCCCGATCCGGCGGGCGACCGCTTTGGCCGTCAATTCCGTCCCGCTGGAAGGGCGCAGGTAATCGACCCGGAAATTCATCGTCGGCACGCCACCGCCCACCGCCATGGCCACGGCGAAATCGCCCACCGTGTCGATCAGCGAGGCCACAGGTCCGCCGTGAAACTGACCTGTCATGGGGCCGCCGCGTTCCAGTTCGGGCCGAATCGGCATGGTCATTGTCACCGACCCTTCCCCCGCATCCGCGTCCGTGACCTTCAGGCCCAGAAACGCGATGAAGGGAGAGGCGTCCATATGCCCCTGCACCTGCTGAATGGTCATCTCATAGGCCATTGCGCGCGCGCCTCCTCAAGTGAATACGACCGTGCCGTTGGGTGTCGCGAATTGGGCCACGAACCCGGTCGAGGCCCCGGCATGAACCGGCACCGGACACCCGATGGCGGCATAGATTTCAGCCAGGGCCGTGGCCTCCGGGTCGAGCGCGTAGAACGCCTCCAGCGTGCAGCCCCCGGGGGTGGTGGCCGCTGGATGTGGGGAGCCTTGCCAGTCGATGAAGAACGGCAGCCGACCCGGCCACCGCGCGTCCGAGATGCGCAGGATTGACCAGTCCAGACACACACCTTCAGGTGTGGTGCGCGACATCGCAATCGGATCCTCGACCGATACTCCGACGCTTTGTGCGGCCGCAGCGGTCGCCGACAGATCATCTGATTTCAGGGCAAAGGTGAAGAGCTTTGGCGCCGGCAGCGCCGCAATCGCCTCCCCCATCGTGCCCGACAGATCCTGCGCAGGATCCGGCGCAATCAGTTCGATATAGGTGCTGTCAGATAGTCCGCTCAGGGCGTTGCGTGTCCCAAAACCGGGATGACTGCCTCCGGTCACCGATGCGACTCCGGTCAACCGGTCGAAAAGCTGTGCACCAGCGTCCAGATCGGGCACCGCCCACAGCAGATGATCAAGCTCGATGTTCATGCGTCCCCCAGGTATGCCAGGACCCGAGCCTTGACGGGCGTCGGGCACGTGGCCATAAAATAACAAGCGCTTGTTAACGTGAGCGACCTTACGTCAAGATGTCAACTGCATTCTGTGATATTAGATGGTATGGGGGTTAGACTGCTGGTTTATGAGGCGTGCAGAGACAGTGATCAAAGGATGACATACCCTCAGCCCTTGGCGGGATGCACTCCGTGAGCGTTGTCGGAGCGCAATCCCAAAACACCCGGAGCGGTCGCCAGGCTGCGCGGACACCCGCCTCGCGTGAAAAGGTCCGGCCCCTGACCGCCAGCGATATGGATTCGAACGGGGCGGTTTCAATCGGGACGCTGATGTCGGCGGCCAGCGAACTCGCGTTCCGGGAAATCGGGCGCGGCGCCACAATCCGCGACTGCAAGACACTGTTTCTCAAGCCGCGCCCGACAGATGCGCTGCGGCTCACCGCCCAGCTCTTGCATCAATCGGAGGGCGAAGCGGTCTGGCAAAGCCGGATCGCCGCCTCGGACGGTCAGGTACTGGCGCTGATCGTGCAGGCGTTCGACATCTCCCCTGCCGATCCGTCGCCCCCCGCTCCGGCCAGGGGAAAAACCGGATCGCAGCCTCAGAGCCCGGTACGGCAACGTCGGCTGGACGCATTGGTCGCAGCCGCGACCCGCGTGATCGCGGAAAAAGGATTCGCCAACGCAACGACCCGCGAAATAGCCAGTGCGGCGGGTATCCATGTGCCGACGCTCTATCAATATGTCGCCAGCAAGGAGGATCTGCTGGAGCTGGTCTATATCCGCGAGATGGACCTGGCCATCGACGCGCTGGCGGCGGGTGTGCAACCGGATTTGCCGGCGCGGGACCGGCTCATCCGGCTGATCTCCAACCATATCGATGTGTGCCAGGCGCGAAGGCAGGAAATCGGGCTTTTGAACCGCGAGTTCAAACATCTTGGATTTGCTTCCCGCCGCCAGGTCGTACAGCAGTATCGCAAATTATTGGCCCCGTTCGAGGCGGTGCTGGACGCTGGCATCGCCAGCGGCGAATTTCGCAACATCGACACCTTTATCGTGGCCAATTTCATGGATGTCTCCGGCGATATCTGGAGCTTGCGCCAGTTCTTTTTCGACGCGGTGGGTTTCGAGCATTTCAAGGCGAGCGTGACGGATTTCCTGTTGGCAGCGCTGGAAACGGACACCAAGCGCCCGCGTTAGGTTCCGACCCATCATTGCATTCGGTCAGTTTTGGGTTGGAAACCTGCCCGGCAAGGGGATCGCGCATTGCGCTGCTCATTGCTGCGCAAACCGCCGAGAGGCCACCGCAGCGCCACCCTTCGGGCCGCGCGGATGGGCCCAGATACCGGGACAAACACCCGCCCTCCAAAGCGCGCGACTGATCCGGGCGTGAAGTTAAATCTCAGCTCCGTGCTGAGACAGATGGGCGCGCAGAGCGGATCGCAGCGTCTCGGCGCGCGGGCCGGGTACGCAAAGGCCAAAGCCCGAAGCGCCCCGACAGTAAAGCAGCACATCCATCCCGAACATCAGCCGCACAACCGAGGGAGAGGGCTGATCGGGCCTCGCGACGCCGCCGCGTTTCAGCAAACCCAAGGTCCGGTCCCCGTCAAGATGGAACATCGCATAGCCGTCGGTCATCTCCGAGATCGCAAGACCCGCCTCGGCATCCCAGCCCGGCAGGCGATCGGGGCCGCCGACCTCAAGGATCCGGTCGCGCCGCAGACAAAGCGCGAACTGTTCCGAGGTCACCTGATCGGGCCAGCCGATCAGCGGCAAGGCGCTTGCCCGGCGCGCTTGCACCCCGCTGATCAGGGTCAGCCGGGTGGGGCGGACACGAGTGACATGCAGCCCGTCCTGCGCCAGTACCTTGGGGTCTGAGGCCGGAGCATCCCATTTCAGACGATCGTCACGCATCCAGCCGCGCCCCTTGGCGGTCAAACGCGCAGGCTGCGGTGATCGTGGCGCTGCGCGTCTCATCCATATGCCAAATCGTCACCTCTTCGCCCAAGCGGGCATGGCCTCCGGCAATCAGCGCCATCGCAATGGGCCTGCCCAAGATAGGGCTGTCATAGCTGGACGTGACATAGCCTTGAGACGCGGGCCTTTCCCCACCCGTCACAATATGGGCGCCGGTGGGCAGTGCCGGGGCGCCCTCCTCCACGGCGAGGCCCACCAGTTGCCTGCGGTCGGAGGCGTTTGCGGTCGCCGTATGCAGGCTGCGGTCGCCGACAAAGGCGGCCTTCTTTTTCTCACGTGGCCCGGTAAAGCCCAGATCGTGGGGCATCGTCTCGCCATCGGTGTCCTTGCCGACCATGATATAGCCCTTCTCGGCCCTCAGAACCGACAGCGCCTCGACCCCGATGGGGCCACCGCCGCGCCCCTCCGCCGCCTCCTTCACCGCCTGCCAGAGCGCAAGCGCGCTGCCTGTGGGGACCGACATCTCGTAACTGGTATCGCCGGTGAAGCTGACCCGCGCGATGCGCAGCGGGCGGCCCGCGAAGATCGCGTCGCAAAAACTCATATGCGGAACATCCTGCACCGGCAGATCCAGCGCCCGCATCACCCTGCGCGCCTCGGGGCCGGTCACCGTGATGGTTGCCCAATGGGCGGTACAGTCATGCACAAAGATCCGGTCGGGGTCGTTGCCATCCTGCCGCCAGCTCTCCAGCAGAGCGGTCACGCCATCCACATGCGACGACGAACACGAGATCACGAAATGATCCGCCGCAACCCGCGCAATCACCCCGTCATCATAAACCACGCCGCCTTCGGTCAGCATCAGACCATATCGGATCCGCCCAGGTTTGAGGGTGCGGATGGTGTTGTAATAGATGAAATTCACGAAGGCTTCGGCATCCGGGCCCATCACTTCGATCTTACCCAGGGGCGAGGCGTCAAGGACACCGACTGTCTGCCGCGCCATCAGCGCCTCGTCCCGGATCGCCTGCGTCATGGGGTTTTCGCCATACCAGGCGGGCCGCAGCCAGCCGCCATATTCACCCAACGCCGCACCCGCCGCACGGTGCTGCGGTTCGAGCGCCAGCCGTTTGAGCGGGTGGAACTGCTGGCCGCGATTGGTCCCGTGATAAAGCTCCATCGGCACCGGCACGAAGGGCGGGCGGAAGGTGGTGGTGCCCACTTCGGGGATCGGTCGGCCCTGGATCGCGGCCATCGCCGCAAGCCCTGCCATATTCGAGGTCTTGCCCTGATCCGAAGCCATGCCCAGCGTGGTGTAGCGTTTCAGATGCTCGACGGAGGTATAGTTTTCGCGCGCAGCCTGTTCCACATCCTTGAGCGTGACATCGTGCTGAAAGTCGATCCATTGCCGTCCTTCGCCGCCCGGTTCGGGCCAGTGCGGCGCGATATGATAGCGCGTGCGGGGCTGCGGCAGGGGTGTGCCAGTGGCAACGCAGCCCGCCTCCTCCACCGCGTGATCGAGATCGAAGGTGCCATTGGCGGCTCCCACTGCGGCCATGCCTTCTGGCGGATCGCCCGGCAGGAAGGCCGACAGCGCGTCGGACCAGCGCAGCTTGCCGCCCGCGTGGCGCCACAGGTGCACCAGCGGCGTCCACCCGGCAGAGGCCAGAAGCACATCCGCGTCATAGCGGTAGCGGCCATGGCGCACCGCCTCCAACCCCTTGCGGCCGATGCCTTGCAGGGGTCTGGCGGTCGGATCATAGCGGCGCACGGTGGCGCCCGCGGCTTCCAGCCGCTCGGCGGCCAGATCGCCAAAACTGGTGTTGGAGGCCAGGGCAATTTTTTGCCCCACCAGCACGCCGTGGCGGCCCAGAAATTCCAGACCGGCCTCGACGGCCATGATCCCCGGCAGATCGTTATTGGCGAATGTCAGCGGTCGGTCGGTGGCGCCTGCCGCCAGAATGGCGCGCCGCACCCGCATCCGCCAGAGGCGCGGCGCCTTGGCAAATCCGCGATCCTCGCTCAGTGCCACCAGCCCGTGATCGTAGACGCCATAAGCGGTGGTGCCGGTCAGAATGCGCCCGCCTGCGGCCTCAATGGCATGCCTTTGTTCGGCAACCCAGGCAACCGGCGGCTGACCGTCCACCGGTGTGCCGCGCCGGTACAGGCCGCCCCCCAGCTCGGGATGATCCTCGACCAGCAGCACGCCCTGCCCCGCCTCGGCCGCAGCGCGCGCAGCACTCAACCCCGCAGCCCCACCGCCCACCACCAGAAGATCGCAGACATCGTCCACCCGATCGGTGACGTGCCCCTCGATCCCGGACATCTCCAGCGCGCCCAGACCGGCCATCTTGCGGATCGACGGCTCGAAAAGATGCCAGTTCGGCCACATGAAGGTCTTGTAGTAAAACCCCGCCCCCAGCCAGCGGTGAAAAAGATCGAGCCCGCCTTTGATATCGTGCGCAGCACTGGGCCAGGCATTGACCGCGCGGGCGCTCATCCCGTTGACCAGCGCGGTGGTCGTGGCCGGGCAATTGGGCAGCTCATCGCGCCCCAGCCGGACGTTCATCATCGCGTTGGGATCGTCGAACCACGCGCCCCACGGCCCGCGCGGGCGGTGATACTTGAAACTGCGCCCCAGGATACGCACCCCATTGGCCAAAAGCGCCGAGGCCAGGGTATCGCCCGGATGGCCTGTGTAATTCCTCCCGTCAAAGCTGAAATTCAGCCGTGCGGCCCGGTCGATCAGACCGCCCGCCTCGATCCTTCGCCCGGTCATGCCGGATCCTGTCTGAGCGGGGTCGCTCGCAATACCGCCATGGTGACGCTGTCGCGTTCCAGCACAAAGAGCTCGGCACAGGTCAGATGCACCCAGACCTCACGTACCGGGCCTTTGTCGTTGCGCTGCGCATAAAGATACGTGGCCCATTCCGCGTCCGAGACCGCCCCGGTGGTGTCGGGCCGGGACTTGCCCGCCTCCGCGGCAAAGTGGAACTCCCGCTCGTCGCGGTCGCCGCAAAAGGGACAGGGGAAAAGCTGCATCTGTCCTCTCCTAATGCGCGATGCCCCAGGCGGCACCCTCGTCGATCAGACGCCCCGCCGCGAAGCGGTCCGGATCGAAGGGGCGGCTGATCTCGTGATGACGGCCTTCGGCCAGAAGATGCGCGAAAAGATACCCGCCAGCCGGGATCGCCTTGAACCCGCCGGTGCCCCAGCCGCAATTGATGTAAAGCCCCTCGATCCCTGCCGGACCGATCAATGGCGAGCTGTCGGGGGTCACGTCCACGATCCCCGCCCAGTGGCGCAGGAGTTTGACCTTGCCCAGCATCGGCGCCATCTCGATCAGGCCCGACAGGACCGCCTCCTGCATCGGCAGATTGCCGCGCTGGCCATAGGACGGCACCCGGTCCAACCCGCCGCCGATCACCAGACCGCCCTTGTCGGACTGGCTGAAATAGGTGCCATAGGCGGGCGAAAACGCCACCGTGTCGATCACTGGTTTGAGCGGTTCGGACACGAAGGCCTGCAACGCATAGGAATGGAGCGGCAGGCGCTGCCCTGCCATCCCCGCAATGACCGAGGAATGGCCCGCCGCCGCCGCACCGACAACACCGGCCCTGATGCGTCCGCGCGTGGTCTCGACACCTGTAACACGCCCCGCCTCGACGATCAGATCGGTGACCTCGCAATTCTGGAGGATATCCACGCCCAGCCGGTCGGCGGCCCGGGCATAGCCCCAGGCCACCGCGTCGTGCCGACCGGTGCCCGCCCGCCCCTGCCAGACCGCGCCGTGGATCGGATAGCGCGCCTGCGGGCTGAAATTCAGCAAAGGCGCGCGTTTGCGCACACCATCCGCCTCCAGCAGCTCGGCATCCGCACCGTTCAGCCGCATCGCGTTGGTGTGGCGCGCGGCCATCTCCATCTCATGCTCGGAATGGGCCATCACCAGCATGCCGCGCTGCGAGAACATCACGTTATAGTTCAGCTCTTTCGACAGCCCCTCGTAAAGCCGCACCGACAGGTCATAAAGCGCCACGCTTTCGGGATAGAAGTAGTTCGAGCGGATCACGGTGGTGTTGCGCCCGGTATTGCCGCCGCCCAGCCAGCCCTTGTCCAGAACCGCGACATTGCGCAGCCCGTGCCGCTTGGCCAGGTAATAGGCGGTGGCAAGCCCGTGACCGCCTGCCCCGATAAGGATCACATCATATGCGGGTTTAGGATCGGGCGACCGCCAAGCCTGCCTCCAGCCGCGCCCGCCGCGCAGGCCTTCGCGCAGAATCGAGAATGCGGAATAGGTCGAAGTCATCAGCGCAGCCACCAGCACAGAGCGTCGTGACGGTAGCAACGAACCCGGTTATGTTCAATGCTGTACGTAATCTGGAGAGGCCCGTGACCGATCCCCGCAAACCCCGCATGCGTGGCCCCACGCGCACCACACGACAAGACTGGCTGATGGCCGCGCTCGACACGCTGATCTGCGAAGGGGTGGAGAACGTCAAAATCCTCACGCTCGCACGGAAACTGGACTGCGCGCGCTCCAGTTTTTACTGGTACTTCAAGAACCGGTCGGAACTCTTGAATGCGCTGCTTGAGCATTGGGCGACCTCCAACACCAAGGTCATCGTCGAAAGCGCCAGCGCAGAGGCCGAGACGATCAATTTCGCCCTCTCCCGGCTTTATGCCAGTTGGGTGCGCGAGGACCGGTTCGACACGCAGCTTGATTTCGCGATCCGCGACTGGGCCCGCCGGTCGGGCCGCGTGCGGCGCGCGGTGAGTGCTGGCGATTCTGCCCGGATGGAGGCGCTCGCGTCGATGTTCCGCCGGTTCGGCTATGATCCGGCCGAGGCCACGGTGCGCGCCCAGATCGTCTATTTCACTCAGCTTGGCTATGCCCTTCTCGATCAGCGCGAGAGCCGGGAGACGCGGGCCGCGCGCGCGCGCGAATATCTTTTGTGCATGACCGGTCAGACACCCACCGAGGCCGAGGTGGCGTCCCTCATTGCCGCCGACCCCGCCAGGGCGCCGGAGCGTTGAGGTATCGCACCGCTTGCGGCGCGTCCGATTGCGCGAAATGGCAACAATTGCCAGTTCAATTATAGGCACACTTGCAAAGAGGGCCCACGCCCTCGACACTGGCCGTCCAAAACATTCTGCAACACGAGGCGGCATATGGAAATCCACTCGATGCCGGGGCATCTGATCCGGCGGCTCAACCAGATCTCGGTCGCACTGTTCTCGGAACATATGGCGCGGGCTGGACTGAACCTGACACCGGTACAATACGCCGCCCTTGTGGCGGTGTCCGATCATCCCGGCATCGATCAGGCGACGGTGGCGGGGCTTGTGGCTTATGACCGTGCAACATTGGGCAAGGTGATCGATCGGCTGGAGGCGCGCGGCCTGATGGCACGCACCACCTCTCCGCGCGATCGGCGGGCCAAGGCGCTGACCCTGACCGACGCGGGCGCGGCGTTGCTGGAGACCGCGCGCCCCAAGGTGCAGGCGCTGCAACCTGACATCCTCGCCGGTCTGGACGAGACGGAATGCAAGATTTTTCTGGCCCTTCTCGAAAAGATCACGATGGCTGGAAACACGTTGAGCCGTGCGCCACTGAAACCCCTGACGCGCTAGGGGTCGATGCGGCGCCGTTCAGGGCGCGCCGTCCACCGGCTCAAACGGCGCGATCAGCTCGGGACCGCTGGCCCGATTGGAGTTTACCGCGGGGCCTACCCGATGAAAGACCAGCGTGGCCTCAGCCCCCGGCACCATCAGACGCGCCGCACCTTTGCCCGCCTCCCCCAGCCACAAGGGCCAGTCCTGCGGCTCCAGGATAAGCGGCATCCGATGATGGAGCTGCGACATATGCCGATTGGCGGGTGTGGTCACGATGGCACAGGTGGGCATCGTCTCTCCCCCAGCTCCCCAGCGTTGCCAGACCCCGGCAAAGACCACCGGTGCCTCATCGCTGCGCCGGATGTACCATGGCAGCCGAGCGCCATCGGGCGTTTTGGTCCACTCATAAAACCCCGTGGCGACGATCAGACAGCGCCTTGCGCGGGCCGCCTCGCGGAAGGCGGGCTTGTCGGCAATCGTTTCGGACCGCGCGTTGATCAGCAGCGGACCGTCGGTTGGGGATTTGTACCAATGCGGCAGAAACCCCCAGCGCATCGCGCCCAAATGACGCGCGCCACGGGCGGCCACCACGACATGGGCCCGGTTGGTCGGACAGACGTTGAAATTGGGCACATCCGGCATGTCATTGGCCGGATGCGCCTCAAAAAGCTGGGCCATCGCATCATGGGGCAGCGTTACGGCATATCGTCCACACATGGCCAGAGATTACCCCGATTGCGCCGAAAGGCCAGTGGCGCAAAGGCGGCTCTTGTTGGCCGCAGCGGAAACAACGTATGACGGTCAAATGACAGACCTCTCGACCTTGAACACCGCGCTTGACCTTCTCAACAAAGGTCAGTTCAAACGCGCCTTACAGCTCTCGAAATCCGGGATGCGCACCGCGCCCAAAGATGCGCGTTTTGCCAATCTGGCAGGCATGGCCCTGAGCCAGAGCGGCAAGCCCCGCGAAGGGGCGCAATATTTTGCCAGGGCGCTAAAGAGTGATCCCGCCTCGCCGGCTTACCAGGACAATCTGGTGACCGCGCTTGTTCAGTCAGGCCAACACGACAAGGCCCAGGACCTGATCATCCGGCTTTTGAAGAAATGGCCGGGCCGGGGCACGCTTTGCTATCAACTCGCCATGCTGGAGTTGCAGCGGGCAAGACCGGACCAGGCGCTGGACGCGGCAAATCAGGCGATTAATGCCGAAGCTGCCGCGCGCGACGCAAATGTGCCCAATGCCACCCAGGCGCTCAGCCGGGCCTATAACCTGCGCGGCGTGGTGCATGACGCACTCGGAGATGAGGACGCGGCCTGCGCCGATTATCAGCAAGCCCTCGACCTCAATCCCGACAATGTCGAGGCCCTCAGCAACATCGCCCTGCCGCTTGCGCGCAGATTGCAGCCGGATGCGGCAATTGCCGCGCTGGAAAAGGCTCTGAGCCTGATGCCCATGCATCTCAACGCGCTGCACCGCTATGGCCTTCAGCTCAATGAGCTGGGGCGCAGTGACGAGGCGATACGTGCGTTTGAGAGCGTCCTGAACCTCAGCCCATACCATGCCGAAACGCTGCGTCTGCGCGCGTCCCTCGCGTCAGCGGAGGAGGTCAGCGCACTCAAACCCCGGCTGGAAGCGGCCTATGCCAAGGTCAAAAGCAAATCGCTTGAGCATGCGAGCATCGGATTTGGTCTGGCGCATCTTGCCGAGAAATCCGGCGATCATCCCGAGGTCCAGCGCCGCTATAAGACCGCTAACGCGCACGCCGCCGCCTTGCGTCCCTATGACCTGCCCAGGCAACGGCAGGTCGAAGAGCGCATCGAGCGGCTGTTCGCGGCAGGCGCGCCCACCATCCAGGCCGCACCCACGCCCGGCCCGCGTCTGATGTTTGTGATCGGTCAACCCCGCTCCGGCACAACCCTGACGGAACGGATCCTAGCCGGCCATCCCGATGTCGTGGGTCTGGGAGAGCAGGCAGCCGTGGGGCGGCTGGCGCATCCGTTTTTGGCCGAAGAGGTCGCCTTTGACACACAGGCGGCGCACGCGTTTGCCGTTGCCTATCGCGCGTCTCTGCCACGGATCGAACCGGCAGCCCCTGCCCTCGTCGACAAGATGCCCGCAAATTACAAATACGCAGGTTTTATCCTCAGCGCCTTTCCCGATGCGGTCGTGATCCACACCGCGCGCGATCCCCGCGATGTGGCCTGGTCGATGTGGCGCACCTGGTTCCCCGGAGCGCCGATGAACTATGTCTTTGACCAGACCGCAATGGCAGCCGAGGCCAACGCCTATGCGCGCTATATGCGGCTTTGGTCCGAGCGGTTTCCGGCACGGATCCACACAATCGCCTATGAGGAGATCGTCTCCGATATCGACGCCGCCAGCCACCGGTTGGCGAAGATCTGCGACCTGGACTGGAGCGCCGAAATGGCCGCACCGGAGCGCAACGCCGCCCCGATCCGCACGGCCAGCGTGACCCAGGCGCGCGCCCCGGTACACGACCGGTCGGTCGGGGGCTGGCGTGTTTATGAAGAGGCACTCGGCCCCTTCATCGACGCTCTGGATCCCGACCTCTGGCCCGATCTCGACTAAGCCTTATCTGCGGCTGATCCGGCCATCCGTGTAGGGCTGGTAGGGCGCATATTCCGCCAGATACTCGGCCGTTACATCCGCCAGATCGGGACCATAATCATAGGCGTTCTTGTCATCGCCCGAGAACATGGCATAGCCGTCGCCACCATTGCGGACATAGTTGTTGGAGACCACGCCATAGATCCGCGCGGGATCAAGCGACACGAACGCGTCGCCCTCGGCCACCTCGACCGAAACGATCCGGGCACCGGGCTCCGCCGCGGCGTCCCAGACAAAGCGCAATCCGGCCACCTGCGGGAACCGGCCGGCCCCCTCTTCGACCTGGCTCACACCGTTCTCCAGTGCCTCGACGATCACCGCACCCGACACCTGAAAGGTCGAAAGCGTGTTCTGGAAGGGCAGAACCGTCAGCACTTCGCCCATCGTCACCTCGCCTGCGTCGATGGAGGCGCGGATACCGCCGCCGTTCTGGATGGCGATCTGGATGCCCTGATCCGCCACCCGCGCCAGCATCGCATCGGCAATCAGATTGCCCATCGTGCATTCCTCGGCGCGGCACACCGCCCGGTCACCGCCCAGCGGCACCGCCGTCTCGGCAACGACACGGTTGCGGATCTCGTCCAGCGGACCGGCAAGCTCGCCCAACCGCGCGACAACAGTCGCATCTTCGGAAACCGCCGCATCCATGATCAGCGGATCGCCCACGGCCTCGGTCACGATGCCCGCATCGTCGAATGTGACGCTCAACTCACCCAGAAACTTGCCATAGGCATAGGCCTGCACGATCGCCACGCCGTTCACCATGGTGGGATACGGACCCTGCGCGCCGTCATGGGTGTTGCTGAGCAGCGTGTTTGAGTGCCCGCCCACGATCACATCGACGCCGGTCGTCTCGGCAGCGACACGCTGATCCACGCCAAAGCCCGAATGGCTGAGCACGATGATCTTGGTCACGCCATCGGCGGTCAGCCGGTCGACTTCGCCCTGCACGGCAGGCACCGGATCGGAAAAGGTGATGTTGGGGCCCGGGCTGGCCAATTCATCGGTGTCTTCGGGGGTCAGACCGATCAGGCCGATCCGTGCGCCGCCGCGTTCGATCACCGTGGATTTCAGGATCTTGCCTGCCAAAAGCTCCTCGCCAGAGACATCGGCATTCGACATCAGCACCGGAAACTGCACCGCATCCATAAAGCCGCGCAGCACCTCTGGCCCGTCATCAAACTCGTGATTGCCGACGGTCATCGCGTCGTACCCCATGAGGTTCATCATCTCGGCCGCGACCTGGCCCTTGTAGTAGGTGTAATAGAGCGTGCCCTGAAACTGATCCCCGCCATCGACGAGGATGGAGTTTTGGGCACGTGCCCGCGCCTCGCGAATGGCGGTGATCAGCCGGGCCGAGCCGCCGAAACACTTGCCTTCGGCGTTGTCCTCCGCCTTGCAGCCGCTGTCAAAGCGGTTGATCGGCTCAAACCGGGCATGAAAATCGTTGGTGTGCAGAATGGTCAGCGTGTAATCGGCCTGCGCTGCGGCGGCACTCAGCACGAGTGCGGCCGTGGCTGTCATCAGGGACTTCAGCATTGGGGATCTCCTCTTTGACATTCCCTGCCATGCTGCGCCTTTGACCGACACCTGTCAAAGATCTTGACCCCTGACCCCGCGACAAGCGGATTCTGATACGGGCTTTCGCCGGTTGGCCCGGCCGACCCGAGCCGCCCATGGTTTGGCGATGGCGCCGGTCTTGCCAGGGTCTGCTCCCGAATGCCGCGGCCTTGGGTCACTGCCAATGACCTGCGCCAATCAGGGGCCGCATAGATCGCTTGACCGCTCCTCGCGTCCAAGGCATCAGGCTCATATGCTGATATACAAGATTTTCCGGGCCGATGAATGGAGCGCGTTTCGCGCGGCGGGCGAGACGCGCGGCGCACCTATCGACCTCCAGGATGGCTATATCCATTTCTCCACCGCCGCCCAGGTGACCGAGACCGCAGCCAAGCATTTCGCGGGGGCCGAGGGGCTGATGCTGCTTGCCCTGGAAGCCGACACGCTGGGCGACACGCTGATATGGGAGCCGTCACGCGGCGGCGCGCTTTTTCCGCATCTCTACCGTCCGATGCGGCTGACCGAGGTGCATTGGGCGCACCCTTTGCCGCTGGTGGATGGGGTGCATCAGTTTCCCGAGGGGGTCACCAATGGCCATGTCGATCCCACCCGCGCACAGTTCGAGGCGTTCAAGGGGTTGGACCGGGACCATCCCATCGAGATGCTCAACCTCGTCAGGCTGCGCGATCTCGCGTGCTATCCTGAGGGGCATGCGTTGGCTCAGGATGGCCTTACCGGCGCTGCGGCCTATGCCCGCTATGGTGCCGAAAGCGGCCCAGTTTTGGCCCGTGTCGGCGGCACGATCCTGTGGCGCGGCGGCTATGAGACGATGCTGATCGGCCCGGAATCCGAGGTTTGGGATCACGTCTTTGTCGCGCGCTATCCGACAACGCATGCGTTTTTGCAAATGGTCACCGACCCCGAATATCAGCGCGCGGTCGTACATCGGCAGGCGGGTGTAGTAACCTCGCGCCTGATACGCTGCGCCCCAGCCGATGCGGGCCTGTCGTTCGGATGAAGGGGCTTTTGGAAAAGGCCGGTCTGGTGTTGTTGCACAATATGGACCCCGAGGCCGCGCATGGCGCCTCCATCAAGGCTCTGAAACTGGGGGTGGCACCGAGGCCGGGGCCCGTGCAATCCCCTCGCCTTGCCACGGATCTTGCCGGTCTCGCCCTGCCCAACCCGGTGGGGCTCGCCGCCGGGTTCGACAAGAATGCCGAGGCACTAGGGCCGCTTTCCCAAGCAGGCTTTGGGTTCATCGAGGTCGGCGCCGCCACGCCGCGCGCCCAGCCCGGCAATCCGCGCCCGCGCCTTTTCCGACTGAGCGAGGATCGCGCCGCGATCAACCGCTTTGGGTTTAACAATGACGGGATGGACGCTATCGCCACCCGGCTGGCCCGGCGCCCGCGCGACGCGGTGATCGGCCTCAATCTGGGGGCCAACAAGGACAGCACCGACCGTGCGGGCGATTTCGCACAGGTGCTCGCGCGCTGCGGGCCGCTGGTGGATTTCGCGACCGTCAACGTCTCCTCTCCCAACACCGAAAAGCTGCGCGATCTTCAGGGGCGCGACGCTCTGGCCGCCCTTCTGGGCAATGTGATCGACACCCGCAACCGGCTGGAGCGGCGCGTGCCGATCTTTCTCAAGATCGCACCGGATCTGACGGCGGAAGAGCTGGCCGATATCGCAGCCGTCGCCAATGAGGCCCGCGTCGATGCAATCATCGCGACCAATACGACGCTGTCGCGGGACGGGCTCAGAAGCCTCTCTCGCGGCGAATCCGGCGGGCTTTCGGGACAACCGCTTTTTGATCGTTCCACCCGTGTGCTGGCACGGCTCTCGACGCTGACGGAAATCCCGTTGGTCGGCGTGGGGGGAGTTGGTTCGGCCGAACAGGCCTATGCCAAGATCCGGGCCGGGGCGACCGCCGTGCAGCTTTACACCGCGCTGGTCTATGGCGGGCTTTCGCTGGCGGGCCGGATCGTGCGCGGGCTCGACGATCTGCTGGCCCGCGACGGGTTCGCAACGGTGGCGGATGCCGTGGGCACCGGGAAAGAGGACTGGTTATGATCACACTCTGGCACAATCCGCGCTGCTCGAAATCGCGGCAGGCACTGGCGTTGCTGGAAGAGGCGAGCGCCCAGGTATCGGTGCGCCGGTATCTTGAGGAATCGCCCACGCTGGACGAACTGCGCGCGGTTCACGCGTCGATGGGCGCGCCACCGGTGATTGCCATGATGCGCACAGGCGAGGCAGAGTTCAAAGCCGCCGGTCTGGGCAAAACCGATGACGATGAGACCTTGCTGCACGCCATGGCCGCGCATCCCAAACTGATCGAACGGCCCGTCGCGATCCGCGGCGACCGCGCGGTTCTGGGCCGACCGCCCGAACGGGTTCTGGAGCTGCTTTAGGCCACCCGCGCCTCGATCCGTGGGTAGCGCAAACCCAAGGTCATGCCGCGCGCCACGAATGAGATGATCAGCGCCAGCCACAGCCCATGATTGCCCATCACCGGAATCAGGGTAAAGACGGCCAGCCAGTAGATTACAAAGCTGATGACCATCATGTTGCGCATATCCCGTGTCTGGGTCGCGCCGATGAAGATCCCGTCGAACATCCAGGCCCAGACGCCCAGGATCGGGGCCATCACCATCCAGATCAGATAAATGCGCGCCTCCGCCTGAACCTCGGGCGCCTTGGCCATCGTGTCGATCAGCCAGCCGCCGCCCAGCGCGAAGGCCACCATCAGGATCAGCACGACGATGACCCCCCAGCCGGTGGTCAGAACCGCGCTGCGCCGCAGATCGCCCAGATGGCGGGCACCCAGGGCCTGACCCACGAGCGCCTCGGCGGCAAAGGCAAAGCCATCCAGCGCATAGGCCGTGATGTAAAGAAACTGGAGCAGCACCTGATTGGCCGCCAGCGTCACATCGCCGAAATCGGCGCCGATGAACAGAAACGAGGTAAAGATGATCTGCAACAAGAGCGACCGGATCAGGATATCGGTATTGACCGACACCATGTTTTTGATCCGCGCCCCGTCGAACACACGCGGCCAGTCGCGCCAGCGCGGTGTGGCGAACGCCCCGCGACAAAGCCACAGAGCAAGCGCCGCGCCGGACCATTCGGCGATGAATGTGGCAATCGCCACGCCCTGCACGCCCCAGCCCAGCCCCAGAACGAACCACAGGTTCAAAACGATGTTCAGACCGTTCATCCAAAGCTGGATGACAAGCACGGCCCGTGTGCGCTCCTGCGCGATCAGCCAGCCGGTGATCCCGTAAAGCGCAATCGCGGCAGGCGCGGACCAGACGCGGATGGTCATATAGTCGCGTGCCAGCTCTTCGACCGCGGCACTGCCGGGCGAAATCGCGAGCGCCGCCGCAAAAAGCGGCCATTGCAACACGATCAGGGCCGCGCCAAAGCCCAGTCCCGCCATCAGCACCCGCGTCAGCAGGGCCGAGACCTCGCCCGCATCCGCCGCCCCCAGCGCCTGAGAGGTCAGCCCCACGGTACCCATGCGCAAGAACCCGAACATCCAGTAGATCGAGGTCAGGATGATCGCGCCCAGCCCCACCGCGCCGATGGGCGCGGCCTCGCCCATCTGGCCCACCACGCCGGTATCCACGGCGCCCAGGATTGGAACGGTGGCGTTGGACAGAACAATCGGCAGGGCGATGCTCAGAACCCGCCGGTGACCCAGCGGCGCGCGCGAGGCGGCCTCGGCCATGCTACCGCTTGTCCCGGGGCATCAGAAAGTGACCGGTGGCCTGGGCAAACCGCTTTTCGCGGTGATCCTGCCAGCCTTCGACATGCACGCTGGCATAGCGCCGCCCCGACCGCGACACCATTGCGCGCGCATAGGCGTCCCGCGGCAGGCCCGAGCGCAGGTAGTCCACGGTGAAATCAATGGTCTTGGGCAGGCGCGGCAGATTGCCCGCTGCCATCTGGTCGGGGTCGATGGCGCCGCTCTCGATATCCTGCCACAGATAGCTCCAGCTGAGTGTGATGACGGATGTGATCTCCAGAAATGCCGCTGTCACGCCGCCATGGATCGCGGGCAGGAACGGATTGCCGATCAGCTTGTCGTCAAACGGCAGAACGGCGGTCAGCTCATCCCCCCGGCGGTCGAACTGAACGCCCAGATACTTGATGTATGGCACCCCGTCCACCAGCGCCTTGAGCGCGGCATCGCGGCGTTGCTTGATCACCTGAACGGGTTCGGGTCGCGATCGTGCCATCAGCCGCCCTCCACCGTGAACGCGCCCGAGGCGGTGGCCACGGGCCGGTCGCTGTCGTCATCCGTCGCCGTGGCGCGCACAAAGGCGACCGAACGGGTGATGTGATAGCACGTGGCACGCGTGGTGATCGCCTGCCCCGGTGTGGCCGCGCGCATGTAATCGATCCTAAGATCGATCGTGGCGGTGCCCGCGGGCGAGGACGGATGGCTCATCACCGCGGCCCCGCAACAGGTGTCCATCAGTGCCGAGACCGCGCCGCCATGAATCACGCCGGTCTTGGGGTCACCCACGAACCGGTCATCATAGGCCATCGTGATCACTGCCGTGCCATCGCCGATTTCCGTCAGTTGCATGCCCAGCGCCCGCGAATGCGGGATCGCTTCGATGAACTGTCGCGCCAACTTGGCCTTATCTGCCATGGGGGGTCCTTTGCGTCGAGGTGCTGCCCCTATATGTTCCGTGACCGCGCGAAAGAGCAAGCCCACCTGTTGAACTCCCCCCGCGACGCGCTTACCCTTGGGTCGAGGAGAGGTGGCATGTCCGACAACCGTCTGACGTTCAAGGAAATGTGCGCGAAGTTCGATGTAACGCCGCGCACCTTGCGTTACTATGAATATATCGAGCTTTTGCAGCCCGATCGCGAGGGGCGGTCACGCTATTACGGCGCGCGCGAACAGGCCCGCATGGTGCTGATCATGCGCGGCCGCAAATTCGGCTTTCAGCTCGAAGAGATCCGGCAATGGCTGATGATCTATGAAAACGAGGGCAATGCCGCGCAGATGAACGCCTTTGTCGAGATGGCCGACCGCCAGATGAAAGAGCTTCAGGACCAGCAGCGCCAGCTGCAGGAGGCGATGGATGCGCTCAAATCCCTGCGCGATCAAACGGCGGCGGGGCTCGTCTGAGCCCTGCACAGCTCACCGCGCGGCCAGGTGCCAGGCGTCGGTAAGGCGCGGAATGGTTTGAACTCCGTCGGCTCAAAAGGACACGCCGGACAATGACAGATCCCTATCAGCAGTCGATGATGGAAAACCTTTATTGGTGGGGGATCCCCACCTTGTTTCGCTGTCCCAACGAGGGCCCGCAGGATAGCGACATCGCACTGGTGGGGGTGCCTCACTCCACCGGCAATGGCACGACGGAGCGCGATCAGCATCTGGGGCCACGCGCGCTGCGCAACGTCTCAAGCGTTGCGCGACGCATGCATGGGGAATTCCAGCTCGATCCCTGGACAGCCGCCAGAATCGTGGATGTCGGGGATGTTCCCCTGCCCCGCGCCAATGACAATGAACATTGCATCGAACAGATCACCAGGTTTTATGCCGATATCGACGCCACCGGAGCCAGACCCATCTCGGTCGGCGGCGATCATTCGATCACCGGCGGCATCGTCCAGGCGCTTGGCCGGGGACAGATCTGCAAGGGCGAGCCGGTGTGCTTTCTTCACATGGATGCCCATACGGATGTGTTCACAAAGGTAGACCATTTCCTGGGGGCCAAGAAATCGGCGGCGCATTGGGGCGCCTATCTGGTGGATCAGGGCAAGGTCGATCCCACCCATTCCATGCAGATCGGGCTGCGCGGCCATGCGCGAACCCTCGACTGGCTCCAGCCTTCGTATGATTACGGCTACAACGTGGTGACGATGAAGGAGTTCAGGACGCGCGGCATCGAGGATGTCATTTTCCAGATCAAACGCGTGCTTGCAGGAAAACCCGTCTACATCACCTTTGATCTGGATTGCCTGGACCCTACGATCGCGCCAGGCGTGTCGAATATCGAGGCCGGAGAAAAGGGGTTCGACATAGACGAAGCCGTCGCCTTGCTGCGCGCGGTGCGCGGGATGAACATCGTGGGTGGAGACATTGTGTGTATGATGCCCACGAAAGACAATCCAAACCAGATCACCGCCCTGACCGCCGCCGCGATCATGTTCGAGATGATTTCGATGTGCGCCGAGAACGTGGCGACAGCGCCCTAGCCGATAGCAACCCGGCGATGCGACCCCGCCCAGGGGGCTGCGGTCCCATGCAGGTAGGGTATTCCGTACCCGATCCCGGTTCGCCGGTGACCCGATTGGGGAATAAAATGTCGCTCGAACCCGCATGACGTTGGTGGATGTTACGTCAACTTGAAAGTGACGTGACGTCCAGGTTACGTCAACGTCAATCACATGTTGTAAAACGCTCCAAAGCTTCGCACCTAACCGGTATCGCCCAGATGACGGAGAGCGACATGATGAGTGAAGACGTAATGACAATCCGCGAGATGTGCGACGCCTATGAGGTGACGCCGCGCACATTGCGGTTCTATGAAGCCAAAGAGCTTTTGTTCCCCATTCGCGAGGGGCAGAAGCGCCTGTTTACCAAACGCGACCGGGCGCGGCTCAAGCTGATTCTGCGCGGCAAGCGCTTTGGCTTCAGCCTTGAAGAGATCCGCCAGTTGCTGGACCTCTATCACATGGGCGACCAGCAGCTCACCCAGATCAGCCGCACCTACGATATCGCCCGTGAACGGCTCAACGACATGGAACGCCAGCGCGACGAGTTGACCGAGGCGATTGACGATCTGAAAGAACAGCTCAAGTGGGGGGAAAAGATGATCGCCTCGCTGAGCGTGCCGAAAAAAGCCGCCGAGTAAGACGGCGCCGCGACCAACCGACTTTGAGGGAGATACCCGATGCCGACCTATACAGCCCCGACCAAAGACCTGCAGTTCGTGTTGCACGATGTGCTCAAGATCACGCAATCCGACATTCCAGGCTATGCCGATCTTGAGGTCGATTTCACCTCGGCCATTCTCGAAGAGGCAGGCAAGATCAGTTCAGAGGTTCTGGCGCCGCTCAACACCGTTGGCGATACCGAAGGGTGCCGCATGGAAAACGGTGTGGTCTACACCCCCACCGGGTTCAAAGAGGCCTTCGAGCAGGTCAAAGAGGGGGGCTGGCCAGGTCTGGATATGCCCGAGGAATACGGCGGGCAGAACATGCCTGCGGTGATCGGTTCGGCCGTGGGCGAGATGTTCTCGGCCGCCAACCAGGCCTTCACGATGTATCAGGGCCTGACCCATGGTGCGGCCTCGGCGATTTTGGCGCATGGCACCCAGGCGCAGAAAGACACCTATCTGCCCAAGATGGTCAGTTGCGAATGGACCGGCACGATGAACCTGACCGAGCCGCATTGCGGTACCGATCTGGGCCTGATGCGCACCAAGGCCGAACCTCAGGGCGATGGCGGCTATAAGATCACCGGACAGAAGATCTTTATCTCGTCGGGCGAGCATGACATGGCCGACAACATTGTGCATCTGGTGCTGGGCAAGATCGTCGGCGGGCCTGAGGGCATCAAGGGTGTATCGCTCTTTATCGTGCCGAAGTTCCTGGTGAACGAGGATGGCAGCCTGGGGGCGCGCAACGGCGTGACCTGCGGCAAGATTGAAGAAAAGATGGGCATCCACGGCAACTCCACCTGCGTGATGAACTATGACGAGGCCACCGGCTATCTGCTGGGTGAAGAGCACAAGGGCATGCGTGCGATGTTCACCATGATGAACGAAGCGCGCCTCGGCGTGGGCATGCAGGGTCTGGCTCAAGCCGAGGCCGCCTATCAGAACGCGCTCGAATACGCCAAGGACCGGCTTCAGGGCCGCGACGTGACCGGCGCCAAGAACCCCGACGGCCCGGCCGATCCGCTGATCGTGCATCCCGATATCCGCCGGTCGCTTATGGATCAGAAGAGCTTTGCGGAAGGCGCGCGCGCCTTCATCCTCTGGGGTGCCACGATGATTGACGCCGCCCATCGCAGCGGCGACAAAGATGCCGATGGTCTGGTGTCGCTGCTGACGCCGGTGATCAAAGGCTTTCTGACCGATCAGGGCTATGACATGACCATCAAGGCCCAGCAGGTCTATGGCGGTCACGGCTATATCGAGGAATGGGGCATGTCGCAATACACGCGCGACGCCCGGATCGCGATGATCTATGAGGGCGCCAACGGGGTGCAGGCTCTGGATCTGGTGGGCCGGAAACTGGCACAAGACGGCGGCAAGCATGTGATGGCGTTCTTTGACCTGGTCAAATCCTTTATCAAGGACACTGCCGGTCAGGACGCGGATTTTGATCGCGATTTCCTCGATCCGCTGAAAGCGGCCTCCAAGGATTTGCAGTCCGCAGGCATGTATTTCATGCAAAACGGGATGAAAAACCCCAACAACGCGTTGGCCGGATCCTATGATTTCATGCACATGTTTGGCCATGTCTGCCTGGGCCTGATGTGGGCGCAGATGGGCAAAGCCGCTCGGGACGCTCTGTCTGCGGGGGCATCCGACGCCGCGTTCTATGAGACAAAGCTGGCCACGGGGCGTTATTACATGGCCCGTCAGCTGCCCGCGACCGCTCTGCACCTGTCGCGCATCCAGTCGGGTGCGGATACGGTAATGGCGCTGGAGGCGGCGAATTTCTGACCGGGCCGGCGGGACAAGTCCCGCCCTACCGGCGGTGGGACCGTCCCGCCAAGCAAAGATCCGTAGGGCGGGACGTGTCCCGCTCAGCCCAAAGAGACCGGGGAGAGACGATGCCCAAACGGTTCCGACTGACCCGCCGCTTCCCCGTCGCAATGACGGAGGACGGCTATCGCAGGCTGAAACGCTTCGCGTCCGAGGCCGGGCTGGACGAGGGAGAGGCGCTGTCGTTCCTCTTTGAGCATTTTGACAGCGTCACGGATACCGAGACCTTGGGCCACCGGCTTCGCGTCTTTAATGCAGAGCTGGACAACCGCAAGCGCTGAGCGCGCACGATACCAAAAGGGGGGACCTATGAGAGATTTCTTTTCGGCCAACTCATCCTGGATGAGCGAAGAACACCGCATGCTGTCGGATATGGCCGCACAGTTCATCACCAATGAATGGGCACCGAAATTCGAAAGCTGGCGCAAGCAAGGCGAGATGGATCGCGAAATCTGGCCCCAGGCCGGCGCGCTGGGCCTGCTCTGCCCGTCGATCCCCGAAGAATATGGCGGACCGGGTGGCGATTTCGGGCATGAGGCAGCGATCATGATCGAGGCCTGCCGCGCCAACATCGCCAGTTGGGGCTATCCGATCCACGGTCCGATCGTATCGCATTACGTTTTGACCTACGGCACCGAAGAACAAAAACAGCGCTGGCTCCCGAAACTGATTTCCGGCGAGATGGTGGGGGCGTTGGCGATGACCGAACCCTCCACGGGTTCGGACGTGCAACGGATCAAGACCAAGGCGATCAAGGACGGCAATGCCTATCGGCTGTCGGGACAGAAAACGTTCATCTCCAACGGCCAGCATGCCAATCTGATCATCGTTGCGGCCAAAACCGACCCGAACGAAGGTTCAAAGGGCGTGTCGCTGGTGGTGCTGGAAACCGACGGAGCGACAGGCTTCCAGCGTGGACGCAACCTTGAAAAAGTGGGGTTGCACGCTGCCGATACCTCCGAGCTTTTCTTCGACAATGTCGAGATTCCGCCCGAGAACATCCTGGGCGGCGAAGAGGGCCGCGGCTTTTATCAGATGATGGAACAATTGCCCCAGGAGCGGCTGGCCATCGCTTGTGGTGCTGTCGGCGCCATGGAAGGCGCGGTGGAACGCACCGTTGCCTATTGCAAGGAACGCGAGGCTTTTGGCGGCCCATTGACCCAGTTCCAGAATACGCGCTTCAAGCTGGCTGAATGCAAGACCAAAACGGCAGTCGCGCGGGCATTCCTCGATCAGTGTATCTCGGAGCATATGCGCGGAGAGCTGACTTCGGACAAGGCATCGATGGCCAAGTACTGGCTGACCGATACGCAAGGCGAGGTCCTGGACGAATGCGTCCAGCTGCACGGCGGGTATGGGTTTATGCAGGAATACGCCGTGGCGGAAATGTGGGCCGATGCGCGCGTGCAGCGGATCTATGGCGGGACCAACGAGATCATGAAAGAGCTGATTGCACGGTCCTTGTGAACGATGGCGCCTGTCCGACCCGATGCGTGCCGTATTTGGAAAGAGAAGAAGATGCTGTGTTATGCACCCCACCGGCCGAGGCTGATCTCGTTAGACGGCACTCAGCCGGGCCAGCGGGGCTTCTCCTCTTACGGCCATCGGCTCGGCAGCCTGTACCGCAGAGACAGCAAACGCCCATTCACGTTAACACCGCGTTACCAGGATGGCGAACCCTGTGCTTCTTCTCTTCAAAAATACGGAAAAAAACCTGTCCGTGACACACGCGCCCGGGGAGGGCATTGAGACGATGACCATGAAACTCTACTGCTTTGGCGAGTCCGGCAATTCCTACAAGGCTGCGCTGGCGCTTGAGCTCTCCGGCCTCGACTGGGATCCGGTATTCGTTGATTTCTTTGGTGGCCAGTCGCGCACGCCGGAGTACCGCGAGGGCCTGAATGTGATGGGCGAGGCACCGGTCCTGGTGGATGGAGACATCCAGCTGAGCCAGTCGGGCGTCATCCAGGACTATGTTTCGGAGAAATCGGGCAAGTTTGGCGGTCAGGGCGCGCAGGAACGCCGTGACGTGCTACGCTGGGTGCTGTGGGACAACCACAAGCTGTCCTCCATGGCCGGGATGACCCGCTTTTTGATGAACTTCTTACCCGAGGACAAGCGCCCCCAAGAAGTGATTGCGTTTAGTCAAGGCCGCCTCAAGGCTGCTTATGCCGTGCTCAACAGCCATCTGGCAAACCGGGACTGGATCGTAGGTCGTGGCATCACCAATGCCGATCTGTCCTGCTGTGGCTATCTCTACTACCCTGAACCGTTCGGGTTCGACCGGGCGGAGTGGCCCCATATCGACGCGTGGCTCACGCGTTTGTCGCAACAACCGGGCTGGAAGGCCCCTTATGATCTGATGCCCGGCAGCCCGGCTGACCGCGCCTGAACTGGAGGAACGAGAATGACCGAAGCCTATATCTATGATGCCGTGCGCACGCCGCGTGGCAAGGGCCGCAAAGACGGCAGCCTGCATGAGGTGACCTCGCTGCGCCTGTCGGCCCAGACCTTGAACGCGGTGAAACAGCGCAACAACCTGGATGGTCACGCGGTCGAGGATGTTATCTGGGGCAATGTCACCCAGGTGATGGAACAGGGCGGATGTCTTGCACGCTCGGCCGTGCTGGCCTCGGATCTCGATGAATCGATCCCCGGTCTGGCCATCAACCGGTTCTGTGCGTCCGGCATGGAGGCCGTTAACCTGGCCGCCAACCAGGTCAAGGGCGGCGCGGGTGATGCATACATCGCCGGCGGGGTGGAGATGATGGGCCGCGTCCCCATGGGATCGGACGGTGCCGCCATCGCCGTGGATCCAAGCGTGGCCATGGACACGTATTTCGTGCCCCAAGGCATCAGCGCCGACATCATTGCCACCAAATACGGATTTACCCGCGATCAGGCCGATGCCCTGGCGATGGAATCCCAACGGCGCGCCAAAGCGGCTTGGGATGACAACCGGTTTTCCGGATCGGTCATCACGATCAAGGACCAGAACGGCCTGCCGATCCTCGATCACGACGAATACATGCGCCCCGGCACCGACATGCAGGCCCTGGGGTCTCTCAACCCCGCCTTTCAGATGATGGGCGAACAGATGCCCGGCTTCGACAAGGTCGCTTTGATGAAATACCCCGAGCTGGAGCGGATCAACCACATCCACCATGCGGGGAACTCCTCCGGGATTGTCGACGGTGCCGCTGCCGTGCTGATCGGCAACAAGGAATTCGGCGAGCAGAACGGGCTCAAGCCCCGCGCCCGGATCCGGGCAACAGCCAAGATCGGCACTGATCCCACCATCATGCTGACAGGCCCCGTACCGGTGACCGAGAAGATCCTGGCCGATAACGGCATGGCCATTGGCGATATCGACCTCTTTGAGGTGAATGAGGCCTTTGCGTCGGTTGTCCTGCGGTTCCAACAAGCGTTTGACGTTGATCCGGAGCTTGTTAACGTGAACGGTGGCTCCATTGCGATGGGCCATCCCTTGGGGGCGACCGGCGCGATCATCATCGGCACGCTGCTTGATGAGCTGGAGCGCTCGGACAAGGAGATGGGTCTTGCAACGCTCTGCATCGCGTCTGGCATGGGCGCGGCCACCATCATCGAAAGGGTGTAATACGTGTGACGGCAGAGATCTTCGCAGACACCGGTGAGCGCCTGACACAGGCGCTCGTGACCGGGGAGTTCGAGCTTTATCGGCAGGCCATGGACCTGCCGATCGAGATCATACCCCGCACAGGTAAGCCACGTGTCTTGCAAGATATCGACGACCTGACCGAAGACTTCGGGATCTACCGCCAGACCATCACACTGTGGAAAGTCACCGACATCTACCGCAAACCGCTTTCGATCCGACATTTGGCGGATGGCTTGCTGGAGGTGACTTGCGAAATGCACATCATGGCCGATGGCACCCGGATCGTTGATCCGTTCACCTCGATCATGACCCTGCGCCACACCGAAGAGGGCTGGAAATTCTGCCGCATCCACAGCTCGCTTGGCCACATCAACTGGACCTTTGGCCAGGCCGATATCTCAGATTCGGGCAGCTTCACCCACAGGTGAACCCGGCCCACCGAACCCCAAGACGACATTCGCCGAACGGAGGCATGACAATGACCGATTTCAAAATGACCAAGGACGCAGACGGCGTCGCCATCATCACCTGGGACGTGCCCGAAAAATCCATGAACGTGATGTCGTTCGAGGGTCTTGAAGAGCTCAATACCCAGATTGACGCGGCACTGGCCGACGATGCCGTCAAGGGCATCGTGATCACCTCAGGCAAGGAAGACAGCTTTGCCGGGGGCATGGATCTGAACCTGCTGGCCAAGATGCGCGACGATGCGGGCGATGAGCCTGCCAAGGGCCTTTTCGAGGGGACGATGCAGATGCATGCGCTGTTGCGCAAGATCGAACTCGCCGGGATGGATTTCAAGACCAAGAAGGGTGGCAAGCCCATTGCCGCCGCCCTGCCCGGCACCGCCGTCGGCATCGGTCTGGAACTGCCGCTGTCGACGCACCGCATCTTTGCGGCCGACAATCCCAAGGCGCGGATCGGCCTGCCGGAAATCCTCGTGGGCATCTTTCCCGGCGCGGGGGGCACCACGCGGTTGGTGCGCAAGATGGGCGCGATCAATGCCGCGCCCTTCCTTCTCGAAGGCAAGCTGGTGGCGCCTGCCAAGGCCAAGAGTGCCGGCATCATCGACGAGGTGGTCGACGATCCGCTGGCCGCCGCCAAGGATTGGGTGCTGAACGCAGCCCCCGCCGATCTGGTCAAACCCTGGGACGCCAAAGGATACAAGATGCCCGGCGGCGCGCCCTATCACCCGGCAGGATTTCCCAATTTCGTCGGCGCCTCGGCCATGGTCAACGGCAAGACCAAGGGCGTCTACCCCGCGGCCAAGGCCCTCTTGAGCGCGGTTTATGAGGGCGCGATGGTCGATTTCGACACCGCACTCAGGATCGAGGCGCGCTGGTTCACCTCCGTGCTGATGAACCCCTCGTCGGATGCGATGATCCGCTCGCTCTTTCTCAACAAAGAAGCGCTGGAAAAAGGCGCCGTGCGGCCCAAGGACATCCCCGATCAGCGGGTCAAGAAACTGGGCGTGCTGGGCGCGGGCATGATGGGCGCGGGCATCGCGCTGGTCTCGGCCCAGGCGGGGATGGAGGTTGTGCTGATCGACCGCGATCAGGAGGCCGCCGACAAGGGCAAGGCCTATACCGAGGCCTATCTCGACAAGGGCATCGCGCGCAAAAAGGTCACGCCAGAGAAGAAAGAGGCGATGCTGGGCCGGATCACGGCGACGCCAGATCTCGATCACCTCAAAGGGTGCGATCTGATCATCGAGGCGGTGTTCGAGGATCCGGCCGTCAAGGCCGAGATGACCAAGAAGGTCGAGGCGATCATCCCGGAGGACTGCATCTTTGCCTCCAACACATCGACCCTGCCGATCAGTGATCTCGCGAAGGCGAGCGCGCGGCCCGAGCAGTTCATCGGCATCCACTTCTTCTCACCCGTGGAAAAGATGCTGCTGGTGGAAATCATCAAGGGCAAGGAGACCGGAGACCGCGCGGTGGCCAAATCGCTCGATTACGTGCGCCAGATCCGCAAGACGCCGATCGTGGTCAATGACGAACGGTTCTTTTACGCCAACCGCTGCATCATTCCTTACATCAATGAGGGCGTGATGATGGCGGGCGAAGGGGTGACCCGGCCGCTGATCGACAATGCGGCGCTTTTGTTGGGCTTCCCTGTCGGGCCTATTCAGCTGGTCGATGAAACCTCACTGGACCTGGGTGCCAAGATCGCCAAGGCGACGATGGCGGCGATGGGCAATGCCTATCCGAAATCCATCGCCGACGACGTGACCTTCTGGATGGTGGATGAGGGCCGGTTCGGCCGCAAATCCAAGGCCGGGTTCTTTGACTATGACGACAAGGGCAAACGTCTGGGATACTGGGCCGGGTTCAACGACACGTTCCCGCTGGCCGAGGAGCAGCCCGACCTGACCGAAGTACAGCACCGGTTGCTGTTCGTGCAAGTCCTGGAGGCGGTGCGCGCGCTGGAGGCGGGTGTTCTGGAAGATATCCGCGAGGGCGATGTGGGTGCGATCCTGGGCTGGGGCTTTGCGCCCTGGTCGGGCGGCCCATTCAGCTGGCTCGACATGGTGGGGGCGGCTTGGGCGGCAGAGCGCTGCGATCAGTTGCAGGCCAAATTCGGTGACCGGTTCGCCTGCCCGGCGCTGCTGCGCGAGATGGCCGAAAAGGGTGAGAGCTTTTACGAGCGTTTTGCGCCCGAGGCACAAGCAGCCTGAGGCGGTGAACTCAGGACCGCAACCCACTTGAGGGGATTGGGGCGGCGCAGCGATGTGCCGCCCTTCTATGTGTTTTGTGAGCGTTCTCTCATGCCCGCGGCGCGCGGGCGAGGCTCTGCCTCGCGCTCCGGGAATATTTTTGGCCAGAAGAAGCCATCAGGGATCGAAGCCATATTCGAACCGGGCAATGTCCTCGGCGCAGATTTGGGCCACGATGGCCGCCGTGCGGTCGGTGTAATAGCGGCGGTAATCGCGGAGGCGGTCCGACATGTTCGCACGCGGAAGGGTCAGGAGGAAGCCAAGATGCGCGTGCAGCGGGACCACGTCCTGCTCAAACGCCTCGATGCGGATATAGGCCTGGCATTGTTCTGTTCCGTCGGCGCGGGTCATATAGCGTGATGCGGGGTTGGCCCTGAGGCTGTCTTGTGTGTGGGTCTGTTCGAGAAAGCCCGCGAAATCATACGACTGCGCCAGTGTGACCGCCGGGTGCGCAAAGCGTTGATCGCGCAGCCAATGGTAGTAGCTGACGATGCGGTCCCAGGGGTTGCGCACCAGAGTGAAGGCAAAGAGCGGGGCGATCTCATCCACGGTGTAAAGCCCGTCGATATCGCTGAGCATGCTGTGTTTCCACACCCGCCCCCGGGCGCGGGTGGCCTCGACCCGGCGGCGGCGTTTGCGCGCCTTGGGGGTATCGCCGATCATGACATCGTCCTTCATCGCCCGCGCCTCAAGTGCCAGCGCCATGGCCGTTCCACCGGTCTTGGGGATGTGCACAAAGATATAGCCGCGCCCGGGTGAGAGGATCATGATGTCACGCTAACGCGCCCTGAGCGCGATCACCATGCCCGCCAGCATGATCAGTGCGATGCCCGCCAATTGCCCTATGCTCAGGGTCTGCCCAAACAGGACAAACGCGTAAAGCGGGCCAAAGATCATCACCGAATACTCAAAGACCGCCACATAGGATGGCTCGCCCAGTTGGTAGGCCTTGATGATCATGAACACCCCGGCCACGGATCCCACGGCCTGAAGCAGAACGAAGGGGGACGCCTGTGGCATGGGCCAGACCCAGCCGCGCGTGACGAACCCTGCAGGACCCGCCGCGCTCTCCATCGGCCAAAGATGAAGGGTGAGCAGCCCAAGCGCTCCGAGACTGCCCAGCATCACCAGCAAACCCGCCAGCATCGACACTGTGCTTTCGCCGGCACAGAATGTGCGCGTGCTGATCGCGCCCAACGCATAGAAAAAGCCGCCCGCCACTGGCAGCACCGTGAGCCAGCTGAACGTCCGCGGATCAACCTGCAACACCATCAGGATGCCCAGAAACCCCAGGGCAACCGCGAGGATGCGCCATCGCCCAATCGGTTGGCCCAGCACCAGCACGGTGATGATCAGGATGAAGATCGGAGAGGTGAAGAGCCCCGCCAAGGCCTGCGCAATGGGCATCAAGGCCAGTGCGCTGAAGTAAAACAACATCGACAGAGCCACCAACCCGCTGCGCAGAGCCACGGCCCACCATCTGCGCGGCCAGAGCGTACCAAGACCGATCAGCGACAGCACAATCACCATCGGCAGCGCGGTCAGCGCGCGGGTAAAGTGGAACTGCCACAACCCGATCTCCTGGGCGACAAGCACGATCACATTGTCGATCCCGCCGATGATCAGCATGGCGCCGACCATGAAAAGCGCGGCCGACAGCGGTTTGGTGGCAGCGGTGTGCAACATTCCCCTTTCCATACGTGAGGGCGCGACCCATTATCACAGCCCACATAGGACCAAACAGCGATTCAGGGGGGACATTCAATGGGCTGGATGACGGACGAGACGGGTTTGGGAAAATGTGCCGCGAATTTCGTGGCGCTGACGCCCTTGTCGCATCTGCGGCGCGCGGCATTGGTGTTTCCCGATCATCCCGCCGTGATCTATGGCGGGCACCGCAAATCCTATGGGGAGTATTATGCACGGTGTTCGCGCCTCGCCTCGGCGCTGAGCCAAAAGGGGGTGATGCCCGGCGATGTGGTGGCAACCCTGATCCCCAACCTGCCCGCCCAGGCCGAGGCGCATTTTGGCGTACCGGCCTGTGGTGCAGTGCTGAACACGATCAACACGCGGCTGGATCTGGACACGGTGAGCTATATCCTTGGCCATGGCGAGGCCAAGATCGTACTGGTGGATACGCAGTTTCTGGAGCTTGCCGAAGAGGCGGCGGACGCGCAGGAGACCCCGCCCCTGCTGATCGAGGTGCCCGATCCTCATGCAGGCTACCCCGCGTCGGGGCGCCATCCAACCTATGAGGATTTTCTGGCCGTCGGCGATCCCGACTTCGACTGGATGATGCCGGAGGATGAGTGGGAGAGCCTGGCGCTCAATTACACCTCCGGAACCACGGGGCGGCCCAAGGGTGTCGTCTATCACCATCGCGGGGCCTATCTGATGACGATGGGCACGGTGGTGTCGTGGCGCATGGTGATGCACCCGATCTATCTCACGATCGTGCCGCTCTTTCACTGTAACGGCTGGAACCACACCTGGATGATGCCGATGCTGGGCGGCACGTTGGTGTGCTGCCGCGATATCACCGCCGAAAACATATTCAACGCCATCGCCTATGAGGGGGTCACGCATTTCGGGGCCGCGCCCATTGTTCTGAACACGCTGGTCAACGCGCCGGAGGAAGAACGCACGCCCTTTGACCACACGGTCGAGGTCTTTACCGCCGGCGCGCCCCCCGCCCCGGCCACGCTGGCCAAGATCGAGCCGATGGGGTTCAACGTCACGCAGGTCTATGGGCTGACCGAGACCTATGGGCACGTCACCGAATGCCTGTGGAAATCCGATTGGGAAGAAACCGCGGGCACCGCGCGCGCCGCGATCAAGGCGCGCCAGGGCGTGGCTTTTCCGATGATGGAACATATCACGGTGCTGGATGAGGAAATGGTGCAAGTGCCCATGGATGGCAAAACCCAAGGCGAGATCGTGATGCGCGGCAATTCGGTAATGAAAGGCTATCTCAAGAACCCCGAAGCCACCGCCGAAAGCTTTCGAGCTGGGTATTTCCATTCGGGCGATATCGCGTTGCAGCACCCCGACAGCTATATACAGATTGCCGACCGGGCCAAGGATATCATCATTTCGGGCGGCGAGAACATCTCATCTGTCGAGGTTGAGGGCGTTCTGATGGGCCACCCGGACGTTCTATTGGCCGCCGTGGTCGCCAAGCCGGATGAGAAATGGGGCGAGATTCCGTACGCCTTTGTGGAGTTGAAGGATGGAGCCACGGCGGACGCGCCAGAACTGATCGCCTTTTCCCGGCAGACCCTGGCCGGATTCAAGGCCCCCAAGCAGGTGGTGTTTCAGGAATTGCCCAAAACCTCCACCGGTAAGATCCAGAAATTCGAGCTGCGCAAGCGCGCGGCAAATCTCGACTGATCCTCACCTCGCACAGCGTCTGTCAACACGGAGCGGCTGCGCCGCATTCTATTCTATTTGTGCGCGGCCGCACGGGCCTTGGGACGCTGTCCCAAACCCTGGGAATATTTAGAGCCAGAAGAAGCATCCGCGGAGTTGAGATGCCATGATCTGTTGGGAGATCCCCACGGAAGACATACAGTCCGGTGTCTTTGGTCCTTTGCATGGTCCGGTGTTCGGTGTCACGGTTGCGGCCGAGGGTACGCTTGGAGTAGCCTGCGGTCAAAGAGAGGCCGGGCAGCCCCAGAGATGACAGCGCTTAAGAAATACCAGCGGTTGGAGGCCAGCGGCCTCTGGCGCCCAACGCCGGAAGATCAGCGGCGAGAGGTTGTGGTGTCGATCGGCGATGCCACTCTGGTGATCACCGATACCCGTGATCGGGCGTTGACGCATTGGTCGCTCGCGGCCATCGACCGGCAAAATCCGGGGGCGTACCCCGCCATCTATTCGCCCGATGGCGATACCGGAGAAACGCTTGAACTGGCCGCCTCGGAGGATCAGATGATCCGCGCCATCGAAAAGCTGCGTGGCGCGATTGCCCGGGCGCGGCCGCATCCCGGGCGGCTGCGTCTGGTGTCGGTGATCCTGTCCTGTCTCGCGGTTGTGGCGCTTGGCCTTTTGTGGTTGCCGGGGGCCATGACCCGTCACACCCTCAGCGTGGTCCCCGAGATCACGCGGACTGAAATCGGTCAGGATCTGTTGGCCCGCATCACGCGTGTGTCGGGCCCCGCCTGCCAGGAGGCCGCCGCCGATCCGGTACTGGCACGGCTTGCCGAGCGGACCGGCGTGCGCGAGGTGGTCGTGCTGCCCGCCGGGGTGCGCGACAGTTTGGCCCTGCCCGGGGGCCTGGTGCTTTTGAACCGGGCGGTGATCGAAGATCACGAGGATCCGGATGTCGCCGCCGGCTTTATCCTGGCCGAACGGGTGCGCGCGGCGGCGCAGGATCCGCTTGCCGATCTGCTAAGGCAAGGCGGTTTCCTGGCCTCGTTCCGGCTGATCACTACCGGGGCGCTGGCACCTGCCACACTCGATGCTTTTGCCGAAACGGTTCTGGTCGCAGACCGCGCGGACGGGCCGTCAGAGCCATTGCTCGCGGCCTTTGCCAAAGCCCGCATCCGTTCCACACCCTATGCCTATGCGCTTGATATTACGGGTGAAACCACGCTGCCGCTGATTGAGGCAGACCCAATGAACGGACAAACCCCGCAATCCGCGCTCCCAGATCGCGATTGGCTGGTCCTGCAAGCCATCTGCGAAGGATAAGGCGTGACTTGGGTCAGGCGCCCAGAAGTCCCTAGTTGCGAATATACGCATCCGAAAAGCCCGCGCGCCGGGCTGCCGCCATTGCACGGGACGCTTCGGCCTGGCTGGCGAAAGGGCCCGCCATGACCAAACGATAGGATGTGCCGCCCCGCGTCAGCGTGCCCATACGGGTCGGAAATCCGGTGCGGGCCATGCGCTGTGCGCTGGCACGGGCGTTGGCCTCCACACCGTACATGCCGACCTGCACATAGATCGAGGCCGAGCCTGCTCTCTCTGCCTTGGCCACTTCACGCTGGGCTGTCGGTTGCTGCCGCGATGTGATCACAGGTCTGTATGCCCGGGTGCTGACCGGACGATCCGAGATGATCTTGGGCTGTTTGATCCGGTTTTGGCGGACAGTTCCGGTGCCATGGCGCGGCACGGTATTGGTCCAGCTATACTGTGTGGAGAGATAGCCGCTCACCGATTGCTCGGCGCGGCGCGGGTTCAGACGCCCATCCTCCCAGACCGGGACATAGCCTTCGGGCACCCGCACGACACTGGCCTCGCGGCGTTGACCCAATAGATGTGCGGGCAAAATACGCTCACCGCCGCCGGAGCCGAGCGACGATTGGCCCCCTGGCCTGGTGATCGGCGATTCAGGTTGCGGTCCGCAGCGGACGGGGAATTGGCTGCCATCGTTGATGTAGCGTTGCGAGAAGCTTGAGGCGTTCGGACACCTTGTACCCCGGTTGCGCGTGCCGGGCGCAGGGGCGGCCGGTTGCGGCGCCGGAGACACCACGGTGGGTTGCGGGGCGGGAGATGGCGCGGGCGCCTGCCTGCGTGGCGCGGGCACCGTTGCAGGGGTCGCGCGGCGCGGTTGTGCCGCTTGCGGGGCGCGGCGCGGTTGGGTTGCCTGCGGTGCGGCCGCCGGACGGCGCGTGATCGTGGTCGCCACGGTCGGCATCGGCTGCTGCGTCGTGGTCTGGCGTGGTGCCGGAGCGGCTCGTGGAACGATCTGAACAGGCTGCGCCGTCGCGGCGGGCTGTGTCGCGGGGGGGGCCGCAGCCTGGCCCGCCAGTGTCGGGCGCGCGCCGCAGACTTGCTGCCGACTGCGCGACACGCGCGGCACCCATGTCACATTGCCGTCGATGCCGGCCCGGATGAACACACATCCGGTACTATCAACGTACTGATTTCCTTGAAAACTCGCCGGCGGAAACTCCGCCGGAGCCGCATTCCGATCAATGGTTTGGGCGTAAAGTCCCGTTACCCCAAAAGACGCAAGCAGGACGCTTGTGGCAATAATTCTGGTATATCTCATCACATGTCCCCACAGGATGTAGAGGTCAGGATGCCGCAAATGAAACGCTGAGTAAAGCGTTGAGAAACAGTTATTTTGTCCCGAACATGCGATCTCCGGCATCGCCAAGTCCGGGCATGATGTAACCGACATCATTGAGCTCGCGGTCAAGCGAGGCTGTCACGATGGGCACGTCGGGATGGGCCTCTTTCATGCGCGCGACGCCTTCGGGCGCGGCCAGCAGGCACATGAAGCGAATGTTGGTCGCACCGGCGCCTTTGAGCAGGTCAATCGCCGCGACAGAGGAATTTCCGGTCGCCAGCATCGGATCGACCGCAATCACCAATCGATCGTCAAGACCGTGTGGCACCTTGAAATAGTATTGCACCGGTTGCAGCGTCTCTTCATCGCGGTAGAGCCCGACAAACCCCACCCGCGCCGAGGGAATGAGTTCGAGCACACCATCAAGAAGTCCGTTGCCCGCCCGCAGGATCGACACCAACGCCAGTTTCTTGCCCGCAAGCGTGGGCGATTCCATCTCTTCCAGCGGGGTTTCGACGGATTTGGTGGTCAGTGGCAATTCGCGGGTGGTCTCATAGGCCAAGAGCTGACTGATCTCGCGCAGAAGCTGGCGAAAGACGGCTGTGGGCGTCCTGCGATCCCGCATCAGGGTCAATTTGTGCTGCACCAGCGGGTGATCCACGATTGTAAGATGCTCGGCCATATCCGTCCTCCTGTCAGTTCCCCTTTTGCGCCGCGCATGGGTCGAGGGCAAGATCAGAAAAAACTGCGCCCCGGCCCTTGGGCAGGCACGCCGAGATGCGCGGCGACGCTGGCCGCGACATCGGCAAAGGCAATTTGGCCGAGACAGCCCGCACCGCGCCCGGCCACCAGAACCGGTACCCGTTCGCGGGTATGGTCGGTGCCGGTCCAGGTCGGATCGTTGCCATGATCGGCGGTCAGGATCAGGATATCGCCCGCGCGCAGCCGTGCCAGCACCGGGCCGATGGCCGCATCGAACCCTTCCAGCGCCCGGGCATAGCCCGACACATCGCGGCGGTGGCCATAAAGGCTGTCGAACTCGACGAGATTGGCGAAGGTCAGGCTGCCCTCCTCGGCCTCCTCCACCAGATCGCTCAGATGGCGCATCAGGGTGGCATCGTCGCCCTTGCGCAGATCATCTATCCCTTGCATCGAAAAGATATCGCCAATCTTTCCAACGCCATAGACGCGCCCGCCTCTGTCTTGCACCCAGTTGGTCAGAACCGGTCCGGGCGGGGCAATCGCATAATCGCGCCGGTTGCTGGTGCGGGTAAAGCCGGTAGAGTCATCGCCGGTGAAGGGCCGCGCGATGACCCGGCCCACTTTCATCTTATGCAGACATGGGGCGACGGCCTGACAAAGGGTGAGCAGACGCTCCAGCCCGAAACGCTCCTCATGAGCGGCGATCTGAAAGACGCTGTCAGCAGAGGTATAGCATATGGGCCAGCCGGATCTGAGATGCTCTGAGCCCAGCCGCGTCACGATCTCGGTGCCCGACGCGTGGCAGTTGCCAAGAATGCCGTCTGTTCCGGCCATTTGCGCGACATGGGCGCTCAGATCCGCGGGAAAGGCGGGTGTTGCGTCGGGGAAATAGTGCCAGGCCCAGGGCACCGGCAACCCGGCCAGTTCCCAATGGCCCGAGGGCGTGTCCTTGCCCACCGACTGCGCGGTCGCCGCGCCATAAAGGCCGCTGAGCGGTGCTTTCAGGCCCAGCACCTCAAGCCCCGAGGCCAGTGCCACCGCCTGCCCCAGACCAAGCGCCGCCAGATGGGGCAGATGCAGCGGTCCGCTGCGCCCCTCCTCTGCCTGACCCGCCGCGCAAGCTTCGGCGATATGGCCGAGGGTGTTGGCGCCGGTATCGGGCGTGTCGCCGTTAAAGAAGCGGTCCGCATCCGGCGCGCCGCCAATGCCGACCGAATCCATCACCACCAGAAAGGCACGTGGCATCAGCCGATCCTTTCATGGATCAGCGGCGGCGGCGCCTGATGCCGGTCCCCCAGCCGGATCGCCTGACGCACGGCGCGTTCGGCAGCGCGCGCGGCATCTTCGCGCCCGGCATGAATCACGGCGAGGGGTTGGCCTTTGCTCACCTGTGCGCCCAATCGCACGACACCCGACAGACCGACGGACGGGTCGATCAGATCCGCCTCAATCTGTCGACCGCCACCCAGCGCAACCACAGCCAGGCCCAACCCCTCGCCGTCGATGCCGGTGACATAACCATCCAAGGGCGCGGCCACCTCGCGGATCACATTGGCTTCGGGCAAGAAACGCGGCCAGTTTTCCACAAAGGCGACCGGCCCGCCCTGGGCTGCGATCATCCGGCCGAACCGGTCGGCCAGACGGCCATCGCGCAGCGCATCGAAAATCATGTCGGCGCCGTTCTGCACCCCCTCGGCAAGTTCGGCATTGGCCAAGAGTACACCGCCCAGCGCCGCCGTAATCTCGACCAGCGGGCCGTGCGCCTCTCCGGTCAGGACCCGCATCACCTCTGCCACTTCCAGCGCGTTGCCCAGCGCGGGTGCGAGCGGCTGATTCATATCGGTGATCACGGCGGTTGTCTTACAGCCCGCCGCAGTGGCGGTTTCGGTTAGCGCCTGGGCCAGTGCACGCGCCTCCTCAATGGTCTTCATAAACGCGCCCGAGCCGATCTTGACATCCAGCACCAGCGCATCCAGCCCTGCGGCCAGCTTTTTCGACAGGATCGACGCGGTGATCAGATCAAGGCTCTCGACCGTCGCCGTCACGTCACGGATCGCATAAAGCCGTTTGTCGGCGGGCGCGATATTGCTGGTGGCCCCCACGATGGCGCAGCCCGCCTTGTCAAGGATATCGCCCAGCCGATCAGAATTGACCTGGGTCACCAAACCCGGGATCGCCTCAAGCTTGTCAAGTGTCCCGCCTGTATGGCCCAGACCGCGCCCCGAGATCATCGGCACCAGCCCACCGCATTCGGCAAGAGCAGGCGCCAGAAGCAGCGAGACACAATCGCCCACACCGCCGGTCGAATGCTTGTCGATCACCGGCTGGTCGCGGTCCCAGGCCATCACAGACCCGCTGTCGCGCATCGCAAGCGTGAGGGCGGTACGGCCCCCCTCGCCCAGCCCCTGCAGACAGACCGCCATGGCAAAGGCCCCGGCTTGGGCGTCGCTCACCGTGCCATCGGCAAGGCCCGCCGCGAACCAGGCCAACTCGGCCTGCGATGGGGCCTCGCCCCGCCGCAGCCGGGCGATAATCGCGCGGGCATCCATCAGATATCGTCCATATGGTCGGTGTTGAACGCCCCCGGCAACAGCGCACCCAAGGTCATGGTCAATTCGGTGTCGTTGGCGGTGGTGCCCATCGTGACGCGCACCTCTTCGGCCCCAAACTCCGCCAGCTTCTGACGGCAGCCACCACACGGGGTAACAGGCATGGAACTGCCCGCGATCACATAAACCTCGGAAAGCTCGGTCTCGCCCGCAGCGACCATGGCCGCAATTGCGCCGGCCTCGGCACAGGTGCCTTCGGGATAGGCCACGTTTTCCACGTTGCAGCCCACATAGACCGTACCGGATGCCGCGCGGATCGCTGCACCCACCTTGAAGTTCGAATAGGGCGCGTGGGCATTTGCCATCACGGCGGTGGCGGCGTCTTTCAGGCTCATGGTGTCCCCTCGGTCTTGAACGCGCCCGGCAGCGACACTTCCAACAATTCCAGATCGTCCGACGGACCGGTGAGCCGCGTCTTCATCCCCGGCGGGATCACGAAGGCATCCCCGGGCGATAGGGCATAGGGGTCGCGCCCTTCGCCTTCCAGCGTGACGTTTCCGTCCATGACAAAGGTAAACAGGATATCGGCATTATGCGACGACCACACAGGTGCGCCGTCACCGACCCGCACCACATGCACCCCCGCGACATTCCCGGTATTGGCGGCGATCGTAGTATCGCGCGAGCGATATCCGGGCAGGCGGAACGGGGACCATGTCGCCTCCTCGACCTTGTGATGCACGAATTTCTGCCCTTGAAACACGCGGTCGGGTTTGGCGGGGCCATTGGGTAAGGTCATTTCGTGATCGATGGTAGTAATATGTTCGGCCGGCACCCCGATCTCGATCACTTCGATATTGTCCGACGCAAAAAGCACGCGGTGCCGGATCTCGGGCGGCTGGATCACACAGCACCCGGCATCCAGGCGGAACGGCTCTCCTTGATCCTCATAGACCAGATCGACCCAACCGCGATAACAGAAGATCAGCTGAAACCCGACGGTGTGGTAGTGCACCATATCCGGTACGGGGCCGCCATCGGGGATGCGGATGTGGCTGGCGATGATCGACCCGCCCAGCCGGTCGGGGATCAGGTCCCGGTACTGCATGCCCGCGCGCCCGATGATCCAAGGCGCCTGATCGGCCAGACGGCGCACCACGAAGGAATGCACGGTCTCGGGCATGACCAGGGGCGGATGCGCCTCGTCAATCTCGACCCGGGTGCCATTGGGCGCGGTCAACGCGCGCGCACCATCCGCAAACCCCTCGGGATCCTCCGTAAGAATGCGGATTGTGCCCGGTGGTTCGGTCGCTCCGGTCTCCACCCGCAGCCGCAGCCCATGGCCGGAAAACACCGCGATCTGCGGGTTATCGGCAGGGTAGATCATATCCAGCCTCATCCCCAGGGTCTTGGTGAAAAACGGGATATCGTCGCGCAATTCAGAGGTGGGCAGGCGGATTTCAGCTTTGGGTTCTGGCATGATGGCGTCCTTCTGAACCGCGAGAGTGGCGGGACGTCCATAAATTTGCAAGACATCGCATGCGACACCGTTGTGCATGAGACGGCTTTCCCTGTCCGAAAAAGTAGTTTAATACTAAACCAATTTTTCGGGAGAGGAACCCAAGGATGTCCGACAACCAAACGCTCAGACAGGCGGCGCTGTTTTATCATGAGCATCCGAAACCCGGAAAACTCGAGATCCGGGCCACCAAACCCATGGCCAACGGTCGGGACCTGGCGCGCGCCTATTCACCCGGCGTGGCCGAAGCCTGTATCGAGATCAAAAACGATCCGGCCAATGCCGCGCGGTTTACCGCACGGGGCAATCTGGTGGCGGTGGTCACCAATGGCTCGGCGGTGCTGGGATTGGGCAATATCGGCGCGCTGGCCTCCAAACCGGTGATGGAAGGCAAGGCGGTCCTTTTTAAGAAGTTCGCCAATATCGACTGTTTCGACATTGAGCTGGACGAGGCCGATCCCGAAAAGCTGGCCGAGATTGTCTGTGCCCTGGGTCCGACCTTCGGGGCGATCAATCTCGAAGACATCAAAGCGCCGGATTGTTTCATTGTCGAAAAAATCTGCCGTGAGCGGATGAATATCCCGGTGTTTCACGATGACCAGCACGGCACCGCCATCGTGGTGGGCGCGGCGGCCAAGAACGCATTGCATGTCACCGGCAAAAAGTTTGAGGAGATCAAACTCGTCTCTACCGGGGGGGGCGCGGCCGGGATTGCCTGCCTGAACATGTTGCTGAAACTGGGGCTCAGGCGGGAAAACATCTGGCTCTGCGATGTTCACGGGCTGGTCCATGAGGGCCGCGATGTGGATATGAACCCGCAGAAGGCGGCCTTCGCCCAACCCTCCGACCTGCGCACGCTGGATCAGGTGATCGACGGGGCGGATCTGTTTCTGGGTCTGTCGGGCCCCAACGTGCTCAGCCAGTCGATGGTCGGACGCATGGCGCAGAAACCGATTGTCTTTGCGCTGGCCAATCCCACGCCCGAGATCCTGCCCGAGGACGTGCGCGCGGTCGCCCCCGACGCGATCATCGCCACGGGTCGCAGCGATTTTCCCAATCAAGTCAATAACGTGCTGTGTTTCCCGTTCATCTTTCGCGGCGCATTGGACGCGGGCGCGACCGAGATCAACGACGCGATGCAGCTGGCCTGCATCGACGGGATCGCCGAATTGGCCCGCGCCACGACCTCGGCCGAGGCGGCCGCGGCCTATCGCGGCGAGCAACTCACCTTCGGGCCGGATTATCTGATCCCCAAACCGTTCGACCCGCGCCTGATCGGCGTCGTCTCGACCGCTGTGGCCCGCGCGGCAATGCAAACCGGTGTGGCCGCCCGGCCCATCGCGGACATGGAGGCCTATAAGCAAGGCCTCGACGGGTCGGTTTTCAAGTCCGCGCTGATCATGCGACCCGTATTCGAGGCCGCGCGCACCGCCACGCGGCGCATCGTCTTTGCCGAGGGTGAGGATGAGCGCGTGCTGCGCGCAAGCCAGGCGATGCTGGAAGAGACCACCGAAAAGCCCATCCTGATCGGCAGGCCCGAAGTGATCGAGACGCGGTGCGAACGCTATGGGCTGACCATCCGACCAGGCCGGGACTTTGAGGTGGTGAACCCCGAAAACGATCCGCGGTACCGCGACTATTGGGGCACCTACCATCAGGTCATGGCACGGCGGGGTGTGACCCCGGATCTCGCCCGCGCGGTTCTGCGCACCAATACGACCGCGATTGGTGCGGTGATGGTGCATCGGGATGAGGCCGACAGCCTTATCTGCGGCACCTTCGGGCAGTATCTGTGGCATCTGAACTATGTCACCCAGCTTCTGGGTGGGCCGGGGGTCCACCCCGTGGGCGCGCTGTCGCTGATGATCCTGGAGGATGGCCCCTTGTTCGTGGCCGACACCCAGGTGCATCCCGAACCCACGCCAGAGCAGATCGCCGAAACCGTAACCGCGGCCGCGCGCCATGTGCGCCGCTTTGGTCTGGAACCGAATGTGGCGATTTGCTCGCATTCGCAATTCGGAAATCTCGACACCGCCTCGGGCAGACGCACCCGGGCGGCTATCGACATCCTGGATGGGGAGCCGCGCGACTTCTGCTACGAAGGCGAGATGCATATCGACGCAGCCCTCGATCCCGAGCTGCGGAGCCGGATCTTTCCCGAAAACCGCATGCAGGGCACCGCGAACGTTCTGGTCTTTGCCAACTCCGATGCGGCGTCTGGGGTGCGCAACATCCTGAAAATGCGCGCAGGCGGGCTGGAGGTCGGGCCGATCCTGATGGGCATGGGCAACCGCGCCCATATCGTGACACCCTCGATCACCGCACGCGGCCTCTTGAACATGGGTGCCATCGCGGGCACGCCGGTGGCCCATTACGGGTGAGGCGTAGGGCGGGACTTGTCCCGCCACCCACTCGGCATATTCGATGCGCAAGACGGGCCCGCGCGCCGAGCATGAAAGGGCCGCCAAAGGCCCGCATCGACCTTGTTCACCTGCTTTCAATGGTGTGATGCCGCAGGCATGAGATTCGCGGTTTTGGCTGACATCCATGGCAACTTGACTGCTTTAGACGCGGTTCTGCGGAACATGGAGGCGCTTGAGATCTCGACCGCTGTGAACCTCGGCGATTTTTTCAGCGGTCCGCTCGACCCCACGACAACCGCTTCGATCCTGATGGAACGTGATTTCATATCGATCCGGGGGACTCATGACAGATACCTCATTGAACAACACAGCGTGGATATGGCCCATCGGACGGGGTCGGCTTCGATCAACTGGAAGGAGTCCACCTTGATTGGATAGCCGGCCTGCCCGTCAAAAGAACCAACTCCAAACTGCAAACGCTCCGGCATAGCGACACCAACGCGCAGCCGATCCCCCCTTGCCCTTTCCCCTCGCAGACAGTCATAAAGCCTGCGCGCGGAGGAGAATTGGCGTGAGGGAAGGACAACCACATGACGTACGCGGAGGTTTATGAAGGCTGGAAGGCCGATCCGGAGGGATTCTGGATGCAGGCGGCCGAGGCCATCGACTGGGATACCGCACCCAGCCGGGCGCTGACCGACAAGGGCAATGGCCTTTACGAATGGTTCGCCGACGGTCGGGTCAACACCTGCTGGAACGCCGTCGACCGGCATGTGGAGGCCGGGCATGGCCACCGTGTTGCCATCATCCATGACAGCCCGATCACCCATACCAAGCACGAAATCACCTATGAGGAATTGCAGACCCGGGTCTCTCTCCTGGCAGGCGCCCTGCGCGCCAAGGGGATCGAGGCCGGTGACCGCGTCATAATCTACATGCCCATGGTGCCCGAGGCGCTGGAGGCAATGCTGGCCTGCGCGCGGATCGGCGCCATTCATTCTGTGGGCTTTGGCGGGTTTGGGGCCATGACACTGGCCGGCCCCTGCCGTTGCCCACCAACAGGGCGCAGCCGGCCCCCCCGGGGCGGGACGGGGGC
>NZ_JAAWWD010000005.1 GCF_021404545.1 Aestuariivita sp.
GATGAAGATAATCCCGCTCAACACACGCCTATCATCGACGCGCGGCTTGCCGTGGGACTTGGGAAAGAAGGGCTCAAGACGCGCCATCTGCGCATCCGTCAGCCAGAATAGATCAGACATAGTCACCGCTCGTTTTTGAGCCGTGAATCATGCTGCCAAAGGAAAATCAATGGGTCCTGACCCTAGGTGTGACAGTAGCAAATCTGTGGCCGAAGAACCATCAGAATGCGCAACAGCGTCCATTTTCGCAATTCGGTTGAAAGCGGCTTCAACACGTTTCTGGAACCCATCAGATGGCAAAAAAACAGGCATCGTCTTTAGGTTAACAAGGCTGATATATGGGTTGATCTGCTCTGTCTTTTGTCGATCAGCAAAGGACTGGCCCACTCGAGACGACAGATAGCAAGCCAAGTAAGCGGAATTAACTCCTTGGCGAGGCTTGAGAAGAGCAACGTCCTGATTAATCGCCAATGGGAAACTTGGCGCTTCTGTCCAAGGGTAGGCTTGGCATATTCTACGTTTAATTGTGCATAGCACCGAACCCTTGGTGATACGTTGTCGGCTGAATTCACCCGCATACTGATCATTGGTAACACGTTTCAACTTGTCTTCATGGAAACGGAGCGGCGAAACGCATTCGACCGTAGCAAAGGCTACATCACCCTGGGTGACGTTGTGCTTGTACGGTGTATGACCGGAAGAGATATGGGATAGCAGATCAGATAGAGGATGAACTTCTGGCCTTTTCACAAGTTGGTCTAAGTAGCTCGCCATCGGATGCGCCGCGTAATCTGCGTCGAGCCGTTTGACCGAGTTCATCACGCTGACGGAAACCAAACGGGCACGAAGCCCCTCCAACAAGTCGCTTAGGCGGCTTTCGTCGAAGGGGCGTCCCGAAAAAAACTGAGGTTCTCCTTGCGGGCAAATTCCGTGAAAGCTTCTGCGATCCCGTCTTCGGTCAACCCATCATGGTTAAACAAATCATGGGCGACGACGAAATGCCCATGGGTGTCACGCAAAAAGGTTCCATCCGGGTTCTTGCGATAGACCTTCCGCCCCGAGTTGTCGACGCTCTCGATCTGTTGATTGGCGAAGAAGATGTCGTAATCCTCAACCTTCGGGCATAGCGCTCCCGCGTCAGCGTCATCGTTCCATTTCTGAACGAAAAGAACGCTGGTCTTGGTGTTCGTATGCGGTTTGAAGCTATTGAAATGAAGACCGACAACAGCAAGAATACGACACCGCTCCATTATGTATTCCCGTACTCGCTGATCTGACTAGTTGTTGAACCGACCTTGCGGCAGCACGACGGCCATACGTCCACCGGGTTTGAGAAAATCAAGGTTTCGCTCGATGAATAGCAAGTCACGGGGAACTGACGTTTCACGCCGTCCGTTGACTTTTTCAGCCAAATCGTATGGTGCCAGCATATCCGACTGCTTAATGTCGCCCGCGAAGGGCGGGTTGGCCATCAGCACATCGAAGGCGAAGTTGCGGTAATCCTTCTGCCGAGTGTTCTCACGCAACTTGCGCAACCGCCGCCAACCATCACCGTAGGTGTCCTGCCAGTCGTCCTGCTTCACCGTCTCGTCCCACTTGGTGAAGTCGAGCGTGTTCAGATGCAGTACATTGGTTTCGCCGTCACCCGCGATCAGGTTCAGGCAGCGAGAGACACGGACGCTTTTCTCATCGAAGTCGATGGCAAACACATTATCGCGCACGTAATCAACACAGCGTGCGGGCTTTTCGTCCATGGTGAAGAGATGGCTTTCCTCTTTGCCCATGTCCTTAATGATCTGCCGCCAGACGTGGAACATGCTGTGCACCGTGAACCCCGCAGAGCCACAGGCGGTGTCGATCACGGTCTCGCCCTCCTGCGGGTTCATCATCTTCACACACATGTCGATTACCCAGCGCGGGGTGAAATACTGACCCTTCTCGCCCTTGGACGATTTCGAGACCAAGTATTCAAAGGCGTCGTCGATCACGTCGAGGTTGGAGTTGAACAGCTTCCACTCTTCCAGAGACCCGACGCAGACTTGCAAGTGGTCAGGTGACAAGCGGATGCGTTCATCTTCGAGGAATACGCCTTCCCACTTTTTCTTCGCCTCGTCGAACAGGTTCTGGATCGCCTCCTTGAGCTGGGCGGCGGTGTTCTGGTTGCGGAAGCGCAGCGCGGTGCCCCGGCGGTGCGAGGTCATCTCGTCATAGAGCTTGGTGAAGATCAGCTTGAAGACTTCCTCGAAGACATCGACCCCGGCATTGGCCAGCACTTCGTCTTCCATGTCTTCGATCAGATCGCGCAGGGACCGGGCAAACTTGCCTTCCTTCACGCGCTCGTCTTCGAGGTCGATTAGGGTCTGGATCGTCCACGGCTGATCCACCACCTGCTCAATGGTCTGATCGGCCCGAGGCAGCTCGTGGATCGGCATGAAGTAGTTGGGGTTCTTGCGGTGCCAGACCTCGGCCAGAATGCCGTCGCTCCATACCGCAAGGGGTGCGCCAGTCGCATGGGCGTAGGACCGAAGTTGTTCCTTCCCATCCTTATACTTCTTTTGCTTCACTTCGATGATGATGTAGGGGACAGTTGGGCGGTGTTCGTCAAAAACGACAATGTCTGCTCGTTTTGATGTGTCACGCCCAAACGTAATTGGGTATTCAACCGCAATTCGTGAAGGGCTATATCCCAGCCTTTCTATTAAGTGGGCGAGCCAAAGCTGGCGGTTCCTCTCTTCCGGCTTGAGTTGAACATCTTTTTCGCGAACAAGGCAATTTACATATTTAACCTGCTTGCCGCGCAATTCTTTTTCGAAACTTCTTTGATCGAGAGCTGCATTCTCCGCCTCAGAAAACAGCACGTATTCATTGAATTCTGAGGCAACAACATTCATTCGCTCATCCCATTATTTTTCTTGGCACCGTTTTGATTTCTGGACAACGGTGGCTTCTTGCACACTTGTACTCTGCGTTGAGACAGCTTCTCAAGCGAACATCTCTCTGACGCTCAAAATTTGCTGGATGGCACCCACCCGAAGTACGCGCATGGCGTGATTGTCGGATGGGCTTCGGTGGCATCTAGTCCAACGAAATCAGGGAAACGCGTGTATACTCCGCCTCGATGTCGTAATCGGTACGGGCGACGTAGGTGCTCAGAACAAGCCCGCCTAAGGCGTTTCGCGCCCGAACAGTGCCAACCACCAGAAAACTACAGTCGCCCGTGCGGGACACGCTAATCGCCTGCGCCGGAAATTCTGCGCTGTCGGGGTCATTCAGGCGCTGCCTCACATGGACCACCGCCGCAGCATAAGCCAAACGCGAGGCGCTATCCGTATCGTTGCAATAGCGTTCTTGACCCGAAGGGCCATTCGCAACGAAAACGGTGATGAGCACTATCGCCCCGATAATGAAGAGAAATGGCTTTTTGATAGGTTGCCAAGCCTGCTTCATCTCCTCTCGCGTTTTGCGGATGTCCTCAACAGTTTTCGCCTCTAGATCTTTCATGCGCTCGTCAAAGCTCTTTTTGTCTTTAGTACTCATCCGTTTCCTCCCAGACCAAAGCGGAACGTTATGGGCGCACCAAAGCCCACACATTGTTCGTAGCACGTATTGCCAAACCAGAACAAAACGTTCCTATGGAAGTGTTCAGCATAAACTTGAGGAACCGGGCTGCTGGACTGGGCATCTCGAACGCGGAGGTCGCCCGGCGGAGCGGGTTGAGCGAACGGCGTTATGCACATTATGTCAGCGGGGACCGCGAACCTGACCTTGCCACCCTTATTCGGATTGCAAATGCGCTTGCTGCAACGCCGAACCAATTGCTGAGGCTGGAAGACGCACCGCAGCGTTCGGCGCATGACGTGTTGACCCAACGCATATTGTCCGCCGCGCAAGGCATTTCGGAAACCACGCTTGAAGTGGTCGCGGTGCAGATCGAGGCACTGGCCGGGAAGCAGATGTAGCGCCACCGTCCCGGCCTTGGTCACAACAGCACCCCTGCCGCGTTCCCGTCGAACATTTCCCCATCCCGCACGTAACGGCTCAGCATCGTGTCTGAGGCATGTCCAGTTTGCGCCCGTACCTTGTATGTCGGCACCCCGGCTTTGATGGCGCTGGTGGCAAGGCCAGCCCGTAGGCTATGGCCGCTGTAGCCATCGGACGCGATCCCGGCCCGGCAAACTCGGTCCCGCAGTATCGTGGAAACAGCATCGCTGCGCAGGCGGTCGGGCGAGACATTGCCGTGACGATCAACCGGACGAAACAGGGGGCCAGTGTCATCTGCCAGAACATCACTCCACGCAGTCAGGGCGGCGACAGGGCAATGGCGGGTTCGGCCAAGTGGGATACCGATTTTGCGGCCTTGGCCTGTTTGGTCAGTTTTTGACTGGCGCAGGGTTAGGATCAGGCCTTCGCGCACCTCGTCGATTTCAGCGTGATCAAGCCCAACCAGTTCCGAGCAGCGAAAGCCCCCGGCCCAGCCAATCAGCAACAAGGCGCGGTCGCGGTGGTCGCGGGGCGTGCTGCCCATTGCGTCAAGGACCAGAAACAGGTCTTCGCGCAGTAATGGCTTGGCCTGATCCTGTGCGGTGCCTTTGACCCGCTTGATCCCACGCATCGTGGCCCGCACGACCTCACTTTGACATGGGTTGGACCAGTCGTTCGCGGCATGCACCTTGCTCAGGGTTGCGACACGCCGCGCAAGACTGGACGGGGCCAGCGCATCGGCATGGTCGGCCAGATAGCGGGCGACCAATTCCGGCGTGGCGGGCAGAGTGCCGCCCCAAGCCGTGTAATGCGCGAGGTCGGAGCGATAGGCCTTGCGGGTGTTCTCAGAAATGCTGGCGCGTATGAAAGCTTCCGCTGCCTCGGACAGCGCATTCGGGCGTGCAAGAGCGGCATTTGTGGGTCGTGATAAGAGGATGTTATCCCGGTGTAGGGCCAAATGATCAGTCATTACGCTGGCCCTCCATGATTTCAATGCGGCAAGCGTTGAGTTCGGGGATCGCGTCTCGCATCAGTTTCAGCAGCCTATCTGCTTTCTCAATCTCGATCCCCAGGCATTCCCGCTCCATCTGGGATCGCAGCCTTTGGCCCTTCTGCCCATCCAGACGGTTGCGGAGCAGACCGCTTTCCACCCGAAACACCGCCTCACCCAAAAGCCGCGTTCTGCCTGCGTATGGAAATGTAACCCGCGCATACCGGGCCACATCGCTTTTGCCAGCCATCAGGCGGCGGATGGCCGCTTTGCCTTCACGGGTGAACATGTCCAGCGCCCAACCGGGTATGCCCGCGATTTCAACCTCATCCGGCATCTGGTCATCAGGGTTGGGCTGCCTCAGCCCGTTCTCTTGGGTCAGCAATCCCACCAAAAGCGGCAACATCGTGCGCGTGCGGGTCCAACCTTCGATCACCAACCATGAAACGGAGGGAGCAACGCCTAACGCATAAGTCAGCCTTGCTGCCACTTTATGCAGGGGCGAATTGCAATTAACTGCAAACATATCGGCGGCAACGCATCTTGTAGTGGTATCGCCACATCCCGCCACGACCCCCAGAAGTTGGCGCTCGGACATCGCGGCCAGCTTCTGCGTCAATCCGGCGATCATGGGATGGTCGGTCAGCACACACAGCAGATCATCGGCGGCCCGGTTCTTGGCGGATCGTGCAAGATCAGTAGCCAACCCCATCGCTACGCGGGCCTCACCGCCGAACCCGCGCCGGAAGGTTTTTCCACGCTGGGCGATAGTGACCTGACCGACCAGCGGCAGATTGGCCAGTCCAATGTCTTCAAAGGCGATGACGCCCAACCTGCGCCAGAACCGGGTGGGGTCAGTCATCATCAGCGAGGATACCGCCAGCTGGGTGGGCGGAACATCGCCCCTGCGGATCGCCTTTTGCAATAAGCTGGCGGCTATCCACGGCGACATGGGTGGCGGGGGTATCAGCCCCTTGATCGGCCAAGTCTGGGCACGTTCGACCAGCAGACCTGCGAAGCGTTCGGGTGGTGAAATCGGTGGCATAAGCTCCTCCTTTAGCGGGAGCTGGAACGGTGATGCCCTCGTTCGTCGTATCTGCTAGCGCAGTGCAGGGAAGAAAAATGCGTAAAAAAACGGACATAAATTCCGTAAGAAATTCGTCGAAAAATTCGCCGGTTTATCATTCTGGTGTGTCGGTCAGGGATGCACCGACTGCGGAATTTACGAACGCGGTTGCCGTTTTCCGAAATGTCCCCATGCAGCCTGCGGTTTTCAACGGCTTCGGGCAGTAGAGTTATGCTTCTTTGTCTCTGGCCTTTGCGCTGGCAAGTGCGGCTTCCGAAGATTGAAACCATCGTACAGTGTCTCTGCCACAAGAACCCAGGCGCATTTCCACATTTGGTCCTATGCTCCCCCAGACCTCCCCCGCGGCAAAATTCAGAGGTGCCAATCCGTTGATCGGGGTAAAACCGCAGAAAATGTAAGCTTTCGGGGTCCATTCACCTCGGAACGTATTCTGGACCGGGGTTCGAGACACTAACAACCGAGCTGTCTTTCAAACTGTCCCGAGGACAGCTTCGCCAGTACTTGGGATTGTTTCGTTTCCCATCGAGCAAATCGGTCTCACCAACCTATCTGGGTGTAGTCACGACGTGGGCTCGACAGCCCCTAGATGCAGCCAATATCATAACTGTGAAAGCCGTAGAATTGGCGCAAACCTTCAGGACTGCAACGCCAAAATTGCTCGTCTGTGCAAGTCACTGATTTTTACACCTCTTCTCAACTAATTGAAATACAGCCAATAAAGCGACTTCATAGCGGCTTCTAGAGTTATGGGTGGTGCAAACTCTGTACCACCTTGATGTGCAGTGGATTGCCTAACTGACGCGTCGGCCACATGCTTAAGCCGAACACGGAGATCGTTACATGAACAACATTGAACGCGCCTTGAACCAGCTATCCAATCCCCCCCTGCGCAAGACTGATTTCGTTTCAGTCGCTGAAGCAGCAGTAATCTTGAACAAATCCGTTCGCACCGTTCGATATTGGGAAAAGGCCGGGCTGATGCCCGCAAGAAAGCGGTTCGGGAAACAGCTGATGTACAAGCGGCAGGATGTTCTAGAGTTGGCGCCTGGTTGCGAGCAAACCGATGCTTGATGCGCCCGCCCCGATTGATGCCCTGTTCGTACTGCAAAACGAAAAAGCGTGGCGTCGAGCACTTCACCGGGACCAAGTTCGCTACAACAAGAATCTCGGTCAGCTACACAAAGCGATTGCTGAAGGCGATCTGGCCAAGGTGGCGGAATATCAAGATTGGTTACTGACCTCCCCCAGCGCAAAACGGGTAGCCATTGCTCAGTTGCTGCAAGCTGGCAAAGACGTAAACGTCTGGACCTATGGTGATGTGAAAGCGCTGGCCGAAACTGTCACGGTACATGAGGCCATGGATGAGCCTGTTCGCTTGTTTACCAAAGAGAAAACCTCGAAAACAGGCTATAGGACAATTTTCTCATTTGGGGATCGGCATCGGGTCGCGCAGCGGTTGCTGGCGAATGTGATCCAAGCGCATACGACGAAACAGCGTTTTCAGCTCTTCGATGCTGGGGTCCCCAAGGCCATAACGCGGGCTCTTTCCTTGATTAAAGCGGGCAACGTATGGCTCGCGCATCTGGATATCAAAGATTTCTACCCGTCCTTCACAATCAAAGGACTTTCGACCTTCGTACCGCTGCCGCAAACAGTGGTAGAAGCCGCCCTCACCGGGCGGAACATGGTGCTGGAGTGTGCACTACTACCTGAGGGGTTATCCCCACTATACTTAATCGAGGAAGCCCGCCGGGGCTTGCCACAAGGGGCGTCATCTTCGCCTGCAATCTCTCACCTGTGCGTATCACAGTTGGTACTGGATGTCGCGACCCTTGAGCATCTTTTTAACTACGCAGATGATTTCCTGCTTGTGGCGACAACACAGGCCGAACTGGAACATCGGATAGCAGCGTTGATGGATGCGGTTGGCAATCTTCCCGGCGGGCAATTCGAGCTATCGTTCAAGTGCGCCACCCATGTGAGCGAGGGGGTAGACTTTCTCGGACATCACCTCGTTATGCGTGACGGGGTACCAGTCGCGGAGCCAACCGAGGCGAACATGATGCGGCTGTTCAAACGTCTCCACGAGATTGATGAACGGTTTGGCGTCTACAATCACACGGGAGAGCAAGTGTGTCCGGATGCAGTGTTGCAGAGTTGTGCAGATAAGTTCGCGTTGTATGAAGGCTGGCGGGCCGCATTTCAGGCCTGTGATCCAAACACCGAAGCGTGGGCAAGCATCGAACTGGTTCCAACGCAAATTGTCGAGAGTATTTCAGGCATGGGGTTAGAGGGCGAAATACCGCTCCCACAGTCATCCCCAACCGCACAGCAGGGCCGGAAATTCTACTACTACAAATGGTTCGGCTAACGCGCGTTCACCAATCCGACCCCGGTATCACGACTGGATAACTTACCTTCTCAATTTCCTCTTTCAGCCGCGACATGGAGGCCCCTTTGCCATAGCCCCAGTGCGCAGCATCATCGTCATGGCCACAAAGCTCCATTGAAATCGCGGTGGTCACATTGCCGTCATGCAAGGCATCCACGAAGTTGTGGCGGAAGCTGTGGAATACGTAGAGCTTAATTCCAAAATCCCACTTTTTACCAAGATTGCCCCAGAACTTGGACCACGGCTGACTGTAGGTGCCATCAGTGCCAAGTTTCAGGTCGGGGAATAAACGTCCAGAGCCACAATCCGCAACGTAGTCGAGAAACCCGAGGTTCAAGATCGCTGAATGGATCGGCACCTTGCGATAACTTGACCCGGTCTTGATGCTCTTGATCTCCTCTTCACTTCCATCTTCCAATTTGGAAATGTCAAAATAAGCGGTGCCGTCCTCAGTGCGGATGTCCGATTTCAGCAACTGGATGATCTCACCCGAACGCATCCCCGCATAGAGCGCGATCACGGGCACCCAGTACCGCCCGTCTTTCAAACGTAGATCACCCGGTGCGCCGGAATGCGTGACGCTGCGGCGACCCGTGTAGATCGGTGTCTTGAAAATCTTTTGAAGCTGATCTGCATTGTACGGCAGCCTCTTGGGTTTTCCTTTCGGTGGCTTTTTGACCAGAAGTTTAATGCCTGCCCCCGGAACCTTCGCGAGGTATTCTTCGGCAACCATCCACGCGACAAACCGCTTGAAAAAATCATAACGCTTTTTCTGGGTTTCATACCCCATCTTCGGCAGATGCTTGCCTGCTTCGACAGCGGCATTCGGGTCGAGATCACGTGTTTCGGGCTTCTTTTGGTAGTGCGCAGGGATATGCCCGATGATGTCGCGGAGCGCCTTTATGTCATTCGTGTCCAGCAGAGAGGCAGGCTTTCCGAAGTCGGTCACAGCACGCGCAAGATCGAAGGACAGCCGAAGGTCACCAATCGTCTTGGCTTTGATCCCCTGAGCCGTGAGAAACTCTTCATACGACTTCGCCAGTTGGTCCAAAGATGGTGTCTGTGGAACCGCTGGCGCGGCGGCCTGTGCATGTGCGACCACCTGAATTGGGATGGTTGCGTCCGATTGCGGCTCAACACCTGCGAAAAGTGGGTCTGCTACAGCGGTTTGCGAATAGTCACCGTTCAGTTTCGTGATCAGCTGGCGGTCTGCCTCGATTTTTGCCCGCATAAGGCCTGCATGGGCTCGCTGTAGCGCCTGATAGCGGCTTGTAAGCTGTTCTGGGGGGATAGCCCCCACAAGAGCCTCAGCATCCGCTTGAACGTCGCTAGGAAAGTTTCTGAGGGCGAGGCGGCGTCGATGATCCGAAAGGCGGGTTTCTAGCGTCGAGATGCAATCTTCCACGTCGACTTCTGCATCTGGCGCGAAAATTTCAGCAAATTGCTGACCCCAATCAAGCGCATCGCGGAAATACTCCCGGATCGCCTGATCAATAGCTGCATCTTGCGCTTGGCCCATCCTCCGCGCCTCCTTCACCACGAGATCGACATGGTTGCTGAACACGCGACACCTCAGTTGTGCCAATGATCGCTCAGCAGTCCTTAAGGAAATCTTAACCTCTTTTCGGCCAGCGACATCCCACAAATCCTGCGGAATGGAGGCGCGAAAATAGAAGGTTCGCCCGCGTGTAACCAGCCTTGGTGTCGTGGCCATCCTTGCCCCACTGTACCAGTAAACTGTACCAGGGCGCGGATTTCGGCCTTCCCGAAAACCAGTATCGTTTTAAATCAGTAGGTTAGCCATGAAATGGCGGAGACGAAGGGATTCGAACCCTCGAGACGGTTTCCCGCCTACTCCCTTAGCAGGGGAGCGCCTTCGACCACTCGGCCACGTCTCCGTTGATCTGAATATGCGCCAAGCCCCTGTTATACAAGCGCTTTTTTTGAGGTCAGCACATGCGCTCTAAGCGTATGTTTTTATTGTTTTTTCCGCGCTGCTTGACATGCTTCAGAAGCAGATTGACACATGCCGGTTTCTGGTTTGTTCTTATTTGGCCAAGGAAAGGGCATCGGCCGGGCAGGCGTTCATCAAGAGGTCGTGCGTGAGCGGCTCTATCGCGATACGGGCATTCGAGACCGCGAACATGTGACAGGACAGAGATTCGACATCAATTGCTCGGAAGACGAAAACAAGAAGGTCGAAACTGGCACAACTCTGTTGATTGTCGGCCTCTTTCGTCGGTGGTAAGGACATGTCAATCGCATCCGCCCGGAGCGCGCCACCTATGGCGCCGATCGCTTTTCTCCAGACTGAATTGGACGGTCCATGTCAGCAATCCGGCTTCTGAAGAAATCCGTAAGTCACAGATATAGTTACGCTTTCTTTGAGGCAAAACGGTGATCAAAGGAAAAGCTTGACCTAGCGTGATTCTTGGAAAATAGTTTGCATACTAATGACATAGAGGCCGAAAACCGCCCGATCAATCAGACACGTGTCGAACCAACAGGAGAGAAGAATGAACATCAAGACTATTGCAGTCTCAATGTGCGTGGCCGCGGCGGTGCTTCCCGGCACGCTTTTGGCCCAGGATCGCGAATTCGGTGTGGGCCTCATTACGCCGCCGGTTCACGTTTGGAACCAAGAAGTTGACGCAATGGGCGAGACACTGGGGCGACTGTCCGACGGGCGCTTTTCGGTGACTGCCTTTCCATCCGGGCAACTCGGCTCGGAAAGCGAAATGTTGCAACAGCTCCAAACCGGGGCCCTGGACATGGCGTGGCTCACGACGGCCGAGGTCACAACACGCGTGCCGGACATGAGCGCGCTGCACACGCCGTTCTTGGTGAGAAACATCGAAGATGCCGCCCGGGTGCTGCGCTCGGATGAGGCACGTGAAATTCTTGAGCAATTGCCAAGGGCGACAGGTGCCGTCGGCATTTGCTATGCTATGACCGGTATGCGCCAGATGATGAGCCGTGAGGCTCTCGAACGTGCCGCCGATCTGGATGGCAAGCGCTTTCGTATCACGCCCGCGCCTCCGATGCGGTCGTTTTTCGAGATGATGGGCGCCGCCCCTGCGCCGATGCCCTTGACGCAAGTGTACGATTCGCTTGCAAACGGCCAGATTGACGCGATTGCGATGGACTATGAATCCATCATCAACTTTGGGTATCACGAGCACGCGCCGCATTTGTTGCAGACCAACCACCAGATGTTCCCGATGGTCGCGCTGGTTTCCGGTCGTGTGTGGGCAAGCCTCTCGCCCGAGGATCAGGCCATCGTGCGTGAAGGTGTCCAGGCCCATTGCGACGCAACCATTGACCGTTTCGTTGCGGGCGAGGCTGGCAAGCTCGAAACGCTCCAGGCGGTTGACGGTCTGACGATTACAGAGAATGTCGGCCTGGACTTCTTCGGCGACGTTGTCACGCGGTGGGACGCCGAGTGGTCCGAGCAGACGGATTACGTTGAACGGTTGCGCGCACTGGTCGCAAGCTTCTAGTCTTGTGAGATACCGATCCGGGGCGTCCGCCAGGTGCGGACGCTTCGGCCCCACGACAAACCTTTGAAAAAGCGGACCGCCTCTTGTTCATCGCTCGTGCCATCGTGCGGCTTTCATCTTTGGTCGTCGCGATTGAGAGACCCCTTCTTGGAGTGCTCATTGCGAGTATCGCGGTCTTCGTGCTGTCGAATGTCCTGCTCAGATTGGTCGGCATCACCATTGCCTGGGCGGACGAGATTGCCATTCATTCGATGATCCTGTCGGGCTTTGTCGGTGCATCGCTGATGCTACGCGGGCGCATTGATCCGGCGGTCTTCCTGCTGCATGAAATCCTGCCCGGCCGAATTGTCAAAGGGCTGAGGATTGTCATCTCGGTGCTTTCTGCCGGGTTTGGGATAGTGCTGTTTTATCTGTGTTGGCGCTGGTTTGATCCGCTTGGGCTGATCGCGGCGGACTTTGACGTCGGCACTTTCGAAGCAACGACCTTCAACTTCATCTACACGGACACAACGCCGGTAATGGGTGCGTCGTCGTTTTGGTTTTACCTGGTCATGCCCTGGTTTGCGGTCACTCTGACCATCCATGCGGCCGCAAATCTGATGGAAGATATCGGGGTGGTCGAACGCGTCGATAATCCTATCAGAGTGACGGCATCGGAGGCCTGAGCCATGGCTGCATTCGTTTTTGTCCTGCTGCTGTCTGTCGGTGTCTCGATCGGGCTGGTGCTGTGCATCACCGCGCTGACCTTCATCATGTCGTCCGGAAATCCGCTCCTGCTGGACAGTTTCGCGCTTCAGCTGTTCGGCTCACTGAATAACTTTGGCCTTCTGGCGATCCCGCTGTTCATCCTGATCGGGGAATTGATGAATGGCGCCGGGATCACACAGCGCCTTGTGCGGCTGGCGGCGGCTTTTCTTGGCGCTCTGCGGGGTGGTCTTGCCTATATCAACCTTGTTGCCAACATGATGGTTGCCTCCATTCTCGGCTCCGCGACGGCGCAGATTGCGATGATGAGCCAGGTCATGGTCCCGGAAATGGAACGTGAGGGCTATCGGCGCGATTTCTCGACGGCTGTAACGGCTTTTGGCGGGTTGCTGGGGCCGATCATCCCGCCCTCCATCGTATTCGTTGTCTATGCGGTTTTGGCACAACTGGCCGTTCGGGACATGCTGTTGGCAGGGCTGTTGCCAGGTCTGATCCTCACGGGGCTCTTTCTGGGAACAATCGCGCTGCTGGGTCTGCGCTATGAGTATCCACGCGGCGCAAGGTTGAGCTGGCGAGAGAAGGGATTGGCCCTGCGCAAAGCGCTCCCGATGTTGACGATACCGGCGATCATTACAGGCACCATTCTGGGCGGCATCGGCTCACCAACCGAGGCGGCTGCCCTTGGCGCCCTTGCTGCCGCGTTGATCGGCTTGTTCGTCACCAAGACCCTGAAACTATCTGATTTTCCAACCATCCTGCTGAGGACGGGCATCAACTCTGCGCTGGTTCTTTTTCTGGTTGCATCGGCAAGTGTGTTCTCCTGGGTGCTGGTTTTTGGTCAGGTTCCCCAGTCGGCTGCCGTCTGGATACAGACCGTCGCCACGACCCCAACGGCGTTCATGCTGCTGGTACTGGTGATGCTGCTTTTGGTTGGAACCGTGATTGACGGGATCGCCGGTCTGATCATGGTTGTCCCAATCCTGCTTCCGATCGCAACAGAGGTCTATGGCATTCATCCGGTCCATTTCGGGGTGGTGGTCTCGATCAACCTCATTCTCGGGCTGCTCTCTCCGCCTGTTGGAATTGGCCTTTATGTCGCGGCCTCGGTCGCTAAAGTCAGCCCATTGGCCGTTTTTCGGGTCGCGATGCCTTTCTTCATTGTCACCTGTCTGGCGCTGGTACTTTTGGCGCTTGTCCCATCAATCAGCCTTGCGCTCTTGTAATGGTCAAAAGCCGCCCGACAGTCGTATAGGACGTGCGAAGCGGCGATTGCCTTTCGGTCCTGTTTTCTATGGTGCGCTGTTCGACAAATGAAGACGCCGACCTCTGCCCGGCGTTCAGAGGGCGCCCTATGTGCCCTGAGCGATCATCCTAAGGCCAGCCAATGTGCAATTCGGCGGGCCAGTCAGGTTTGAACATCCGCTGTCTTGCAGGACTTTCTGCCGGTTCACAATGGGGCCAGCCTTTCTTGCCCGGCGCGATCCACTGGGTTTGCCCATGCAGATTCGCGATACGCAAGAGAGGCCGGGCCGATCTGTGGTGCAGACCGCCTTGGCGGTCAGACCACCTTAACCCACAAAGGCGCGTTCAACGACAAAGGTGTCGGGGCGGTTGTTCGATCCTTCGGCCAGGCCGAACCCTTCCAGTGCCGACTTCGTGTCACGCAGCATATCCATGGACCCGCAAATCATGCCGCGGTCGGTCTGAGGCGCGATCGGGTGCAGGCCGAGATCCTCGAAAACCTTCCCCGAGGCCATCAGATCGGTGATGCGCCCCATATACGGATAGTCTTCGCGGGTCGTTGAGTTGTAAAGGCGCAGGCCTTGAGCCAGTTCGCCGACCAAAGGGTCGTCCTTGATTGCGTCAACAAGCTCTTGCCCATATTTCAGTTCGGCGACATCGCGACAGGTATGGGTCAGAATGACCTCGTCGAATTTCTCATAGGTGCCCGGGTCACGTATCAGGCTGGCGAATGGCGCGATGCCCGTGCCCGTGGAAAACATCCAAAGCCGTTTTCCCGGCAACAGCGCGTCATTGACCAAAGTGCCCGTTGGTTTTTTGCGCATCAACACGGTGTCTCCGACCGCGATCTTCTGAAGATGCTCGGTCAGGGGTCCGTCCGGTACTTTGATCGAGTAGAACTCCAACTCGTCGTCCCAACTGGGCGATGCGATCGAATACGCCCGGAACACCGGTTTTTCGGCATTGGGCAGGCCGATCATCACAAACTCACCCGACCGAAAACGGAACGTGGCGGGGCGTGTGATGCGGAATTTGAACAGCCGGTCCGTGTAATGTTCGACAGATGTGACTTTTTCAGCAAAGACACCGACTGGGGTCGGAAAGTCTGTGTCATGCTTTGCAACATCAAGGGACATCTTTGTCTGGCTCCTAATATGTGGGCGTTTCGGAAAAAAGATCCGGCCTGCCGGTCTTTTCGACCTCATCTTGGGCATCTGCGTAAGGGTCGTTGTTTTCCCAGATGTTGGGCGGTTTTTCTTCAAGGTGCTGGGTCACCGCGTTCCATACCGGCGCGTCCTGAGAGGTGGCGGGCTTGATCACGATCATGGCCCACCCGCATGGGGGTCATCCGCAGGCCGGGCCGGGGTACAACCGTGATCCTTGCGGGTTTTGAATGCGACGATCACGGTATAGGACATCAGATCTCATATCATTAGTATACAAATGAATATTTGAGCGACCATACCCCTGTCAACCCCCCTCAAAGGCGTGTCGGGCGGGCGGATCTCTCTTGACCCATGCTTTGCGGTTATGTTTGTGTGCTAATGATAATTTGAGGAGGGTTGCCGTGGAAAAGCTTGTCATCCGAAACATTGGCCAGATTCTGTCTGGAAAGCTCGAAGAGCCTATTTTCGATGGTGATTGCATGATTGCCATCGACGGTAAGATCCACGAATGGGGATATGAGAAAGACCTCGATTGCGAAGCGGCGACGACAACAGTGGATGCCAGGGGCGTCACCCTTGCACCCGGTCTGATCGACAGTCACGTCCACCCGGTGGTGGGTGACTACACCCCGCGCCAGCAACAGCTCCACTGGATCGACTCGACCCTGCATGGCGGCGTCACCACATTGATCTCCGCCGGTGAGGTTCACATGCCTGGCCGACCCAAGGACATCGTGGGCCTCAAGGCGATGGCGATTGCCTCACAGCGCTGGTACGAGAATTTCCGCCCCTCGGGGATGAAGGTCCATGCCGGCGCACCGGTGATCGAAAAAGGCATGGTAGAGGAAGATTTCAAAGAGATGGCCGATGCTGGCGTCACGCTTTTGGGCGAGGTTGGTCTGGGAACCGTAAAGGACGGCAAAACGGCGCAACAGATGGTCGGCTGGGCGCGCAAATACGGGATGCAAAGCACCATTCATACCGGCGGGCCCTCCATACCCGGCTCTGGCCTGATCGACGCGGATATGGTGCTGGAGACCGGAACGGATGTGATCGGCCACATTAACGGGGGACACTCGGCCCTGCCGGACGATCAGATCATCTGCCTGTGTGAAAGCTGTCAGGCCGCATTTGAGATCGTTCACAACGGCAATGAACGGGCAGCGGTTCTGACGGTAAACACCGCGCGCGAGCTGGGTAAGCTGGATCAGGTCATCCTTGGCACCGACGGGCCTGCCGGATCGGGGGTGCAACCGCTTGGAATTCTGCGGATGATCGCGATGCTGTCTGCCTTTGGCAATGTACCGGCGGCCGAGGCGTTCTGCTTTGGCAACGGCAATACCGCACGGCAGCGCGCGCTCGATACCGGTCTGATCGAAAAGGGCTATTGCGCGGATTTCGTGCTGCTTGATCAGGCGCAACACGCCCCCGGCGAGACAATGCTGGCATCGGTGCAACTGGGCAATCTGCCCGGTGTGGGCATGACGATCATCGACGGTGTCATCCGGTCCGAAAGGTCCCGTAACACGCCGCCCGCACAACGCCTGCCCGAGCGCGTCGCCTAAGGCGCGTCGGCCGGATGTCAGCTTGCACCCCGCGTTGAGGGCTGGTGGATGGATCGGCCAGACGCTGTGTGACCTTCGGGCGGGTGGGCTGATGGCCGTCGAAAACAACCGCCAGGTCAAAGCAGTTGGCCTGTGGCGCCCTTTATTCGAACACTCCCGCGCGCGCAGCCCAGCACCGACGGCGCGACAAGCACTTCTGCAGTTCCGTCAGGACATCTTCTTGAGAAGTTCAAGCAGTTTCTTTTGTTCTGAGGGTTTGAGCGGTGACAGGGTTTGCGTGCTGATGATTTGCCCATCCAGCCTGAGCTTGTGTATCAACTGCGCCCCGTCCCGGCTGAGCGAAATGATAGACCGCCGCTTGTCGTTCGGATCCGGGTTCGTGATCAGGAGCCCTTTTTGCTTTAACCGGTCCACCACACCCTTTGTTGTCGCAATGTCCATCGCTGCCAAGCGACCGAGGTGGTTCTGAGAGACATGCCCATGTTCCGCAACCCGCATCAAAGTGGAAAACTGCGTGGGGGTCAGACGCTCCGATATGCGTTCTTGAAAAATGCCCGCATGGCGTTGACTGGCCAGGCGAAGCAAATAGCCGACCTGATCATCAAGCCGGTAGTCTTCGGTCTCATCGCTTGGCTTTGACAGTGTATCCATACCCAAGTGTACTGGGCCGGCCGGCACCTGCGCAAGGCGGCATGATTGCAGCCTCTTACCGCAATCCATCTTTCCCTTCGGCGTCTTGATGGGTCAACCCACCCACCCGTGGCAGTGGGCGGCCGCCATCGGTCACGGCAACAGCGACGACAATCTCGTTCTGACGCGGCGCATCGTTCAGACGCACCTCGATCCCGTCAAAGTGACTGCGGACATAGGCGGCGTCTTTGTGTCCGAGGGGCACATCGAGCACCTGACCGGGGCTGCCCATCTTCTTGGACGAGGGCACAAGGGCTGCACCTTTCTCGACCTCGGCACGCAAAGGGGCGCCAAGTTTCGGATGCAGGATCGCGGCGGCATGTTCCAGTTCACCATTCTCACCCACCATCGCCGATTTGCCATAGCTTTCGGCCTGCTCAGGTGCAATCCCCAAGGCCTCGACGCATTTGCGACCCAAAAGCGCGCCAAGCTCCGCGCCGATCTCCATTAACTCCGAGAGGTCTTCGTGATAGACCCCGGCAAAAGGGTTTTCGATGACGGCCACTGCGACGGCCTTGCGCGTCGGGGGGATGATCTCGCGCCCGATCTCGCGATGTGTCTCTTCCACATTCACAGCAATTTTCCTGATCTTCGCGCTCATCGCAAACCGTCCTTTCCGACAATGTCCTCTGCGGCCAACCCGCCCGATCGGTTATGGATGCGGGCTCCGGTGCTCATCACCAGAATCAAAGCCATTTCGTTGGCTTTGGGCGCATCGTTCAGACCGACTTCCATCGAATCGAAATGGCTGCGCACATAGGAGGCGTTGATATGGGTTATCGGGATATCCAGGCGTCCGCCGACGCCGACGACCTTCTTGCTTGACGGCACAATCGCGTTGGAATGGTCCAGAAGTTCGCGCATCGCATAGCCTCCGGGTGCATGCCAGAGCGCGCCATGCTCCAACTCTCCCGCTTCACCGATCATCGCACCTTTGCCATAGCCTTCGATCTGGTCTGCACCGCCCAGCATATCGACCAGCTGTTCCGCAATCGACAGCCCCAGTGGCTTTAGGTCGTCCATGAACCATTGAATATCCGGCTCGTACCGTCCAGCAAAGGGGTTTTCGATAACCGCCAATCCCGCCGCGCGGCGCAGGCTGGTCTTTGCAACCGGGCCGCCGTCGTGGAAGATTTCTTCGACCGAATAGGCCGTTTTTCGGATGATCACATCAGCCATAAAGACGCTCCGGAGTTTGAGGTGTCAGCATTTGTTCGTTGGTCGTCATGACCTGCCCTTGCAGAAACATCCCGGCAGCGCAGATCATATTTTTCGCCTGAAAGGCAAGGGCGCGCGTCTTGCCCGAGCGCAACGCGGTTTGGCAGTCGGCAGGGGACAGCGGCGCGCACCCGATCACAACGGCCCGGTCGCCCAGGTCGCTATCGTCGGTGATCGCATTGGCGCTGCGCCGTTCAATTGCCGGGTGTCCGGGCAGATCAACCGCATTGCCGATCAAGGTCGCCGCGACATCGGCCTGCGCGGCGGTGGCGGCCAGCACCGTCACGCTATCGGCAATGCCCAGGCTGAGGCTGCGCCCGTGCCGCCCGCTGGTCGCGATGCCGCGTATCGGATCCTCGGCGGTAATGGTGATGCGGCCAAGCTCCCGGCCTTCATGGCTGTGCATGGCGGTGGTGAACCGTCCGCCTTGCGCCAAATGCAACGCGATGTCGCCGCCGTTGTTGACATAGGCGCGCGACATATCCGCAGCATCCTTCATGGCGTGCAGCACCTCATCGGCCACGGACCCGGCAACTGCCGCCATGCGCGTCAGATACGCGGTTTCGCAAAACGGCACGGCTGCGTGATGCATCCGGGTTGCGATTGCACCCTGGGGGGCGGGCGTGGATGCCGACATCGGCCCGCGCAACGACGGCAGCTCGGCCACCAATTCCTCAAGCACCGTGGCAAAGCGGCGGGTTGCGGCCTCAAAGGCCGCCTGTCGCTCCCCCTCCGCGCCGATGATCAAATCAATCGGCCCATGTTGCAGGTGCAGACGGGTTCCGTCCGGCATGAGATTGGCGGTCGGACCCATCGGGTCAGGACCTCTTGGACCATCGGTAGTTGTCATGCGCCATCGGATCTCGGGCGTTTGGGTTTTGCGACACATGGCGCGCGTCATCCCGGTTCACGTCCGCAACCTTCTTGAGATGCTCCATATGTCCCCCAAGGGTCTGATAGTCGCAGACGCGCAGCGTAAACTCGATCGGGGCGACAAGTGCCGGGGTCGGGACATAGCCAAAGGACTGCGTCGGCATATCGAGCACATCGACCATCACCGTGATCCCGCCTCCGGGCCAGACATAGGCATCCGCTCCTCCGCAGGACACATGCGTCAACGACTGTTTGACCGACCGCGTCAACCGCACCGGATTTTCCGTCACACCTGCGCGCAGGCTGCCACCGGCACCGCCCATGAACAACACAGAACACACAGAAGGTTCGCAGTTCTCGGCGATCAGGTCGGCCGAGGCGGCCAACGGGGCGGGAATGTCCTTCCTCTGCGGCACAAGATCCGCATCGAGCTCGTAATACGCAACCTGCTCGCCTGTGGTCGAGACCATCAGCAGCCGCAGCCCTTGCCACGCGATCCTGGGATTGAACGGGCCGAGGATCTTCAGCGGATCGTCGATATCCGTCCCACCCCAACCCGTGCCCGGGTTGGCCACCTGGAAATACCTGCCAGGGGTCGAACGACGGCCAAGGATCTTTATGCCGGTGGCAGGCACATCCAATTGCTTGCCGGTTTCATGTTCTGACAGAACGCCGGTGATGTGATCGTCCACAACCACAACGTCATCCGCATGTCCGATCCACTGCATCGGAAACATACCGATGGTGGCCGATCCACAGCCGACGCGCATCAGGTTTTCGGTCACACCGTTCACAATCGGAGGCTTGCCGGCCTGCACCACGATTTCGGTCTGGTGATCGCCCTCTCCGACGGTCATCGTGACGGCCTCGCGGTTGCACAGGCGCAGCAGCGCGTCGCAGGTCACGCGGCCCTCTTTCTTGGAGCCGCCCGTCAGATGTTCGACACCGCCAAGCGACAGCATCTTCGAGCCATATTCGGACGTCGTCACATGGCCGATCGGTTCGTCATCCACACGGACCACATCCCGTTCGTGACCAATGTGACGGTCCGTGTCGATCTTCACCTTCACACCGCAATAGCTGAAGATGCCCTCGGTCACGACGGTTACCATATCGACACCGTCGACCTCTTGGCTGACGATAAAGGGCGCGGGCTTGTAGTCGGGATAGGTTGTGCCCGCGCCGATCGCCGTGACGAAAGGCCGATCTCCCTTGATGATGTCGCCATCCCAATCGTTCTGCTCCGGGCCGCTGCCCATAAACGGGACCAGCTTTTGATCGGTGCCCTGGATGATCGTCAGCGGATCCAGCCGCACCAGGTCGCCGCCGTGGTTGGCATAGCGGTCGCAGGCTCCGGATTTTCCATCGGCGATATAGCACATTACGGGGCAGGCATCGCAGCGGATCTTTTCGGGTTTTTCGACCTTTGTCATGATGCGCCTTTCAGGATGGCCGCGCGGACCCGGCAGGGCGTCGCAGGCACTTCGCACATCCGCGCGCCGGTTGCATGTTTGATCGCATTCAGAATGGCGGGCGCGGTGGGGATCAGCACGTGCTCGCCCAGCCCCTTGGCCCCGTAGGGCCCGTGTTCATCCGGCTCTTCGATAAGAATGGTCTCGATCGGGGGAACGTCCCCGATTGTCGGGATCAGATAGTCATGCAGGTTTTCGGTGCGGCCGGGAATGTATTCTTCCATCAACGCCATCCCAAGGCCTTGTGCGATGCCGCCATGCACCTGACCTTCGACCAACATGGGATTGATGGCCTGCCCAACATCGTGGGCCGCGACGAATCTGATGGGTTTGACGGATCCAAAGGCGGTATCGACCTCGATCACAACAAGATGGGCGGCGTACCCAAACTGCGCATAGGGGCTGCCCTGGCCATTTTCGTCCAAGGGTTTCGTTGGCGGATCATAGGTTTCTTCGGCCCGGAACACAAAGCCGTCCGCATCCGCAGGCAATCCCGACACGTCCAGAACGTGTTGCCCCGCGCCATCCGTGGCGATGATCTTGCCGTCTTCGATCACCAGCGACGCATCTTCGGCGACATTGATTTTCTCCAGAATGCGGGCCCGTAGTGCCGCACCGGACAGGCGTGCAGCATTGCCTGAAACGAAGGTCTGGCGGGAGGCGGATGTCTTGCCCGCATCCGGCGTGACATCCGTATCGGCGCCGACAAGGGCGATGCTCTGGACGGAGACACCCAAAGCCGTCGCGAAAATCTGAGCGATCACGGTATTGGCACCCTGGCCAATGTCCATGGCCCCCTGGTGCAACACCACGCGCCCATCTGCACGGATGCCGGATTTGATCGTGGAGGGGTTCGGCAGGGACGTATTTCCGCACCCGTACCAGCCCGCCGCAAGACCGACGCCGCGCCTGAGCGTCGCAGTCTTTGCGTTGAAGCCATCGGCCGCCGCACGCTCCGAATGCCAGGCCGGGCGCAACGCTTCCAGACAGGCTTTGATACCGACGCCCTGATTGAACACCTGACCACAGACGGTGGGCACACCGTTTTCCAGAGCATTCACGATCCGGAACTCCAGCGCATCCATACCCAGTTTCTCGGCCAAGTCATCAAACAGGCATTCCTGAGCAATTGCCGATTGCGGCACACCGAATCCGCGGAAGGCCCCGGCAGGCGGGTTGTTCGTGTGGATCCCCCGCGATTCCGCACGGTAGTCAGCGATCGCATAGGGACCCGACGCATGCACCGGAACGCGATTGGCCACTGTCGGGCCCCAACTTGCATAGGCTCCGGTGTCAAAATCGCCCTTGAAATCGAAGCCACAGATCTTGCCGTGCGTGTCGGCCCCGATTTTCAACCTGATGTCCGAGGGATGCCGCTTGGTCGAGCTCTGCATCGACTCTGTGCGGGTATAGCAGAGCCGGACAGGTTTGCCTGTCTTCATGGCTCCGAGGGCCAGATAGGGTTGCACCGATATATCCAGCTTCGATCCAAACCCGCCACCGACAGCGGTCGGAACAATCCGGATCCGCGACGCGTCGATGCCCAGAATGGTCTCAAGGCTTTCCAGATCCATCACCGGCGCCTGGGTGCAGGCATACACTTCGACGCGGCCGTCCACCATCTGCGCAAAACCTGCCTCGGGCTCGATATAGGCATGTTCCACAAAGCCGCTTCGGAAATGCCCTTCGACCGTCACATCGGCCTCCGCCAGCCGCTTGTCAGGCGCACCACATGTCACAAAGCCCCCGCACATCACGTTGCCGGACCGCCCGTCATGCAGCTGAGCAGCCGCAGCGCTTTGCGCAAAGGGCATATCATGCGCCGCTGGCAGTTCGGTCCACGTGACGGGGAAATCCGCAGGGTCAAATGCTGCGATGATTTCGGGCCGGGCAATCAGTGCCGCAACGGCCTCGCCCCGGAACCGCGTCTCGCGCTCGGCAAAGACGGGCTGATCCACGAATTGCGGGATGACGCCGAACAGGTTCTTGCCCGGGACGTCAGCGGCGGTCAGGACGGCCTCAAGGCCCGCCGTCTCCACCAGGGCCTCCAGATCGCCAAGGCAGAACGCGGCCCTTGCAAAGGGCGAACGGATGATCAGGATTTCCAGGCAGGCGGGCGGGGCGACATCGTCGCCGAACAGCTCTTGGCCCAAGACCTTGGGAAGGCCATCGAGCCGCGGAATGGATGTGCCAAGCGCCCCGTCGCCTTGCTTGGCGATCGCGGGGGCCTGTGTGACCGCGTCCAGGATTTTCCGATAGCCGGTGCAGCGGCACAGCACACCGCCCAGCGCGTCCTGCACCTGGGCCGTGGTCGGTGTCGGTGTTTCGCGCAGCAAAGCCACCGCCGACACCATCATCCCCGGCGTGCAAATCCCGCATTGTGCGGCGCCATGATCCTGAAAGCTTTGGGTGAGTGACTTGGCATGCGGGTCGCTGTCGCACAGACCGGCCAGCGTCTCGACCTGGCGTCCTTCGGCCTGGTGGGCGGCCATAAGACAGGCGCAAACCGGCGCGCCATCGACGAGAACCGTGCAGGCCCCGCAATCGCCCGCGTCACAGCCGATCTTGACGTCGCGCGCATTCAGCCCCTCGCGTAGCAGCGCGGAAAGCCGTTGCCCCGGGATGGCGGGCGCCGAGACCTCTGCACCGTTCAATTCAAACGAGATAGCCGTTGATGGGAAATGCTGGTTCATACCGTTCCTGCCCTTTGAATGGCGCGCTTGCATTGCTCTTGCACCGCATCCAGGCGATAGGCCCCGCTGCCCCGAACATCGTCTATCGGAGACAATGGCGACAGATGATCGACGTGGACTGTGACATCGTCCAACCGCCTGCCAATCAAATCAGCCTCAAGCGCAGGCAGACGCTGCGCCACCGCTGAACACGCGCCTACCGCGACACGGGCCTGCGCGATGCGCCCTTGCGCATCCATCAAGATATTGGCCGCCGTCATGCATATCGAGATGACCAGGTATCGGCGGCTCCCCAGTTTCTCAAACGCGGACCGGCTGCCGCCCGGTTGATCAGGGACCACGATTGCCGTGACCAACTCATCGGCAGCCAAGGCCGTTCTGCGCACGCCTTGGATGAAGTCCGACACAGCCAGGACGCGTGTCCCACGCGCGGCACTCGCGACCTCGACCCGCGCCCCGAGCGCCAGCAACGGAGGCACCCCATCCGCCGCAGGCGAGGCGTTGCAGAGGTTACCCGCGAGGGTACCCGCGTTCTGAATCTGCAGGCTTCCAACCTCACGCGCGGCCACCTTCAGGCCATCGAACGCCGCGGGCAGCTTGGCCTTGACGATATCGGTCCAGGTGGCGGCAGCACCGATACGCGTCGCTCCATTCCGGCGTGTAATGTCACCAAGACCGGCAATCCCTGTCACATCGAGAAACGCACAAGGCAGTTGGCCTTGTCCAAGCGCGGGAAATACATCCGTCCCGCCCGCCAAAACCTGAAACGCAGGCTCCCTCAAGGCTTCCAATGCAAGTTCGATATTGTCCGGACGTTCAAAAGCCAAAGCCAACCTCATATCGTTCGCATACTAATGATAGGGGAGCGCCATTTCTTCTGTCAACAGGATTGTGGAGAAGGGCCCGACAAGACAGGGCCACAGCAGAGGATCTGCTTTGATATTGGATATCACCCCAAGCCTGGCTAGGTTTGCACAATGACAAAACTCGTTCTATCCACGCTGCTCATGGTTTTTTTCGCTTCGTCGGCCTCGGCGGAATGCTACGCAGACTACAAGGCCAAGCGAGACGATCCGTTGCGCCTGCATTACGGTGTCATCGAACTGCCCGGTGACATCTGTTCACAAGGCAGCGCAGTACAAAGGTATATCGAAAGGCAGCTCAGCAACAACGATTGGGAGCTTCTGAATGTGCTCTCGGTCTTTGGGAGGGACGCGTTGGATGGCAAGAAAGCAGATGCAGGACAGTTCTACCTCCGCTATTGAGACGCACCGATCAGTCAACCGTATTGTGGTGTTCGGTATGGTTGCGATCGTCGCGATCTTGGCGGGTGCTGCATTCTTTTTGTTTGCAAGCCTGCCGGATGCAAACGCGTTCAATTCCCGCGTCGAACAATTGTTCATTGAAAACAACGACCTGACTTCAAACGCCGAAGTGAAGCTGCTGGAGATCCTGGCCAATTCCGGCACGGCGTTTTCCGACACGTTGCGCAGCTACCGATTGGTCATTCTGGTGCTGATGGTGTTTGCCACAGCGCTCTTGATGGCCACGCTGGTTTTTCTGGTAACGGCGGTGATGCTGAACCGGCGCATGTCGGTCATCATCAAGCAGGGCATTCAAGTCTCGTCCTTGGTGATCAATCGCGGTCAGAACACGGTGTCGGTCAACGATCTGGAACTCAAGCTGACCCCGGCGGCCCTTGAAACGCTGTCGGTGCTGGCCGAGGCGCGCATGGATGACGACCTGCTGTCGGGTTCCGAGATCGAGGCGGTGATTTCCGGACGCAGCGCGTCCGATTGCGACGAAGCTGCCGGGGCCACCCGGATCAAGCGATTGCGCGACACGATGGGCAATCAGTTGATCAGCGAGGTTCTGGTCAAGAACATCTCTCGCCAGGGATACACCCTAGATGTGGAAAAGGCCGTTATCCGTATGATTTAGGCGTCGCAGAGAGCGCCGGTGCGGACCCGAGATCTGCGCTGGCGGTCGTTGCGGATTTGCAAGCGGTGTGCCCGTCCATCGTTCCAAGCGAGCCTGTCGCCCGAGGGGCAGGCTCCGCAAGGGGGCTGTCCACCCGTGATCGGCCAAACGGGATCACGTCCTGGCAGTCGCGAACAGCCTGCCGCCCATTTGCCCACCGCTTTGAGGTCATCTTGTGTTGCGCACCTTTCGCGTGAGGATCGGGATAGCGCTTGGGCGGCGTCATTCCACAAAGGTCGAGATTTGATCGAGCGGCTTTTTCTTCTTGGCCACCGCGGGGACAGTGGCGTCTGGGGCAGGGTGGCCCACGGCGATGATCATCGTGGGTTTTTCCGAAGCCGGACGCCCCAGGGCGGGGGCCAGAAACTTCATCGGGTTGGGCGTGTGGGTCAAGGTGCACAGCCCCGCGTGATGGAGTGCGGCCAGAAGAAAACCCGTCGCGATGTTCACGCTCTCGGGAACATAGTAATTCTTGTACCGCGTGCCGTCCTCGAACTGCCCCCAGCGCTGGGCAAAGACCACGATCAGCCAGGGCGCGGTGGTCAGGTGGGGTTTGTCCGCACTGGTGCCAATCGGCTCCAGTGCCTTGATCCATTCATCGCCGCCGCCGCCCTCGTAAAAGCGGCGCTCCTCCTCCTCGGCCTCGGTGCGGATGCGGGCCTTCATGTCGGGATCCGAGATCGCCACGAAATGCCACGGCTGGTGATTGGCGCCCGACGGCGCGGAGCCGGCCGTGCGGATGCAGGTTTCGATCACCGCGCGGGGCACCGGCCGAGCGGTATAGTCACGCACGCTGTGCCGGGTGCGCATCCGGGCGTGGAACGCATCAACCTCGGCCTGCATCTGGGCATCCGACAGATCGGCCCGATCCGGCAGCGGCAGGGCCGTGTATTCCAGCGTTTCCTTGGCAAACATCTCAGGCTCCTCCGCGCATTTCCGCGCTCTTCATGACGTGGCCCGCGTGTCAGTGCAAGAGTTGCGCGCGGGCTGCCTGACGCACTGCCACGGTGACCGGCGCGATTGCCGCTGCCATCGCGCGGCTGATCTGCCAGTCCAGGGGCACATCCAGCGCCAGATCCGGCCTGAGCGCGACCAGACGCCCCTGGGCCAGCGCTGCGCGGACCAGGGGCTCGGGGTTCATGCCCCAGCCCAGCCCGGCCTCGGCTGCCTCAACGAACGCGGTCGAGGAGGGCAGCATGTGGCGGGGCGGATTGGGCCTTGTGCCAGTCGCCAGTTCCACCCACCGTGCCTGAAGACGGTCCTTGGCATTGAACGTCAGACATGGCGCGCGCGCCAACGCAGCGGCGGTTGGGCCATCCTCGAACCAGCGGTCCCGGAAGGACGGGCTTGCCGTCGCCACGTAGCGCAATGCGCCCAGGGCATGCCGATCACACCCCCGCACGGGCTTGCCTGTGGCGGTGATCGCGGCGCTGACCTCACCGCGTTTCAGCCAGTCGGCAGAGTGATCCTGATCGTCAATCACCAACTCGAACACAAGATCGGGGACGGCGGCAAGGGCAGGCACGAACCAGGTTGCCAGGCTGTCTGCGTTGATTGCTAACCGCAGCCGCGCCTGCCCCCCGGTATCGAGCGACAGGTCGCGCATCAGCTGTGCCTCCAGCACGCCCAGATCCTCGGCATGTTTGGCGAGCCTTTGTCCGGCAGGGGTGGCGGTGCAGGGACTGCCCCGTTGGATCAGGGTGATGCCCATCCGTTCCTCCAGCGCCTTGATGCGCTGTGAGATCGCAGAGGGTGTCACGTGCAGCTCTGCGGCCGCCAGATCGAATGCGCCAGTGCGCAGCACGGCCGACAGAGCGGCAAGATGGGCGGGATCGAGATGCATTAGCCTGGCTAATTCAACCTAAGAAGACTTAATTCGACTAATTCGCGCGCGCGGCATAGTCAACACAGAACACCCCTTGTGCGGAAATGTTCATGATCGCCTCGTTCCTTCCCGGGTTCTTTCTGAGCCTCAGCCTGATCCTCGCCATAGGCGCGCAGAATGCCTTTGTGCTGCGCCAGGGATTGCGGCGCGCGCATGTGTTCTGGGTCTGTCTGGTTTGTGCCCTATCGGATGCGGTTCTGATCGCGGCGGGCGTTACCGGCTTTGGCAGGCTGGCGACGGCTCTGCCCTGGTTCGAGCCTTTGATGCGCTACGGAGGCGCTGCCTTTCTTGCGTGGTATGGGCTGCGCAATTTCATCTCTGCCTGGCGCGGCGGCGAGGTGCTGGAGGCGGCGCATGTGGATCGTGCCGGGCTGCGCCGCACGGTGCTGACCGTTCTGGCGCTGACTTGGCTGAACCCGCATGTCTATCTCGATACGCTGATCCTGATCGGGTCGGTCTCGTCGCAATATCCCGACAGGGCGGCGTTTGGTGTCGGTGCCACGACCGCCAGTTTCCTGTTTTTCTTTGCGATGGGATACGGTGCGCGTCTGCTGGCACCGTTGTTCGTGCGGCCGCGGTCCTGGCAGGTTCTCGACGTGATCATCGGATGCACGATGTGGGCGATTGCCCTGAAACTTGTTGTCATGTGAAGGGTTGCACCCCCCACCCGATTGGGTGTTGATACCGGCATGGATCAACCCCGACCTCAGCGACCGCTTGTCGGCATCTTCTGGATGCTTGTGACCGGCATGTGCTTTGTCGCCGTGACCGCGCTGGTCAAATATATGGGCGACCGTATCCCCCCGGCCGAGGCGGCCTTTCTGCGTTATCTTCTGGGGCTGGTATTTCTCATTCCTATGCTGCCGGCGCTGCGCACGGCCAGGATCACAAAACGGCAATGGGCGCTCTTTGGTGGACGGGGTTTTTGCCATGCGTTCGGGGTGATCATGTGGTTTTTTGCCATGACCCGCATTCCCTTGGCCGAGGTGACGGCGATGAACTATCTCTCGCCTGTCTATGTGACGCTGGGGGCGGCGCTGTTTCTGGGCGAAAAGCTGGCAATGCGCCGGATCGCTGCCGTGATCTTTGCGCTGATCGGGGCCGCGATTATCCTGCGCCCGGGCTTTCGCGAGGTAAACCCGGGGCATTTGGCGATGCTCTTTACCGCTGTGGTTTTCGCGGGCTCCTATATGCTGGCCAAGGTGCTGGCGGATGAGGTGGCGCCGACCATCGTTGTCGCGATGCTGTCGATCATCGTGACGCTGGTTCTGGCGCCCTTCGCGCTCATGTCATGGGTCACGCCGACCCTGGCCGAGCTTGCAATCCTCTTCGGTGTCGCGTTTTTCGCCACAGCCGGGCACTATACGATGACGCTGGCGTTCAGGGCGGCACCGTTGACGGTCACCCAGCCGGTCACCTTTCTGCAACTGGTCTGGGCCGCGTCGCTGGGGGCGATTGTCTTTGGTGAAGCGGTGGATATCTGGGTCGTTCTGGGCGGCTGTGTGATCCTGGGTTCGGTCACCTTTATCACCTGGCGCGAGGCGGTAGTCCGGCGCAAGCACATCACGCCCAGCACGCCCGAGACCAAGGTCTGAGGGTCAGCCATGCGTCCCGCGCGGATCCAGCAGCCGGGTCAGCACATCGTCATAGGTGATCTGCCCCACCGCGGTTCCGTCCGTCACCACCCGAACAGGGCCAGAGGTGGCGACACAGGCCTCCATCACCTCCTGAATGGTCGCATCCGGCCCCACCGCGCCGGTGGCGCGATCTGTCAGCGGCTCCATCAGATCGCGCGCGCATAACACCCCCAGAGGGTTCATATGCGCCACGAAATCCGCGACATATTCGGTCGCGGGTGAGGTGAAGATCTCCTGCGGTGTTCCGCATTGCACGATCCGCCCGCCTTCCATGATTGCGATCCGGTTGCCGATCTTGAATGCTTCGTCCAGATCGTGGCTGACAAAGATGATCGTGCGTTGCAGCTCTTGTTGCAGTTCGAGCAGCTCATCCTGCAGCCGCGTGCGGATCAGCGGGTCGAGCGCCGAGAACGGCTCATCCATCAGCAGGATCGGCGCCTCGGTTGCAAAGGCGCGTGCCAGGCCCACCCGTTGCTGCATGCCGCCCGACAGCTCGCTCACCTTGCGGTCGGCCCAATCCGCAAGACCCACCAGTGCCAATTGCGTTTCGACCTTCTCGTGCCGTTCGGCTTTGGGCATGCCTGCCAGTTCAAGGCCCAGGCCCACATTCTCGCGCACGGTGCGCCAGGGCAGCAGACCGAATTGCTGAAACACCATGGCCACCCGGCTGAGCCGAAGGTTGCGCAACGTGCCTGCATCGGCCGCGCCCACGTCAATCATCCGCGCACCGTCATTGACCCGCACGGTGCCGCGGACCACCGGGTTGAGCCCATTGACCGCCCGCAACAATGTGGACTTGCCGGAACCCGACAGGCCCATCAGCACGAGGATCTCGCCCTCTTCGACGTCCAGCGAACAGTTATGGACCCCCAGCACCTGCCCTGTGGCTGACTGGATCTCGGCGCGGTCCTGCCCCGCATCCATCAGCGGAAGGGCGACTTTCGGTTTCTCGCCAAAGACGATGTTGACCTGATCGAACTCGACTGCGACCCCCATCAGCGTCGCTCCATCCGCAACATGCGATCCAGCATGATCGCGACCACCACGATGATGAACCCGCTCTCAAAGCCCAGTGAGGTGTTCACCTGGTTGAGCGCGCGCACCACCGGCACGCCCAGCCCGTCAGCCCCCACCAGTGCCGCGATCACCACCATGCTGAGCGACAGCATGATGGTCTGATTGAGCCCGGCCATGATCTGGGGCAGGGCATAGGGGAGTTCGACCTTCCACAGGGTCTGCCGGGGGGTGGCGCCAAAGGCTTGCGCCGCCTCCAGGAGCGGTTGCGGCGTGGAGGTGACGCCCAGATGGGTCAGCCGGATCGGGGCGGGCAGCACAAAGATCACCGTTGCAATCAGGCCGGGCACCATGCCGATCCCGAAAAACACAATCGCTGGAATGAGATACACAAAAGTGGGCAGCGTCTGCATCAGATCCAGAATGGGTCGCATGAACCGGTAAAGGCGGGGCCGGTGCGCCGCCGCTATGCCAATCGGTACGCCAATCCCCATGCACACCACGCAGGCCGACAGGACCAATGTGAGGCTCTCGGTCGTTTCTTCCCAATATCCTTGGTTGAGGATGAAGAGAAAGCCCAGGACAACAAACAGGACCACTTTCCAGTTGCGTTGCAGCAGCCAGGTCAAAACGGCGAAACACGCGATCACAAAGAACGGGTGCGGCGATTGCAACACCCATAAAATGGCCTCGATCAGCCATTCCATTGCCAGTGCAAGCCCATCAAAAAACCACGCACCGTTGATCTGCAACCAGTCAAAGACGGCCGCCGCGGTGCGCCCCACGGGGATTTTCGTTTCGGTCAGCCAGTCCATTACACTCTCAGCTTATTGGAGAACCCGCCGCCCGTCGGACGTGCGGCGGGTTGAAGGGGCGGACCGGATCAGTCGATCAGCTGCGGCCTGGCGACGCTAAACGCATCATCGTCGCCTTCGACATCTGTAACGCCCACCAACCAGGCCTGGAGTGTGTCGGGATTGCCCCTGATCCAGTCCGAGGCGGCCTCGGCGGGGTCTTTGCCCTCATCGAGGATCCCGGCCATGATCTCGTTCTCCATCGAAAGAGAGAATTCGAGGTTTTGCAGGAACCGCCCAACGTTCGGACAGGCCTCCACATATCCTGCGGTGGTGTTGGTATAGACTGTCGCACCGCCCAGATTGGGGCCAAAAAAGTCGTCGCCACCGGTCAGGTAGCTCAGATCGAAATTCGCGTTCATCGGATGTGGCTCCCATCCGAGAAAGACGATCGGATCCCCCCGGCGATCGGCCCGCGCGACCTGCGCCAGCATGCCTTGTTCCGAACTCTCGACAACCTCGAACCCGTTCAGCCCGAACGCGTCGGATGCGATCATATCCATGATCAGACGGTTGCCATCATTGCCCGGCTCGATGCCATAGATCTTGCCGTCCAGCGCGTCCATCTGCGCGGCGATGTCCGCGAAATCGGTAATGCCCAGATCCGCGGCGACCTGGTTGACGGCCAGTGTGTATTTCGCCCCTTCGAGGTTGGCGCGCACGGTGTCGACGCTGCCTGCCTCGCGGTAGGGGGCGATATCGGCCTCCATCGTCGGCATCCAGTTGCCCAGGAACACATCCACATCGCCCGCCGCCATCGACGTATAGCTCACCGGGACCGACAGCACCTTGATTTCGGCATCATACCCCAACGCCTGCAGGACCACGGTCGCGGCAGCTGTGGTCGCGGTGATGTCCGTCCAGCCCACATCGGAAAAAACCACCCTCTCGCAATCGGCGAATGCGGGGCCGGCTGCGGCCATCAACGCCAGTGCGGATAGTGAGTATTTCAAGGTCATTGTCGTGTCTCCCGGTCGATTTTGTTTTGGTTGGCAGGCAGCGTGGTTGTTCTTGATTGACGAGTCAATAAAGAAACCCTAGCGTTTCTTTCACCCTATCGTCAGGAGCCATCACATGCCCAAACTCGGAATGGAGCCTATCAGGCGCGATGCGCTCGTGAAAGCCGCGATTGTCGAGATCGGCGAGGCGGGTACACTTGACGTCACAGTCAGCCAGATCGCGCGGCGCGCTGGCATGTCGAGCGCGCTGGCACATCATTATTTTGGCTCCAAGGAAGAGATGCTTGTGGCCGCGATGCGCCATATTCTGACGCTGTTCGGGGCCGAGGTGCGCGGCGCGCTGATCATGGCGCGCGATCCTGCCGGGCGGATCGAGGCGGTTGTGCGCGCCTCTTTCGCGTCGCAGAATTTCCGGCCTGCAACGGCGGCCTCGTGGCTGCATTTTTATCTTCAGGCGCAAAGCTCCGACAAGACCAGACGGCTGTTGACGGTGTATCACCGGCGGCTGCGGTCGAACCTGATGGTTGGGTTTCGCCCGCTTGTCTCTGATCCCGAGGCCGCGTCCGAGACCATCGGCGCGCTGATCGACGGGGTTTATCTGCGTCAGGTCTTGCGCCCCGAGGCGATGTCGAACGCGGCGGCCATCGAGCTGGTTCTGGCCGCCGTCCACCGTCTGATTCGCGAGGGGTCATGACCCACCCCAATATCCTGATCCTGATGGTCGATCAGTTGAACGGCACGCTTTTTCCCGAGGGACCCGCCGAGTGGCTGCACACGCCCAATCTGAGACAACTGGCCGACCGGTCGGTGCGGTTTGCCAATGCCTATACCGCCTCACCGCTGTGCGCGCCGGGCCGAGCGAGCTTCATGACCGGTCAACTGCCTTCGGCCACGGGTGTCTATGATAATGCGGCGGAGTTTCGCAGCGATCTGCCGACCTATGCCCATCATCTGCGCCGCGCGGGCTATCAGACCTGCCTGTCGGGCAAGATGCATTTTGTGGGCCCCGATCAGCTGCATGGATTTGAGGAGCGTCTGACCACCGATATCTACCCGGCCGATTTCGGCTGGACGCCGGATTACCGCAAGCCGGGGCAGCGGATCGACTGGTGGTATCACAACATGGGCTCGGTCACCGGCGCGGGTGTGGCCGAAACGTCCAACCAGATCGAATATGACGACGAGGTGGCCTTTCATGCCACGGCCAAGCTTTACGATCTGGCGCGGGGGCGCGACGACCGCCCCTGGTGCCTGACCGTCAGCTTTACGCATCCGCACGATCCTTACGTGGCGCGCCGCCGGTATTGGGACCTCTACGCCGATTGCGCGCATCTGATGCCGCGCGTTCCGGCGATGGAGTATGCAGACCACGATCCCCATTCCCAGCGCATCTTCGACGCCAATGACTGGCGCGGCTTTGACATCTCCGAGGATGATACCGGGCGCGCGCGCCGGGCCTATTTCGCCAATATCTCCTATCTCGACCACAAGGTGGGCGAGATCCTGGATGTGCTCGACCGCATCGGCCAAGAGGCGATCATCGTCTTTGTGTCCGATCACGGCGATATGCTGGGCGAGCGCGGCTTGTGGTTCAAGATGTCGTTTTATGAAGGCTCCGCGCGCGTGCCGCTGATGATCGCGGCCCCCGGGTTGGCGCCGCGCACCGTGGCCGAGCCGGTCTCGACCATCGACGTCTGCCCGACGCTCTGTGATCTGGCGGGAGTTTCCATGGACGAGGTGATGCCCTGGACCACCGGCGAAAGCCTGGTGCCCTATGCCGAAGGGGCCGTACGCACCACCCCCGTCGCCATGGAATACGCGGCAGAGGCGTCTTATGCGCCGATGGTGTCGCTGCGCTATGGCAAGTGGAAATACAACGCTTGCACGCTGGATCCCGATCAGCTTTTCGATCTGGAGGCGGACCCGGATGAGCGGACCAACCTGGCCGGGGATCCGGCCCATGCGGGCACGCTCACAGCGCTGAAATCCAAGGCCGCGGCGCGCTGGGATCTGGAGCGGTTCGATGCCGAGATCCGCGCCAGCCAGGCCCGCCGCTGGGTGGTTTACGAGGCGCTGCGGCAGGGCGGCTATTACCCGTGGGATTACCAGCCGCTGCAAAAGGCCTCCGAGCGGTACATGCGCAACCACATGGACCTCAACGAGGTCGAGGAGCGGCAGCGCTTCCCGAGAGGCGCATGATGCTGACGGTGTATGGACGCGCCACATCGTCGAATGTGCAGGCGGTGCTCTGGATGCTTGAGGAACTGGCGCTGGGCTATACCCGTCTGGATTATGGGGAGGTGTTCGGCGGGCTCGACAGCCCCGCTTTCACCGCGTTGACCCCGCATGGCAAGATCCCGGTGCTGACCGTCGGCGAGGTGGCGATCTGGGAAACCCCGGCGATCCTGCGCTATCTGGCGGGCGCATATGGCGACGCGGTCTTCTGGCCACGCGATCCGCTGGCACGGGCCGAGGTCGATATGTGGGCCGAATGGGCCAAGCATTCGGTGGCCGAGGCATTTACCGGCCCGGTCTTCTGGCGCAGCGCGCGCACCCGGCCCGAGAACCGCGACGCGGGTCTCATCCGCGCCAACCTCGCCACGCTGGAGGGCGAACTGGCAAAGACCGAGCCGCGCCTGGCGCAGACCGATTACCTCTGCGGTGCCGATCTGACCCTGGCCGATATCCAGTTCGGCCATGTGCTCTATCGCTATTTCGATATCGACATTCCGCGTGCGCCGCTGCCTGGCCTGCGCGCCTATTATGACCGGCTGTCCGACCGACCCGCATACCGCAAGACGGTGATGGTGTCCTACGAGAGCCTGCGCAACACATTCTGAAAAGAGGGGCCTAATGGAGGCTGATTTCGTCATCGTCGGTGCCGGCTCTGCGGGCTGCGCCATCGCCTATCGTCTGGCCGAGGCCGGTCAGTCGGTACTCGTTGTGGAACATGGGGGCACCGATTGGGGGCCCTTCATCCAGATGCCCGCCGCCCTCAGCTATCCGATGAATATGGCGTGCTATGACTGGGGCTACATGTCCGAACCCGAGCCCCATCTGGGCGGGCGCCGTCTGGCCTGTCCGCGCGGCAAGGTGATCGGGGGATCGTCCTCGATCAACGGGATGGTGTATGTGCGTGGCCATGCCCATGATTACGACCATTGGGCGGAGACCGGCGCGGATGGCTGGGGCTATGCGGATGTGTTGCCCTATTTCAAGCGGATGGAGACCTGGCACGACGGTGGCCATGGAGGAGACCCGTCCTGGCGCGGCACCGATGGTCCGCTGCATGTCTCGCGCGGGCCGCGCGCAAACCCGCTTTATCATGCCTTTGTCGAGGCGGGCCGACAGGCAGGCTATCAGATCACCGATGATTACAACGGCAAAAAGCAGGAAGGGTTCGGCGCGTTCGAACAGACCGTCTGGCAGGGGCGCCGCTGGTCGGCGGCCAATGCCTATCTCCGCCCCGCATTGAAAAGACCGAATTGCGATCTGGTCAAAGGGCTGGTGGAGCGTGTGATCTTCAAGGACGGTCGCGCGGTCGGCGTGGCCCTGGCCGGGGGGCGCGAGGTGCGCGCGCGCCGCGAGGTGATCCTGGCGGCTTCGGCCATAAACTCGCCCAAACTGCTGATGCTGTCGGGCATCGGGCCGGGCGCCGACCTTGCCGCTCTTGGCCTGCCGGTCGTGGCCGACCGTCCCGGGGTGGGGGGCAATCTGCAGGACCATCTTGAGATGTATGTGCAGTATTCCAGCCTCCAGCCGATCACGCTTTACCGCTATTGGAACTGGATCTCCAAGGCATTGATCGGGGCGCGGTGGCTGTTCACCAAGACCGGGCATGGTGCGTCGAACCAGTTTGAAAGCTGCGGCTTCATCCGCTCGCGCCCGGGGCTGACCTACCCGGATATCCAGTTTCATTTCCTGCCTTTGGCGGTGCGCTATGACGGTAAGGTCGCGGCCGAGGGGCACGGGTTTCAGGCCCATGTGGGCCCGATGCGCTCCAAAAGCCGGGGACGGGTCAGCCTCGCCTCCGCCGATCCCGCCGACAGCCCGCGCATCCGGTTCAACTACATGAGCCATCCCGACGACTGGGAAGAGTTCCGCACCGCCCTGCGCCTGACCCGAGAGGTTTTCGCGCAGGAGGCCTTCAAGCCCTTCGTCAAGGCCGAGCTTCAGCCAGGTGCCCATCTGGTCAGCGATGACGATCTGGATGCGGCCATCCGCGAGCATGCCGAAAGCGCCTATCACCCGTGTGGCACCTGTCGGATGGGGCGCGCCGATGACCCCGAGGCCGTGGTCGATCCGCAGGGCCGGGTGATCGGCGTCGAGGGGCTGCGCGTCGCTGACAGCAGCATCTTTCCCCGTATTACAAACGGCAATCTCAACGGCCCCTCGATCCTGGTGGGCGAAAAGATGACCGATCACATTCTGGGGCGCGATCCGCTGCCGCGGGCCAACGCCGCCCCTTGGGTGCATCCCGACTGGGCCGAAGCGCAGCGTTAGGAGTTCTTACGATCTGGCCTTGCGTTGAGATAAGATGTGATACACATGCATCTTATGTTGAAGTTTGTCGCTATCTGTATGCTGACGATCCTGCCGGTGGCCGCGACTGCGGATCTGGCGGGGCCGGTGCGCGTGATCGACGCCGATACCTGGGATGTCGGAGATCAGCGCGTGCGCCTTCATGGCATAGACGCGCCGGAACATAATCAGACCTGTCGAGATGCGGATGAACGCGAATGGCGCTGCGGAGCCTGGGCCACAGCCCAGACCCGCGCGCTGTTCGAAGGGGTTCGCGCGAGTTGCAAGGTCCTGGATCGCGACAGGTATGATCGCCTTGTTGCGCGTTGTTTCGTCGGAGATCTGGATGCCGCGCACCACATTGTCGCAGAAGGGTGGGCCATGGCCTATCTGCGCTATGCAGACGATTATCTCGAGGTTGAGCGCGCCGCAGCGTCGCGCGCGCTGGGCCTGCACAGAACGCGTGTGGCCGCCCCAGATGCATATCGCCGCGGGCAATCGACGGGTCAGGACCCATCCGGGTCAGGCTGCGCGATCAAGGGCAATATCAACGCCAAGGGCGACCGCATCTATCATAGGCCCGAGCAGGCCTTTTATGGCCGCACCCAGATCAACCCGCAAAGGGGCGAGCGCTGGTTCTGCGACCCCGAGGAAGCGCGCGCGGCCGGGTGGAGACCGGCCAAACGTTGAGCGTGTCCTTATTGACGGCCAAACCCGCGTCCCGGACCGACCGGCAATTGACAGCGCCGGGAACATATGGCCCGTTGCCCGCAGTTTGATTCCCATCAAAGACCGCCGCTTGTCCCACAGACAGGTTAGGCGCAACCACTCAACAAGGGAGATTGAGAGATGTCACACACGCCCCACGAGCTTGCCGAGGAATTCCCCGACAAGGTCGAACTGATGAGCACGCTCAAACAGACCGACAACCACTTTGCCCGGCTGGCCGAAGAGTATCACGAGATCAACCGCGCCGTGCACCGCGCCGAGACCAATGTCGAGCCGATGGAAGAGCTGGCCGAGGTCGAACTGCGCAAGAAACGCGCCCATCTCAAGGATGAGATCTGGGGCATTCTGTCGAAAGCCTGATCCGCCGTCTGTCAGACGGTCACGGCCATTTCGATCCGTTTCCGTCTGACAGAAACTTCTCAACGACACGCCCTTCGCAAAAGCAAAAGAACTGCGGCACAACTTCCGTGCCGCCCTTATTGGCGCGCTCCACGCGGGTGACTTCAGCGCTCTGCGTTGGCGAAATCTCATAACGCACACCGCCCCCCTCCATGGTCACGGGGGTGATATTCAGGCAGGGTGCAACTTTCTCTTTCAAGTCCGACAGCAGGTCCGCAGGATTGTCCGACTGCGGAATTCTAAGGTTACGACAGACGCGGATCATTTCAATCTCGGGTGGCTTGAAAAGAAGACCGCCTGAGCCATCCAAAGCCTGTTCCGCGTCGGAGAACACACCCGCGATAAAGGTGTATCCTGCTAAACCATCCATCGTGTTGGTTTGTAGATCGGAGATTGCCGGGCGATCCGGTTGAAATGGCACCCAGTCTGGAAGCGAAAGGAAGTCCATCCGCACTCCGAACACCGCACCGCCTAATGCCAGAACAATAACAACAGCTGCCCGAAGCAGCCATTTAAGCCCGTCTTTGACAAGCTCGTCGACAGCGGATCTGGCGAGGTCCGATATCCTGCGTCGCGGTCTTCCCTGGGGGTTTTCCCTCATTGCACGGGGAAAGAGACAAGGTTCCAGACGGCGTCACGTCGAACGACAATGCTCATCCGCGCGACCTGCAAGCCATCCGTCGAGATGGACCGGAATGGGCCGATTTCAAAAAACTCACCATCGCCAAAGGATGGAAACACAGCACATTCAACAGTAAACCCGAAAGGATCCTGGAACGAGCGCGGCTGATTTTGACCCGCCGCGAAGACGCATTCGTCCAGCACAAAGCTTGAGTTAAGAAGCATGTTCTCTAGTTCGGAAGGATCGGTGTCTGGTCCTGCGGCGGCAAGCAGGACGGCCATTGCCTCAAATGGAAACTCTGATTGCATCAAGAATTGATTTGCTGTGCCAGGGCCTCCAAACAATTGACGTCGAGCGTCATTGATTTGATCCTGGGGCGGGCTGCCAGTACGTGCGCCGTTCACCGAAAAGCGGCATGTATCATCATCGGTATCTGCGTGAACAGTCACAATATCAAAGTCAAAATGACCGGCAACCGCCAGGCTGTCGACTGCATCGCATTCTTTTAGCTCACCTGCCCAAGCCACAGGGGTCCATATCACCAAGAAAACGAAGAAACAAAGCGATCTCATCATTCCAAATCCAAATCGTAATAGAATTCAAATTACCATAGTTCGCAGTAATTTTCTATACGCTATCTCACCTGATAGGGCAGCACGCCGCGTTCATGCACATCGACCGACAGCCTGCGCTCCAGCGGCGGGACCGAGCGTTGATGACAGGATTTGCGCTCGCAGATGCGGCAGGAAATGCCGATCGGCTCGAACGCGCTGTCATTGGACACATCCAGCGTATCGGCATAGACGAGCGAGCCCGCATGGCGCAGCTCGCACCCCAGCGCGATGGCATAGCGGCGCACCGGCGCGCCGTAGGAGCCGCCTGATTTCGACACGTCCCGCGCCAGACTGATGTAACGGACACCATCGGGCGTCTCGGCAAGTTGCCTGAGGAACCGTCCGGGCGTCTCGAAGGCCCGGTGGACATTCCACAAAGGGCAGGCGCCGCCAAACCGGGCAAATTGCAGCCGGGTGGCGGAATGGCGCTTGGTGATCGTGCCGGCCTGATCGACCCGGACAAAGAAGAACGGGATCCCCTTGGCCCCGGGCCGCTGCATGGTCGACAGGCGATGCGCCACCTGCTCGATCGAGGCGCCGAACCGGCCGCCCAGAACCTCCAGATCGTGGCGGACCTCCTGTGCGGCCTCCAGAAACGCGCGGTAGGGCATGAGTGCTGCCCCGGCAAAGTAATTGGCCAGGCCGATCTTGGCGATGGCGCGGGCCTCGTCGCTTTGAAACCGCGCCAGATCGAGGGTCGCTTCGAGCAGCTTGTCCTGGGTCAGCAGCGCGATTTGCAACAGCATCTGGAAGAGCTGTGTCTCGGGCGCCGCGCGCGCCAACAGATAAAGCGTGCCAGTCGCGGGCTCGTACTGGCGCACCGGACCGTCATCGCGGCGCAGGATGGTGAGCCCAAGATCACGCAAGCGCCGCTCGGCGGCCTCGCGCATGCCGCCACGGGCCTGTGCGGCAAAGCTCTCGGCGGCGCGGTCCACCGCGTCGATGTAATTGTCGCAATAGTGAAAGAAGTCGCGCACCTCGTCCCAGGGGCTGGTTTGGCTGCGCGCATCCTCGCGCCCCAGCGCTTCGTCCAGGGAGGCGAGCCGTTCATGGGTCTGGCGATAGGCGCGGTGCAGCTCGATCAATGCGCGCGCCAGCGCGGGGGCGTTCGATGCGGTCAGGCGCAGATCGGCCAAAGGCGGCATCGCATCGGCAAAGACCGGATCCGACAGCGCCTCGCGCATGTCGCTCACCAGCCGCTCGCTGTCGCCGGTGCTCAGCTCGGTCACGTCGATGCCGAACTCCTGCGCCAGCGCCAGCACGACCGAGGTGCTGACAGGCCGGTTGTTGTTCTCCATCTGGTTGAGATAGGGCAGGGAAACGCCCAGCTTGGCCGCGCAGGCCTTTTGCGTCAGCCCCATGCGCGTGCGGATCTCGCGCAGCTTGGCCCCGGCATAGAGTTTCTGGATCGCCATCTCGGCACCTTTGCAAATCAGGGGTCGGCTTCTTGCTAACCTTGCAAAGCGATGTGCGCAAGCGCGTCAGAGGTTCAGCTGCCGCGCGCGCCAGATCACCACCCGGATCGACACCACGCCCATGAAAGAGGTGGCAAACATCAGCCACAAAAGCGGCGTCGCCCCGGTGCCCGGGCCCAGCAAGGCACCGGCAAAGGCGCTCAAGGCCGCGCCTCCGCCGATCATCAGCGCTCCGCCCAGGCCAGATGCGGTTCCCGCCAGATGCGGGCGCACCGACAACATGCCCGAAGTGGCATTGGGAATGGTCATGCCATTGCCGAGCCCGATAAAGGTCATCAGGCCAAAAAACGAATTGACCGTTCCGAAGCCCGTCAGAAACACCGCCAGCGAAAGGGCCAGACCGAAGGTGCAAATCAGGCACCCCCATTGGATCATCCGGTTGATCCCAAATCGCACCGAATAGCGTCCCGACACGAAGTTGCCGATGAAATAGCCAATTGCAGGCGCGCCGAAATAGATGCCCAACTGGGCCGGGGTCAAATCAAAGACTTCGGTTCCGACAAAGGGCGCACCACCCAAATAGGCAAAGAATGCCCCCGAGGTGAAGGCCGCTGCCATCGCATAGCCCCAGAACCGGGGCGAGGTCAGCAATTCGGGGTATTCGCGGAACTGCTCGATCAGCGTCTTGCCGCTGGTTTGCGCCGTCTCTCCCAGATCGCCCCAAACCAGACCAAGGCAAAGCACACCGAGCCCGAACAGCATCCAGAAATTCGCCTGCCAGCCGAACACTTCGTCCAGTGCGCCTCCGATCGCGGGGCCGATCATCGGTACCACCGCCATGCCCATCGTGACATAACCGATCATCGAGGCGGCCTTGTCCTCGGGATACATGTCGCGCACCGCGGCCCGGCTGAGCACCATGGCAACCGTGATCACCGCCTGCGCCATACGAAAGGCCAGAAAGATCTCGGCGGTGGGCGCCACAATGCAACCCAGCGTGGCGATCAGGAACAGGACCATGCCCCATAACAGAACCGGACGTCGTCCGAACCGATCCGAAATCGGCCCGATCAGTATTTGCAGCGCGGCATTAAAGGCCAGATAGACTGCAACCGACAATTGCATCACGCGGTAATCGGTTTCGAAATAGGCGGTCATGCCCGGCAGGCTGGGCAGAAAGATGTTCATCGCCAGCGCCGAGAGGCCCGCAATCAGGATCAGGGTCGTGACATGCGGCGGCGTCCTGCGGTCAAAGAAACGGATATCGGACGATTCAGCCATGGGTTGCGACTTATGACCCGGCTCGTGGGATGTCCATCTCGACGTCGGGTCTCAGGTGGAGTTAGCAATATTTGCAATTAGCGAGCGCATCAATGCAGATGATTTGCAAATTTGCCGTTTTCCGCTTTGGTAGACTGCGTTGCATGTTTATAACCGCGCAAACGCATTTTGGGGACAGACCACATGAAAGATATCCTGACGGAGCTGGAAAACCGCCGCGAAACCGCGCGGCTGGGCGGCGGGCAAAAGCGGATCGACGCGCAGCATGGCCGCGGCAAGCTGACGGCGCGCGAACGGATCGACCTGTTGCTCGACGAAGACAGCTTTGAAGAGTTTGACATGTTCGTCACCCATCGCTGCACCGATTTCGGGATGGAGAGCCAAAAGCCCGCAGGCGATGGCGTGGTCACTGGCTGGGGCACGATCAACGGCCGCCAGGTCTATGTTTTCTCACAGGATTTCACGGTTCTGGGCGGGTCGGTCTCGGCCACCCATGCGATGAAGATCTGCAAGATCATGGATATGGCGATGCAAAACGGCGCACCGGTGATCGGGATCAACGATTCCGGCGGCGCGCGGATCCAGGAAGGTGTGGACTCGCTGGCAGGATATGGCGACGTCTTTCAGCGCAATATCGAGGCCTCGGGCGTGGTGCCGCAGATCAGCGTGATCATGGGGCCGTGCGCGGGTGGCGCGGTCTATTCGCCCGCGATGACGGACTTCATCTTCATGGTGAAGGATTCGTCCTATATGTTCGTGACCGGGCCGGATGTGGTCAAAACCGTTACCAACGAGGTCGTCACCGCCGAGGAGCTGGGCGGCGCATCCACCCATACCAAGAAATCATCGGTCGCCGATGCCGCGTTCGAGAACGATGTCGAGGCGCTGGCCGAGGTGCGTCGCCTGGTCGATTTCCTGCCTCTCAACAATCAATCCAAGCCGCCGGTGCGCCCGTTCTTTGACGATCCGGGCCGTATCGAACCCTCGCTCGATACGCTGGTGCCGGAAAACCCCAACCAGCCCTATGACATGAAAGAACTGATCCTGAAGCTGGCCGATGAGGGCGATTTCTATGAGATCCAGGAGGATTTCGCCAAGAACATCATCACCGGATTTATCCGCCTCGAAGGCCAGACCGTGGGCGTTGTGGCCAATCAACCGATGGTTCTGGCTGGCGTGCTGGACATCGACAGCGCCCGCAAGGCGGCCCGGTTCGTGCGGTTCTGCGATTGTTTCGAGATCCCGCTTTTGACGCTGGTCGATGTGCCGGGCTTTCTTCCGGGCACCAGCCAGGAGTATAACGGCGTGATCAAACATGGGGCCAAGCTGCTCTTTGCCTATGGCGAAGCAACCGTGCCCAAGGTCACGGTAATTACCCGCAAGGCCTATGGCGGGGCCTATGTGGTGATGGCGTCGAAACATCTGCGCGCCGATATCAACTATGCCTGGCCCACCTCCGAGGTGGCGGTGATGGGCGCCAAAGGCGCGACCGAGATCATCCACCGCGCCGATCTGAACGACCCCGACAAAATCGCCGCCCACGCCGCCGAATACGAGGCCCGCTTCGCCAACCCCTTCGTGGCCGCCGAGCGCGGCTTTATCGACGAGGTGATCCAGCCCCGGTCAACGCGCAAACGTGTGGCACGGGCCTTTGCCTCGCTGCGCGGCAAGAAGAAACCGATGCCGTGGAAGAAGCACAACAACATCCCGCTGTAGGGTGGGACTTGTCCCACCCCACCGGGGCGGCGGGACAAGTCCCGCCCTACGGAGAGCGCCATGACCCAGCTTTGGAAAACCCAGGCCTTCAGCATTGCCCATGCCGATGATGGCAAGTTCGTGGGCGAGGGGCTGCGCGCCTTCTTTGAATACCGCGATCTGGGGATCAAGGACGCGACCAAGGGCCAGTTCGGGGCGCATGTGATTCGGGCTGTACCGGGGATGGAGAGCCCCGGCGCGTGGCATTCTCACGATCTCGACTTCCAGATGGTCTATGTCACCAAGGGCTGGGTTGTCTTTGAATACGAGGGGCAGGGCGAACATCTCATGCGCGCAGGCTCTTGCGTGCTGCAACCGCCCGGCATCAAACATCGCGAGGTTCGGCATTCCGACGACATGGAGCTGATCGAGATCGTGTCTCCGGCCGCATTTGACACAAATGATGCACCTGTCCCATCATGACAGCCCGCATATCAGACACGTGGGCCATCGGCCTGCGATTGGCAGCCCCGGCAGGAGGAGCCCGCTTGCGGGGCCGGGGCTGCATTTTCGCGGCGCTGCTGGGTGCCACGCAAGCCGGGGCCGAGACCTCGTTTCCAACCCCGTCGGGGCAGGAGGTGACGCTGGCCGAAGTGCTGCTGGACGAAAATCCCGGCGCGCTCTGGGTGCGGTTCCGCTTTGTTGCGCCCGACATTGCGCGCGAGGGAGGGGCGACGGATGTGGACAGCGCCATGGGCGACTTGCAGCATCTGTGCGACGAGATCGCCGTGCCTTACCTATCGCAGCACGATATCTCACCCTCTCGCATCGTGATTTCATTCTCCGACAGGTTTGTCCCCTTTGGGCAACCCGCCGCCGATGCAACCCAGTATTTCGAGCTCTTCAGCCCGGAAAACGGGGCCTGCATCTGGGAGGAATTCTGATGCAACCACAACATCTTGCGGATCAAAGCTTAAGCAAAGGGCGATTTGAGGCTTTGGCGTCACATCCACAGGCCTTGGCGCCCTGTGGATATCTTTTAAGTGGGCCATGGACTATGATCCATCCAAGGTTTACCCAGGTGAACCTTACCTCGAGGTGGGGACAGGCAGGGTCCGAGGACCCCTCTGGTTCCATAAAAAACGACAGGAGACATAGATGTCCAAGAGCATCAAGCTTCTTGCATTGGCAGGCCTTTTGGCCGGTCTTGCAGCCTGTGCACAGCCGCAGGAAGAATTTGTCGTGGTCGAGCAAGAACCGATTTCGGTCGAGCCCGTCTACACCGGCAAGTACAAGTAACCATGTCGCGGGAGGGGCCGTTCGGTCCCTTCCGCACACCGCCGCGCGCCCCCGGGTGGCAGGGGGGCGGATATGCTAAAGCATCGCGGATTTCCCGGACGTCTGGCCGGTACCGATTTTCAGTTCACCATCCGCAGGGCCAATCCAAAAGGCGCGACGCCGCTGACACAGCGCGAGCGGTTCGCTGACCGTAGACCCGCCGACCGGCGCGCCGATGCGGCCTTTCTTGCAGCTCTGTGGGCTCAGTTCGGGGACGCGCCGTTCGAGCGCGGCAATCTGGATGCGGGCCGACTGAGCTGGCTGTTCGGACGTGAGGTGATCGCTGCTGAAGATCCCTTTGATCCTGCCAGCTACGAGGCGCTGCTGAAGATTGACGCCGCTGTTGCGCGGGTGTCCTACCCCGAGGCCGTGGGCTCATGATCGGCGGTTTTCTGCATCGTGCCGCCCCGATTGGGCACAATTCGGCCCATTCTCGCCTCACCGAAATTGGGGAGTTGGCATTGGGTGAGTTTTTGCGCAACACTCTACCTGTAGGCGAAACCGCCATCCCGGGGACGTCTGCAGTACACCTATTCCGTACCCCTTCCCTAGACGGGCAGAACAGCGATCATATCCCTGCTCTGCCCGTCATTTTCTTGTGCCGGATCGGCTCGCGCGGCCGCAGACTTGCAGCGCTTGGGCACAGATCTGCCCATTTCCACGCGCCGTTACGAAAGGGTTTGCGCCCGCTGACCAGTATGGCATCCGTGGTTTCGTCAAGTGGTAAACCAAGACAAGGATGGGTGGCATGCAAAACTCAAGAATTTGGCTGGCATTGGCCGTGGTCGGCGGGCTCGCAGCCTGCGGCGACACAGCGGGCGAACAGGCTCTCATCGGCGGTGCCGTGGGGGCAGGAACCGCAGCGGTGCTCGATGGCAACCTCGCGGCTGGTGCAGCCGTCGGTGCGGCGGGTAACCTGCTCTTCTGCCAGCAAAACCCCAGCAGATGCTGATCTGACCGGGCCGCGCGCCCGGTCTGACGTTTTCTCATGTTCACAGGCCGCGCTCCGGGACACTCCGGTGCGCGGTTTTTGCTGTGTTCCCCTTTCCAAGACAAAGCCCAAGACAAAGGACGTTCCATGTTCAAAAAGATCCTGATCGCAAATCGGGGCGAAATTGCCTGCCGTGTCATCAAAACAGCCCGCAAGATGGGTATCCCGACGGTTGCGATCTATTCGGATGCCGACAAGGCGGCGCTGCATGTGCAGATGGCCGATGAGGCGGTTCATATCGGCCCGCCGCCGGCCAACCAATCCTACATCGTGATCGACAACGTGATGCAGGCGATCCGCGACAGCGGCGCCGAAGCGGTGCATCCCGGTTATGGCTTTCTCAGCGAGAACGCCAAATTCGCCGAAGCGCTGGAAGCCGAAGGTGTGGCGTTCGTCGGCCCGCCCAAAGGGGCGATCGAGGCGATGGGCGACAAGATCACCTCCAAGAAGATCGCGCAGGAGGCCAACGTCTCGACCGTGCCGGGCTATATGGGGCTGATCGCGGATGCCGAGGAGGCGGTCAAGATCTCCAACGAGATTGGTTATCCGGTGATGATCAAGGCCTCCGCCGGGGGGGGTGGCAAGGGCATGCGCATCGCCTGGGATGACGACGAGGCGCGCGAAGGCTTCCAGTCCTCCAAGAACGAGGCGGCCAGCAGCTTTGGCGACGACCGGATCTTTATCGAGAAATTCGTCACCCAGCCCCGGCATATCGAGATCCAGGTGCTGTGCGACGGGCATGGCAACGGCATCTATCTGGGCGAGCGGGAATGTTCGATCCAGCGCCGCAACCAGAAGGTCGTCGAAGAGGCGCCGAGCCCGTTTCTGGACGAGGCAACCCGTCGCGCGATGGGCGAGCAATCCGTGGCCCTGGCCAAGGCCGTGGGCTATGCCAGCGCGGGCACGGTCGAATTCATCGTCGATGGCGACAAGAACTTCTACTTCCTGGAGATGAATACGCGGCTCCAGGTGGAGCATCCCGTCACCGAGCTGATCACCGGGGTCGATCTGGTCGAACAGATGATCCGCGTGGCGGCAGGCGAGCCGCTGTCGATTACCCAGGACGATGTCACCCTGACCGGCTGGGCGATTGAAAACCGGCTTTATGCCGAGGATCCTTACCGCGGCTTCCTGCCCTCCATCGGGCGGCTGACCCGCTATCGCCCGCCGATGGAGATTGCGGCAGGTCCATTGCTGGATCAGGGCAAATGGCATGGCGATGCGCCCTCGGGTGCGGCGGCGGTGCGCAACGATACCGGCGTCTATGAGGGCGGCGAGATCAGCATGTATTACGACCCGATGATCGCCAAGCTGTGCACCTGGGCACCGACCCGCGATCAGGCGATCGAGGCGATGCGCGTGGCGCTGGACAGTTTCGAGGTCGAAGGCATCGGGCATAACCTGCCCTTCCTGAGCGCTGTGATGGATCATCCGATCTTTATTGCCGGGGACATGACCACCGCCTTTATCGCCGAGCAATATCCCGACGGGTTCGAGGGGGTCACGCTTGCCGATGACGATCTGCAAAGGGTCGCGGCCTCTTGTGCCGCGATGCACCGCGTCGCGGAGATCCGGCGCACCCGCGTGTCGGGCCGTATGGACAATCACGAGCGCAAGGTCGGCTCGGACTGGGTTGTCACGGCGCAGGGCAGCCGGTTCGATGTGCATATCGCGGCCGACCCGCAGGGCTCGACCGTGACGTTCGCGGATGGCGGCGTGTTCCGGGTGACCAGCGATTGGACACCGGGTCAGACATTGGCGCGTGTGGATGTGGATGGGCATCCGTTGGTGCTCAAGACCGGCAAGATCTCCGGCGGGTTCCATATCCGTACCCGGGGGGCTGAGTTGAACGTACATGTCCGCACTCCGCGTCAGGCCGAACTGGCCGGGCTGATGCCGGAGAAACTGCCGCCCGATACCTCGAAGATGCTGCTCTGCCCGATGCCCGGCCTGATTGTGAAGGTCGATGTCGAGGTTGGTGATGAGGTGCAGGACGGTCAGTCCCTGTGCACGATTGAGGCGATGAAGATGGAGAACATTCTGCGCGCCGAGCGCAAGGGCGTGGTGTCGAAGATCAACGCAGGGCCCGGCGACAGCCTCGCGGTGGACGACGTGATCATGGAGTTCGAATAACCTCTCTATGCTGCCCCAGGACTGGATAGGCCCGGCAATTGTTGCCGCGACCATTGCGGCGCTGGTCACGGTTCTGGGGTGGTTTGTCGCCAGCAAGCGCGAGGTCGGTCGTGACCGGCGCAGGCGGCGAGAACGGGAACGGGATGTGCAGACGGCATTGCGGGCTGAGATTCAGCACTATGTCGATGCGCTCTCGGACCCTGAATACGACCCCATGGTCGTTTGGAAGGATGTTGTGGCCCTGATGGAAGCCGATGCAGAATATGTCCCGATGATTCCGAGTGAGCGCAACGATGCCGTTTTTCAGGCGCTCATCGGGGATATCAGCATTCTACCTGAACCGGTCATCGGTCCGGTTGTGCGGTACTACAACCAGGTCTTTGCGATTGACGCACTGATCACCGACCTGCGCAATGACGGGTTTCGGGCGTTGTCACAATCCCAGCGGATCGGGCTTTATACCGATTACATTTCTCTCAAGCTGGAAGCGCGACGTATGGGAAATGAGGCCACGGATGGTCTGAGCCGCAGCCTTGCGAACCTGAACGGCGTCAGTAGCCCGGGCGCGGCCCGGTCTGACCGGTCCTAGGGGGAGGTGATTTCGGTGTCACGGACATGGACAGATCCTTTCCATTCAACTCTTAATATAGGGTTGAACAAAGGTGCGCGCAATGGTGTGCGGATCTACCCGTCTCCGCGCCGTTCGCGGATCTCGCGTTGGCGCATGGGCATCTTGTCGATGGACCGGCCCAGTTCGCGTACGTTCCAGGGAAACGGTTTGCGCAGATACACCGTACCATCCTTGCCCACCAGAACCAGCATGAAGCCGCGCGGCCTGAGCTTTGTGCGCAGCGGCGAGGCCGCGTCCGGGTCGGTGTCGGTCAGGATGACCACATCGCGCTCGCCCAGTTCGTCGAGCCGGTCGTTCAAAAGCTCCATCTGTTCGGCAAAGCGCGGGTCGGCCGGGCTGTCGGCAAAAACGATAACCGGCCGCTTTATCCATAAAAATTCGCTCAAATCCGATTCGCCAGCGGGCAGGATGATATCGGATGGCGGTGTCTGGTCCGCATCTTCGGCCATCGCCGAAACCGGGAATAATACAGCCAAAACAACGGCTAGTGTGTGCTTCATGAGGCCTCCTGTCGTTCCTGATATAGACCCTGACGACGACAATGCGAACACCTTGATTGGCAGCTCACGCAATATTTTGATGGTTAATCGCTTTGTCAGGAGTGTCTGCCCATGATCGCCCCGTTTCCCGCGATGCAGCCGTTTGGGGCGGCGCTTTGGCAAAAGGCACTCAGAGCAATGGACGTCATCCTGCATATCGGCGCACATCGTTGCGCAAACACAAGCTTTCAGGCCTATCTGCGGGCCAACACCGAGCCACTGGCGACAGCCGGGATCGGGTTCTGGGGGCCGATCCGCACACGGTCCGGCCTTTTTCGCGGGATCCAGCCCGGGCCGGTGATCGCGCCGGGCCGCAACGCCAGGACACGGGCACTGGGGCGGGTGCAGCTGGGCTGTGGCGAACATGCGCGTGACGGGGTGGAAACGCTGGTTGTGTGCGATCAGTACATGCTCGGCAGCATGCGGGCCAACCTGCGGCTGGCGGATCTTTACTGCGGCGCGGGCGAACGCATGGCGCGGTTCGCCGAGGCATTTCAGGGGTATCTCGGCGGTGTCGTTCTGACGATCCGCAGCCCGGAGCATTACTGGGCATCTCTGCTGGCCTGTTACGCCTCCAATGGGCGTGGCACGCCGCCGCCGGGGCTCTTGCAGCGTGTTGCGGAGAGCTCGCGCAGCTGGCGCGATGTGATCACCGATATCGCCTGCGCCGTCCCCGGCATCAAGGTCGGCGTGATGCCCTTTGAGACCTTCGCGGGCCGCCCCGAGGCACAGTTGCAGGGCATCACCGGCCAGCCCGCCCCGCGCACCGCATCGCGCGAGTGGCACAACAAGGCCCCCAACCTGGCCGCGCTGCGCGCCATGATGGATCCGGCCGAGGGGGTACTGCCCGAAGGCGACGGGCGGTGGATGCCGTTCTGCCAAGGCCAGTGCGCGACCTTTCGCGAACGATATGCCGATGATCTGATGTGGCTTGCCGCCGGGGCCGACGGCCTGGCGCGGCTGATTGGTGATCCGGCACCCGAAAAAGCAGGGCAAAACCTGCCAATACCTGACATGACAAGAGGAAGAGATGATGAAAGGCGACACATCAAAGTGGCGCGCGCTGGCCGAAAAGGAACTGCGCGGCAAGCCGGTTGAAGATCTGACATGGACCACCCTCGAAGGGATCGCGGTCAAGCCGCTCTACACCGAGGCTGATACCGAGGGGCTGGACCATCTGGGCGGCATCCCCGGTGAAGGCCCCTATACGCGCGGGGTCAAGGCCACGATGTATGCGGGTCGTCCCTGGACGATACGGCAGTATGCCGGGTTCTCGACGGCCGAGGAGTCAAACGCCTTCTACCGCCGGGGGCTGGCGGCGGGCCAGCAGGGCGTGTCGGTCGCGTTCGATCTGGCCACGCATCGCGGCTATGACAGCGATCATCCCCGCGTTGTGGGCGATGTGGGCAAGGCCGGTGTGGCCATCGACAGTGTCGAGGATATGAAGATCCTCTTCGACGGCATTCCCTTGGACAAGGTGTCTGTGTCGATGACCATGAACGGGGCCGTGATCCCGGTTCTGGCCAGTTTCATCGTGACCGGCCAGGAGCAGGGGCATGACAAGTCGCTGCTGGCCGGGACCATTCAGAACGACATTCTCAAAGAGTTCATGGTCCGCAATACCTATATCTATCCGCCCGAACACTCGATGCGGATCGTGGCGGATATCATTGAATACACCTCCGACCACATGCCCAAGTTCAACTCGATCTCGATCTCGGGCTATCACATGCAGGAGGCTGGCGCGAACCTGGTGCAGGAGCTGGCCTATACGCTGGCCGATGGGCGGGAATATGTGCGCGCGGCGATTGAGCGTGGCATGGATGTGGACAAATTCGCAGGCCGTCTGTCGTTTTTCTTTGCCATCGGCATGAACTTCTTCATGGAAGCGGCCAAACTGCGCGCCGCGCGGCTGCTCTGGCATCGCATCATGTCCGAGTTCGAGCCGAAAAACCCCAAATCCTCGATGCTGCGGACCCATTGCCAGACCTCGGGCGTGTCCTTGCAGGAGCAAGACCCCTACAACAATGTGATCCGCACCGCGTATGAGGCGATGGCGGCGGTGCTGGGCGGCACCCAGTCGCTGCATACCAATGCGCTGGACGAGGCGATTGCGCTGCCCACGGATTTCAGCGCGCGCATCGCCCGCAACACTCAGCTGATTTTGCAGGAAGAAACCGGCATCACCAATGTGGTCGATCCGCTGGCAGGCTCCTACTATGTCGAGACGCTGACCGCGCAACTGGCCGACGAGGCCTGGAAGCTGATCGAGGAGGTTGAGGAGATGGGTGGCATGACCAAGGCCGTCGCCTCCGGCCTGCCCAAGCTCCGGATCGAGGAATCGGCCGCTACCCGACAGGCGATGATCGACCGCGGCGATGAGGTGATTGTCGGCGTCAACAAGTATCGCAAGGACAAAGAAGATCCGATCGACATTCTGGAGATCGACAACCAGCAGGTTCGCGACGGCCAGATCGCCCGTCTTGAGCGGATCCGGGCAGAGCGGGACGACGCCGCCTGCGAGGCCGCGTTGGCCGAATTGGCGCGCCGCGCGGGCGAGGGTGGCAATCTTTTGGACGCAGCGGTCGAGGCGGCGCGGGCACGCGCCTCGGTGGGAGAGATCAGTATGGCAATGGAAAAGGTATTCGGACGGCACCGCGCCGAGGTCAAAACACTCGCTGGTGTCTATGGCGCGGCCTATGAGGGCGACGAGGGCTTTGCCGCAATTCAGAAGGATGTCGAAGCCTTCGCCAAGGCAGAAGGGCGGCGTCCGCGCATGCTGGTCGTCAAGATGGGCCAGGACGGCCATGACCGGGGCGCCAAGGTGATTGCCACGGCCTTTGCCGATATCGGCTTTGACGTGGATGTAGGCCCCCTGTTCCAAACCCCTGAAGAGGCCGCCCAGGATGCGGTCGACAATGACGTGCATGTGGTGGGCATCTCTTCTCAGGCGGCCGGCCACAAGACATTGGCGCCGCAGCTTGTCACCGCGCTGAAAGAGGCAGGGGCGGAAGATATCATCGTGATTTGCGGCGGGGTTATCCCGCAACAGGATTACGAGTTCCTCTATAACAACGGCGTCAAGGCGATCTTTGGCCCGGGCACGAATATTCCCGAAGCCGCACGCGATATTCTGCGGCTGATCGGTGGCCCGCGCCCGTGACCGTTCTGGGACCTCTTGCGCGCCAGGTGGCCGAGATGGAGGCCGCCCTGGGCCAGCAGGAGTGGGGCAGGGCGGCAGAGTTCCTGTCGCCCGATATCCGCTATGTGGTGGGCGGCCAGGAGCCGCGCTATGGGATCGCGGGGATCCGCGACTATATGGCGGCCCAGTCGGCGGTGGTGGAGTGGGTCGGGCATGATCTGCTCGCCTCGGTCGAGACCGCCGATATGGTTGTGATCGAGGTCATCTCGCGCTTTTGCCGGGTCTCGGATCGGAGGCCGCTTGCGTTGCCATGCACTGATATCTACCGGTTCGGCGATGGTGTGATCCGGGATTGGCGCGTCTATGCGGATCTTGCGGCGATTGGCCTTGGCCGACCGGAGTGAATGAGGGGAGCTTGAGTTTGAGCATCACAATGGCGCTTGATCACATCGCGGTCGCCGGAGAGACGCTTGAGGCCGCGACGGAGGCGGTCGAGACCGCGCTTGGTGTGCCCGTGCAGGCTGGTGGCGCGCATGATGTCTTTTTTACCCACAACACGCTTTTGGGACTGCAAGATGGCCTCTATCTGGAGGCCATTGCGATTAACCCAGGCGCGCCGGTTCCCGATTGTCCGCGCTGGTTCGATCTGGACCGGTTCGAGGGTCCGCCCCGGTTGACCAACTGGATTTGCCGGACCGATGATCTGGACGGGCTCTTGACCATCCTGCCCACGGGCGCCGGACGCGCGGTCAGCCTTCAACGCGGCGATCTGCACTGGCAGATGGCAGTGCCGCAGGATGGTCGTTTGCCCTTTGACAATCTGCACCCGGCCCTGATCCAGTGGGGCGGTGATCTGCATCCCGCCAGCATGTTGACGCAGCAGGGATGTCGGCTGCGACGCCTGATCATCGCACATCCCAGCGCGGAGGCCTTGCGCGCGCGCCTCGGCCCGCATTTGGAAGACAGTCGACTTGTCTTCGAGCCTGGCGAACACCCGCAGATGATGGCCGAATTCGAGACGCCGCACGGGCGGCGCGTGTTGCGGTGATCCTGCGTCGGGCCACCCCGGAGGATGCCTCGGGGATTTGTGCGATCTCCAACGCCCTGATCCGCGACACGCTGATCACCTTTACCACGACGCCCCGTTCCGAGGCCCGGACGCGCCAGACGATCCATGCCGCCGAAGGTGCCTTTTGGGTTGCAGAGATGGATGGCCAGATCCTCGGCTTTGCAAGCTATGGTGCCTTTCGCGACGGTCCGGGCTATGCTCACACCAAAGAGCATTCGATCCAGCTGGCTGACGGCGCGCGGGGGCGCGGGATCGGGCGCGCGCTGATGGAACGGCTGGAGGATCACGCCCGGACCAAGGGCGTGCATGTCCTGGTTGCCGGGATCAGCAGCGCAAACCCCGGCGGTCTGGCATTTCACGAGGCCATGGGCTTTGTCCAGACCGGCCGCATGCCCGACGTCGGGCGCAAGGCGGATCAGTGGCTCGACCTGATCCTGATGCAGAAAACCCTCTGACGGCGTGCTTCGGTCATCTTTGCACACTCTCTGGGATGACCCGCCTGCCGAGTGAGCCAAATCGTACCATATCTGCGATGGGACAATGACTTCGCCTGCGCCCGCCGATAGGGTGCGCGCGATGTCGATCTGGACCCGCATAACCGACGCGCTTTCGGCGCTGACCCAGGGCGAAAGCCTGACAGCGGTCTTTGACAAGTTACGCACGCCGCCTCAGCGCAGCGTGGCTTTTGCCATTGCCGTGATCGCGCTGGGCGCCAAGATGGCCAAGGCAGACGGGCAGGTGACCCGCGACGAAGTGGCGGCGTTTCGCGACGTATTCAACATCGCCCGCGAGGATGAGGCGGGAGCGGCACGGGTCTTCAACCTCGCGCGGCAGGACGTGGCGGGTTACCGTGATTACGCCGCGCGCATCGGCAGCATGTTTCAGGGCGATCCCGCCACGCTCAACGACCTGATGGAGGGGTTGTTTCACATCGCCATGGCCGATGGGTTCTATCACCCGGGCGAAGATATGTTCCTGGAAGATGTGGCGCAGATTTTCGGCCTGCCCGAAACCAGCTTTCGCGCGATGAAGGCCCGTTTCGTCCCCAATGCCGAGCCGGACCCCTACACCGTGCTCGGGGTCAGCCCGGACATGGACCGAGAGGCGATCCGCGCCGCCTGGCGCCAATTGGTGCGCGACAATCACCCTGACCGGATGATGGCGCGGGGCGTGCCGGAAGAGGCCGTCCAACTGGCCCAGAAACGCCTGATCGACATCAACCGCGCCTGGGATGAGATCAGCGGCAGCGTGGGCTGATGCGGCTGGCAAGCTACAACATAGAATGGTTCAGCAATCTCTTCGATGATGACAACAATCTGAATGTCGATCACCAGCCGTCTGGCCGTTACGAGGTGAGCCGCGCGGATCAGACCGGCGCAATTGCCCATGTCCTCAAGGCGCTGGATGCCGATGCGGTGATGGTGATCGAGGCACCGGACCAAAGCCGCAGGCGCGACACCGTGGCGGCCCTGGAGCACTTCGCCGACGTTCTGGAATTGCGCACGTCCAAAGCGGTCATGGGCTTTCGCAACGACACCCAGCAGGAGATCGCGCTGCTTTACGATCCGAAGCGGTTGACCGCAGAGCATGACCCTCTGGGCGACATTTACGACGCGCAGGCCCCCCGTTTCGACGGCCAGTTCCGTATTGACCTGGATATTGACGCGACCCGGGATGTGGTGCGATTTTCGAAACCTCCGCTGGAGCTTTCGGTGACCACTGCCGAGGGGCGGCGCCTGCGCTTGATCGGCGCACATCTGAAATCCAAAGCACCGCATGGTGCGACCACCCGTGACGCGATCATGCGCCAGTCCATTGCGAACCGGCGCAAGCAGCTGGCCCAGGCCATCTGGCTGCGTGCGCGGATTGACGGACATCTGAGCGCTGGCGACACGCTGATCGTGATGGGCGATCTCAACGACGGGCCGGGGCTGGATGAATACGAGCACCTCTTTGGCCGATCCTCGGTCGAGATTGTGATGGGCGATCCGGGGGGGGCAGGCTCGCTCTATGATCCGCACGCGCACCGCGCGCTGCAACGCAAGCTGGGGGCCAATCCGACCACCGCCCGGTTCTTCATCGAGCAGGAGAACCGATTTCTTCAGGCACTTCTCGATTACATCATGGTTTCGCCCGACCTGATGTCAGCGCGACCCTGCTGGCGGATCTGGCATCCGTTTGACGATCCGGAATGCTGGACGACGCCCGCGCTGCGCGAGGCGCTGCTCATGGCCTCCGATCACTTCCCTGTGACGTTGGATATCGAGCTCCGAGGTTAAAGTTCCCGGCATCTTGGGCTATATTGATCTCATGAAACCGATTGCTGTTCTTGTTTGCCTGGCCCTGACCAGTCCCGCCCTTGCCGAAGAGACGGACCCGCCCGGCCTGATGGAGCGGGGCGCGCAGATGTTTCTGGAAGGGTTGATGCAGGAGGTGGAGCCGCGGCTTGACGACCTTCAGGGGTTGGCGGACTCCTTTGGCCCAGCGATGCGCGGGTTTTTTGAGGAGATGGGCCCCGCCCTTGCCGATCTGGTGGAGCAGGTGGAGGATTGGTCTGTCTATCACCCGCCCGAGATTCTGCCCAACGGCGATATCATCATCCGGCGCAAGCAGGCTGCGCCAGAACCTGAGGACACGCCCGGTGAGGATTCCGATCCAAGCGGACCGGTTGAGCTCTGAGCGGTTTCAGGTCGGCATCATCCGCACACGCACCTCCGCCTCCAGCGAGGCGGCGAGTGACATCAGGCGGGCTTCTGCCACCTCTCCGTAAAGTGCGCTGGCGGCTTTGGGAAAGCGGAGCTCCAGCACCTTTTTCTGTGGGAACCACCGGAACTCTCCCATGGGGACATCCGGCTGCATCCAGAACATCGCGCCGAAGCGCATGGCCTTGCCCAGAATCTCGGCCTGCAACTGTTCTTTGTCGCAGACCAGATTATAGAGATCCTCGAACCGCGTCCCCTCGCGCTTGTTGCGATAGCGGTGCAGCAGGGCAAGCCCCAGAAACACCCGTTCGGCATGTTTCAGACCGCCCAGATTGGCGCGGGTGGCATTGTCAAAACACGTCTCCGCCCGGTAGTCGGGATGCGCACGCCAGCTCACGTCGTGCAACAGGCACGCAGCCCGGATCAGCCGCAGCCGCGCGGGTGGGGCAGACCGAAAGAGCGGCAGGACGAAATCGTAAAGCGTCTTGCCGAACCCGGGCAGGCGGGCGTCCTTGGCCTCGGCAAACCGGCAGGCTTCGATCAGCGGATCGCGGTCGCGCAGCCGTTGCGGCATCTGCTCATAGAGCATGCCCTCGCGGATGCCATAGCTTGAGATCGCGATATCCTTGGGCCGGAAGGTGCGCACCAACCGTTTGAGGACTTCGGCGGCGTAGGGCACCAGCGCCATGCGTGTCGATGAAATGCCACAGGCCGCGCGCAGCGTCTCGGGGTCGGAATCGGCGATATACTTGGCCGTAGCCGATACCGAACTGGCCGTCATGCGGTATTCGTGCAGCACATGCAGGGGGTAGCCGCGCCGTTCCATGTCGATCCGGGCAATCGCGCGCCAGGACCCGCCGACCAGAAACAGCCGGTCACGTTGCGGGCCCATGCGATGGGCAAGATCCTCCATCACCTGACGGATATGGGCCTTGCGCCCGGCCTTGCCACCCGCGACCGCCTGAAGCTTCAGCGGGCCGAGGTTGGATGTCACGCGGCGGCCCACCCGACCCTCGCGGATCTCGGCCAATTCCATCGACGAGCCGCCGATATCGCAGACCAGACCGTAAGAACCCGGCCAGCCCAACAGCACGCCCTGGGCCGAAAGCCGGGCCTCTTCCTCTCCGTCGATGACCCATATGCGCAGGCCGGTCTCGCGCTGGACGTCCTCGCGAAAGGCCGGACCGTCTTCGGCATCGCGCACGGCGGCCGTGGCCACGGCCGTGAGCGGCGGCAAGTTCATTCCCTGTGCAAGAAGCTGAAACCGCTTGATCGCGGCCAGCGCCCTTTCGCGTCCACTTGGGTTCAGGCGCCCGGTCTCGGACAGGCCGGCACCCAGACCGCACATGATTTTTTCGTTGTAAAAGTAGGCCGGGCTGCGTGCTGCGCCGTCAAACACCACCAATCGAACCGAATTCGAGCCAACATCAATCACTCCCACGCGCGACAGCGCGCGCGCGGACGGATCGTCGAACAAGGGCCTGCCAAACGGTTCCCACTGATCTGACAAGTCGTTCATTCATCCCCCGGACCTGCACCGCCACCATGCGCATTGCAGGGTGCCCGGTCAATCTTACTCCTCGGTATGCGTCAGTTTGGGCACATCCGATGCTCCCGCCGATCCCCGACCCGACAGCGACGGGTTCTCCATGAAGAACCGGTGGCAGTTAAACGCAAATGCCCCCTCGGGCACTTGTGCGCGGGTGAAACTGCCGTCGGGGTTCATCACCCAGCTTTGCGCGACATCGGCCAGATTGGCAGCCATCACCTGATTGACGATCTGCGCCTTGACCGTTGCATTGGTGGTTTCAACCAGGGTTTCAACCCGCCGGTTGAGGTTGCGGCCCATCCAGTCTGCCGAAGAGATAAAGACCCGCGCCTTTTTCGACGGCAGGCCCGCGCCATTGCCGAAACACACGATGCGGGAATGTTCCAGAAACCGGCCCACGATGGATTTCACGCGGATGTTTTCCGACAGACCCTTGATGCCGGGACGCAACCCGCAGATGCCCCGGATGACCAGGCTGATCTTGACGCCCGCCTGTGAGGCGGCATAAAGCGCGTCGATGACCTCGCTTTCGATCAGCGAGTTCATCTTGGCCCAGATCTCTGCCGGACGCCCGGCCTGCGCATGCTCGATCTCGGCCGCGATCCTCTCCAGGAGGCGCGGTTTGAGCGAGGTCGGCGAAATCGCCAGGTTTTCCAGGCTGTCGGGCTGGGCATAGCCCGACAGATAGTTAAAGACCTTTGTGGCATCGCGCCCCAGGGCGGTATCGCAGGTGAAAAAGCTCAGATCGGTATAGATGCGCGCCGTGATCGGGTGATAATTGCCGGTGCCGTAATGGGTATAGGTGACCAGGTTGTCGCCCTCGCGCCGGACCACGGTTGAGATTTTCGCATGCGTCTTGAGGTCCAAAAACCCATAGACCACATGCGCGCCCGCCCGTTCCAGACGGCGCGACTGGCGGATATTGGCGGCTTCGTCAAAGCGCGCTTTCAACTCCACCAGAGCGGTGACGGATTTGCCATCCTCGGCGGCCTCACACAGCGCCTCGACCACCGGGGAATTCTTCGACGTTCGGTACAGCGTCTGTTTGATCGCCACCACGTCAGGGTCGCGCGCGGCCTGTTGCAAGAACCGGATAACCATGTCGAAGGTCTCGTAAGGATGATGCAGCAGCATGTCCTTTTGGCGGATTGCCGCGAACATATCGCCGTCATGATCCTGCACCCGTTCGGGCACGCGCGGGGTAAAGGGCGGCCAGAGAAGATCGGGGCGCTCGTCCAGCACCAGCTCGCTCAGGTCCGCGACACCGATCATGCCGTCAATCTCAACCAGCTCATCCTCGGTCACGTGGAGCTGATCCATGATCAGGCTTTTGAGCTTGGGCGGTGCGCCCGCAGAATGGGTCATGCGCACCACCTCGCCCCGGCGGCGGCGCTTGAGGGCAACCTCGAACTCGCGCACCAGATCCTCGGCCTCCTCCTCGACCTCCAGATCGCTGTCGCGCAGCACACGAAAGGCAAAGTGGTTTTTGACTTTATAGCCGGGGAACAGATGGTCGATCTTCAACAGCAGCAGATCTTCGAGGGGCAGGAAACGTTGCGTTCCCGGCTCGGACGGCAGGCGCACGAACCGGTTCACCTGTGCCGGGATCGGGAGAAGAGCCTGCAAGGGCCGCTTGTCTCGGATCCGCTCCAGTTGCAGGGCCAGCGAAAAACCGGTGTTGGGCAGGAACGGAAAGGGGTGGGCGGGATCGATCGCAAGCGGCGACAGAACGGCAAACACGCGATTGAGAAACACATCATCAAGGTGCTGGCGATCCGTCTGTGTCAGCGCGTCGCTGTGCAGGATGGAAATCCCCTGCGCCTCCATTTCGGTCTTGAGAGTGGCCAGCACCGCCTGTTGCGACATCAAAAGACGCCGCGCGTCCTCGCTGATCAGCACCAGTTGCTCTGCCGGGGTCAGCCCGTCGGCGGCCGGCGTTATGTTGCCAGCATGGGCCAGTTCGCGCAGGCCCGCCACGCGCACGGTGTAGAACTCATCGAGATTGGTGGCCGAAATCGACAGGAACCGCAGCCGCTCCAGGAGCGGCACACGGGGATTTTCGGCCTCTTCCAGAACGCGCCAGTTGAAGCCGACCCAGCTCAGTTCACGATTGAAGAACCGGCCCGGGCCCGTTGGGTCCAGATCGGCCAGTTCCGCAGGTTCAGGGAACGGGGATTTCAGAAAATCTGCAAGTGTCATAGGCGCTTGATCGCGGGGGGATGTGTCAGGAGCATGACGACGATGTTACGCGGTCTTGTCGGCAGGGCCAAGCACATCCGCAGCAAGTCGCCGCGTGAGAGGCCGCCCCTTGGACAGGCTGGCGTGATCGAGGCGATCAACAACGCTCTGGGCGGCGGCAAAGGACCGTTCCATCCGTTTGACCAGATATGGGATCAGGTCCGGTTTCGGGGCAATCTGGCGATCTGCGAACAGCTTTGCCAAAAGCGCGGACAGCAGCAGATCGTCGGGGGGCTCAAGCGTGACAGACTGTGTCCCCTCCATCCGGCTTTGCAGATCCGGCAGGGTCAGCCCCCAATGGCGCGGTGTGCCTTGCCCGGTCAGCAACAGTGTATGCCCATTGGCCAATATCAGATTGTGAAGGTGAAACAGGGCCTCTTGCGGTCCGTGCTGCCCCGCGAGGGCAGGGATATCCTCGACGCACACGGGCCCCTCGGCCAGCTCTGCGATGTCTGCCTCCGCAAGAGCCGTCGCCGGTACGATCCGGGCATTGGTCTGGGCGGCCCAGACATGGGCCAGATGGGTTTTGCCTGCGCCTTCAGGCCCGCTCAGGATCAGCTTGCCGCTTGACCAGCGCGCACTGTTTTCCACCATCGCGACGGCCAAGGCGTTCGACGGGGCAACAAAGAAATCCTCCCGCCCCAGCGCCGCCTTGCCGGGCAGATCGAAACTCAGCTGTTCGGGCATCAGCTCTTGTCCTGGTCCGAAAGCCCACGGTAAAGACGGCTGTCTTTGTATTGATCCACGGCAAATCGGGTGAGTACACCCAGCGCTGCGGCCACCGGCACCGCGATCAACATCCCGACAAAGCCAAAGAGCGTGCCAAACACGCTGAGCGCCAGAAGCAGCCAGACAGGGTGCAGCCCGACCGAGCTGCCTACCAGCTTGGGGGTCAGCACATTGCCCTCGACCACCTGGCCCAGCATGAAGATGCCCGCCACCAGACCCAGCGAGATCCAGTCCCCCCAGAACTGAAAGAGACCCAGCCCCAGCGCCAGCGCCCCGCCCAAGAGGGCGCCCAGATACGGAATAAACGTGATGAGCCCGGCAACAAATCCAACCACCATCCCGAATTGCAGCCCGACCAGCATCAGCGCGATGGCGTAATACGTGCCCAGGATCAGGCAAACCGTTCCCATCCCACGGATGAACGAGGCCAGGGTATCGTCGATCTCGGCCGCCAGTCTGCGGATCACCGGCGCATGATCGCGCGGCAGCATCTCGTCGATGCGCGCGATCATCCGATCCCAATCCAGCAGCAGGTAAACCGCCACCACCGGCGCCACCACAAGCAAGATCACGACATTCAGCACACCCATCGCCGAACTCAGCAGCGTATTGAGCAACTCACCGCCTCGGGACTGGATCGTCTCACCGATCGAGGTCAGCGTCTGGCGCAGGGTTGACCCTTCGTCCAGCGCGGAGGGAAAGCGCTCACTGACCACGGTGTGCAGATCGCGAAAGAGCTGCGGCGCCGTGTTCACAAGCTGGACCGACTGGCTGACCAATGTCGGGATCACCAAAAGCGCCATGATCACAAAAATCAGCACGCCAACAATGGTGATGACCGCCGTCGCGATCGCGCGCGACAGGCCCATTCGTTCCAGTCGGTCCGCCACCGGATCGAGGAAATAGGCGATTGCTCCGCCGATCACAAAGGGCAGCAGGACATCCCCCAAAAGCCATAACAACAGCACGAAAAGCGCTGTCGCAAGTCCCCAGTATTTCAGCTGATCCCGAACGGGCAGCGCCATGACATATGCTCCTCTTTCCCAAGAGATGACCCAGCCTGCGCGGCGGTGCAACCCGATCCTTGATTCCGTGCGCGGCATAGTGATGTTAGCGTTAAACTCCACCCAGAGCGTCTGAAAAAGGGCTGGGTTTACCGTCCATTACAGCGAATATCGCCGAAACTGTAACGAAATATTGACACATATATATGTCAAGCTAAGCTTACACTAGCGAGATCCGGCCCAACATCGCAGGCTGTCTGTGTTGGCTCGGTGGGGTGTGACGGCGGGAGCGAGACCGATCCAGATACCTGCACATCTGAAGTACAGCCTATGGACACGGAGGATACGAACATGTCCGATAACGATCCCGACAAAGTCTGGCCAACCGGTCTGACGCTGAGGGAAGCTGAGGAGGTTCACAGCTATCTCATTGACGGAACCCGGGTCTTCGGGGTGATTGCGCTTCTGGCGCATGTCCTCGTTGCGGCCACCACACCGTGGCTGGGATAAGGAGAGCGTCATGAACAATTCGAAAATGTGGCTTGTGGTGAAGCCGACCGTTGGCGTTCCGCTGTTTCTGTCGGCAGTGGCCATCGGCTCTTTTGCTGTGCATGTGGCGGTTCTGACGAACACCTCGTGGGTGTCGGATTTCCTGTCCGGCGTGCCGATGGGGACGGGCGATCAGACTGCGGCTCTGGAACGGGATGCGGCAACTGCGCAGGCATCGTTCGATGCCCAGGCGATGGATGGTCAGGCCATTCTGGTCACGCTTCCCGATGGCACCACGGCGCGCGCGGTCATCGAACTGCCCAAGGCTTTGGCCGCGGCACAGTCCGGAACGTTGCCCGACGGGTAACGCGCAGCGGTCTGCGTCAAGATCAGAGCGTCTGACCCGGCGAGAGTGCGTCGGGCCGGGCCTCATCCCTCACATGTGATGTGTTTTTCGCGCGGTGAGGGACGGGGAGGACGGCATGTTTAACTACCGACAATTTGCCTATAATCGCTTGGCGCGGATCGCGCCGCGATACCTTCCTTTTGCCGATGTCGCGACCGAGGATGTGCCGCTGTCGCGGCTTTTGCGTCTGTCGCTGTTTCAGGTCACGGTCGGCATGGCGCTTGTGTTGATGGTGGGTACGCTCAACCGTGTGATGATCGTCGAACTGAATGTCCCGGCCTCTTTGGTGGCGGGGATGATCGCGCTGCCTTTGGTCTTTGCGCCATTTCGCGCGCTGATCGGCTTCAAGTCCGATACCTTTACATCTGCGCTGGGCTGGCGACGGGTGCCGTTCATCTGGAAGGGCTCGATGTGGCAGTTCGGCGGCTTTGCCATCATGCCCTTTGCCCTTCTGGTGCTCTCGGGCTATGGCGAGGCGGTGGATGCGCCGCGCTGGCTGGGTCTGGGATCGGCCGCGCTGTCGTTCCTGCTGGTGGGGGCGGGCATGCACACAGTGCAGACCGTGGGCCTTGCGCTGGCCACCGATCTGGTGCCCGAAGAAGATCAGCCCAAGGTCGTGGGACTGATGTATGTGATGCTCCTTTTGGGGATGGTCGTGTCGGCCTTCGTCTTCGGAGCCTTGTTGGAGAATTACACGCCCGGACGCCTCATTCAGGTCATCCAGGGCTGCGCGGTGGTCACGATCGTGCTCAACGCGATTGCCATGTGGCAGCAGGAGCCGCGCGACCGCGTGCGCGCTCAACAGATGCGCAACCGCACCAGCACCCCGTCCTTTGCCCAAAGCTGGCGTGGCCTGGTGCGGTACGATGGGGCGATGCGGCTGCTGGTGGTGATCGGGCTGGGCACCTTCGCCTATGGCATGGCCGATGTGCTGCTGGAACCCTATGGCGGTCAGGTCCTGGGGATGAGCGTGGCCCAGACCACGAAACTCACCGCCGTTCTGGCGGGGGGCACGCTGATCGGCTTCGCGCTGGCCTCTTACACGCTGGGGCGGGGGGCCAATCCGCTGCGCCTGGCGCGGCTGGGGGCGCTGGTGGGCGTTCCGGGCTTTGTGGCGATCGTGCTGGCGGCGCACAGCGGCGATCTGTCGATCTTTATTCTGGGCACTTTCGCGATCGGGTTCGGCGCGGGGCTTTTCAGCCATGGCACGCTGACGGCCACGATGCGCCGCGCCCCGCGCGACCAGATCGGTCTGGCGCTGGGCGCCTGGGGGGCCGTGCAGGCGACCGCGGCGGGCGTCGGCGTCGCGCTGGGCGGGATCTTGCGCGATATCGTGCTGCATCTGCCCATCGCCGAGGCTGTGGATGCCGCCACGCCCTATATCACTGTCTTTGCGCTGGAGGGGGCGGTGCTGCTGATGGCTCTGATCGCGTCGCTGCGTCTGACTGGCGCCGGGCGCGTCGCATCCGGCCCCGAAGGCACTGTATCAAATTTCGAGTTGCAGCTCGAACCTGCGAGGAGGGGTGAGGGATCACCGCAGGGTCTTAACCGACCTCACACGCAGTCACCGCGACCACAGGAGGTAACATGACCACAGTAATTTCACGCCTTTATGCGGATGAGGCCACCGCGCACGGGGTCGTTGACGCCTTGCGGGCCGAAGGATTTCCGCAAAACACGATCGACACGATCACACAGAAAGACGCGGACGCGATTGCCGCCACCCGGATCAATGCGGATGACGCGGCAATCTACGCCAACCGGATGGAGGCGGGCAATGTCCTCGTCGTGGTCCGCGCGCCGCTCACGCCCTTTGGTGCCGCGCGCCGGGCCATGGCCATCGTCGACGAGGCCCAGAGCATTCCGGCAGGCATAGCCAGCCCCAACCTACATATCACCGAGGCTGCCGATCCGCGCTTGTTCCTGAGCATTCTGCCCGATCATCCAAGGTTCTTGTCGAGCGATGTCGGCCCGGATTCGCCGCGGGTCCGTGGCACCGTTTCGGACGGGCTGGGTTGGCCGCTTCTGAGCAAACATCGCACCAAACGCTCGGCGTCCAGCGGCTGGTTCACCTCAACCAAGCTTTTGCCGTTCCCGCTGCTCTCGGGTCACCGCACGAAACGCTCGGCGATTTCGGGCGGCAAGCGGATGCTCTATAACCCGTCAAAGAGCACCTGATCCGTCCCATCGGCGCAAGAAGAGAGCCGCCTCCGTTCGGGGGCGGCTCTTTGTTTTCTTACACGCGCGGGCGCGATCAGTGGCAGGCAGGCCGCGTGCCGGGCAACAGGACCTTGTCGACCACATGGATCACGCCATTATCGGCCTCGATATTGGCGATCACCACATTGGCGACATCGCCGGTGCCATCTGCGATGGTCACGCCGCTGGCGCCTTTGGTGATGCACAGACGCTCGGACGCGAGGATCGGCTTGAAGAAATTCGAGCCTGCCGGGATCATCTCGGCAGTCAGCTTGCGGTCATCCACATGATACAGCAGTACATTGGTCAGCTGATCCTTGTTTTCGGGCAAAAGCAGCGTCTCGACCGTGCCCTCGGGCAAGGCGGCAAAGGCGTCGTTGACCGGCGCATAGACGGTGAACGGCCCGGGGCCTTGCAGCGTCTCCACCAGACCTGCGGCGCTGACGGCGGCGACCAGGGTCGAGAACCGCTCGTCTCCCGATGCGATGTCGACGATCGAAGCCGCGTTGGCAGCCGTGCCCAGCGTTGCGGCGGTCAGCGCCGCGGCGGCCAGAGTGCGAATGGATGTCATTGTCTTTCTCCCCATGGAAATTATGCCTGCCGAAGTGGCAAGTGATCAGGAATACGGCAGTTGGCCGGGGTTGGACCTGACCGAACACGGTTTCGTCAGACGTCGTGAGACGGCGCTCCTCATTCCGTGATCGCGTCGGATCGGGTCTCGGGTTCGCCTGCGTTGGCTTTCAGATCGCCGATTGCCTGCCTTGCTGGGATGGCTTAGACCGCAAGGACTGTTTCAAGAACGCACACACCGCCAGAAGAGAGAGCCGATGCGCCTGACCCGCTATTTCCTGCCCGTTCTCAAGGAAACTCCGTCCGAGGCACAGATCGTCAGCCACCGGCTGATGCTGCGCGCGGGCATGATCAAACAACAGGCCGCAGGGATCTATTCCTGGCTGCCGATGGGGTTCAAGGTGCTGAAAAACATCGAAAAGATCGTGCATGAGGAACAGATGCGCGCGGGCCATATCCCGATGTTGATGCCGACGCTTCAGCCTGCGGATCTGTGGCAGGAATCAGGCCGCTATGACGCTTATGGTGCCGAATTGCTGCGCGTGCGCGACCGCCATGACCGCGATATGCTTTACGGCCCCACGAACGAGGAAATGATCACCGACATTTTCCGCGCGCATGTGTCGTCCTACAAGGATCTGCCTCTGACGCTCTATCACATCCAGTGGAAATTCCGGGACGAGATCCGGCCCCGTTTCGGTGTGATGCGGGGGCGCGAGTTCTATATGAAAGACGGCTATAATTTCGACCTGACCAAAGAGGACGCGCTGCACGCCTATAACCGCCATCTGGTCACATATCTGCGCACCTACGAACGGATGGGCCTGCAAGCGATCCCGATGCGCGCCGACAGTGGGCCCATCGGCGGCGATAACACGCATGAGTTTCTGGTGCTGGCCGAAACGGGCGAGTCGGAGGTCTTTTATGACAGTGCCGTCACCGATATCCGCCTGGGCGAGCGTGACATCGACTATGACAACGTGGATCAGTGCCGCGCGGTGATGGAGGAGTTCACCTCGCTTTACGCGCGCACCGATGAGACCCATGACGCCGAGGCCTTTGACGCTCTGCCCGAAGACCGCCGCCGCCAGGCCCGTGGGATCGAGGTGGGGCAGATCTTTTACTTCGGCACCAAGTACTCCGAGGCGATGGGCGCCGTGGTTCAAACCGACCAGGGAGATCAGGTGCCCGTCCATATGGGATCGCACGGCATCGGGGTCAGCCGCCTGGTTGGCGCGATTATCGAGGCCAGCCACGACGAAAACGGCATCATCTGGCCCGAAGGGGTGACGCCGTTCCATTGCGGAATTGTGAACCTCAAACAGGGTGATGATCAGGCGGATAAGGCATGCGAGCGCCTTTATGCCGCGATCACCGCGCTGGGGCTGGAACCGCTTTACGACGACCGGAACGAACGGGCCGGTGGCAAATTCGCGACCATGGATCTGATCGGCCTGCCCTGGCGGATCACGGTCGGCCCGCGCGGACTGAAGAACGGTGTGGTTGAACTGACAAGCCGCCGTACCGGACAAAGCGAGGAACTGAGCCCCGAGGACGCGGTAACGAAACTGGCCGCGATCTATGCGCCGCACAGGCCCGGTCAGGACGAGCATCCCGAACCGATGGCCAAGCGCAGCTTTCACACCTGGCTGTAACTCTCGACAGTCACGCTTTCACGCGACCACGCGCGTGAATGACCCGGCCTTTCGCGCAGCTGACGCCTGTGCGTGCGTCCAGAGGGCGCCGCATGGTTCGGTCGGAAAACTGCGGCTGAGCGACGACACAGCCTCTGCCGCCAAGACCGGATGCGACGCCGAAAGGCAGCCCGCCGCGCCCCAGTTGTCGGCTGACCTTGAGCGCGACTATTCGCGCAATCTCCTGGGCTGTGTCATTTTGCAAAATTTGGCGCTCAAACGGTGCGGCCAGAGTTATCCACAGGGTGTCTTGCAAGGCACTTCGGCCACTGCCCTGTGGATAACGGATACCTCTGACACTGATGTCGGGTGCCATGCCTTGGGGCGTTGCCCCAGAGTCGCATCTGCACCGCTCTGCAAACATCGGAACACAAAGGTATTTCACAAACGCCACGCTAACGGCTAGAGTTGTGGATAAATGACGCGAACCGGATCGAAGACAGATCTGGACGCTGGCGAGGCAGATCGAGGAGAAATGGCGTGCCCACGTTCTTTTCTGACATTTTTTTTGTGATTGATCCATCGAGCCCGCCGGCCGACGGGACGTCCCTGACAGCGCAGACCTTTACCATCGAGGACCGCAACGATAACGACTCGATCTCACGGTCCGGTGGGGACAGAATTGACAATGTCGATATTCGCAATGTCTATCCCGGCGACACGGTCACCATCGAAACGGCGGATGGAACCCAGATCACCTATACAGGTGCCACCTTCTATCTGGCGGATGGGCGCGAACTGTTCTCGCCGATTGACGGCCAGACGCTTCAGGATGGCAGCCTGGAAGGTACAACATGGGTGTCGGCCCAACAGGCCGTCACACCCGAACAGCTTGAAGCGGCCCCCTGTTTCACGCCCGGCACTTTGATCAACACACCCGGCGGACCGCGCGCGGTCGAGACGTTGCGCGCAGGCGATCTGGTCACAACCCAGGATCACGGTGCGTGTCCCGTCAGATGGGTCGGCAGGCGTACCGTTGTGGGCCGGGGCGCGCTGACCCCGGTTCGGTTCATGGCCGGAGCGCTGGGCAATGTGCATGACCTCATCGTTTCGCCCCAGCACCGCATGATGCTGAGCGGTTGGCAGGCGGAGCTGCTTTTCGGTCAGGATGAGGTGCTGGTTGCCGCCAAACATTTGATCAACGGCGACACCATCCACAGCGCGCCGTGCCGCTCGGTCGATTACATCCATCTTATGTTTGACCGGCACGAGATCATCTTTGCCGAAGGTGTGCCGACCGAAAGCTTTCATCCCGGTGACTTTTTTCTGGAAACCGACGCCGCGGCCCGTGCCGAAATCCTGTCGATCTTTCCAGATCTGGAGGCCAGGCTGTCATGCTCGTGGCCAACTGCGCGACAGGTTGCCAAAGCACATGAAGCGGCGCTGATCTGGTCTGCGGCCGCTTGACGCCGAGGGGGCAAATCCGCACTGTCCGCCGACCGCGCCCCATCAGGATCTGACCATGGCCAAACAGCCTGCGCCCTTTGCCCCGTTTGAGTGGATGATCGCCTGGCGATACCTGCGCGCCCGACGCGCCGAAGGTGGGGTCAGTGTGATGACCTGGATCAGCCTGATCGGGATCACGCTGGCGGTATTTGCGCTGATCGCGACGCTTGCGGTTCGCTCGGGGTTCCGGGCCGAGTTCGTCGGCACGATCCTGGGGGCCAATGCCCATGTCACGATCTATAACGCCGGTGAAGTGACCGCGCAGGGTGGAATTGACCGGACCATTCGCGAATATGACGCCATGGCTGCCCGCATCGCCGAGGTGCCAGGTGTGACCCGCGTGGCCCCTTTGGTGCGCGGTCAGGTCATGGTCAATCTGCGCAGCCGAAACTCCGGGGTCGAAATCTATGGGATCAAGCCCGAGGATCTGCGCACGCTGCCGGGGATTGCCAACCCCGACACGAGCCAGGGCGATATTGCCCGGTTCGATCAGGGCATCGCACTGGGGTCTGGTGTGGCCCGCGAGATCGGGGCGCAGGTGGGGGACCGGGTACGGCTGATCTCGCCCAACGGTGTGCGAACCGCTTTGGGGACCAGTCCGCGGATCAACGCTTATGAGGTGGTCTATGTCTTCTCCGCGGGCCGATACGATATCGACCGCACGCGCGCTTATCTGCCCTTTTCAGAAGCTCAATTGTTCTTTAATCGCGATGGTGTGGCGGATGAACTTGAAGTGATGGTTGAAGAACCCGAGCGCGTTGACGGGATGATCCTGCCCTTGATCCGCGCGGCAGGTGAGCGGGCCCAGGTCTGGACCTGGCAAGATGCATCGGGCGGCTTCCTGCGTGCGCTGGAGGTTGAGGATAATGTCATGTTCATTATCCTGTCGATCCTGGTTCTGATCGCTGCGATGAATATCGTGTCGGGCCTGATCATGCTGGTCAAGAACAAAGGGCGCGACATTGGCATTCTGCGCACCATTGGCCTGTCGCAAGGGTCGGTCTTGCGGGTGTTCTTTATCTGTGGCGCGTTCACCGGGATCATCGGGACGGTGTGCGGGGTCATTCTGGGTTGCCTGTTCGCGATCTATATCGACCCGATCTTCTCGTTCGTGAACTATGTGATGGGCGGTGGCGTTTGGGACCCGTCAATCCGGGGGCTTTATCAACTGCCCGCGCAGTTGCGGCTCGAGGATGTGCTGTCGGCCGTGGCGCTGTCTTTGGGCCTGTCCTTTGTCGTGACGATTTTCCCCGCGCGCCGGGCGGCACGGCTCAATCCGGTCGAGGCTTTGCGGTATGAGTGAGGCCGCGCTGAGCCTTGCAGGCCTGACAAAGACCTACAACCGCGGCCAGCCCGGCGAGGTCGAGGTATTGCGCGGCGTCGATCTGACCATAGCGGCGGGCGAGGTCGTGGCGCTGGTCGCACCCTCTGGCGCGGGCAAATCCACGCTTTTGCATATCGCCGGATTGCTTGACACGCCGGATGCGGGTGAGGTGGCGATCAGCGGCCAATCCGTTACCGGCCTGCCGGACCGGGCCCGCACGGCGATGCGACGCGCGCAGGTGGGATTTGTCTATCAGTTTCACCACCTGCTTGCCGAATTCACCGCCGCCGAAAACGTGGTTATCCCACAGCTTGCGGATGGGACTTCACGTCGGGATGCGCAGGCTCATGCCGCCGATCTGCTCCGCCGCGTGGGGCTCGAGGATCGCATGGCGCACCGGCCCGCAGCCCTGTCAGGCGGTGAACAGCAGCGCGTCGCCTTTTGCCGGGCGCTGGCCAATCGTCCCCGGCTGCTGCTGGCGGATGAGCCGACGGGCAATCTTGATCCGGCGACCTCGGATCAGGTCTTTGACGCGCTGATGGAACTGGTGTCGGACACCGGATTGTCGGCCCTGATCGCAACCCATAACCCCACGCTTGCGGCGCGCATGGATCGGACCGTGCGGCTGGAGGCAGGACGTCTCACAAATGAGCCATGACATGACAGAGATATCTCAGAACGACATTCACCAGGTAACGGCACGGGCGCTTGAGCGGCACGGGGCTCTGCCCTGGATTGCCGATGCGGTCGCCGCGGCGGTGACCGAAGCCGAAGCAACCGGGAACCGGATTTGCGGCCTCTATTATCTGGAGAGCTATTGCCAGCAGTTGCAGAGCGGGCGCGTGAAGGGGGATGTTGAGCCTGCCGTGACCCGTCCCCGCCCCGGCGTCGTTCAGGTGGACGGGCGGATGGGGTTTGCCCAGGCGGCGTTTCTGAAAGGCCTGCCCGTCGCGTTGGAAGCGGCGCGAGACTGCGGGGCCGTGCAGTTTGCCGTGGGGCACACCCATACCTGCACATCGGTGGGGTTTTTTACCGGGCAGATCGCGCGGGCCGGGATGATCGGGCTGGGTATGACCAACGCCTCGCCGATTGTCGCCCCTCCGGGCGGAAAGACCCGCGTCATCGGCACCAACCCGATCGCCTTTTCAGTGCCCGATGGACATGGCGGGGTGGCGATGCAGTTCGATCAGTCCACCAGCACGGTCGCACTGGGCAAGATCACCATGGCCAAGGCCGCGGGGGAGCCGATCCCCGAAGGCTGGGCCGTGGATGCGCAGGGCCGCCCAACAACCGATCCCGATGCCGCCTTGGCGGGATCGCTGGTTTCGGTGGGGGGGTACAAAGGTTGGGGATTTGGCCTGATGGTCGAGCTTTTGGCAGCCGGAATGACTGGCAGCGTGACATCGCGCGATGTCAGACCGCTTAAGGCGCCGGAAGGGCCGCCGCATGATCTTGGCCAATTCTATCTGTTGATCGATCCAGGCGCGTCGTCGGAGTTCTTTGAGACTGTGACAAAGGTCGCCGAGGCGGTGGCGATTGACGAAGAGGCCCGCATGCCCGGGCAGGGCCGCGTTCTGGCGGATCCGGTGCGCGTTGATCCCGCAGCCTGGGAGCTGGCCCAGAAGCTGGCGGTCTGAGCGTTTTACAGCGCCGAGCATGAGAGTGCGCAGAAACCAAAACCCGGTGCGGCAGGTCTTAAATCACAGAGACACCTGGGCCGGGCCGCTGGTCGATTTGGCGTGCGAGTTGGAAGACCTTTTGCGCCTTGCGCTGGATGATGGCGTTCTTTGCAGGCACGCTGCCTTTTGAGAGCGTGCTCTCAAGCTTGTTCAGACAGCCCTTGATGATTGATTTGGCCAGGGCGACAAGACCGGTTCTGCGCCGCGCATTGAGTTGACGCGAGAGGCGAAGAAGCTCTTCGGTCTTCCATTCAATGACAAGGTCTTTGGCGCCCAGAACACCGATGGTGAGCTTGTCTTGAATGATATGCAATCCGCCTGCGATCTGTGACCGCGTTTCGGGATCCAACAAGGCGTGCCGACTCAGATCGTCAATCTCGTAGACAAGTGCCTGATAGGACGCAGGCAAATCGTCGTCTGGCTCGATACACTCGAACCGCCGACGGATCATGTTCATTGCAAAAAGAAGGTGGGCCTTGGCCGCGTCCGGATCCTTTTGGTAGAGCGCAAAACGGGCCTTGTCGACCCCATGCAGGATGTCGTGAAAGTTGCTGAGATAGTCGGAGATGGTGACTTTGACGCCGTTGTTCAACCGAGGGATCTGCTCGAGGGTAAAGACCTTGGACGCCTTGAGCCCGAGCTGAGTGTTGACGAAATGGATCTCCTGGACGCCGGCCTCGGCGGCCAACTCTTGCGCGCGAAGCAACTGTTCGGGGCTGTCGTTGCAATCAAACAGGATGTACTTCCAGATCGTCTTGATGTGCCGACCTTCATTGGCAGCCCCCTGGCAGAAGGATTTCATGAAAGTGTAAGCCTTCGCAAAATCGCCCCTGACGCGGTTTTGTTCAAAGCTTTGCTGGTCAACGCCATCAATCGCGAACATGACCTCATCAATGCCTGAATGTACCTGACTGGGATCGTACCGCCCATGCGCGTTGGTGCACATTGTGATATTGGCATCCGGGAAATAGGATTTCGCAAGACCCGCCATTTTCCACACGTCCCGGTTGATCAGGGGTTCGCCGTGCCCTTGAAAGTCGATCGTCCGGATCGAGACCCCGTCGGCTTTGAAATCCGAGAGATATTTCTCGAAGATCCCGATATCGAGGTTCCAGGGCGGCCCGTGCCGCGCCTTCCTCACAGCCAGCGTCATGCAGCCGGGGCATTCGAGGCTGCACGCGATAGATGGTTCGATCTGGAAGATCAGGATTTCCTTTTTCTCTGCCCAGAGCGGGTTGAAACACGCTCCGCTCGCCAGAACCATGCAACCCTGGCAATACTGGGGGAATGGCATTTCCCCCTTTCGAAGGCTGTCTCGGATCCCTGAAAAGATCTCCCCAAAAACGACATCCTTGGAATGGTCGATATCAGGCTGAAAGGCCGTCAGGGTCAGCTTGCTGCCAGCATCATCCCAGCAAGCCAACGACCCGTCTGCGCGCAGAAACACGCTGTGGTTGGAATGGCAATCCACTTGTCAGCCCGAGCAGAGTATTGGAGTTGGAGTTGTTCGGTCGATTGCGATCATGTCACGGGCGCTCCGCACTACAAATGAAGCGTGTCCTACCAGAGCACAGCGGTCAAGCGTGGTGAGCGTTCAGCCTGGCGCTTTCGCCGCGTCTTGAGCAGGCGATTTGACGCAAATGTCACACCGTTCAGACCCGCGTACCCCAAAGGTCGTATTCTCCGGCTTCATCCACCTCAACCGTGACGATATCGCCGGGGCGCAACCCTTCGAATCCTTCGTCGACAAAGAGGTTTCCGTCGATCTCGGGCGCATCCGCCTGGGTGCGGCAAGTGGCGGCCTCGTCATCCACCTCGTCCACGATCACCTTGATCCGCTGGCCAACCTTGGCGGCGAGCTTGGCTTCGGAAATGGCCTGCGCCTTGGCCATGAACCGATCCCAGCGGTCCTGTTTGAGGTCCTCGGGCACATGATCGGGTAGCGCGTTTGAGCGCGCTCCGTTCACATTCTCGTATTTGAAGCACCCGACACGGTCGAGTTGCGCTTCATCCATCCAGTCGAGCAGCGTCTGAAACTCGGCTTCGGTTTCGCCCGGATACCCCACGATGAAGGTCGAGCGCAGGGTGATGTCCGGGCAGGTGGCCCGCCAGGCGGCGATCTCGTCCAGGGTACGCTCTGCGGCGGCAGGGCGCGCCATGCGCCGCAGCACATCCGGGTGGGCATGCTGAAACGGGATGTCGAGATAGGGCAGCAGACCATTGTCGGGATCAGCCATCAGCGGCACCAGATCGCGCACATGCGGGTAGGGATAGACATAGTGCAGGCGGATCCAGGCGCCCAACCGTCCCAACTCGCGCGAGAGGTCGAGGATATGGCTCCGCACCTCGCCGTCTTTCCAGGGGGTCTGGTCGTATTTGCGATCCAGCCCATAGGCGGAGGTGTCCTGGCTGATCACCAACAGCTCCCGCACCCCGGCCTCGACCAGCTTTTCGGCCTCGCGCAGGACCGCATGGGCCGGGCGGGAGGCGAGACGACCGCGCATATCCGGGATGATGCAGAACTTGCACTTGTGGTTACAGCCCTCGGAGATCTTGAGATAAGAATAGTGTCGCGGGGTCAAGGACACGCCGGTGGCGGGCAGGAGATCGACGAACGGATCCGGTGCGGGTGGAACAGCGGCATGCACTGCGTCCAGGACCTGTTCATATTGCTGCGGCCCGGTCACGGCCAGCACCTTTGGATGGGCGCCGGTGATGTACTCGGGCTCCGCGCCCAAACAGCCTGTCACGATCACCCGGCCGTTTTCGCTTAGGGCCTCTCCGATCGCATCCAGGCTTTCGGCCTTGGCGCTGTCGAGAAACCCGCAGGTGTTCACGATCACCGCATCGGCCCCGGCATAATCGGGCGACACGCCATAGCCTTCTGCGCGCAGCCGCGTGAGAATGCGCTCGCTATCGACCAGCGCCTTGGGACAGCCCAGAGACACCATCCCGATGCTGGGCTGGCCGGAACGTAAGTCTCTCTCAAGCCGGACGGCGGGAGCGAGATCGGGGCGGAGATTCGGCGGGTTCGTGCTCATCGGTCCGCATATAGGCCAAGTGCCGCGCGCTGCCCAGAGCGGGTTGCCAATTGCACGGACGGCGATCTGCAGGCATCCTTGGCCAAAAGAGCTGGAGGACGGGCGCGATGCGCTGGATTTTTCGATTGTTGGGACTGGTGGTCCTGCTTGCTGTCTTTGCCGTGGGCGCTGTCTTTTTCCTGCCAAAGGAGCGGATCGCGGCCATCGCCGCCGATCAGGTGCGCGCCCAGACCGGGCGCGAACTGGTGCTGACCGGGGACCTGAGCCTGAGCTTTTGGCCGGTTCTGGGGGTGAGCACGGGGCCGATGATCTTGTCAAATGCCGACTGGGCCGGTGCAGAGCCGATGGTGTCGGCCAAGAGCCTTTCGATCGGGGTGGATGCGGCGGCCCTGTTGGGCGGAAATGTCCAGATCAAGCATATCGAGGCCGAAAGCCCGACTGTCCGTCTGGCCACGCGCGCCGACGGGCGCGGCAATTGGGAGTTTGGCGCAGCACCGGTTGCCGCAGAGGCGACCAGCGAAGGATCAACCACCCGGTCCTTTACGCTCGAGAGGATCAGCTTGAGCGATGCGAGCCTGATTTATGTGCCCGCCGAGGGCGATCCGCGGGCCTTTTCCGGGGTGGATGCCGTGCTGAACTGGCCCGTGCCGGAGGGTCCTGCGGCTTTTTCGGGATCTGTGACTTTGGGGACGGCCCCTTTGGAGCTGTCAGGCAGCATCGACAGCTTTGCCGCCTTCCTTGAAGGCGCCGTGGCGCCGCTGCGTCTGGCGGCGGCAACCGAGGGTGGCCGCTTCAGTTTTGACGGACGGGCCAATATGGCGGGCGAGGTGGCCGGCCGTATGGAGATTTCGACAGAGGCAACCGATGCCTTTCTGGCCGGCCTTGGCGCAGGCGGTGCCGCTCCGCCCGAGGGGTTGGGCCGCCGGATGCAAGCCGCGGCGGATGTGACTGTTACTGGCGGAAACAGGATATCGTTGCGGGATCTGTCGCTGGATTTGGATCAAAATCGTCTGGCCGGGGCGGCGGATCTCGTCTTGGGCGATGTCCCGAACGTGACGGCACAACTGACCGCAAGGGCCCTGGACCTCTCCGGGCTGGTCGAGGGCGGCACGGCGGATGGCGCAGCAGAGGCGGGATCCGCGACATCGGGCTGGTCGACCGCGCCGATTGATGCCAGCGCGCTGGGATTGATCAACGGGGACATCAGCCTGGTGGCCCAGAGCATTGATCTGGGACCCCTCGCATTGGGGACTTCACGGCTGGGCCTGACCATCGACCGATCGCGTGCGGTTCTCAACCTCAATCAGATCGAGGTCTTTGACGGGGTGGTGACCGGCCAATTGGTCGCAAATAACCGAAGCGGGCTGTCCGTCGGTGGTGATGTGCAGGCCAGCGAGATCGAGATGGAGCAGATGCTGGGCGATCTGATCGGTGTCACACGGCTTTCCGGCAGGACCGATACCCAGATCGAATTTCTGGGCGTGGGTCAGTCGATGGATGCGATCATGAAATCGCTCTCCGGTCAGGGATCGGTCGCGATGGGGCGGGGCGTGATATCCGGCTTTGACCTTGATCGGTTGATGCGCACCGGTGACGGCTCGGGCGGGACCACAGTCTTTGACAGCCTGACGGCCGGATTTTCGATGCAAGAGGGAAATCTGCTGAATGACGACCTGCTGGTCCTTCTGGCCAATTTCCGGGCCGAGGGCGCGGGTCGGATTGGGCTGGGCAGCCGTGATATCGACTATCTGTTTACACCGATCGCACTGCGCGCCAATTCCGGGCAAGGCCTGGCGATCCCGGTACGGATCCGTGGCCCCTGGTCTGCGCCCCGGATCGTGCCCGATCTCAGCGAGGCGCTGCAATTGGATGTCGATGGCAAGGTCGAGGAGATCAAGCAGGATGCCCGCGATCAGGTTCAGCAAAAGCTGGAGGAGGAGCTGGGCGTGACCCGCCAGGACGGGCAATCGACCGAAGACGCGCTCAAGGACGCCCTGGAAGAGCGGGCACGCGACGGGCTGCGGCGGCTGCTGGGCGGGGAGTGATCCAATTGCCAGATCAAAGGCGGTCCTACGCCCCCCGACTTACCTGTGAAGACGGGATCGGCGGCGGCTTGGCCCTGAAACCGCAGAGATTGGGGTGCACAGGGACATGTGGGACCTCATGCACCGTCTTTGATTGCCGTTCAGCCGCTCCCTCTCAGAGGGTCTGATCGTATTCCCCAACGCCGGGCTCGGTGCGGATGACCGCATCGATATCGGCGAAGATCGCACGCAGCTCGGCCTCGCTTTCGGGGCTTTCGCAGACAACCACCAGATTGGGCGTGTTGGATGAGGCGCGCACAAGGCCCCACCCGCCATTGTCGAGGATCACGCGGGCGCCGTTGACGGTCACAACCTCTTTGATGGCGCGGCCGCCAACGGTTTCGCCTGCATCGTGTTTGGCCACCAGTTTATCGACCAGCCGTTCGAGGATGCCGTATTTCTCGGTGTCGGCGGCATAGGGCGACATCGTGGGGCTGGAATAGGTTTTTGGCAACGCGCGGCGCAGATCGGACATCTTCATGTCCGGGTTGCGGTCCATCAGCTTGCAGATCTCGACCGCAACGCGCATGCCGCAATCATAGCCGCGCCCGATCGGTTCGGCGAGAAAGTAGTGGCCCGATTTTTCGAACCCGGCCAGCGCGCCGATTTCCTTGACGCGGCGCTTCATGTGGCTGTGCCCGGTTTTCCAGTAATCGGCCGTGACCCCATGTTTTTGCAATTCGGGGTCGGAGGCGAAAAGCCCGGTGGATTTCACATCCGCCACAAAGGTCGATCCGGGATAAAGCTTGGCCAGATCGCGGGCCATGATCACGCCTACCTTATCGGCAAAGATCTCTTCGCCCTCGTCATCGACCACGCCGCAGCGGTCGCCATCCCCGTCAAACCCCAGGGCGAAATCGGCGCCGGACGCCTTGACGCTGGCGGCCATGTCATGGAGCATTTCCATCGCTTCGGGGTTGGGGTTGTAGTTGGGAAACGTGTAGTCGAGCATGTTGTGGCTGGGCACGACCTCGACGCCCAGACGCTCGAAGAGCTCAGGCGCAAAGGCCGAGGCGGTGCCGTTCCCGGTGGCGCAGACCACCTTGAGCGGGCGGGACATCCGGAAATCGCCGACCAGATCGTCGAGATAGGCTTCGCGCACACCCTCGACCATCTCATAGCTGCCGCCCGGGCGCGGCTCCCCGCGCCCCTCCAGCACGATATCGCGCAGCTCGGACATCTCATCGGGGCCGTGGGTCAGCGGACGCTCAAAGCCCATCTTGACCCCGGTCCAGCCATTGGGATTGTGCGAGGCCGTGACCATCGCCACCGCAGGCACATCCAGGTGGAACTGGCTGAAATAGGCCATCGGCGACAGGGCAGGGCCGATGTCGCGGACCTGGATACCTGCCTGCATCAGACCGATCACCAGCGCGTTCTTGATCGCCACGGAATAGTCACGGTAATCATTGCCCACAGCGATGACCGGGGCGATGCCGCGTTTGTGCATCTGAGTGCCCAACCCCAGGCCGAGTGCGGTCATGCCGGGCAGATTGATCTCGTCGGGATATTTCCACCGTGCGTCGTATTCGCGAAACCCCGTGGGCGTGATCATCGCATCACGCAGAAACTCCCAGGTGTTCGGCGTGACGGTGGCGGCAGGTTTGGTCATCTTAAATCTCGTTGCTTACAAATGAATGGGGTTTGCCTTGGCAATCTGGTCAAGGCTCATCAAGGTTTCGACCAGCGCGGGCATGTTGTGCAGGTGGATCATGTTCGGCCCGTCGCAGGGGGCCATATCGGGGTCTTCATGGGTTTCGACAAAGACCGCCGCAACGCCGACGGCCACGGCGGCGCGGGCCATCACAGGGGCAAACTCGCGCTGCCCGCCCGAGGAGCCGCCCTGGCCGCCCGGCTGTTGCACCGAATGAGTGGCGTCCATCACCACCGGGTATCCGGTGGCGGCCATCTGGGGCAGGGCGCGCATATCGGCCACCAGCGTGTTATAGCCGAAGGAGGTGCCGCGTTCGGTCAACAGGATGCGTTCATTGCCGGTGCTTTCGATCTTCGAGATCACATTGGGCATGTCCCAGGGCGCCAGAAATTGCCCCTTTTTGACGTTGATCGCGGCCCCTGTCTTGCCAGCCGCAACCAGCATATCGGTCTGACGGCTGAGAAAGGCGGGGATTTGCAGGATATCCACAGCCTCGGCCGCGGGGACGCATTGGCTTTCCTTATGGACATCCGTGAGGACCGGCACCTCCATCACCTTGCGCAGATCCGACAGGATCGCGAGACCCTGATCGATGCCGGGGCCGCGACTGGACAGGACCGAGGTGCGGTTGGCCTTGTCGAAGGAGGCCTTGAAGACATATTGCGCGCCCGCTTTGGCACAGATCTCCTTCATCCGGCCGGCGATCATCTGGGCGTGATCCGCGCTTTCCAACTGGCACGGGCCTGCGATCACCGTCAGCGGGCAATCATTGCCAATCGTCAGATCGGCGACGGATACCTGTTTCATTTATGAACTTACCTGTTCCCGAAGAATGGACGCTGTCAGAGACACAAGCAGGTAAATGCCGCCAAAGACCATGAATGCCAAGAGCGTATTCTCGAATGCGCGGGGATAGGACGGTTCTTCGCTTGAGACCGGCTCAACCGAGATGGTCAGATAGCGAACTTGGCGGTTGGCTTCGGTGCGCGTGCTCTCGACCGCCTGAAGGGCGGATTGCAGCAACATATCCCGCGTCACCAGATCGGCCTGGGCCATCTGGATGCGCACGGCAAGCTGGGCCAGCGAGTTTTCGCCCTGGCTGACATCGGTCATGCGGGCATTCAGCTCGGCCAAGAGCGTCTCCAGCCGGCGGATATCGCCTTGGGTCCCATCGACCCGCGACTGGTTGGGCCGCGCATTGTCCATCAGCGCGGCAAGTTGCAGCCGCTTTTCCTGAAGCTGCACTTCGAGATTGTTGATCTGGGTTCGGATCGAGGCAATCACCGCCTCGGGGTCCAGAATGGAGCCTTGCACCTGAAGATCGACAAGCTGTTGCTGGGCGGTGCGGCGTTCGGCCTGGGCCTCTTCAAAGCTGATCAGTGCTTCGCGCATCTGATCAGAGCGTTTCTGCTCGCTCAGGCTGTTTACGCGTTCCTCGGCATAGGAGATGAGCTTGCGCGAAAACGCCGTCGCGATCAGCGGATCGGCGGCAATCACCTCCATACGGATCACGCCTTCGGTCGGATCGTAGCCGATTTTTACGTTCTTCTTAAAGGTCTTATAGGCCTCTTCATTGGTGGGGTCGGGAGACAGACGCTGGATCGGGTCAATCTCATCTTGGGTGAAATGCGCCTTGAAGCCGGCATCGTCGTTCAGCCGCAGCATCGCATCCTTGGATTGCAGATAGGATTGCACCGCGATGGAATCCTGATTTGTGGCAAACTGCGTGCCCGACAGCAGCCCGCCCATGCCGCCTGCCGCCCCACCATCGGCTTGAAGGATGAGAAATTCCGACTTGGTCGAATACATCGGGGTGGCGACAGAGAAAAAATAGTATCCCGCGATGACCGTGGGCAAGAACACAAAAAACGAGAGCCGCGCCAGCAACAGGCCCATCCGGCGACGGCGGCGCTTGGCCAGGTCCCGCTGGATCTTGCTGATCTCATCCTCGCGCGCGCGCGCCGGGCTGAAATCGGTGGAGGGCACGTAGGTTGGATGCACCGGAACGGTCTGGGGCAGTTGCGTCTGGTCGCCTTCGGTCTTGGCCGGGACCTGCGCATCATCTTTCTTGGGCACCACCAGTTCCAGCATATTGGCGCGCTGGAACGGGTCGATCCCTTTCTGGCGCAACAGACGGACCGCGTCGAAATCAGAGGTGGCGGGCAGGCCGTGGCGCTGCGCGACACGGCGGGCCATGCGCAACTGACGCCCCGTGAGCCCTTCGCGGCGAATGGCCTCGATATCGGTGTCGGAGGCGGTTTCGCGCGCCGAGGAGACCTGTCCGGTCATCCCTTGTGCGGGTGCAGCGGTTGGACCCGCTGTCGCGGCCCGTGGCGGCTGGCCCGCGGCGGCCTTGGGTTGGGCGGCAGCGGACGGCGCCGGGCTTGGCACGGCGCGCGGAACAGGCGGTGTCTGCCCGCTATTGGATGGCGCGCCGGTCGACGCGGCGGATGTCGCCGCAACGCCGGATGTTCCGCTACGCTTGATGCGGAAACGCTTGGCCTTTGGTTTCGTAGTCATAAAGCTGCTTGGCCTCTTCCAGAGAGTCGAACATGTGCAGTTTGCCGTTCATCAGAACGCCTGCTTTTTGGACGAATTGTTCCAGGATGCGCGGGCTGTGCGAGACGATGACCAGAGTGGTGGTTCTGAGCTTCTCTTGCAAAAGCGCGCCTGCGCGTTTGTTGAATGCCGCGTCGGTGGAGCCGGGCATGCCCTCGTCCACAAGGTAAATGTCGAAATCGAGCGCCAGCATCAGCGCAAAGGAAAACCGCGCGCGCATGCCCGAGGAATAGGTGCCGAGCGGTTGCTCGAAATACTCGCCCAGATCGCAGAGCCAGCGGCAAAAGCTTTCGACATAATCGGGGTCCAGCCCATAAAGCCTCGCGATATAGCGGCTGTTTTCCACGGCCGAGACCCGGCTGACAACGCCCCCCATGAATCCCAGCGGGAAGGAGGTTTTGCTGTCGCGGATGATTTCGCCCTCATCGGGCTTTTCAAGGCCCGCGATCATGTTGATCAGAGTTGTCTTGCCGGTTCCGTTCGGGGCCAGAATACCCAAGGACGTTCCGATATCCACGCGGAACGACGCGCGATCCAGAATCACCTTGCGCTGAGAGCCGGTCCAAAAGGATTTGCTGACGTTTCTGAATTCAATCATTCCTAGATCCGGATCTGCCCAATCCGGCCCTCGCTACGATCACACGACTGCCCTTATACGCCTCGCTCCTGACGTTATTGTTGTTTCTATTAACTGATTTTGGCCACATTATGTCTAAATGTGAAACAAAATCTCTTAATTGGCCCGACTGGGGCCAATTCGGATCCGCCGGGGCGGATGGTGCCTGTCACTATGGCGCGCCACGCGTCCCTGATCGGCACGCGCGGGTCAGAGCGTCTGTTTCTCGACCTTCAGCAGTTTGCCCGCCACGATGGCGATGAGTGCGGCGCCAAAACTAAAGAGCGCGCCCATCTTGGCGGCATCCTGAACCGGACCGCCCTCGAACGCGACGGACGCAACAAAGAGAGACACGGTAAACCCGATTGCCGCGACAAAGCCAATCACGATCAGGTCAATGAGCCGCATGCCCGACGGTATCCCCAGCCCCAGCGGCACCGCCGCCAGCCAGCCAAACAGGAAGATGCCCACCGGTTTGCCGATCAAAAGACCCGCTAGAACCAGCCATGTCGCGTCCCCCATGGAGCTGAACTCGACCCCGGCATTGAGCAGGCCGAAGAAGAAAAGCACGATCTCGACCGGTGTCTTGAGCGCATGTTCGATTTGATTGAGCAGATCATGCAGGTATTTTTCGGCATCTGCAAAGATCCCAAAGGCCCGGTCGGCATGCGGGATGGTGGGCACGATGGGCAACAGGCCCAGCGCCGGGTGCAAGCCCGACATCATAAAGCCGTACCAGCTGGCGCAGCCTGCCACCAGATAGGGCAGGAAATGCAGGTTCTGGCGCACCCAGGTCGAGTTTGGCCGCGCCTGATTGCCCCGGTCCAGATAGCGCGGCAACCAGTTGAAGAGGACAAACACGCCCACCGCCGCGCCCAGAGACAGCAAGAGCCAGACCGGCGCCAGTTCGGCGGAAGGGTAGAAGATCGCCAGAATGATCAGCCCCGCCGCATCGTCGGCAATCGCCAAGAGCAGCAGGAACCGCACCGCCGGGTGGCCCGCACCAAAGACGATCCGCCCCACCAGATAGGAAAAGGCGATATCGGTGGCCGTCGGGATCGCCCAGCCATTGGCCACCGCGTCATATGTGTCGGACCCCAAGATGGCAGCCAGGCCCAGATAAACGGCGATGGGGCCGAACATGCCGCCCGCAGTCGCAAAGAGCGGTGTCGCGGCCCGGCGCCCCCGCAGCGAGCCATTCTTGAGGATCACGGCCTCCCACACTTCCTTGGCGGCAATCGCGAAAAAGAGCGCCATAAGGACGTCATTGACCAGATAATGCAGCGTGAGCGTGCGGTGGCCGTCATGGTAGTGACCGATGGGCGCATGGTCCCAGATCACAAACTCGACAAAATGGTGGTAGCTTTCCGCCCAGTAATGCGGCTGCCCCGCGACCGGGGCAAGCGCATCGAGATTGGCCCATATCAGGGCCGTCAGTGCGCCGAAAATCAACAAGAGCGAATAACTGGTGAGAATATTCCAAACGCGATACATCTATCATCGGTCCTTGAACGTCATATTCCTGGATGCCTATGCGATTTGTGCAGGCGGGGCAATTGCCGCAATTGCCGCGCGGCTTCTCCGCCGTGTTCGACCAAAGGCCGCGGGGCAGGGAGCCCTTGCGCCGCAGGTTGCCAGCAGCCCGCCGCTCTGGTCTGAGCTGCGCAAGTGTGGCAGGCAGGGCGGATGAGCGAGGCAAACACATTAGCCCAGGACATTCGCGGTTGCCGGATTTGCGCCGACCGTTTCGCGGCCACGGGGACACGCCACGCGCCCCGCCCGGTGGTCTGGTTCCGGCCAGGTGCGCGTATTTTGATCGCGGGACAGGCGCCAGGTGCGCGGGTGCACCAGTCCGGCAAGCCCTTTACCGACCCCTCCGGTGATCGGTTGCGCGATTGGCTGGGGATGGATGAGGCCTCTTTTTATGATCAGAGCCGGGTGGCGATCATTCCCATGGCATTTTGTTTGGGGTGTATCCCCTTGACGCAAGTAGTCTGAATTGCTATCTATGATGCATGGAAAAGAGCAAATCAGCATCCCCCGACTTTAGCGTCCGCGACTTCTTCAAGCGCTTCCCGAATGATGAAGCTTGCCTTGAGCACATCTTTAACGTCCGCTTTGGTGAGCGTCACGAGTGCCGCGCTTGCGGTGTTGAAAGCACCTTTCACCGGATCGGATCGGCAGATAAGCGCAATAAAGAAGGCAATGCACGCCGTGCATGGGCTTGCGCCGCTTGCGGGGATCACGTCTACCCCACTGCTGGCACGATCTTTCAAGACACTCGCACACCGCTGCAATCGTGGTTTTATGCGATCTATCTCTTTGTCACGACGCGCCACGGCGTTTCTGCGAAAGAACTGCAGCGCCAACTTGGCGTGACTTACAAAACCGCTTGGCGGATCGGCCACAAAGTCCGTGAACAAATGGACAAGAACGAACTCAAAGCGATGCTGCAAGGCCACGTTGAGATTGATGAAGCCTACGTTGGCGGCAAGCGCCCCGGTAAGCGTGGTCGCGGTGCTGCTGGCAAAACCATCGTCATGGGCTTCAAAGAGCGCGGCGGTCGTCTTGTGACGGAGATCATCCCCAACGTGAAGCTGGCAACCCTGCGCGCAGAGACGCTCAAGACTGTTGAGGCAGGCACAACCGTTTCGACAGACGAACTCTACAGCTATCGCTTACTGAAAGAGTACGGATATTCGCACGTTGCGGTTAAGCACGGTGCGAAGGAGTGGGCGGTTTACGATGCTGAAACCGATACGCTGCACCACACAAACCACGTTGAAAGCTTCTGGCGTCACTTCAAGCACTCGATCCGTGGCACTCACGTTTCGATCAGTCAGCAACACATGCGTAAGTATCTAGATGAGTTCACTTTCCGCGCGAACCATCGCGGCGAGGTGAACCAGATGTTTGATCGTCTGATTGCCGCGTTTTGATGACAGCAGAGGCAATTTCATTGAACTCTCCCTCATTTATCGGGCCTACTCCACGGGCTTCCTCCTGAGCGATAAACTCTTGTAAACGCCCGCTTTCCATGGCTTCGCGCAAAGATAACATGCTGGATTCGCTCCGAGATTCTTGACTTGTAATCGATTGTAGCATAGAAAAATCGGGAAGGCACCGCAGCGCCAACCCGATCCGCCTTTCGGCTTCAGCCGGATTTCTTGATCAACGGCCCTGGCGTATTAAGACGGCTTGCCACATAGGGATGCTCCTTTCATTGCCCGTCACGGCTTGGTTGGAGATTTAGAAAGTCCGGTTCGCCGCCAGCGAACCGGACTTTCGCTTCTTCAAAACCTGCGGGTTCTGAATTCTCGTGTTGAGGCGTTGCGGACGGCAACCCATCGCCTGCCCCAGAATGCTTTGCAGAGCGCCAAGTCTTGGTTGACATATCAAGACTAACAACCCCGTCAGATTTTGCTCTCGACAACTGAGACGACATACTTGCTTGAGAAATTTCTACGTCAAACCTTGCGTTCACCCACTCTATTACCTTATCAGACGTGCCGCCCTCCGGGCGATCATCAAGCACGGCGACGATCATATCGCGGTGGGTGATGCGGCTTGATGGTGCGCGTTGCGCACCCGCTGCGGAAGTACCGTCAATGGCAGATTTAGCGGCGCGGAGTTCGCGCAACTCATCATTCAGCGCTTTGATCGACGCCCTAACCTCGCTTTCGCGAGCACTAATAAAATCTCTCAGGGTTTGCGACATAACGAATCTTGCCTATTCAGCTTGGGCCTCGTTGTGCCTTGATTGAAAAGATGCGTCAAGCGCAAGCGGGCGGGGTTGACGCAATCAATCAATCCGGAACAATCATGAAACTTGCGTCAAGGGGATATACCCCTTTTGTTTTCCGGGCTATGACGCGCGCAAGGCCGATCTGCCACCGCCCGCGATTTGCGCTCAGACCTGGCACCGGCGTGTGATGGCGGCTCTGGGCGAGGTTGCGCTGGTGGTGCTGGTGGGCGGCCATGCACATCGCTGGCATCTGGGCCAGAACGGCAGTGTGACCCAGACTGTGCAGGGGTGGCGGGCGCATGCGCCGCGCGTCTTTCCCTTGCCTCACCCTTCCTGGCGGAATACGGGCTGGCTGAAGAAAAACCCATGGTTCGAGGCCGAGCTGGTGCCGGTCTTGCGCACCCGGGTCAAGGAGGTGTCGAGGTGACCGACGAGACCGCCCTGGATAGGGCGCATGCCGCGATGGAGGCGGCGCCCGATCAGGATGCCGCGCGGCTGCGGTTTTATGAGCGGCTGGCCGATAGTGAGTTGTTCCTGCTGCTGACCGGAGAGCCGGAGGGTGATCAACTTGCGCCCGAGATGTTCGAGCTGGCCGATGGCCGGTTCGTGCTGGCCTTTGACCGGGAGGCGCGGCTGGCGGCGTTTGTCGGGCGCACGGCGGCTTACGCCGCGCTTTCGGGCCGGGTGATCGCGGCGATGCTGGCGCGCGAAGGGATCGGGCTGGGCGTGAACCTGGAGGTTGCGCCCTCGTCGATCCTGATCCCGGCCGAGGCCGTCGCATGGCTCGATAGAACCCTGGGCCATGGCCCCGAGGAGGTCGAGGCGCGGATGGAGGCATTTTTGCCCCCCGCCGGTCTGCCCGAGGTGCTGCTTGGCGCGCTCGATACCAAACTGGCCACTGCGCGCGGGCTGGCACAGGCGGCCTATCTGGTCGGCGTGACCTATGCAGGTGGCGGGCGAGGCCATCTTTTGGGATTTGTCGGCGCGTTGCCCGAGGCCCATGGCGCGCTGGCGCGTGCGGTGAGCGAGGCGCTGACCTTTTCGGGGATAGAGGCGGGCGCGCTCGATGTCGGGTTCTTCTCCGCCACCGATCCTGTGGCCGCGCGGATGGCACAGGCCGGGCTGCGGTTCGATCTGCCGGAGCTGAATGTTGAAGATCGGGCAGCACCGGTGGCACCGGGCAGCGATCCCGACGCCCCGCCGCGCCTGCGTTGAGGGGGACATGCGAGGCTCTGCCTCGCGCTCCGGGAATACTTTTGGCCAGAAGAAGCCGGGGGGGCGGTAACGCCATCTTCACGCGCGGTCCTGTTTCATCACATCGGGGAGAGGGGGGCTTTGGTTTGGGCTGACGTTGGGACAAGTATCAGGGCAGGCGCCGTCGCGCCGTGACCAAAAAAACCGCATCAAGGAATGTCAGATGTTCAAGAGACTTGCCGTGGCGACCGTCGCCTCTTTCGTTTTCGCAACCACCGCTTTTGCCGGCGATCAGTATATCGACGAGACCGGCTTTGCCGTCTCGGGCTATGACGTGGTGGCGTATCGCACGCTTGCTCAGTCGCCCGTTGGGACAGCGCAGCCCCAGGCGGTGCCTGGCCGCGCCGACATCACGGCGGATTTCAACGGCGCGACCTTTGCCTTTGCCACAAGCGAGAACCGCGACCGGTTTGTGCAGAACCCTGAGTTCTACGCTCCGCAATATGATGGTCACTGTGCCTATGGCGTGTCCAAGGGCGGCAAGGTCCCGGGCAATCCCAACCTGTGGCGGATCGTGGACGATCGCCTGTATCTCAACATCACGGCCAATGTGGTCGGGTTCTGGGAGGAGGATATTCCCGGCAATATCGACCTGGCCGAGGGCAACTGGACCGGGATTGAGCAGAACGCCGCATCCGACAGCACCATCCCCAATTTCTCATCGCCCGCACCTGTGACCAATTAGGGCGCGCGCGCAAACAGACGGGTGCGGCGGATCTGGCGCCGCCGCACCCATGCGGTGTTTCTTTGGCTTGTCTTGCCACGCGATGGCCCGTCGGTCCGCGATCCGCAACGGGTGCGCAAATATCCACCCCTGTGACAGCTGCGCTGGATCCATCCAAGGGTAGTTGGCCCTTTCGGGGATCTTGCCGACCGGGGTAATGCGCAAGACAGGTGGACCGGCCGCGGTGGCTTTGCGAAGGTCTTTGGTCAAGGAAGGATCGGTGCATATCGGAGGGCGCCAACGGAACCGACAGCCGACTTGAATGACAAAGGCTCCGTACCGCACGCACGCGTCGATGAAAATCCGGTCCTTAGGTGAGGTAAGTGTTTCCTGGTCTGGGCTGGTTCGGCGCGGCCGCGGATTGTTCTGGGTGCTAGACGCTTTGTTAATCGGCATGCGCTAAAGCTGTGATTTCTGCATACCTTTTGGCGGCCTGATTGCGAGCGAGCGAACCGTGTTTCTACGAGAGCGACTCAGACCTGAAATACGATCATCACATGATCCGGTGGGCGCTCTGAAGCGCGCGTCTGCCATCGCGGACACACGGGAAGATCATGGGGTTCTGGCGGCCCATTCCCGGCCGCTGGACAAGGTTGCGCAAGCGACCGGTCCGGCCCCGCCAGCTGACCTTGAGATGGATCGTGCGGAACCGTCGCCTCGCGTCCGCAGTGATTTTGAAACATTGGCACATGAGGCGCCGTGTCTTCCGGCACCCCCAGAAGCATCGCATCGCCTCGACCCGGCGCGATATGGGATGTCGGTATCCCGGATCGGCATGCCGCGCCTTCACATGGTTTGGGCAGGTCGAGCAGAGGATGAGGTTCGCCTGGCCGGGCAGGCTCTGGCCTTTCCGGCCGATTGCCGAGGTTGGCGGTCCCTTTGCGACAGGCCCAAGGCGCTTGCCGGGCCGGAGCGGGTCGTCAGGGACACCAGGGCTGTCCTGGCGGCTGACCCGGTCGCCGCGGCTCAGGCCGCACCGGGTGCCCTTGCGGTGGATGGTCAGCATGGCGTCAGCTGAAGCCACCGATCCGATCGACAGCACGTCCTGTGACCGGGAACCCATCCACCTGCTGGGTCACGTTCAATCCTTTGGCTGCCTTCTGTCCGTCTCTGACGACTGGATCATCACACACGCGTCCGAGAACACATCCGACATCCTGGGGTTCACGGCGCGAGACAAGATCGGAACCCGGTTCTGCGCGCTCTTTGACGAACCCGTGTCGCATATGTTGCGCGGCAAGAGCCAGCTGTTGCAATCGGGTGTGACAACCAGCCGGGCCTTTGGGGTCGAACTGTTTGAAGATGGGCGGCACTTTGATATCTCCGTCCATCCCTCCGGCGAAGGGTTTATCTATGAGTTCGAGCGCAAGGTGGAAGGGGCCCATCGCAACGATATCGATCTTGTGCAAAACCTGATGGCGCAGCTGCGCGTGCAGCCCGATGTCAAGGCGCTGACCGATCAGGCCGCCACTGCGCTGCGTGGCCTGTGCGGATTTGACCGTGTCATGGTGTATCAATTCGAAGATGACGGATCGGGCCACGTCCTTTCAGAAGCAATCGACACGGACATGGAGAGTTTTCTGGGACTGCATTACCCCGCCAGCGATATTCCCAGGCAGGCCCGGGCGCTTTACACCAAGAACCCCTTGCGCCTGATCGCCGATGTCGACGGGCCGGTCTTTCCCATCCTTCCCGCCCAGGGCGCTGGCGCGGCTCCGATCGATCTGTCCTTTGCGGTCACGCGCGCCGTTTCGCCGATACATCTCCAGTATCTGCGCAACATGGGCACGGCTGCGTCGATGTCGATATCCATTCTGAAAGATGGCCAGCTTTGGGGCCTGCTTTCATGCCACCATCGCACTCCGATTTATGTGGATTATGAACGCCGAACAGCTGTCGAGCTGTTTGGGCTTCTCTTTTCGTGTGAGCTGTCGGATCGGCTGAACGCGGTGGCGCGCATTCAGGAGAGAGAGGCCAAGGCCCTCCATGATCGCATTTTGACCCGCGTATCAAGGGGTCTTGGTCTGTTCGAGGATTTCAATGCCTTTGCCGCAGAGGTTTGGGATGTCATCGATTTTGACGGCATCGGGGTCTATTCCGATGGCAGCTATATCTCGTTGGGTGCCGCCCCCAACGAAGCGGAGTTCCGGGGTCTCGCGCGGTTTCTCAACAAGACGACCGGAGGAGAGGTGTTTGCGACCGAAAACCTCTCTGCCCGATACGACAGAACGTCCGAGATCGCCGATCGGGTTGCCGGGATTCTGGTCTTGCCGATCTCGCGCGATCCGAAAGACTACCTCGTCCTGTTTCGCAAGGAGATCGCCAGATCGAAGACCTGGGCCGGCAAGCCGTCAAAGATCATATCCCCAAGGAGCACAGCAACGCAGCTGTCGCCGCGAACCAGCTTTGAGGCCTGGCAGCAAGAGATCCGAGGCCATTGCTCACCCTGGAGCGAGGCAGACATAACCTTTGCGCAGGCGTTGCGGCTGGCATTGCTGGAGATTGTCCTGGAGGTGACCGATGCCGCCGGTCGTGAGGCCGCGAAAAACAGACAAAAGCAAGAGATTTTGATCGCGGAGCTGAACCATCGCGTCCGTAACATTCTGAACCTTATCAGCGGACTTGTGGATCAAAGCTCGCAATCGGGATCGAGCTTGCAGGAATACACCAGCGACCTGAATGGCCGTATTCAATCCATGGCGCGCGCGCACGATCTGCTCACCAGAGAGAATTGGGGGCCTGCGTCGCTCTCGGAACTCGTTACAGGTAGTTTCGAGGCCTACCAAGCCTCGGGCGCGGCGCCTTTGTGGATCGATGGAGAGGATTTTCAGCTTGAACCCAACGCCTTTTCAACGATGGCGCTGGTGATCCATGAACTGACCACCAACTCCGCCAAATACGGCGCCTTGCGCAACGAGGTCGGAACCGTCCACGTGGCCCTTGATGCCAATGATGAGGGGATGTTGCAGATTGTCTGGCGCGAGACGGGCGGCCCCCCCGTCAACCCGCCGACACGCCAGGGGTTTGGGACCACCATTATCGAGAATTCCGTTCCATTCGATCTTAACGGGCGCTCGCGGATCGAATACAAACTGACCGGCATCGAGGTCACATTCGAGATACCGCCGGAATGTTTCAGGAAGGCGGCAAAACAACCGCTGACCTTTGCCAGAGATGCGCAGAAACTCAAGCCGTCATTCTCGCTCCCGCTGGGGCGCGTTCTGCTTCTTGAGGATAATCTGGTGATCGCAATGGACACCGGATCCAAGCTCAAAAAGCTGGGCGCGACCGATACCTGTCTGGCCAGTACGGTCCAACGTGCAAGACGGCTGGTCGCCGACAGGGATATCGACTTCGCCGTTCTTGACGTCAATCTGAACAACGAGACATCGGTCGATATCGCCCAAGAGCTTCATGCTGCAGGGATCCCCTTCGTTCTTGCGACGGGCTATGGCGCGGACAACAAAGTGCTTGCTGATTTCCCCGACTGCAAGGTGTTGAAGAAACCCTATGATCTGGACACCATGTCCGCCGTGATCTCCTCGGTCCTGCAAGACGCGGGCCGGGTGGGCAGCACGGCGGTACCTGACAGCGTCTCAAGCGGAGCCGGTTAGCGCGCCGGGTTCGGGCAGGTTCAGGACATCGGGAACCATCGACACAGCGTGCAGTTGAGGTCAGCCGAAACAGGGCGCTCAGGTCGGGGGCGTGACGGTAATCGCCTGTCACACACAAGGCGCCTGTCCCAGGCGCGCCTCACCGGGGGCCAATCCGCAGTCAGGTCCGAGGTCAAGCGGCAAATGCGATTTCCAAACGCCGTCGCAGACGGTCGTATTTCTCTCTCTGAAACGCGCTTTTGTGATAGCGGGAGGTAGAGATGTTCAGCCAATCGATCAGCAACCGGCCCCGCAGGCATAAATCGAGGATCTCCATATCGATCGGATGCCGATAAAGCTTGAAGAACATCGTCTTGCAATCCCGGCTCACGCCGCTGCGATCTATTCCTGCCCCCGCATCGTCGCGATAGATATCGAGTTTGAGAAAGTCGGCGATATCGTAAATGGCAAGCTTTTCGGAGACTTCAGTGAAATCAAAGCCATGCGTGCCCTCACGGTTCAGAATTAGGTTTGTCGCGTGGAAATCGCCATGGCAAAACACCTTTAGATCCGACCGGCCTCTCATCGCCCGCGTTTGGGACCGAAAGCTGTCGCGCATCCGACCATAGTCGGCGGGCTTTGCCTGGGGCCCCGCGATGATCGCCTCATCAACCGCCTCGACCATCCAATTGGGCCAGAACCTGGCCTGTGAACCGTTCTTGTATTTATGCAAGGCATTCAACCAATGCCCGGCGCGTCGGAACACCTGCCCCGTGGATTTCGCGTTCTTGGTCTCGCGCACCGCCAGCGTGGCGGTTCTGCCGGGCAGGTAACGCATCACGAAAAAGGCCCCATTCGGCGACAGATAGAGAGGGGCGGGCGCTGTGAGCTTTTCAAAGGCCTGAAAATGGCGGTGCAACTCTCCGAGGATCGCGAATTCCTGTTGTAGCCGCCCCGTCCTGGGAGAGGCGAGATCGACCTTCATGGCATAGATCTCCGCGCCGATGGTCACTTTAAAGACCTGCCGATCTTTGCCATAGTCAACAGAGCGGTAGATGCGTTCACGGTCGATGTCGCCGTTCAACTCCAGGGCGGACGCGAATTCTCGGATCATCCGGTCAATCCGCAAGGCGTTGACATTCAGGTAACTCAGCACAGGCAACACCCTCGAAGCATAAGAGATCTCATAGGTGATCCTGCGGCGCGCCGTCCAGCCCACTCACGTCCGCCCCGGGCCAATCGGCAGGCTTGCGCAGAGTGCGCTGTCCGCGCGCCGCCAGGGTGGAAGGGTGCGTCATGCGATCGCGTTCCGTCCTGCCGATGCACGGAGCGCGCGGATGTTCGCGCGACCTGTCGAGCCGCGCGGCTCAGTCGAACCGGGTCGCTGTTCCGGCCTCGCGCAGCGCTGTAAAAGCGGTCGTGATGTCGTCGGGCAGTGTTCGGTCGAGCGACAGGGGCGGTAACGCGTCCGGGGCAAAGAACGCGGCTTCCATCGTCTCGCTCCCTGGCTCAGGGGCCGTGCGTTCGCGCCGGTCGCATAGAAAGTGGAGCTTGTAGAAATCGCGCGTGTCGGCCGGATACCGGTGCCGTGCCTTGTGACGCACGTCATAGAGATGGCGCGCGGTGACGACGATCCCGGCTTCTTCGGCGATTTCCTTGACGATGTTTTCTGCTGGGGACCGGCCCACATCGGCAAACCCGCCGGGCAGGGCCCAGTTGCCATCGGTCTTTTCGCGCACCAACAGGACGCGCCCGTCTTCAATCACCGCGCCGCGCACATCGACGCGGGGCGTGGCATAGCCCTTGGCAAAATCCGGGACCAGCCCTTCGATGCGTGAGACCGGCACATTGCCCAAGTCCGACAGCATCTCATTGGCCAGCGCTGCAAGTTCCTCGTACCGTTCGCGGTCATAGGCCACGTCGGTGTAATGCAAACCACAGGAGGCAATGGCCTGGATCCGCTTGGCACGGTTGAGCCAGATGTTTTCCATCACCGGCCCGCCCGGCGCTTATCTGCGCCGGTCGCGACGGGCGCTCATCGGCTGAAAGGCGACGCCGACATGGGCCTCGCAATAGGGTTTGCCGGCCTGAACGGGCAGGCCGCAGAACCAGAAATCTTCGGTCGCGGGGTCGCCGACGGGCCATTTGCACGTCCGCTCGGTCAGCTCCATCAAGCTGAGCTTCTTGGCCTTTTTCTCGATCTCGTTGACTTTGGCCAGTGCCTCGGGGCTGATCTCATTGGCCGAAGGCTGGGGGGGCAGGGGTTGGCCCGCGGGAATGATCTGGCGCCGGGCCGGTGTGGCGGGCTTGGCCTCGGCCTCCGATGCCACGACGGTCGGACGCGCAGGCTCGGTCTTGGGCGCCGGTTTGAGCTTGGCTTCCGGTTTGGGCGCGGGCTTGGCCTTGGCCTCGGTCTTGGGGGCAGACCCTGTGGCGCGGTTCGACAGGCCCAAACGGTGCACCTTGCCGATGACCGCATTGCGGGTGACGCCGCCCAGTTCCTTGGCGATCTGGCTGGCCGACTGACCCTCGCCCCACATTTTCTTCAAGAGTTCGACCCGCTCGTCGGTCCAGGACATGGGTGAGCCTTTCCAGCTAAAAGGGCGGCCCGGTTAAGGCCGCCGCAAAAGAAATTCAGTGCAGTCCCCTATTTTAATCACCCACGGCTGAGATACAAGGCGTCTCGCAGCGCGCAAGGAAGGGGAGAGAGATGGAACAGGACGTGGCTTTGGGTGTGCGCCGGTTTGGGCGGGTGAACTGGTTGGGCCTTTACACGCTGGCCGCGCGCGAGGTGATGCGGTTTGCTGCCGTGTGGACGCAGACCTTGCTGGCCCCTTTGGTGACGGCGGCCTTGTTCTTGATGATCTTCAACCTCGCCATCGGGCCGCGCCGGGGCGATGTGATGGGGGTGCCGTTTCTGACTTTTCTGGCACCGGGCATTCTGATGATGACGGTGATCCAGAACGCTTTTGCCAATACCTCATCCTCGGTGGTGATTTCCAAGGTGCAGGGCAACATCGTGGATACGTTGATGCCGCCCTTGTCCGCGCTTGAGATGGTGCTGGGCTATCTCGCCGGGGCGGTGGCGCGCGGTGTCGCCGTGGCCTTGACGATTGCGCTGGGTCTATGGCTGGCATTGGGGCTGATGCCGTATGCGCCGGGACTGGCTTTGGTCTTTGTCGTTCTGGGCGCGGCCTTCATGGGCGCGCTGGGCATGGTGGCGGGGATCTATGCCAACAAATTCGACCAGATGGCCGCGATCACCAATTTCATCGTCACGCCCTTGGCGTTTCTTTCGGGGACGTTCTATTCCGTGCAGGCGCTGCCGCCGGTTCTGAACACGATCACCCATTGGAACCCGATTTTTTATCTGATCGACGGTCTGCGGTGGAGCATGATCGGGGTGTCCGACAGCAGCCCTTGGCTGGGCCTGGCCGTGTGCGCGGCGGCCACATTCGCGGTGGGACTGGTGGCGTGGATCATGATCAAAACCGGTTACCGCCTCAAGGCCTGATCGGTTTTTGCAGCGCTTCACGCCACGCCAGAATGGCCGCACCTGTCAGAATGATCAGCGCGCCCAGCAGGCTGACCCAGTCGGGGCGCACGCCGAACCAGCCGAAGTCGTAGAGCGTCGCAAAGACCAGCGTGGCATAGCTGAACGGCGCCACATAGCTTGCATCGGCGCGCGCCATACCATTGACGAAACAGGCCTGCGCGCAGGCCATGGCGACCCCGATCCCAACAAGTGCGAGCCATTGGCCGGGCGTGGGCGCCTGCCAAAAGGCAAGCACCGCCAGCCCGGCGATCACCACACCGATCGCGTTGTTTACAAAGAGGATTTGCGAGGGCCCTTCGCGACCTGAGAGTTTCTTTATAAAGATCAGTTCCATCCCCATCACCATCGCGGCCCCCAGGGCCAGCAGGGCGGCTGGCTGGAAGTTTTCGGGCGTGGGGCGTAGCAGCACCATGGCACCGATCAGCGCGATACCGGCGGCACTCCAGCGCCAGCGGCCGACCTTTTCGCCCAAGAGCGGGATCGCCAGCACCATCGCGAAGACCGGGTTGAGAAAGCTGATCGCGGTCGCGTCCGTCAGCGGGATATAGGCGACAGAGGCGAACATCAGCGTCACCCCCAGCCAGCCGAAGGTGGTGCGCCCGATATGAAGCCCCAGGTGAATCCGGGTAAAGCGTGGACGCAGGACCGCGATCGCCGCCGAGATCGCCAAAAACGCGAAAAGAAAGCGGCCAAAGCTGATCTGGAACGGATGCAGCGGCGGTCCCAGCGTGTCTGTGCCCAGCGACTTGGCAAGCAGCGTGGTTGCCGCGATAAAAGCGGTGGCGGCAAGGATCAGGCTTGCTGCGAGGGCCGGATTCTGGGCGCTGGGTTTGAACATGCGCCTTCAGTGCCTCGCGCGGGGCGGGGCGGCAAGCGGCAAGCTGGGGGCGCTGCCCCCGCCGCGCGTGCCGCGCGCCTCCCCCGGGAATATTTCTGGCCAGAAGAAGCCTGGGCGTGTGTCAGGTGCCGCGGTCTTTGATCCGTGTCGCGGGTTGGGGGCCATTCAGCCCATGCGGTCCCAAAGCGAGGTGCACATTGGGCCGATCCGCGCCTCGATCGCGGCCATCGCATCGACGATCAGGTCTTCGCGCCAACGCCGCCCCCCGATCTGGATGCCGATGGGCTGTGGGCCGGTATCGAGCTGCGCGACATGCGTTGGAATGTTGCCCGCCGGCAACCCGGTGAAATTGAAAAGAAACGACCAGAGTGAATGGCCAAGCGCGTCACGCACCCCGTCCGCGCCTTGTGCATCGCGATTCGCGGCGAAGAAGGGTTTGAGCAGGAACGGTGTCAGCACGAGGGGATAGTCTTCAAGAAAGAGCGACCACTGGCGGGCGTAGTGCGTGCGCTGGGCCATCTTTTCTAGCTGTTCGCGGCCCGTGTATGGGGGGAATTGACGATAGTATTCGTCAAAGATCGCATTCAACGTGTCAGAGCCATGCGCCCGGATATCAGGGCCCATGAGCTCTTTGACCTCGCCCATCAGCGCGCGGTAGCCGACCTCCGCCGCCTCACCTGCCAGTGGTGTCTTCACGTCTTGAACGGCATAGCCCGCGTCCGAAAGAGCGTCGACCGCCGCATCAAGAGCTGTGGCGACATCCGGGTGTAGACCAAAGCCGAAATCATCGCGGGTAAAGGCCACTTTGATCGGGCCGTCCAGCGGCGCGCCGCGCCAGGGCAACGGGACGTGAAAGGGATCGCGGGGATCGGGTGCGATGGCCGCGGGCATCGCCAGGTGCAGGTCAGCGGCATGGCGGGTCATCAGCCCCTGAACGGACATGGCCTGCGCCAGCATGCCGCGTTCGGCGGTCTGGCTTGGGTTGAAGGCCGCGACCCTGCCCAGGCCGGGTTTCACTGTAACCGCGCCATTGGCCGAGGCGGGAAAGCGCAGGCTGCCGCCAATATCGTTGCCATGGGCGAGCGGCCCCATACCGGCCATCACCGCCGATCCCGCGCCGCCCGAGGACCCCCCGGGAGACAGATGCTTGCCCCACGGGTTGTGGGTGCGCCCGTGCAACGGGTTGTCGGTATCGGCGCGAAACGAGAATTCCGGCGTATTGGTGCGCCCGATCACGACGGCGCCCGCGGATTTCAGATTGCGCACGATGGGCGCGTCATCTTCGGCGATGTTGTCTTTGAGGGCGGTCACACCATTGGTTGTGGCATGGCCTGCCTGATCGACATTCACCTTGATGGTGAGCGGGACGCCGTGCAGAGGTCCTTTGGGTGCGTCGCTGGCATCGAGCGCGGCGGCCTGGGCGCGGGCCTCATCGGCCAGGCTTTCGACAACCGCGTTCAGCGCGGGATTTGTTGCCTCCATCCGCGCGATGGCCGCGTCGGTTGCGTCGCTTGCACTGATCCGGCCTGATGTGGTTGCCGCGGCGATCTCTGTCGCGCTCCATTGCCAAAGGGGTTTTTGGGACATGTCTTCGCTCTCTGGGTTTTCGTCACCTTACTTCAAGGCAGTGCGCTTGCAAGGAACAGTCATGCGTTAGCCAGTGGCCGTAGGGCGGGACTTGTCCCGCCCTACTGGGCGTAGCCGATGGATTGCAGCGCGGTTTTGATCTCATCGAGGATGGCGGGATCATCGATGGTGGCGGGCATCTTGAACGCCTCGCCATCGGCGATCTTGACCATCGTGGCGCGCAGGATCTTGCCTGACCGGGTTTTGGGCAACCTATCCACCACCACCGCCAGCTTGAATGCCGCTACGGGGCCGATTTTCTCGCGTACCAGCTTGACGACCTCTCTCGTGACCTCTTCATGCGGGCGATTCACGCCGTTTGAGAGGCACAAAAATCCCACCGGCATCTGGCCCTTGAGGGTATCGGTCACGCCGATCACTGCACATTCGGCCACATCCGGGTGCGCGGCCAGCACCTCTTCCATCCCGCCTGTTGACAGGCGATGACCCGCCACGTTGATCACGTCATCGGTGCGCGCCATGATATAGAGGTACCCGTCCTCGTCGATCATGCCTGCATCGCCGGTCTCATAAAACCCTGGGAACGCGTTGAGGTAGGATGTCTGAAACCGGTCTTCCGCATTCCAGAGCGTGGGCAGCGTGCCCGGGGGCAAAGGCAGCTTGACGACGATGGCACCTAATTCTCCGGCGGGCAGGGGATGGCCCGCATCGTCAAGGATCTGAACATCGTAACCGGGCATCGGCACCGAGGGTGATCCGATCTTGACTGGCAAGGCCTCGATCCCCGCGGGCATGCCTGCGATCGTCCAGCCGGTTTCGGTCTGCCACCAGTGGTCATAGACCGGCACGCCCAGGGCGTTGCCCGCCCATTCGATCGTGTCGGGATCGGCGCGTTCGCCCGCCAGATAGAGCGCGCGCAGCGACGAAAGATCGTATTTGCCGATATGCGCGCCCTTGGGATCTTCCCGCTTGACCGCGCGGATGGCCGTGGGAGCGGTGAAAAAACTGGTCACCTTATGTTCAGCAATCACCCGCCAGAAGGTGCCGGGATCGGGAGTGCCCACTGGCTTGCCCTCGAACACGATGGTGGTGTTGCCGTGGATCAGCGGCCCGTAGCAGATATAGGAATGGCCCACGACCCAGCCCACGTCCGAAGCGGCCCAGAAGACCTCTCCCGGTTCGACGTTGTAGATGTTCTTCATCGTCCAGTTGAGCGCCACCAGATGGCCGCCGGTATGGCGCACAACGCCTTTGGGCGCGCCCGTCGTGCCCGACGTATACAGGATATAGGCCGGGTGATTGCCCGGCACCGGCACGCATTCGGCGGGCGCCACACCGGCCTGAAACCCGTGCCAATCGACGTCCCGCCCGGGGGTGAGATGCGCAACTTCTTGTTCGCGCTGGAAGATCACGCAGAATTCGGGCTGATGCGTGGCAAGGTCTATGGCGCCATCCAGAAGCGGTTTGTAATGGACCACGCGCCCCGGCTCCAGCCCGCAGGAGGCCGCGATGATCGCCTTGGGTGTGCAATCGTCGATGCGCACGGCCAGTTCATTGGCCGCAAACCCGCCAAAGACCACAGAATGAATGGCGCCGATCCGCGCGCAGGCCAGCATTGCCTCCAGCGCCTCCGGGCCCATGGGACATGTAGATTTGACCCGGTCACCGGCCCCCGGGACCCCCCTGCGCCCAGGGGCCCCGCCACGAGGGGGAACCCGGGGAATACCCACAA
>NZ_JAAWWD010000074.1 GCF_021404545.1 Aestuariivita sp.
TTGGGTTGTTCTTCGCTGGTTGCTTTTTTTTTTTGTGGGGTCCGACCTGCCAATTATTTCGAAAATTCTATTTGTCGGCAGGGTGAGCCGGCCGGGTGGGGCGGCTTTGTACACTATATGGTAGCGGAAAGCGCCGCCACGGGATAGTCTTGTGCCATGACATACGAACCCGCCACCTTCCCAGACGACGCAAACAAGCTACCGCAACTGCCGGGCTGGGTCACCCCTGGGCAGCCAGAAGCTCTTGAAACTGTGGCCTTTCAATCAGCGGCCGCGCTGACGGTGCTCGACCAACTGATCGGTCGGTACCGGGACGAACGGCGCGGTCCGGCAGACGATCCTTGCGCGTCGCTCGTTGTGTTGGACAGCGACAATGCCGTCGATACCATGCGCGGTGACGGGCAGCTTGCCCGCTGGGCCGGACGAACCGGGCCTGCCGCTCTGCCCGGACGACAGTGGCTATTCCAGGCTCAGCCAGACCTGGAGTGCGCCCATGGACGCGGCGCCAGGTGTTGTGGTCAGTCGAACCCCGGCCCCATCTCACCCCGGAGCACCAGATGCCCTGGCGCCATCTCGTCATAGATCGACGGGGCGGGGGTGTGGTCACGCGGAAAAACCGGAGAGGGGATCGGGCGGAAGTTCAGATCATCTGAGATGTTGCGCCGTGTGGGGTCGGCGACCGGGACCGCCGACAGCAGCGATTTGGTATAGCTGTGCTGCGGACTTTCAAAGACCTGCTGCCGACTGCCGATCTCGACCAGACGGCCCAGATACATCACCCCAACACGGTGCGCGACCCGTTCGACCACGGCCATGTCATGGCTGATGAACAGATAGGAGACGCCCAGTTCGGCCTGCAACTCCATCATCAGATTGAGCACTTGCGCCTGCACCGATACGTCAAGCGCGCTGACCGCTTCATCGGCAATGATCAGTTTGGGATTGACCGCCAGCGCACGGGCGATGGCGACCCGCTGGCGCTGACCGCCGGACAGCTCGTGCGGGAAACGCAGCATGAAACCGCGCGGCAGCTCGACCCTGTCGAAAAGCTCGGCCACGCGGTCCTCGACCGTGCCGGGGGTGTCGATGGCGAAATTGCGGATCGGCTCGGCAACCTGGTCACGCAGCCGCATATAGGGGTTGAGCGAGGCGAAAGGGTCCTGAAACACCATCTGCATGTCGCGCCATGCCCGGCGCCGCAGATCGCGATTGCGGAGGGCAAGAATATCTGTCTGATCCAGCAGCACCTGCCCGGATGTCGGCTCCGAAAGCCGCAGGATCGAGCGGCCGCAACTTGACTTGCCGCAACCGGACTCTCCGACCAGGGCCAGTGTCTGGCCGCGACCGATGTCAAAGCTGACATCCTCGACCGCATGAACATTGGCGACGGTCCGCCGGAACAGACCGCCCTTGACCGGATAGCGCGTGGTCAGATTGCGGACCTGCAACAGCTTTTTGGGCGCCGCGCCCATCGGGATCAGGGAGGCCTGCGGGGTTTGCGCGCCCACCAGCCGCATGGGCGCGGGCGCGGGTTTGCCGCGCATTTCCCCCAGGCGCGGCACGGCGGCGAGCAGCTTGCGCGTGTAGTCCTGCTGCGGCGCCGCAAAGATGCGTTCGACGGGCCCTTCCTCGACCAGCTTGCCGCGATACATCACCACCACGCGGTCGGCCATCTGCGCCACGACAGCCATATCGTGGGTGATGAAAAGCACCGCCATACCGGTTTCCCGCTTGAGCCGGTCGATGAGGGCCAGGATTTCCGCCTGGATCGTCACATCGAGCGCCGTCGTCGGTTCATCCGCGATCAGCAGACGCGGCTCGCAGGCCATTGCCATGGCGATCATCACACGCTGACGCATCCCGCCCGACAGCTCATGCGGGTACTGTTTCAGCCGCCGCTCGGGCTCGGGTATGCGGACCTGCTGCAATAGCTCCAGCGCCCGGGCGCGGGCCTGGCCGCGCGACATGCCACGATGCGCGCGCAACCCGTCGGTCATCTGTCGTTCGATGGTGAAAACCGGGTTGAGCGAGGTCATGGGCTCCTGAAAGATCATGCCGATCTCGTCGCCCCGGATGGTCTGCATCGTCTCTGCGTCGGTCTGCGCAAGGTCGATCTGTTTGCCGTTGAGCGAGAACCCCAGCCGCCCCGACGTGATCCGCCCGCCGCCGAATTCAACCAGCCGCATGAGCGACAGGGATGTGACCGACTTTCCCGACCCGCTTTCGCCCACCACGCACACCGTCTCGCCCGGTGCGATGGAAAAGCTGATGTCTTCGACCCCGACGATGGGGCCATCCTCGCCCCGGAATTCCACGCGCAGGCTGTCGATACTGACCAGCGGGTCCTGATCGTTTGCCATCACGCTGCCCCCCGTGTGCGCGGGTCGAGCGCGTCGCGCAGCGCGTCGCCGAACATGTTGAGCCCCAGTACCGTCAGGGCGACCGCCGCGCCGGGAACCAGCGCAGTCCACGGCGCCCGGTCGAGATAGTCGCGTGATGCCTGGATCATCAGCCCCCAGGACGCGTCGGGTGGCTGCGTTCCAAGGCCCAGAAAGCTCAAGCCCGCCTCGGCCAGGATCGCGAAGGCGAGGCTGATGGTCGCCTGCACGATGACCGCGGGCATGATGTTGGGCAGGATATGCAGCGTGATCAGACGCAGGTCGGAATTGCCGGCGGTCCGGGCCGCCTCGACATAGGGCATCTGGGCCACCCGCAGGGCTTCGCCCCGGATGATGCGGGCCAGAAACGGTGTAAACGCGATGCCGATCGCGATGATGGTGTTTTGCAGGTTCGGCCCCAGGATCGCCGAGATCGTCAGCGCCAGCAGCAATGCGGGAAAACTCAGGAGCGTATCCACGAGCCGCATCAGGACATTGTCGGTTGTCCGGCCCATATACCCAGAAATGAGGCCCAGCGGCAGGCCGATGACAATGGACATCAGCACCGCCGCCGCCGCGATGAAGATTGAGGTCTGCGCGCCCAGCAGGACCCGGAACATCAGGTCGCGACCAAGCTGATCGGTGCCCATCGGATGCGCCCATGTCGGCGGCGACAGCCGTGCGCGCATGTCCATCCGGGTTGCCCAATCGGCGGGGATCAGGATCGGGGCAAGAATTGCGATTGACAGCACGATCAGCACGATGGCCGTGCCGAGGATGCCCTTGGTGCTGCGAAAGGCTGGGGGCACCTTCATGACAACCGGATCCTTGGATCGACCACGGCATAAAGCAGATCCACGATCAGGTTCGCCAGCATCACCACCGCCGCGATTACAAAGACGCTGGCCTGAATAAGCGGGATGTCGCGGTTGAGCAGCGCCTGATAGGTCAGCCAGCCCATGCCGGTATAGTTGAAGAGGCTCTCGATCACGATGATCGAACCGAAGAGGTAGCCCACCTGCAACCCCGCCACCGTCATCACCGGCCCCACCGCATTGGCCAGTCCGTAACGCCAGACCACCGTGCCTTCGTTCAGACCCTTGGCACGGGCCACGCGAATGAATTCCTGTTTCAGGATGCCCGTCATCGTGGCCCGGGTCATGCGCGTCAGATGCGCCATCAGCCCCAGACCCAGCGCCAGCGAGGGCAACAGGGCATGCCGTATCGCGGCGCCCAGATCCTCGGCCGGATCGACAAAGCCCGAAGAGGGCAGCCATCCCAGCCCCCGCGCAAAGAGCAGGATCAGCATGATGCCCCAGAAGAAATCCGGCAGGCTCACGCCCAGCATCGCGGTTGAGCTTGCCGCCGTGTCCTGCCAGCGGTTGGCATGCACTGCCGCCCAGACCCCCAAGGGAACCGCGCAGGTCAGCGCGATGGCCATCGAAAACAGCACCAAGAGCCCGCTCGCCGTCATCTTTTGCACCAAGAGCGGGGCAATCGGCTCCTTGAAGACCAGCGACGACCCCCAGTCGCCCGTGAGCATGCCGCCGATCCAGCGCCCGTATTGCACCAAAAGCGGATCGTTCAGCCCCAGCGTCTCGCGCAGGCCCGCCAGGGCCTCGGGGTTGGATTGGGTGCCCATGATCATCATGGCCACATCGCCGGGCAGGATATTGGTCACCGCGAATGTGATCGCGGAGATCAGAAAGAGGGTCAGCATCATCGAGAAGACGCGGTTGAGAATATAGCTCACGCGAGGGTCGCCCTTGTCAGCAGGTCAATGGACCGGGGCACAGATCCGCGCCCCGGCCGTGTCATGCGGCCCTCAGGCCTCGGCCAGCCAGACCTTGTGGAAGCGCAGGTTGGAGCCGTTGGGATGCACGATGGTGTCGAGCCCCTGAACCGCAGGCTGCGCCCCGATCGTGCCATTGCGGAACCACAGCACCACATCGAGCGTGTCGTCGTGGATGATTTGCTGGACGTCCTTGTAGATCGCCGCCCGCTCGGTCGGATCGACGGTGACACGGGCCTTGGCGGTCAGCGCGTCGACCTGTGGGTGCGAAATCTTGCGGTAGTTGAACGCGCCTTCGGTGTTCCAGAGCGAGTAATAGAGGAAATCCGGCTCCCACAGGGTGAAGAAGTTCATCATGGAAATCTGGAAATCCTTGTCCACCCAGACCTGGCTGAGCCAGTCGGACCAGGTGAGCTGTTCGATCGAGGCATCGACACCGGCCATACGGAACCATTCCAGCATGATCTGCGCGGCTTCCACATGATAGGGATAGTTCGTCGTGACCTTGAAGACGACCGACAGCTCATTGGGCCCATAGCCCGCTTCGGCCAGGAGCGCCTTGGCCTTTTCGATGTCCTGAGGACGCTGCCCGAGATCGCTGTTAAACGAGGCCGATGTCGGATAGCTGGGCGAGGCCGTGACAGCCCCTTGCCCCCACAGAGCCCCTTCCAGAAGCACGTCCTTGTCGATCATATGGTCGAAGGCCTCGCGGACCTTGGGGTTCTTGAACGGCTCGAACTCGTGGTTGAAATTCACGAAATCCCAGTTCAGCGGGAACCACGACACGACCTGAAGATCGTCGGCGCCTTCGATCTCGGCGATGCGATCGGCGGGGATGTCGTTGATCATGTGCAGCTCACCGGTCCGCAGGCCGGTCAGGCGGACGGTCGGTTCGGTGATCTCGCGCGCGATGATGCGGTCGAGATAGGCCGGACCGCCCCAATAGTCGTCAAAGCGCTCAAGCTCCACCTCGTTGCCGAATTCGCGGCGGACAAAGCGGAAGGGTCCGCAGCCGACCGGCGTATTGCCCTGTTCGTCGCCCGACCCTTCGGGCATCACGACGCCCGCTCCGTTTTCTGCCAGGCGCGACAGGAACGGCGCGTTCACCGAGGTCAGCGTGACGATCACGGTCAGATCGTCGGGCGTCTCAATGCTGTCCACGGCATTGAAGACCTCGAAATTCACCGCACCGGTATCGGGGTTGCGGCACCGGTCGAAGGAGTATTTCACATCCGCCGAGGTGAGCGTCTTGCCATTGTGGAACATCACGCCGGGGCGCAGCCGGAACGTATAGGTCAGCCCATCCTCGCTTTGCTCAAAGCTTTCGGCGAGGTTGGGAATCACGTTCAGATCCTGGTCCACCGTGACAATCGAATCGTGCACATTCTGCAACACCCGCCCGGTCGAGGCGGTGCCGGTCTGGTGCATGTCGAGGTTCTGGGTCGTCTCGGAATGGCCCCAGATGAGCGTGCCGCCGCGCACCGGTTCGGACTGTGCCTGGGCCGGGCCGGTCAGCCCGTAAAGGACAGTGCCGCCCATCAGGGCCGATGTCGTCTTGAGGAAGTCTCTGCGTTTCATCTTTCGATCTCCTTGTTGCAGATGGGCCGGGCATGCCCGCCCGCCCGTCGGATATCCGCCAGCCTTGATCGGCCGGTTCTCATGCTCAGTCAGGCAGGGGCGGGCGCTCGGAGGCGACGCCGAAACCGGCCTCGAGCGCGAGCCCGAGGTTCAGGATCGTTGCCTCGTCGAAGAGCCGCCCCCAAAGCGAAATGCCCTGCGGCACGCGATGCTTCCTGCCGCTTGCATCCGCGGCGCCCGTGGTCAGTTTGCCCGCGCCCAGAGAGGCCGCGCTGCGGGTGCCCAGATCCTCGAAGCCTGCGCGCAGGTGCAGGCAGGGATGGCCGGTAAAGTTCGACGCGACCAGCATGGGGCCGGTCATGAACGGCCCGATCAGCGCATCGACCTGCTGAAACAGCCCGTCGAGGGCCTGCATCACCAGATAGCGCAGACGATCAAGCTGGACGTGATCGACCGCCGACAAAAAGCGGGCCTTGCGAAACGTGTTGGGCCAGGCGCCATCGTCCTGCCAGGTCAGGGTGTCGTCGGCCCCGGTCAGGGTCAGATGCTCGAACGCTGCGGCCGCTTCGGCGTAAACGACGTTCATCAGCGCGCCATAGGGCAGATCGGGCAGGGAAACCTCGACAACTTCGATGCCCAGGGCCTTGGCTGCCGCCAGTGCCGCATGGTCGACATCTGTGGCCCCGTCGCCAAAGGCTTCGGGCAGATATCCCAGCTTGAGCCCTTCGATCCCCTTGCCCGCGTCGAAGGCGAAGGGCGCCTGGATCGAGCAGCGATCTGCCCGATCGCCGCCATTGATCGCGGCCAGCACCAGTGCGGTGTCCTCGACCCCCCGGCAAATCGGCCCCACCTTGTCGAGCGACCAGCACAGCGCCATGCCGCCCGCCCGGCTGACCCTGCCGAAGGTCGGGCGCAACCCGGTTGGTCCACAGCGCTGGCAGGGCGAGGTAATGGAGCCCAGCGTCTCGGTGCCGATGGCAAAGGCACAAAGCCCCGCCGCCGTGGCGGAGGCCGATCCGGCGCTGGAGCCGGAGGCGCCTTCGTCGGTGTTCCAGGGATTGCGCGTGACGCCCCCATACCAGATGTCGTTATAGGCCAGCGCGCCCACGGTGGTCTTGCCCAACAGAACCGCACCCGCCGCGCGCAGCATGGTCACGATGCGCGCATCGCTGTCGGGCACGCGGTTCCGATAGGGTTCCGCACCCCATCCGGTGACGATTCCGTCAGTGTCGAAGAGATCCTTCAGGCCGTAGGGGAGGCCATGCAGCGGGCCGAGGGATTTGCCCTGCGCGGTCAGCGCATCCATCGCGTCGGCCTCGGCCAGGGCCAGATCCGCCGTGACGGCGGCATAGCACATCAGCTGAGGATTGAACCGGGCGATCCGGTCGAGATAGATCTCGGTCAACCGCCGACTTGTCAGCGCGCCGGAGGCGATCCATGCGCCAAGCTGCGGCAGGCAGGCAAAGGCGATGTCCGCGTCGTTTTCGGGCAAGGGCGTGTCCGGTGCGGTGCCGGTTACCCCGTCGGCCCGGGGCATCTCAAACCCCGGAAGACGCGGATCGAACCGCAGGCTCATCGGCACGGAATTGGGCAGCTCCAGCTTGCGGCGCGCGACGGCAGAGTCGATCTGTCCCTGGAGATTGCCCGCCATCTGCGCGCGCTCCTGCGCGGTGTAGGCAACGGCGAGAAGCCGTTCGGCGGCTTCGATATCGGCCTCTGCGATCTTGTGGTCGTTCATGGCTTACCCCCGTTCAATTTCGATCCTATCCCGTTGCATGCCGGTCGCACTCTATGGTCTTGCGATCATACGCAAAATCCATAGGCGCCGGGTGCAGGCGTCCATAAAACCGGCAGCGATGCACAAATGCAAAGCGCCGCCTCATAGCGGTGTCGCGAAAGACCGGCTGGTCTGGCCTGCCGCCTTGCGACGCTCCTCTTGGGTGGCGATTTCGGCATCTATGGCGGTCCGGTCGAGCGTCCCATGCGGATTGGCCCGCGTCGGCAGTGTTTTCGACATCACCAGGAAACGCTCCTGCGCCACGGCATAGAGCCTGCGCATCTCGGCAAGCGGGTCGGGATGATCGTCAGCGCGCAGATCGAGCCAGGGATAGGGCTCGGACCGGTGGACGATCAGGGCCGCCGATTGTGTGCCGCGTTTGTCTCCGCCTGCGTCCGCGCCCGCCTCCATCGCGGTCATCAGCCGCTCGATCAGGGGCAGATCCGCGTGGGTGCGATAGGCCTCAAGCGTGGCGCGCACCACAGCCTCTCCCGCCAGCATATTGCCCGCGACAGAGACGCCCTGCGCGGTCAGATGCCCGGACCAGCCGACGCAATCGGGGCCGGTATAGGCGGCGGTACGGCCGTGCGCGTCGACCATGTGGAGCTGCCGGTTGGCGCGCCCCGCATCGGCCTGCACCAGCGCGTCGCACACGTCTTGCGGCGGCTGTCCCGTGGCAAGCCGGTCGGCCGCGTCGATGCCCCAGAGCGGGCTGACGAAAGCCTGCGTTGCCACCGCGCCCTTGCCTGCGCGGATATGCGGGACAAGCGCGCCAACCGCAAAAAAGCGGCTGGCGACCGCCACCCCAAGCTCTCCGGTTTGCCCATCCTGTGCAACGATTGAATAGGTCATCGCGGTCTGCCTCAGCGCCCGACCGCATAGGCCTGCATCAGCCGCGGGGTTGCGGCGGCCCTGAGCAGCCCTTCGGGTGTCCGGCTTGCGGCGGTCAGTCGTCCGATGCTCCAGGGGTCGGCCACGTCGACCGCATGTCCGCGTGCGCGCAGATCGGCGATCACCGCCGCGCCGAAATCCGGTTCGACCATCAGGTGGCCGGGACGCACCGGGTGCGGATCGAAAGAGCCCTGGAAATGCGCGGTGTTGAACAGCGGCGCGTCGATGGCCTCCTGCAGGTTCATGCCGCTGTGGACGAGGCGCAGAAACAGCATCAGTTGCCATTGATCCTGCTGATCGCCGCCGGGTGTGCCGAAGGCATGCTGTGTGCCGTCCGGTCCCTGGGCCATCGACGGCGACAACGTGGTACGCGGGCGCCGCCCCGGAGCGAGCGATGTGGGCAGCCCTTCATCAAGCCAGAACATCTGCGCCCGGCTGTTGAGCGCCATCCCCAGGCCCGGCACCACCGGAGAGCTTTGCAGCCAGCCGCCCGACGGGGTCGCGGAGACCGAATTGCCCCACCTGTCGATCACGTCGATATGCACCGTGTCGCCGCGTTTTTCCGACAGGTGCGCCATTGTCGGCTCTCCCGCGCCGACGCCGCCCACAGCCTCCTGGCTCGCGGCGGCGCGTGCGATGGCGGCATCGGCCTGCCCCTCGAACCCGTCGATCCGCCCGGGACGCTGTGCAAGGCTCGCCTCGGCCCCCAGCAGGGCGCGCCGCCCTTCGGCATAGTCGCGCGACAAGAGCATGTCAGCCGGGATATCACTGTGATCCGGATCGCCGTAATAGGCCTCGCGATCCGCGAAGGAGAGCTTCATCGTCTCGGTCACCAGATGCACGAAGTCCGCGCCCCGGCTGTCCATCTGGGCAATGCCACTGCCCTCCAGCACGCGCAGCGATTGCAACATGGCGGGTCCCTGGCTCCAGATCCCGGGTTTCCAGACCGTCCAGCCTTCGTAGTCAGCCGAAAGGGGCGGCTCATAGCTGGCCTGCCAGGTGGCCATATCCTCTCCGGTCAGCACGCCCTTATGCGCGGTGCCGGAGGCATCCATGACACAAGCCTGCCGCATCCAGCCGTCAATCGCCTCGGCCACGAAACCCTGATAGAAGGCCCGCCGGGCCGCTTCGATCTGTGCCTCGCGACCCTGTGCCGCCTCGGCCTCGCGCAGGAGCCTGTCCCAGGTGTCGGCCAGCGTGGGGTTGCGAAAGAGCGCGCCCGCCGCGGGGGCCGCGCCCCCCGGCAGCCACGTCTCGTAAGAGGTGGGCCATTCATCGCGGAAGAAATCGGACAGCCCGTCAATGGTGGCGGCGACACGGGGCAGCATCGGGTGGCCGTGGCGGGCATAGAAGATCGCCGGTTCAAGAACATCGCGCAAGGGCAGGCGCCCGTGATCGCGCAACATCAGCATCCAGGCATCAAAAGCGCCCGGCACCACGGTCGCAAGCAGCCCCGAGCCGGGGATCCTGTCCAGCCCTTCGGCACGGTAATGAGCGATGCTTGCCCCCGCGGGCGCGACGCCTTGACCACAGATGACCTGCGGTGCCGCGTCGCCCGCGGACCTGACAAGGGCGGGCATATCACCCAGCGGCCCGTTCAAATGGGGCTCGACCACATGCAGGGTAAAGCCCATCGCGGCGGCGGCATCCGCTGCCGTCCCTCCGGCTTCGAGGATCTTCATGCCGACGGTGGAGGCAATCCAGTGTGTCGAGGTGGCGACACCGAACGTGCCTTGAATTTCAGGTCTTGTGGTAAATGTCATCGGCTGCCCCTTTATCAATCGCGTGGGTCCAGAGCATCGCGCAGCCCATCGCCCAAAAGGTTAAATCCCAGCACCACCAGAAAGATCGCGATACCGGGGTAAAGCGCCATCCAGGGCGCCTGTTCGAGGAAATTCTTGGCCACGTTCAGCATCGCACCCCAGCTTGGCGCCGGTGGCTGCTGACCAAGACCGAGGAACGACAAGGAGGCCTCGGCGATAATTGCAGTGGCAATGGTCAGTGTCGCCTGTACGATGATCGGCGGGATGATGTTGGGCAGGATATAGCGTCCGATCATCCCAAGATGCCCGATCCCCACCGCACGCGCGCTTTCCACGTAATCCTCGGTCATCACCGTCATGGTCTGCGCCCGCGCCAGACGGATGAAGATCGGCATGGCCGACAGCCCGATGGCGATCATCGCATTGGTCAGCGAGGGCCCCAGAAAGGCCGCAAGCGCAATCGCGAGGATCAGGAACGGCGCGGCCAGAAGCGCCTCGGTAAAGCGCGAAATGACGGCATCGGTCCAGCCGCGCAGATAGCCCGCGAGCATGCCCAGAGGCACACCCAGCAGCACCGCGATCAGGACCGATACGACCCCGGCCAAAAGCGACGCCTGCGCGCCCCAGATCATCCGGCTGAGGACATCCCGGCCAATCTCGTCGGTGCCGAAGGGATGCGCGGCGGACGGCGCCTGGCGCACCGCCGACCAGTCGGTCTCGGTCGGGCCGGGCACCGGCAAGAGCGGGGCCAGCAGCGCCACGATCAGGAAAAACAGCACGATCACCCCGCCCAGCAGCGCCGACGGGCTGCGGCGGAACTTTTCCCAGGCGCGGTTGCGGCGGGGCGGCGGCAGCGGATCGGCGTCTGTCTGCGGATCGACGGCAGCGGTCATTTCTCGGACATCCTCGGGTTCAGGACGCGGTATGCCGCATCGGCCAGTATGTTCATGAAGATGAAAGCGATGCCGGTACACAGCACGATCCCCTGCACCACCGCATAGTCGCGGTTAAAGACAGCGTCGACGACCAGCTTGCCAAAGCCGGGAATGGTGAAGATCTGTTCGGTCAGGACGGCGCCGGCCAGCAACTCTCCGAAGAGCAGGGTGATGACGGTTACCACCGGCACCAGCGCGTTGCGCAGGGCGTGCTTGACCAGGACGACGCGTTCGCGCAGGCCCTTCGCGCGGGCGGTGCGCACATAGTCGGATTTCAGCACGCTCAGCATCGCAGACCGGGTATGGCGCATGAGCGTGGCGGCGATGGCCGTGCCCAGCACGAATGCGGGCATGATCATGGTGCGGATCGATTGCAGCGGATCCTCGGTCAGCGGCACATAGCCCGATGCCGGAAGCCAGCCGAGCCTGACCGAGACAAGCAGGATCAGCATGATCCCCAGCCAGAAGTTTGGAACCGACAGGCCCGACAGGGCGGTGACATTGGCGACCCAGTCGATCCAGGTCCCTTTCTTATAGGCCGACAGCACACCCGCGGGGATGCCGATGAGAATGGCGATGATCAGCGCCATCACGGCAAGCTGGATCGTCACGGGGAGTTTTTCCCCGATCAGTTCAAGCACCGGTTGCTGGGTGCGCAGCGATATGCCCAGATCGCCCTGCAACGCGTTTCCGGCCCAGGCGAGGTACTGTATCGGGATCGGATCGTTGAGGCGATACTTCTCGCGCAGCGCGGCGATCAGCTCGGGGTCACGCTCTTCCCCGGCCATGACGAGGATCGGATCGCCCGGCAGCAGATGCTGAAGAGCGAACACGAAAATCGAGATCAGAATGACCGTGGGGATCGCGATGATGACCCTGCGAGCGAGAAAACCGAGCATAGAGGGACCTTACGAATGTGGTGCAGGGGGTTCGGTCCGCCGCCCCGGAGACCCCGGAGCGGCGGGTGTCATGGCTGCGCGTTACTCGGCCACGGACACACCGTGCAGGCGGATCATGCCGTCGGGATAGGGCGTGAACCCGTCCGCCGCGCTGTCGAGCGCCCAGATCCACACCGGGTGGTAGAGATAGACGATGGGCATGTCTTCCTGCTGCTTGGCGATCGCGGCGTTGTAGCTTTGCTTGCGCACCGCCGGATCGGTGGACAGGCGGGCTTGGTTCAGGAAACGATCCATATCGGGGTCGGAGTAATGCGAGTCGTTGATCCCGCCGCCGGTGGTCATGAACTGGTGGATATTGCCATCCGGATCGACCCGCCCCGACCAGCCGATCTGACTGGCGGTGAACTCACCCGCCGTCTGGTCGGCCAGAAGCGTGGCGAATTCTTTGGCGGCCAGTTCGATGGTGATGCCCGCCTCGCTGGCCATCGCCTGAACCACCTGCATGACCTGTGCCTGGACCGGGTTGTTGGTGACCTGAACCTCAATGGTCACGCCATCGGCAAAACCGGCCTCGGCCAGAAGCGCCCTGGCGGCTTCGATGTCCCGTTCGGGCACCGGGAAATCGGCATTGTACCAGGGAGATGTGGGCGAGTAGGGCTGGTTGCCGGGCGCGAAGGCCCCTTCGAAGACCACCTGGTTCAGTGCCGTGCGGTCAATCGCCAGCGACAGCGCCTGACGCACCGCCGCGTTCTGACCCAGCGGATTTTCCGCGCGCGGGCCGTTGGCTATATTCATCGTGATGCCCTGATAGCCCAGCGATGTCGCCTTTTCGACCACCAGCCCGTCATCCGCCTCGGCCGAGGCGAGGTCCGTCGCGGCAAGCCGTTCGAGCATATGCAGATCGCCCGCCCGCAGGTTGGCAAGGCGCACCGTGGTGTCCGGGATCGGCAGGAAGGTGACTGTGTCAAAGTTGATCTCGTCCGCGCGGTAATAGTCTGCGAACTTTTCCAGCACGATGCGGTCCTGCTGGATACGCTCTTTGAATGTGAAGGGGCCTGCGCAGACCGGGTTCAGACCGAAGGCCTCGCCCGCCTCGGCGGTGGCCTTGGGTGACAGCATCATGCCCGACCGGTCGGCGAATTGCGCGATCAGTGTGGCGTCCGGCGCCGAGAGATTGAACTTGATGGTATAATCGTCGATCACCTCGGTGCTTTCGATGGATCTGACCTCGGATTTCCGGCGGCTCAGCTCGAAATTCTTCGAGCGGTCGATATTGGCCGCGACCGCCTGGGCGTTGAAGGGTTCGCCATCGTGGAAGGTGACACCTTCGCGCAACGTCATGGTCAGCTCGGTCCCGTCCTCGTTCCACTCCCATCCGGTGGCCAGCATCGGAACGATCTCGAGGTCGGGCGTGATGTCGACCAGCTTGTCACAAAGCGAGGCATAGACGATGCGGCCCACGAAGGTCCGGGACTGATCGGGGTCGAGCACATCGGGATCCTCTTGCAGACCGATCCGCAGGTCCTGAGCATGGACAAGGCCGCTTGTCGCGGCGAGCATTGCCGCCAGTCCCAGTGTCTTTAAGATACGCATTGCGTTCACTCCTCTTTTTCAAGTGTTGTGGATTGTGTGTTGGCCGTCATGCTGGCGCGCGCCGCGCTGTAGCGGGCAAATCTGGTTGCGACCGCGGGCGGTCGGGCCTGTTCGTCCTGGCGAATGCCGTCCAGCGACAGGCGGTCGGCCAGATGGCAGGCGACGTGGTGCCCCTGTCCCACTGGACGCAGCCGCGGCCGTTCGGTGCGGCAGGTCTGCTCGGCATAGGGACACCGGGTATGGAAGCGGCAGCCGGGCGGGGGCGAGATCGGGTTCGGCGGATCGCCCTCGATCTTGGTTTGCACCTTGCGCGCGCCGATGGCCGGGATCGGGATCGCCGACAGGAGCGCCTCGGTATAGGGATGCGCGGGGGTCGCGAATACGTCTGCGGCATCGCCAAGCTCGACAATCTCGCCCAGATACATCACCGCGACCCGGTCCGCGATATGGCGGATCACGGCCAGATCATGGGCGATGACGATCAGCGTAAGGCCAAATTCATCCTTGAGATCCTCAAGGATATTGACGACCTGTGCCTGGATCGACACGTCGAGCGCCGAGACGGGCTCATCCCCGATAACGATCCTGGGGCCCGTCGCCAATGCGCGGGCGATCCCGATACGCTGGCGTTGGCCGCCAGAGAATTCATGTGGATAGCGGTCGGCGTGGTCGGGCCGCAACCCGACCTTGCGCAGCAGTTCCGCCACTTTGGCACGCCGTTCGGCGGGCGTGCCGATCTTGTGAATGCGCAAAGGCTCACCAATCAGTGCGCCAACGGTCATGCGCGGGTTGAGCGACGAGAACGGGTCCTGAAAGATGAACTGCATCTCTTGCCTGAGCGCGCGCAATTCGGCACCCGTCAACCTGGATATATCGCGGCCGTCATAGATCACCGATCCTTCCGACGCCTCGATCAGGTGCGACAAGAGCCGCGCGAGCGTCGATTTCCCGCACCCGGATTCGCCCACAATCGCGAAGGTCTCGCCTTCGGCGATGTCGAGATCCACGCCATTGACCGCCTGTACGACGCTGGGCGCACCAAACAGCGGTTTGCTGGCAATGAAGTGGCGCGTCAGGCCGCGTGCCTGGAGGATTGCATCGCTCATGCGGTTTCCTTCCACGCGGGCGCGGCCTGCTCGATTGGGGCGTGCCAGCAGGCGACCCGGTGCCCGGGTGCCAGATCGACAAGCGGGGGCGGTGCGTCGCAGGCCGCATCGGCGAACGGACAGCGGGCGGCAAAGCGGCAGCCGACAGGCATATCCAGCGGGCTCGGGACGGTGCCCGGGATGGTCACGAGGCGCTCGCTCCGGCCCGCAAGCGATGGCATCGAGCACATCAGGCCCAGCGTATAGGGATGCTGCGGATCCTCGAAGATCTGCGCCACGCTGCCTGCCTCGACGAGCCGACCGGCATACATTACGGCGACCTTGTCGGCCATCTCGGCGACCACGCCCAGATCGTGGGTAATCATGATCTGGGCCGCCCCCGTTTCGCGCCCCAGACTGCGCATCAGATCGAGGATCTGCGCCTGGATCGTCACATCCAGCGCGGTTGTCGGCTCATCCGCGATGAGAAGCGCGGGATCATTGGCCAGCGCCATGGCGATCATGACCCGCTGCCGCATGCCACCCGAAAGCTGATGCGGATATTCGTCCAGCCGACTTTGCGCGGCGGGGATCCGCACCCGCTCCAGCATCTCCAGCGCCCGCGCCCGACCAACCTCGCGCGAGACATCGCGGTGCGCGCAAACCGCTTCGGCGATCTGATCGCCGATCTTCAGCGCGGGATTTAGCGAGGTCATCGGCTCCTGAAAAATCATCGCGATGCGGTCTCCGCGCAGCGCGCGCAGCGTGGCTTGCGGGGCCGACAAAAGGTCGGTCTGCTGGAACACGGCCGTGCCGCCCTCGATCCGGAGCGGGGTCCCGCCGAGCAGGCCCATCAGTGCCAGGGCGGTCAGGCTCTTGCCGCACCCGGATTCGCCGACGATGCACAGCGTCTCCCCGGCGTCGAGCGTGAAGCTCACATAATCCACCAGCGGTCTTGCTGCCTCGGCCACGCGGATTGTCAGACCTCGGACGTCAAGAAGCGGGGTCGGGGCGGTCATTGGCCCTCCTTTTCCAGCGAGGTCTTTAGGTTGGAGAAAAGCGCCTTGAGATGTTCGCGCATCGCCTCGGCTGCCGCTGCCCCGTCGCGCGCGTCGATCGCGTCGATGATCCGGCTGTGCTGAGCATCGTAGGCCGCGCGGGTCTTGGGTGTGCGCGCGCGATGGCGCTTGCGCTGCCATTCCTCGCCCATGCGCACCTCGTCGATCAGGGTAAAGGCCGTCAACATCACCCGGTTGCCGGCAATCCGCGCGATCGCCCGGTGCAGCGCCCCGTCCCAAAGCTCGGCGGCTTCTGCCTCGCCTGCCTCATGCGTGCGCTCGGCCAGTTGCCGCAACAGGTCAACATCGTCCGCCGTTGCCCGACGGGCGCAGAGATCGGCCAGTGCGGGCTCGATGCAAAGACGCGCCTCCATCGCTGTGAGCGGATCGACTTCGGAGACGATTTTGGCGGCCAGCTCCTCGGTCGGGTCGGGCGGCTGACCGACAAAGGTGCCCTTGCCCTGTTTGCGCCAGACCAGCCCTTCGGCTTCGAGGCGGTCGAGCGCGTAGCGCACCGATCTGCGACCGGCCCCCAGTTCAATCGCCAGACGACGCTCGGTCGGCAACCGCCCATCGGAGGGCAGAAGATCGTCCGTCACCATGTGGCGGATGGCTTGCAACACGCGGAGATTTTCGGACAGGTCCTGACCGTCGATCTTGTCATTTTGCAGCATCGATCCCCCAGAACATTTCGCCTTTGGTTTGAACCAATTTAAGTTTGGTCCGCGCGCGACTGTCAACCAAAACCGTCGCCCCGAAAGGCGCAAGTGGCATTCCGTTGGGTGTCCCGGATTGCTTTGCGCTTAGGTTGGTATGTAATGCATTGATTGAAAATGACTTTTCAGAACCACCTCATTTTTGGGCATCTGGCATGGGATATGTCCTGGGCGCCGGTAAACGCCGACCGGTTCGTTCAAGTTTGAAAGAATCGTTACCGTCTGGAACCCATCGCCGCGTCTTGGCCACATCAAAGCAGGACGTCTTCGCCTCTGGCCGCGGCGGGATATCAGCGCACCGGCGGTTCCACCGAAAACCGGACGGCGACGAACAGGTTCGGGCGGCTAGGACACATATCCAAACGCGATCTTGGGTGTTTCCCCGCTATCGAGCCAGACACTCTTGGGGCTTGTGTATTCGGCCAAGGCGTCTGTTCCGCTGGACCGGCCAAAGCCCGATTGCAGAGAGCCGCCGAACGGGGATGACACATGGATAGCCTTGTAGCTGTTGATCCAGAACGTCCCCGCGCGAATGGCCTGAGAGAGACGATGCGCCCGGCCGACATTGTCGGTCCAGACAGCGCCAGCCAATCCGAAGCTTGTGCCATTGGCGAGGGCTATGGCGTCTTGTTCGGTCTCAAACGGGATCGCCACGACCACCGGGCCAAAGATTTCGGTCTGGGCTGCGGGTGCGGTGTTGTCCAACCCAGCCAGGACCGTTGGTGGAACAAAGTAACCGGTATCGGGCAGCACCTTGCGGGTCAGGACCTGGCCGCCTTGATCTTGGGCTGCCGTGAGCATGCCTGTCACATGGGCGTACTGGCGCGCGTTGCTGATCGGGCCGATTTCCGTGGCCTCTGCCAGGGGGTCGCCAAGCGTGATCGCGTTCATGCCGGTGGAAATCATGTCCAGAAGCTCAGCATGCACCGCCTGGTGCACCAAAAGGCGCGATCCGGCCACACAGCTTTGCCCCGCGCCGGAAAAGATCGCTGCCTGAGCGCCAAGGGCCGCATGTTTGAGGTTTGCATCGTCAAAGACGATATTGGCGGATTTGCCCCCCAACTCCAGAACGACAGGTTTCAGCGCGCGGCCCGCGGCGATCGCGACCTGACGCCCTGTCTGCGGCGATCCGACAAAGACGACCTTGCGGACATGTTCGTTGGCAATTGCCGCTTGCCCTGCGGTGGGACCCAATCCAGCCAGCACATTGACCAGGCCCTTGGGCAGTCCGGCCTTTTCGGCGATTTTTACCAGCGCGATTGTCGTCACGGGCGTCAGCTCGCTTGGTTTGATGACCACGCCGTTGCCGCAGGCGATTGCCGGCGCGATTTGCCAGCCTGCCGTGAACAGGGGCGCGTTCCATGGTGTGATCTGGAAGACCACGCCAAGGGGCTCGCGCAGCGTATAGTTCAGATGTCCGGACGGCACCGGGATGACCTGCCCATGCAGCTTGTCCGCCCAGCCGGCATAATAGCGGAACATCTCGACAACCTTGGCAACCTCGGTCCGGCAATCCCGAATGGGTTTGCCTGCAACCAGCGCTTCCATCCTGGCGAGCGTGTCAGCGCGCCGCTCTATCGCGGTCGCCGCCGCCTGCATGATATTGCCCCGCCCCGCGGCATTGGTTTCGGTCATCCAGGTCTGCTGCGCCGCCGCGGCCGCGGCACATGCCTGGTTTGCAATGTCGGCTTCGCAATCGGGATATTCTGCCAGAATGCAACGGGCGTAGGGATCTTCCAGGGTGATGCCATCACCGCTTCCGCTGACAAGCGCACCGGCGACCAGACTTTGCGGGACAGGGCCAAGCTGCAACTCGGCGCTGAGGGTTTGGAAGAGTGCCGCGCGATCTGTCATATCAGGTCTCGTATCTGTAGATTTCATTGAAGTCCGCGCTGTCGGGCAACATCTTGCGACTGTCTTCCCAGATGGCTGCGATCGCCTCGGTACCGGGGAGGGTCAGCCCAAGCTCTTTGGCCAGGTTTTGGGCGAGGCCGACATCCTTGCGCATCAGCCCCATGGTGAAGCCGGAATCGTAGCTGCCATTGAGGATCCAACGCGGGAAGTTGACCTCGCTGACACCGCTGCGACCGGATCCGGCGTTCAGACCGGTCAGCAGGTCTTCGGCGGAAACCCCGGCACGCCTGGCCATATGAACCATCTCACTGACCAGCACCAGATTGGCCGCGCACAGAAGGTTGTTCGCGATCTTCGCCGCATTGCCTGCGCCGGACGGCCCGATATGGAGCAGTTTTGCCGTCATGCGATCCAATATCGGCCGCAGCGGATCCAGCGCGGCCGCATCCCCGCCGACAACCATCGTCATGGTGCCTGTTCGCGCTCCTGACGGTCCACCGCTGACCGGTGCGTCGAGAAAGGCATAGCCGTTCTGGATGCCGGTTCGGTATTGGGCGCGGCTGGTTTCGGGCTGCGATGTCGTTGTGTCCAGAATGGTGGCGCCCGTCGACAGGGCGGGCACAAGCTCTGACATGACCTGCGTCACAAACGCGGCTTTTGGCAGCGACAGAACGATAACGGGGCAAGTCTGTGCAATCGCGCTGAGGTCGGCTGCAATCTCCACCCCATCCCGCGCGGCCCGCTGGCAGGCTTCGGGGAGCGGGTCATACCCAAGCACGTCATGTCCTGTTTCCATCAACCGGCGGGCCATGGCACCGCCCATAGCCCCGAGCCCGATCAGACCGATAGTCTGGGTCATTGAATAGCCTTCCTTGTTGATGCCGCTGTGTTGGAGGGCCGGTGACCCTCGACGCGCGGTGCGGTGCTGAGAAGATGTCGGGTGTATTCGTGCTCCGGCGATTGGAAGAGGGTTTCGGCCTCTTTCAGTTCCACGATTTTGCCCTTTCGCATGACCGCGACCCGGTCGGACACTTGGCGCACGACAGCCAGATCATGGCTTACAAACAGCATTGTCAGTCCAAGGCTGCGCCGAAGCTCCATCAAGAGCGCCAGCATGTCGGCCTGGATAGAGACATCGAGCGCCGAGGTTGGTTCGTCACACAAAATGAACCGCGGACGCACCGCAAGGGCGCGTGCGATGCAGATGCGTTGGCGTTGACCGCCCGAGAACTGATGCGGGTACTTGCGGCCGTCCTCTGCTGACAGGCCGACCCGTTCCAGGAGTGCCGCAACCAGCCGGGGTGTCTGTGATCGGCTGGCCAATCCATGAAAGCGAATGGGCTCGGCCAGAATTCTGTCGACACGCAATCGGCTGTTGAGGGACGAATACGGGTCCTGGAAAACCACCTGGACGTCCCGCCGAAACGCTTTGCGGGGGGCAGCCCGCCGAAACGCGCTGATATCGCCATGGTCGGTATAGGTCACGCTGCCTTGAGTGATCGGCAGCAACCCTGTCAAAAGCCGCCCGAGTGTGGATTTTCCCGATCCGCTCTCTCCGACCAGGCCCAGAACCTCACCGCGCGCGATTTGGATCTGTGGTACGTCGACTGCGCGAAACGGCGGTTGCCGGATGCCGAAGGACACACCCTTTGCCGGGAATTCCTTGACCAGGTCGGTCGTGTTCAGGAAATGGCCCTCTTCCTCGCGATCATGGGCTTGCAGCAACCATTTATCGATGTCGCCCGTGCGGGGTTCAGGATTGCGGAACCGGTCCTCCCGTTCCGTGATGCTTGGAATTGCGGCGATCAGCCGGGTTGTATAGTCGGCCGTGGGATGGGCGAGAACCTTTTGTGTATCGCCGGTTTCAACCAGTTTCCCATGCCGCATCACGCAAACACGATCCGCTGTTTCCGCGATCACGCCCATATCATGGGTTACAAGGATGACACCCAACGCGCGTTCGCGGCAAATGTCCTTGATGAGGTCGAGAACCTGCTTTTGGACCGAAACGTCCAGGGCTGTTGTCGGCTCATCTGCAATCAGCAGATCGGGATCACCTGCCAGAGCCAGTGCAATGACAACACGCTGGCGCATCCCGCCGGAAAACTCATGAGGGTACTGGTCCATGCGGTTTTTCGCGTCGGAGATGCCGACATCAGACAGGCGTCTGGCGGCCTCGGCGCGGGCCTGCCGCATCGGCATCTTGCGCAGGATAGAGATGGATTGCGCAAGTTGCTGTCCAACCGTCATCAGAGGATTGAGCGAGGTCATCGGATCCTGAAAGATCATCCCGATCCGGCGACCGCGCAGCGCGGCCAATCGGTGCGCCGTCAGTTCTGTGAGATCTTGACCATCCAGCAGGATTTGGCCGGACGTGACACGGCCGGGCGGGCTGAGAAGTCCGATAACGGCATTTCCGACCGTGGACTTGCCAGCGCCGCTTTCGCCGATCAGGCCAACGATCTCACCCTTGTTCAGCGTCAGCTCGAAACCCTGTACGGCAATGAAGTCACCACGCCTGTGGGGGAACGTGATCTGGAGATCCTCGATTTTCAGAAGCGGATCGGTCATCGCAACCTCGGGTTCAGATAGTCGCGCGCCCAGTCGGCCACGAGGTTAAAGGCGATCACCATCATCAAAAGCATGACACCGGGGAAGATCACCACCCACCAGATGCCCGAGAACAGGAACTGGCTTCCGGCCTGGATGAGGGCGCCGAGGGACGGCTCCGTCAACGGGGTTCCGAGCCCCAGAAAGGACAGTGTCGCTTCGGTCACGATCGCGACGGCGATTTGCAGCATGGCCAGAACCAACACCGGGCTGAGAACATTCGGCAGGATATGGCGCAGGATCGTTACATGGGTCGGCAGCCCGATCGCGTGACAGGCGGTGATGTAATCCTGTTCGCGTTGCACCAGCGTCGAGGCGCGGACGATGCGGGCGAATTGCACCCAGCCCGCAAGGCCGATGGCGAGGATCATGATCGGAACCGCCGCCGTGGCAAAAACATCTGCCGGAAGCGCGGTCTTGAGGATACCATTGAGCAAGAGTGCGATGAGGATCGGCGGAAAGGCGAACTGCACCTCTGCGATCCGCATCAGGATCGCATCTGTCAGCCCGCCGAAGTAACCGGCCACAAGGCCGACGGTCAGACCGATCACCGTTGAAAGCGCAACCGCCCCCAACCCCACCATCAGGGAAATCCGCCCACCATAGAGCATCGCCGACAGGACATCGCGGCCCTGCATGTCGGTGCCCAACAAAAACCGGGGATCGGACCGGTCCTGCCAGGCGGGTGGCAGGTTGTTGTCGAGGATCGAGATCGTGGCTGGATCAAACGGCGTGTGCGGCGCGACCCAGGGTGCGAACGTGCAGGCCAGCACCATCAGGATGATGAGCAGCGCCGAGAAGACCGTGATCGGAGAGCGGAGCAGCTCGTACCAGAAATCAGATTTGATCCGGATCAGCATGTGTCAGACCTTGCCGTGCCGGATGCGGGGGTCGATCATGACGTAGAGTGCATCGACGACCAGGTTGGCGACGGTAAAGACCAGACCCACAAAGATCAGATAGGCGGCAAGCAGGGGAATGTCGCTCTGCCCGATGGCATGCAGCAGCAGCGACCCCATGCCGGGCCATTGAAAGACGCGCTCGGTGATTATCGAGAAGGCAAACAGGGAGCTGAGTTGCAATCCGATGGCCGTCACCACGGGAACAAGCGTGTTCTTGAGGGCATGCTGGAGATAGACGACCTGCGCGGGCAGGCCTCGGGCCCAGGCAAATCGGATGAAATCGGTGCGCAGGACTTCCAGCATCTCTGCACGCACCAGGCGCAGAATGACCCCAAGCTGAAACAGGCACAGGACCGCGGCTGGCATGAGCGCATGGCTCAGACCGTCCAACGTGAACAGGCTGGAGCGAAATCCAAAGACGCCCGCCACATCGCCACGCCCGAAAGATGGCAGCCAGTTCAGCCAGACCGAGAAGACCAGGATCATCAGGATGCCAAGAAGAAACGAGGGGATCGAAACGCCGATCACCGACAGAGCCATAATCGCCTGCGCCCAGCCGCCCTTGCGGTGGATGCCGGTGTAGATGCCCGCGGGGATCGCAAGGACAAGCCCCAAGACACCAGAGAGCAGAACCAGTTCCACCGTCGCGGGCAGCCGCTCGGCAATCATGTCGGCGACATCGCGGTTGAAGCTGTAGGAGATCCCCAGATCGCCGCGAAGCGCATCGGCCACAAAGCGCAGATACTGCACGAGGATAGGGTCATTCAGCCCAAGGCTCTCGCGCAGGGCCGCGCGGTCTTCGATAGATGTTTCCTGCCCGACCAGCGCCAGCACAGGATCGCCGACATATTGAAAGACGATGAACCCGACCAGCGCAACGCAAAGCATGACAAGGCAGGCCTGCAACACGCGGGCAATGACATAGTACATCAGATCGTTCCCAATCGCCGGTGAGCTCGGCCATCCCATCGGGAGGGACGGCCGAACTGTCAGGGCCAGGTTAGTTTACGTTGTAATACTCAAGGGGGAATTCAAACGTAGGGTGTTGAACCAGCTCGACCTTCTCAGCCGCGCCCCAGACAAGCTGTTGTACATGCAGTGGCACAAGGCACACGTTCTCGACCATCAGCGCCATGGCGTCCTGCAACAGCCGTTCACGGGCCGCCGGGTCCATGGTGGTGGCGGCCTCTGCCGTCAGGGCATCCGCCTCGGGAACCGAGCAACCGGAGATATTCCAGGAGCCTTTGCCGTTGTCCAGATCGCGCGTGCCCAGGACATTCTGGAACACATTCAGACTGTCCATGGTCGATGGCGTCCAGCTCAGCAGAAAGAACGATGTGCCAAAGTCGGGGGCGACGACCTTCGGAAAGAACTGGGCCTTGGGTTGTGCGATCAGGTTTACCTTGATCCCGACCTGCGCAAGCAAGCTTACCGTTGCCTGACAAATCTGCCCATCGTTCACATAACGATCGGTCGAGCAATCCATGGTCAGCTCGAACCCGTCAGGATACCCGGCTTGGGTCAGCAAGGTCTTTGCCTTTTGCGGGTCGTAAGGCAGACGCGTCAGGTTCGGGTTATAGCCGTTGACCTTGTCCATCACATATTGCGTGGACAGCGTGGCCTGGCCCTGCATGACGCGGTCGATGATCGCCTCGGCGCTGATTGCATGAGCAAAGGCCTGCCGCACGCGCAGGTCAAGAAAGGGGTTCCCCTCGACAGGGCTTTCGATGATCTGGTCGCGCCATTGGTCCATGCCGATATACATCGTGCGGGCCTCTGGGCTGGAGACGACTTTGACGCCATCAGCCGATTCAACGCGCGGAATGTCTTGAAGCGGGAGAGGCATGACGAGATCGACCTCTTGCGACAGCAAAGCCGAGACGAGCGTCGAGGCATTGTTGATCGGGGTAAAGACAACCTCGGTGATATTGCCCATCTCTCCCCAGTAGTCGGGGTTGGCGGCCAGAACGGTCCTTTCACCCTGTGCGCGGCTTGTCACGCTGTAGGGGCCGGTCCCGTTCGCATTGGTCGCGGAATAGGCCTTTTCCTCGGCTTGCAGGTTGATCGGTTCTTCGGCTCCGTTCGCTTCGGCCCATTGCTTGTCGAGGATCATCAAGTCCAACAGATCATTGAGCAGAATGGGGTTCGGCGCCGTCGTCCTGATCTCGACCGTCATCTCGTCAATCGCCGTGACGCTCTCGACAGAGGCAAGAACGTGTTTGAAGTTCGAGCTTTCGGCACGGGCGCGGTTGATCGAAAAGATCACGTCATCCGAGGCAAACGCGGACCCGTCATGGAATGTCACGCCGTCGCGCAGATCGAAGCGCCAGGTTGTTGGGTCTACCTGCTCCCAGTTTTCGGCAAGCTGTCCTGCGATCTCGAAATTGCGGTCGCGCGCCACAAGCCCTTCATAGATGTTTGCAAGAAAGTAGTTTGTGAAGCTTTCGTTGTGGCTGTGCGGGTCAAGGCTCGTCGCGTCGCCCTGAGACGCCATGCGAAGTGTTTCGGCTGACGCCGCGCTTGCCATGGCCGCAACGACAGCAATTCCAGCCGTTGCGGTAAGAACTCTATTACGGATCACGATGGGTCCTCTCACTGTTGAATTGGCGCGATAGCGCAGAGACCAGGCTAGGCCGGGCGTTTGCTCTCGGGAACTGCAATCAATGCGCTTTATCGTTGCGCCAGGCGCAACGCTAAGGATTAGAGTGTGTTTTGAAACGCAAGCATGCTCCGTGCAGCGTGATTGGCCAGACGCAGCGCGCTTTCCGGCAATCGGCGCCCATGTCTGGTTAAGAGGGCGGCTTCGCCTTTGTTCAGTTCAGGCACGTCCAGTGAGCGCGCGACGATCAAACCATCTGCGATTTCGCGGGCCACAACGAAGGCCGGAAGGATTGTGACACCCATTTCCTCTCTGACGAAATTGCGCAATGCGGCGATGGAGTTGGCTTCCAGAACGGCTTGCAACCTCACGCCGTAGACGGCTTCGGTTTCCCGCAAGAGCACACCGATCCCGAAATTGGGTAACGGCAAAGCCATTGGAAGGGCCGCAAGCTGTGGCATGGACAGCGGCGCGTCAGAGCGCGCGAGATCGGAATTGGGGCTGGCCAGCACCGCAAGCGGTTGCCGCGCTTTGAACAACACCCGCAGAGAGGTGTCGGGTTGGGCGTTAAACGCAAATCCGAAATGGGCCGTGTCATCATGTACGGACTGAATGACCTTCTCGGTCGACCCAGATTCCAGCTTATAGGTCAGTCCGGGCATGGCGGCCCGAAAACCCGGCAAGGCGTTGCCCAGAAAGTCACTGATGAACCCATCCCCGATCGCGATGGAGATTTCGCCCCGCCGCATCCCCCGCAGAGCGTCGAAATCCGCTTCGAGCGCTTCGAAGTCGGCCTGCTGCTGGCGCAGATGAGCCAGCAATAGCTGGCCTGCCTGGGTTGCGCGCACACCCCGCCGGCTGCGTTCCATCAGCATCAGTCCAAGCTGGGTTTCCAGCTCTGTGATCTGTCGACTGACAGAAGACGCTTCCAATCCGAGGGTTTCGGCCGCGGCGCGGATGGTGCCCTTCTGGCAGGACAGAAGAAAGGCGCGGGCGTGTCTGCTATCGATCTTGATCATGGTGTTGCACCAGCGCCCTGCTAATCTTGGCAATACGCGCACTCTGCGCAACAAACCGATGTGAGTCAAAGCGCGGTTTTACAGGGACCGAAACATCGTGCCGCAGCCTGCCTGGCGGATTGTCAGCGGCCCCGATCACAGAACCGCGGCCACCCGATGGATGGTGCCGGTGACGGGCTTGTCCCAAAGCGTTATGCAGACGTCATCCGCGCGACGCTGGGTGCCGTGAAGCTGATGGGGTGGATGGCTCCTGCTTCAACCGGCGTCGCAATGCGCCATAGTGGCAGGTGTCAAAATCTGCTTATGAGAGGAGCCACCCTATGCAAGTTACCCCAAACGGGGTTGATCTGGCTAAGAACGTTTTCCAAGTTCATGGGGTAACAACCCCCGGGGAAGAAGTTTT
>NZ_JAAWWD010000054.1 GCF_021404545.1 Aestuariivita sp.
TGAAAAGCAACGGGATACGCGCCTGCATCCCTGGTCGGAAGCAACGCAAGCAAACGGTCAAATACGACAAGCGGAGATACAAGCGGCGCAACCGCATCGAGATCATGTTCGGCAGGCTCAAGGATTGGCGGCGTGTGGCAACCCGATACGACCGCTGTCCGAAGGTCTTCCTCTCAGCCATCGCTCTCGCCGCGACCGTCATCTATTGGCTATGAGTCCTGAACCTACGGCCAAGGGGGATCCGCGCACAAAGCCTTTTAGATGCTCACGAGCGAAGTGTGCTGTTCAGATCCGCAAAAGCAAGCGGCCGCTCCAAAGGAACGGACTCGGTTCGCAGGCTATCACCCGTGCAGGTCACACCACATCAAAGGCCAATGGCTTGACCTGCTGGAACATCCCTGTGCTTTCCAGCGTCTTCAGAACATCCGCGGGTATCGGGTTATCCACATATAAAAGCGCAATCGCCTCGCCGCCCACGTCCGAGCGGCCAAGAGTGAAGTTGGCGATGTTGACGCCGTTCTTGCCCATGGTGTTGCCCAAAAGGCCAATGATACCGGGCACATCCTCGTTTGTTGTGTAAAGCATATGCGCACCGATCTCGGCATCAATGTTGATGCCTTTGATCTGGATGAACCGCGGTTTGCCGTCCGAGAAGACCGTGCCGGCGATCGAGCGCTCGCGTTTGTCGGTCACAACGGTGACCTTGATATAGGCGTCAAAGGCTCCGGATTGATCCTGATTGGTCGTCGAGATCTGGATACCCTTGTCCTTGGCGATAACAGGGGCAGAGACCATGTTCACGTCCGGGTTGGATTTCTTCATGATCCCGGCAATCGCGGCGCAATTGAGCGCCTCAAGGTTCATCTCGGCCACGGCGCCGTCATAAAGGATATTGATCGCTTTGATCGGCTCGTCGGTCAGCTGGCCGATAAAGCTGCCCAGATGGCCCGCAAGCTTGACCCAGGGACCCATGACCTTGGCCTCTTCGGCGGTGACGGAGGGCATGTTGAGCGCGTTTTCCACTGCCCCAGTAAGCAGATAGTTCGACATCTGCTCGGCCACCTGCAGCGCCACGTTTTCCTGTGCTTCGGTCGTTGCCGCCCCAAGATGCGGGGTGCAGACCACGTTGGGCAGATCGAAGAGCGGATTTTCCCTGGCCGGTTCCACGCTGAACACGTCAAACGCCGCCCCCGCGATGTGACCGGACTTCAGCAGATCAGCCAACGCCTCCTCATCTACCAGACCGCCGCGCGCGCAGTTGATGATGCGCACGCCGGGCTTGGTCTTTTCGAGGTTCTCACGGCTGAGCACGTTGCGGGTTGCATCGGTCAGAGGCACGTGAAGGGTGATGAAATCAGCCCGCGCGAGAAGGTCCTCCAGTTCGACTTTTTCGATCTGCATTTTTTCGGCTTTTTCTTCGCTCAGGAACGGGTCGTAGGCCAGGACCTTCATGCGCAGCGCCCGGGCGCGATCACAGACGATAGAGCCGATGTTACCCGCACCGATCACGCCAAGGGTCTTGTTGGTCAGCTCGACCCCCATGAATTTCGACTTTTCCCATTTCCCAGCGTGGGTGGAGGCGGAGGCTTCCGGGATCTGACGGGCCACGGCGAACATCATTGCGATGGCGTGTTCGGCGGTGGTGATGGTGTTGCCGAAGGGCGTGTTCATGACGATCACGCCTTTCTTGGAGGCAGCGTCCTTGTCGACATTGTCGGTGCCGATCCCAGCCCGGCCCACAACTTTCAGATTGTCGGCGGCTGCAAGGATCTTTTCGGTGACCTTGGTCGCCGAGCGGATCGCGAGACCGTCATATTTGCCAATCACTTCGGCAAGTCTGTCCTTGTCCTTGCCCAGGTCGGGCTCGAAATCCACCTCGATGCCGCGATCGCGAAAGATCTGCACGGCAGTGGGGGAGAGTTTGTCGGAGACGAGTACTTTGGGGGCCATCTGCTTGGTCCTTGGAATGAGAGAAAGGGCGGCGGGACAAGTCCCGCCCTACGGTGTTGGGGTAGGGCGGGACTTGTCCCGCCGGCGCGTCAGGCAGCGGCCGGTTGGGCCGCAATCTCGATCTGAAACGCCCAGTCGAGCCATGGCAATAGGGCTTCGATATCAGCGGTCTCGACGGTGCCGCCACACCAGATACGCAGACCCGGAGGCGCATCGCGATAGGCCCCGATATCAAGCGCCACGCCTTCGGCCTCCAGGCGCTTGGCAACGGCCTTTGCGAATGCGGCCCCATCGGCGATCCGTTCATCGGTGAATTTCAGGCAAACGGAGGTGTTCGACACGGTCTCGGGATCATGGGCCAGAAAGTCGATCCAGTCATGCAGCTCGACAAAATCCGCGACGGCCTTGGCATTTGCATTGGCCCGCGCGATCAACCCATTCAGCCCGCCAACGGACCGCGCCCATTTGAGGCACTGCAGGTAGTCTTCGACCGCCAGCATCGACGGGGTATTGATCGTCGCACCGCTAAAAATGCCATCGATCAGCTTGCCGCCCTTGGTCAGGCGAAAAACCTTGGGCAGCGGCCAAGGCGGTGTGTAGCTCTCCAACCGCTCCACCGCGCGCGGGCTGAGGATCAGCATACCATGCGCCGCCTCTCCTCCGAGAACCTTTTGCCAAGAGAATGTCGTCACATCCAGCTTGTCCCAAGGCAGATCCATCGCAAAGGCGGCGGAGGTGGCATCACAAAGCGTCAGACCTTCTCGGTCAGCGGGTATGGCGTTGCCATTTGGCACGCGCACACCGGAGGTTGTGCCGTTCCAGGTAAAGCAGACGTCCTTGTCCCAGTCGACGGTCCCGAGATCGACGATCTCGCCATACTCTGCGGTCTTGACCTCTGCATCCAATTTCAACTGCTTGACAGCGTCGGTCACCCAGCCCGCGCCGAAACTCTCCCAGGCCAGCATTTCCACGCCCCGCGCGCCCAGCAGGTTCCACATCGCCATCTCATAGGCGCCGGTATCGGAAGCAGGCACGATGCCGATCTTGTAATCGGCAGGCACGCCCAGGATCCCGCGCGTTTCTTCGATCGCCGCCCTAAGCTTGTCCTTGCCCACCGCAGCACGGTGGGAGCGGCCAAGGGCGGCATCGGCAAGCGTATTCAGGGTGAAGGTCGGGGGTTTGGCACAGGGGCCGGAGGAGAAACGCGGATTTGCCGGCCGCGCGCCGGGTGTCTCAATAGCCATCAATGCTATCCTTCCAGATAAGCGCCCCTCGTTGGGGAAGGGTGTCCCACATGCCGAAATACGGGGTCGCCCCCTCTGGCGCAACCGGAAAATGGGCGATATAGCGCCGCCTGAGCCTGCAAAAGCGACACCAGTGTAACGCATCGGAAACTCTGCCCCATGTTCATCGCAACCCTCCTGACCGCGCCCGGCACCGATGCGCTCGACCCCGCCCTTGTCGACAGTCTGCGCAACGCCTGGGGCGGCGGGGATGCCCTTTGGCTCGCCCCCGACGAAGCCGCGGAGTTCCCGGTGCCGCACGTGCCGAGCAATCTCTGGGACGTTTGGAATGACCTTCAAGGAGTGGGCGTTGATCTGGCGGTGCAGCCCATCGACGGGCGCCGCAAGAAGATGCTGCTGGCCGATATGGACAGCACGATGATCCGGCAGGAATGCATCGACGAGCTGGCCGAAGAAGCCGGTGTCGGTCCGCAGGTCAAAGAGATCACGGCGCGCGCGATGAATGGCGAATTGGATTTCGAAGGCGCGCTGACCGAACGGGTCGGCCTGTTGCAAGGATTGCCCGTGACGGTGATCGCCAAGGTGCTCGAGACACGTATCGAATTGATGCCGGGCGGGCGGGCGCTGGTGGCCACGATGCGGGCCAATGGAGGGTACGCGGCCCTGGTCTCGGGCGGGTTCACAGCCTTCACGTCACGAGTGGCCGAAATGCTTGGTTTCGATGAGGCGCGCGCAAATACGCTGCTGGTTCAGGACGGCATATTGACCGGAGACGTGGCCCGCCCGATCCTGGGGCGAGAGGCCAAGGTCGATGCGCTCGAGACGATCACCTCCAGGATCGGCCTGACCGCAGCGGACGTCATCGCGGTGGGCGATGGCGCCAACGATCTCGGGATGCTGGGGCGGGCCGGGGCCGGTGTGGCGCTGCATGCAAAACCATCGGTGGCCGCGCAATGTGATCTGCGGATCAATTTCGGCGACCTGACGGCGCTTCTTTATTTGCAAGGTTACAGCAGGGACGCGTTCATACAGAACGGTGACGCCATTTTCTGACACAGAAAATGGTCAGATTTTGACGCAAAATCTGGGCGCTTTGGGAGTCGCGATTGCCCAGAAACCGCGTCGGTTTCTGGCCAGAATGTGCGTCACATTCTGGCGTGCGTCACCAACCTGGACGACGGCCAATCTCTCCACCTCCGTCCGATACTTCGCACCTTGAGGAGCAACGCCGGATCTAGGGCCGCGATTTTCGTTTCCGCCTGCATCCAGTGGCTGGTGGCGGCGCGGCGGTTGTCGACCGGGATGTCGGCCTCTGTTCTATGCATTCCTCCGTCGTCCCCACTCTCCAGGGCCGGTCTAACATGCGTCCAGCAACGCCGCCGCCGGGCGGATCGTTCCTGTTTGAATGTCGCGCCGGTTCAGAATGGGTGCGTTGAGATAGGCGCGTGTGGCCGCGTGGTCGGGATCCAGCACGCCCAGCCGGACAAGCAATGCGGCAATCGCGCATTCGCTGGCCCGGGTGGCGCCATCGGTTATCTTCAACGCCACGCCGAGTTTCTTGCCTGGCAAGATCGCGACAAACACCCCTTCGGCACCGGTCTTGATGGCGGCAGCGCCGCCCATGGCCCGCATCAGGCGGGTGCAGGATCGCCCCTCCCCAGCGACAAGCTCGGGATGCAGCATCATCGCCTCGCGCAAGCGCGCCTCGGCAGTGTCCCTCGGGGCGGCGGCAAAACGTGCCATGGCGCGACCCAGACCCAAAAGCGTCGTCTGGAAATTCGGCGCCGAGCAGCCGTCGATCCCGAAACCGGGACTGTCTTCCCCCGTGGCGCGCTCAAACGCCTCCTTGCAGGCTTTCTGAACCGGATGATCCGGCTCGACATATTCAGGGCCAGCGCCGATGTCCCGCGACAGGGTCAAGAACCCCGCATGCTTGCCCGAACAGTTGTTGTGATACTGACACGGGCTCTCGTCGGCGCGGATCATCGCGTGCAGATCAACCTGCTCCGCGGGCCACTGTGGGCCACATCGAAACGCGTGGTCATTGAGCTCCAGATCGTCGAGCCATGCCCTCACCCGCGAGGTATGGATCGCCGCCCCGTTATGCGACGCACAGGCCAGTGCCAGATGCTCGGGCGTCAAGCCCACCCGGTCTGCCGCGCCACTCTCCAGCAAGGGCAGCGCCTGAACCATCTTGCAGGCACTGCGCGGATAGATCAGCTGAGTGGGATCGCCCCACGCCTCGACGATCTGGCCCGTCTCATCGCAGATCACTGCATGCCCAGCGTGCAAGCTTTCCAGAAGATCTCCGCGCCAGATTTCAGTCAGGGGAACGGGATGGGACATAGCGCACCTCAAATCTTGGCGATTTCCTGCCAATCACTCTTTCGCCTGATGCGCATATTACGTTATTATGCAATCTGTCGAGACGCACCGGTCATTTACCCAACAGAGGGACCAGCAAGGTCAGAGGCTCGGGGCACGTGCATATTGAGGTTAAGGACAGCTGGAGGCTGGAGACATGGGATTTCCTTGGGGATCGAAGCTCACCCGTTTGATTGCAGCGGCGAGCATGGCTGCTCTGGCATCCAGCGCCGCGCTTGCGCAGGAAGAAAGCACCAACCGCGTCGCCGCGAAGACAGACTGGAGCGTGTTTGTCGAAGACGATCCGACCGAATGCTGGGGCGTCTCCGCACCCAAGGAAATGGTCAATACACGCGACGGACGGGTCGTTGCCGTGCGGCGTGGTGATGTGTTGCTCTTTGTGTTCTTTCGCCCCGGCGAGGAGGTGACCGGTCAGGTGACCTTCACCGGCGGCTATCCCTTTGCCGATGGGTCGACGGTGAACCTGCAAATCGGCAGCAACACGTTCGAGCTCTTCACCGAAGGGGAATGGGCCTGGCCCGCCTCGCCCGCCGATGACGCCAAAGTGATCACCGCGATGAAACGCGGCGCGCAGGCCGTGCTGACCGCGCGGTCGTCACGCGGCACGCAAACGGTCGACACATTCTCGCTGCTGGGCTTTACCGCCGCGGTCGAGGATGCAGAGGCGCGCTGCGGCGGCTGACGCTCGAATCAATCGCTGAAACACACGCGCCGCCAATACCAGCCGGGCCTTTCTTCGGTCAGGCGGCAGAACGTTCGGGTGACGGTGCGCCGCAGATCGTGACCAAGGATCTCGACGCAAATCCCATCCGTCACACCGCGGCGCATGCGTGAATTTCTTTTGCTTCGCGCAGGCCGTCCTATATAGAGCGCCATCAACCCCTCACGAAGAGTATCTCAGATGCCCACCCAGGCGCCGATCACCCAGGATGTAATGACCATCCCCCGGAAACTGCCCGACGGGCCGGTCAACCTTGTCGGCCTGACCCGCGATCAACTGCGCGAAACGCTGATCTCACAGGGCACGCCCGAAAAGCAGGCCAAGATGCGTGTCGGGCAGATCTGGCAATGGATCTATCAATGGGGCGTCCGGGACTTTGCCGCGATGACGAATCTTTCCAAGACCTACCGGGCCGCGTTGGCTGAGGCCTTCGTGATCGCGGTCCCCGAGGTTGTCTCGAAACAGGTCTCGACCGATGGTACGCGAAAATACCTGGTGCGGATCGCGGGCGGACATGAGGTCGAGGTCGTCTATATCCCCGAAGAAGATCGCGGCACGCTGTGCGTATCCTCTCAGGTGGGCTGCACGCTGACCTGTTCATTCTGCCATACCGGCACGCAAAAACTGGTGCGCAACCTCACCGCCGGAGAGATCGTGGGCCAGATCATGGTGGCGCGCGACGATCTGGACGAATGGCCCGTGCCCGGCGCGCCAAAGGACGAAACGCGGCTTTTGTCGAATATCGTGCTGATGGGCATGGGCGAACCATTGTATAATTTCGAGAATGTGCGCGATGCGATGAAGATTGCGATGGACCCCGAAGGTATTTCGCTGAGCCGTCGCCGGATCACACTGTCGACCAGCGGCGTGGTGCCCGAGATCGCCCGCACCGCCGAGGAAATCGGATGCCTTCTGGCCGTGTCGTTCCATGCCACCACCGATGAGGTGCGCAATGGCCTGGTGCCGATTAACAAGCGCTGGAACATAGAAACGCTGCTGGAGGCGCTGCGCGCCTATCCCCGACTAACCAACTCCGAACGGATCACCTTTGAGTACGTGATGCTGGACGGGGTGAATGACAGCGACGCGGATGCGCGTCGGCTGGTCAGATTGATCGAGGGTATCCCGGCCAAGGTGAACCTGATCCCGTTCAATGAATGGCCTGGAGCGCCCTACAAACGCTCCTCGAACAATCGCATCCGCGCCTTTGCCGATATCATCTATAAGGCTGGCTATGCCTCTCCTATCCGCACGCCGAGGGGTGAGGATATTCTGGCGGCCTGTGGTCAGTTGAAATCCGCGACACAACGCGCGCGCAAAACCCGCAACGAGATCGCCGCCGAGGCTGGATTGCCAGGCTAAGCGCGCTTGGCACAGGTCTGAGTTGCGTATTTTTGGCGAGAAGAAACACGGGACTCGCCCAGCTTTTATCCGGCTGGCGCAATCGTCCTTTGGGCAGCATCCCTGATTGCAGGCCGCCCCCGCTCAATTGTGTTAAAATCCGGGACAGTTGCCCTAATTTTTCCCTTTTGTGGAACCACTCCCGCCGCGATCAACAGTCAGTTTCCATTTTGCGAACAAACGCACTGGATGGAGAGCACACAATGTTGAACGCAGAAACAGGTACACCGATGCTGGAAACCGACACCCTGGATTTTCTGGCCAAGGAGCGGCAGAAATCGCTGTCGAAGCGAGAATGGCATTTCCGGATGAAAGGCTATGGCTTTGGCATTCGCGATCACGGAGACCGTCAGGTCGTCACCAAGCTACCGCAAGGGATCACTCTGGGAATTCTGCCCGCAAACTTTGCATGAGCGGCAGGATCGCGACCTCTGTCGCCGACCCAAGAACCTAGCGCCCCGGGATTTCTGATCTCGGCGGCGCCGGGTCCCAGTTTTCGATAATGTGAACGGCCTCGGACGCCGTCTCGACAAACCGGAACAGGTCCAGATCCTGATCCGAGATGGTGCCGGCATCGGCCAGCGCCTCCCAGTTGATGATCTTCTCCCAGAATGCACGGCCAAAGAGCAGGAAAGGCACCCGCTCCATACGGCCGGTCTGGATCAAGGTCAGGCTTTCGAACATTTCGTCCATCGTTCCGAACCCGCCGGGGAAGACGCAGATCGCGCGCGCGCGCATCAGGAAATGCATCTTGCGGATCGCGAAATAGTGGAAATTGAAGCTGAGCTCGGGCGTGACATAGGCGTTGGGCATCTGCTCATGCGGCAACACGATGCTGAGCCCGATGGAGACGCCGCCCGCCTCCTTGGCGCCGAGATTGCCGGCCTCCATGACGCCGGGACCGCCGCCGGTGGCCACCACGAATTCCCGGCTGCCGGTCTCCAGTGACTTTTCGGTCATCAGGCGGGCAAAAGCGCGCGCCTCGTCATAGTACTCCGACAGATCTGCGAGGGTTTGGGTCCGCGCAATGTCCTTGTTGGCCGGCGACGGAATGCGCGCACCGCCGAACAGGACGACGGTGCTGTCGACCCCGTGCTCTTCGAGAAGAAGTTCGGGTTTGAGCAATTCCAGTTGCAGGCGCACGGGCCGCAGCTCATCCCGGCAGAGGAAATCCTCATCCGCGAAGGCCAGCCGGTATGTCGACGAAGCGGTCTGTGCGGAACTGGGCAATTCGCCCGCTGCAATCTTATCTTCGCGGGCGTCGCGGAGGCGGCTGTGACGGTGATCTCTCATTCCGAACGGTCCTTGTGACTGGTTGCACCAGCACTATAGGGTCGCCGAGGAATGTGCCACGGGGAAGGATAACAAGCGATGAACTGGAGAGCAGAGATTGAGGCGGCGCGGTCCCACATCGAGGCCCATGTCCGGCGCACGCCGGTGATCGCCGGGTGCGATCTGGGACTGGAACGGCCACTGGATCTGAAATTCGAACAGATGCAGCACACTGGCAGTTTCAAGCCGCGTGGCGCGTTCAACACACTGTTGTCCTCGGATGTGCCCGAGGCGGGGGTCGTCGCGGCCTCGGGCGGCAATCACGGAGCGGCGGTGGCCTTTGCCGCGCGGCGTCTGGGGCATGATGCGACGATTTTCGTGCCCGAGATGGCAGGCCCCGCCAAGATCGCACTGATCCGCGAGACAGGGGCCACATGCCATGTCGTGCCCGGCGCCTATGCACATGCGATGGAGGCCGCGCAGGCGTTCGAGGCGACAAGCGGCGCGATGCAGGTCCATGCCTATGACGGCCCGGCCACCGGGGCAGGGCAGGGGCCGTTGGCTGCCGAGGGGGGGGGCACGGGGCTTGGGGCCAACCCGGGGGGGTGCGCGGGGGGGGGGGGGGGGGGGAGCGGG
>NZ_JAAWWD010000082.1 GCF_021404545.1 Aestuariivita sp.
CAACACCGGGTACCTTTTGGGTTTACGGCAAGAGTTGATGTTGGTGCAGGGCCCAAATGGCCGAATTTTTCCGAATCGACCTGTCTGGAAGCACCCAATGCAATCGATACCATCAGCGACCACAATTACCAGGATGGCGGTTTGGGGGCCGTCGATACCCAGGAACAATTCGGCTTCACCCAGCTTGAGTTCTGGCGGATGAATCTAGGCAACCGCAGCAGGCCTTGCCGGAACTCGATTACTACATCACCGAAGGAGAACGTAAGCCGCACAGGCGACGTGAACGAGGCAAACAATCGCGGCCTGCAACACGCAATCCTTGATGTCGCCATGTTCTACGAGATGGTAACGCATGACGTGACCACCGCGCATTACTGGCCCTCGCTCTTCAACAACAGCCGCTCCGTCACGCTGGTCTGCACTTGTCGCGGGCATCTCACCATCGCAGGAGAATCGAATTCCCTCTTGCACAAAGCCGTTGGTATGACCCCGGTTCTGGATTTTCTCGAGGCGGATAAAATCACGATCCACGGGTTCGAGAACGGCCCAGAGTCGTTCTTCATCCTGGCTGATCTAAGCGGCACAGCCACAGACAAGACGCTTGATTTCAGTGCCGTGCTCGATCCCTCCGCGACGCTCTATCGCGTGTCCTATAGCGAGCTATGGGATGGCGGGGCCGGGGGACAGGACGAAGAAGCCGCACAGGTCGTGCTTGAAACTGAGTTTGTCGATCTGATTTCCGCCGAGGATCTGGAATCCTTTCTTGTGACCATGCAGGCTTGGTCCCTGGTCTATCTGCATCTTGAGGCCGTCACCGCTGGTGTGGGGCTCGGGCCAAGACCGGAGGCGTGGCGGTAACGGGGACGCCGTGGCCGTGTTTGAAGGTGGCACCTTTGATACGGTGGCCTTCAGCCTGACCCCCGGTGGGCTGCGCGTTGTCTCTGCGCTTGGGAATGACGACCTGACAGATGTCGAATGGATGGAATTCGGGGATCAGACTGTGTCTGTGGCTGAGGTGCGCGTCGCGATGCTCGGGTT
>NZ_JAAWWD010000044.1 GCF_021404545.1 Aestuariivita sp.
TGTGATGATAAACCTGCCCGTGTCCATTCAATCCTCCCTTTTGGAAGTTTGAATCAGAACTCACTGGTTTTGGGAATCCTGAATCTCAACAGACCCTAGAACGTGCACCGCGTCTGGCGCGGGAGGTTGGATTGAAACACTACATCTCAGCAGGTGCCCTTGTCGTCAAAGCCGGGCAGGTGCTGCTGGTTCGGCATCACGACCCGGGCCGCTTTGATTTCTGGGCCCCGCCCGGTGGCGGTGTCGAGAATGAAGAAGAGCTGGCAGATGCGGCGAAGCGCGAGACCTTTGAAGAGACGGGTATCGTCATTGAGGTAAAGAGCCTTGCCTATATCGACGAACTCATTGATCAAAGCGGCAGATTGGTGAAGTTCTGGTTTGTGGCCAAGTATGTTTCCGGCCAGATAGACGTCAGCGCCAACCCCGCCAAAGGTGAAATGACCGTGGACGCCGGATGGTTCTCTAAGGACGCATTGCCGGATGGTCACGTGTTTCCGGACGTGCTGCGGGACAGGTTCTGGCGCGACCTCGAGGACGAGTTCGCGGCAACGATAAAACTGCCCTTGCGACAGTCCATCTTCTGACGTTCACTCGTCGCGGCAAGCGTTGTGGTCGGAACTAAGCCGACGTGAATGCGGCGTCGTTGGCGTTCCAGCTTTCGCGCGTCAGGCAGTAACAGCGCCACCGGGCTGTGCCGCCTGCAAGGTCAATACAAGCTTCGTGGGTGAACACGGCGCCAAGTCGGGTGGTTGCGGTCTGAGACCGAAGGTTGTCCGGTGCGATATGGAACCATGCCTCGCTGGTGGTCGCGAACAGATGCCCCAGTGTAAGCCGTTTGACGATCCGATTGGTGTCGCCGCCCCAATGCGCGCGCACCAGAAACGTAAAGCCAATCGAAAGACGGGAGGGCGCATTGGTATCGGTGTAGTAGACCGTGCAGCCAATGATGCGATCATCCTTGCCCCGAATGGTCAATGCGGCCCCCGAGGCCAGCAACATATCGAAATACGGGGTGAACACCGCGGTTTCATGCCTGTTACGCGCCGGATGTCCGCTCCAGATCAGCGGATCGCCGGCGGCTCCTGCCAGGCCGGTGCGATCGTCTTCGCTAAGCGGCGACAAGGTCAGTCCGCGGTCCCGAAGGATTGGTTGCGGATCGAATCCGTCGGGGAAAGTGAATGCCATTGCCCTAAGCCTTTGTGAAAGGAAACGCCGTTGGATCCATGTCGATCTCAATCCAGTGTCTGAACGATATCCGATCCGACAATCGGCATCGACAGCCGATGCTCTTGGCCGACCCGCCCGGAGTAAATCGGCCCGCTGTCTGTCATGCCAAAGCTTCGGTAGACGGCGAGGGCTACGCTGTTACCGGCATCGACCGCCAACACCAATTGCTCCGCATCGGGCCATTTCTGGGCGGCTGCCTCTACGGCAAGCCGGAACGCTGCCTTGCCAAGACCCTTCCCCTGCCATCTGACATCGATCTTGAATCCGTGCAGGGACACGGCGGTTTCTGGCACCCACTCCGCGGTGGCGGGTGCGCGTTTCAGAACGACGATCCCGATGGGTATATCGTCTGTCACAAAACAGTAACCCTGAACCGCGCCGTCGCTCTCTGCCAGACTGGCCTCCAACGAGTGTGGAAAGGTGCCGCCAAACTCCGCCTGGTCTTTCGAAACGCGCAACGCGCGCAGGCTTTCAAGCTGAGCCGCGCTCAAATCAGTGCAGCTAACGATGTCGATGGCGTCTTTCACTTCTATGTGCCTCCTTTGTTGTCAGATGCAGGTTTCCTCAGAAGAACCAGTCCAGAGATGATGATCAGTGCCGCACCGCCAATTGTCGACAATGTCGGTATCTCGGAAAAAATCATGAACCCGATGGCCGCACTGCCGACCAGTTCCAGATAGACCAGCGGCGAGAGCGTTGACGCGTCCGCCAGCCGAAAGGCCAGAATGGTCATCAAATGCCCAATGGCGGAGATGATCCCGAGCCCTGCAAAAAGCCACAGCACGTTGAGCTGCGGAACCTCGAAGGTGAAGGCCGCCTGAGGGCTGAGCAAGACAGTGCCAATGACACATTGGAAGGCCAGTGTCTTGATCGGGTCGCTGTTCTGAGAGGTCTGGCGGGTGGCAATCAGATAAAGCGCAAAGAAAAGGCCCGCGCCAAAGGCCATGATAAGGCCGATCTCGATATCACCGGACGGCTGCAATACGACGATGGAGCCCACAAACCCCAACACAAGGCTAAGCAGTTTCCACCACGTGAACGTTTCTTTCAGAAACAGCACCGACAGGGCGACAGCCACAACCGGACCGACGAAATAGGCGCTGACCGCGAGCGAAATTGGAATACGTGCGATGGCCAGAAAGTAAAGTGTCATGGCCGTCACCAGAAACGCCGTGCGGACCAGATGCGCAAAACGCTGCTCGTCCGGAAACATGCGCATCCCATGATATCTATAGGCCAGCGGTATCACGATCAGACAGGCAACCGCATAACGCGCCCATCCGATGAACAACGGTGAGTAATCCGCGCTGAGGTACTTTGCGATGCCGTCCACCAACGGCACGCCAAGCATTGCAATGGCCATCAAAATGATCCCGCGCATGTCCGATGATCGGGACGTCAATGCGAACTCCTCAGGTCAATCTCTGCCGCGGCCGGTGATCGTCTGCAGGGTGTTCTAAACCGTGTCTTTGATCCTTATTCAAGCGTCATTTGCCGCAGTCATATGCCTTGCTGGGCGGGTGCAAGTAGGTCGAGAATCCAGCCAAAAGGTCATTTATGCGCGGCGCATGGAACAGCATCTCCCGATGTGCTTGAGACAAGAACCCGAAACGCACCATTTCATCGAACATCGTCAATAGCGGGTCAAGGTATCCATTCAGATTGAGCAACCCAATCGGTTTTTGATGGTAGCCAATCTGGGTACAGGTCCATTGCTCGAAGAACTCTTTCATCGTTCCGCCGCCCCCGGCAAAACAACAAACGCACCGGCCCGCTCGGCCATCTTGGCTTTGCGTTCGTGCATGTTTTCCGGCAAGGATCAGCTCTGTCAGGCCCGTGTGGGCAATCTCGCGATCCACAAGCGCACGCGGCATGACACCAATGACTTGCCCCCCGGCCTGGAGACATCCGTCCGCAACAGCACCCATAAGCCCGACGTGACCGCCGCCATAGACCAGCCCGTGCCCTGCTTTCGCCACCGACCGCCCAACTGAGAAGGCGTCGGACTGGTACTGGTATCGTCGGCCCGAGGCCGATCCGCAGAATACGGCAACCTGCTTGTTGCGGAACGCTTTGCCGCGCTTCATCGTCACGAGTCCTTCATCGCCACCGCCTGAATCTTGATTTTCGCCCCGAAGGGCAGTTTCGCGGCCTCATAAACGGTGCGGGCTGGATACCGCAGGAATCGCTGGCGACACACGTCATTCACCTCAGCAAGGTCGCGCTCGATATCGGCAAAAGCGATATCGACATAGACGATATCGTCGGCGTGAAAGCCGGCAGCGTCCGCGACCCGAAACACCAGATCAAAGGCGCGACCGGCTTCTTGGCCCGCACTGCCCGCGCGATAGCCCTCGTCATAGACGGCGAGTTGACCGGAGATGTGGCAGGTATTGCCGACAACGACAGCATGCGAGATCGGCGACGGCGAAGCGGGCACGCCGGGCACGTCAGAGATAAAGGTACGTGACATGATTTGGCTTTCGTTTTGCGGGTTCTGTTGACAGCAGCCTAGGCCCCGTGGTGCATGTCTGGAATGTCAATCTACCCTCAAAATCAGACAGATCGCCGTCGTCATGTGATTATCCTTGGGTTCGATGACGTGCTGCTCATGGATGTGGCCGGTCCCGCGCAAGTGTTCGGCTCCTCCAACAAGATCCTTGGCTGGGATGCCTACCGGATCGCGACCGCGACGGAAGACGGCCGGGATTTCGTAACCGATACCGGTCTAAGCATGCGTGCTGACACGTCGTTTGCCGATGTGGCTGGTGCGTCTGACATGATCGTTCCAGGTGGTCCGGGCATAGATCGGCGCTTGGACGATCTCGGGCTTCAGCGTTTCTTGACCCGGATTCAGCCGGAAACCGATCGGCTCATATCCATCTGTTCCGGCAGCCTGCTGACCGCATCGGCGGGGTTGCTGGACGGCAGAAAGGCGACGACGCACTGGGAGCGGACGGATCTGGCCTTTCGCAAGTTCCCAAGGGTTGACTGGCACCTTGACGAGATATTCACGCAAGACGGCAAATTCCATTGCTCTGCGGGTGTGACGACCGGCATTGACCTTGCGCTGGCACTTGTGGAATTCGATCACGGACGGCGCGCCGCCCTGGGTGTCGCGCGTGAGATGGTTGTCTTCATGCAGCGACAAGGCGGCCAGTCGCAATACTCCGCGCCGCTCAGGGCACAGTCCACAACCAGCAAGCGTCTGAATGACCTCTATAGCCGTATCGAGGCCAATCCCGCGGCGCCTTGGAGTGTTCGGAAGATGGCCGAGATTGCGGGCACAACAGAACGCACCTTGCATCGGGACTTCAAACGAGAGTTTTCGCAAAACCCCAGCCGGTTCGTCGAGGAACGGCGGCTCGCAATCGCCCGACGATATCTTGAGAACAGCAGAAAACCCATCAAGGAGATCGCCTTTCTGTCCGGCTTTGTAACCGAACAGAGGATGCGCCGGAGTTTCCTCAAGCTACTGGGCACCTTGCCGACCGCGTATCGGGCGCGTTTCGGAGAGCGATGCACACAGTGAGGTGATCGTGGCCTTTGGCCTGCCGTACGCATCGTTCGCGCGGCCTGCGGCGTCAGTTCGGTTGGGCCCGAAGCCGACATCCGTTCCCCGGATCGCCGGGGCGTAAACGCGCCAGCCGTGGTTGCACCTGGTCCGTTCACATGTGTGGCTTTGCGGCAATGCTCCGCAAGCAGGGCCCGATCAATCCTCGTAGGGATCCAGACTGTCTCGCAGGCCGTCGCCGAGGAAATTGAAGGCCAGAACCACCACGATGATCGGCAGCATCGGAATGGCCGTCCAGGGATAGATCTCGATCGAGGCGAGGTTTTGGGCATCCGCCAGCATCACGCCCCAACTGACCGCGGGCGCCCGCAGCCCCAGCCCCAGAAAGCTGAGAGCGGTCTCGCCCAGGATCATCGCCGGGATCGACAGTGTCGCCGAGGCGATGAGGTGGCTCACGAAATTGGGCAAGAGATGTCGTCGGATCACCCGACCCGACGAGGCGCCCATCATCTCGGCCGCCCGCACATATTCCTCCTCCCGGAGGCTGAGGAATTTCGCCCGGACCGCACGCGCGAGCCCGGGCCAGTCTAATATCCCCAATATGACGGATATGATGAAAAACACCGCCACCGGCCCCCAGTTCGAGGGCACCGCCGCCGACAGCGCCAGCCAGAGTGGCAGTTCGGGCAAGGAGCGCAGGATCTCGATCGTGCGCTGGATCACCCAATCGATCTTGCCGCCGAAATAGCCCGCGATTGACCCGAACCCGATGCCCAGAATGAACGACACGGTGATCCCGATCAGCCCCACGGTCAGCGACAGCTGCGCGCCGTAAAGGATCCGGCTGAACACATCGCGCCCCAGCCTGTCCGAGCCAAACAGGAACACGGTCGACCCTTCGGAGGCGCAGAAGAGATGGGTGTCGCTTTTGATCAGCCCGGCCAGACGATACGTGCCTGCTTCGCAGAAGAACCTCAGCGGCATGGGCCGGGTGGTATCGGTCTCATAGGTCCAGCGGTAATTCACCAGATCGGGCACCGCTGTGCGCGGATAGACGAAGGGCCCGACAAAATCGCCTTCGTGGAAGAACCGCACCATTTGTGGCGGGGCATAAAGGTGATCGGCATTACGCTCATTCGGTGTGTAGGGTGAGATAAAGCCGGCGAAAGGCAGCATCAGATATGAGGCCAACAGAAACAGGCCCGAGATCAGACCCAGCCTGTGTTGACGGAACTTGCGCCAGACCAACAGCCAGTTGGGCGCATCCATGTCCGCACGTTCGATCCGGTTGATGTTTTCATCCGGGTCGTAAGGCGCGTCATCGACATAACGTCCGTCGGGCAGTTTGCTCATACGTCGCGCCTCCCATAGCGGATGCGTGGGTCGAGCAGCATCAAAAGGACATCCGACACCATCGTTCCGATCAGCGTCAGCAGCGCCACGAACATCAGGATGAAGCCCGCCAGAAACTGGTCCTGGCTTTTTAGCGCCGCCAGCAGCGCAGGCCCGATCGTTTGCAGGCCCAGAACCACCGATACCAGAACCGAGCCCGACACCATCGCAGGCAGCAGGTTTCCGATATCGGCCACAAACGGGTTGAAGGCCATGCGCAACGGGTATTTGGTCAGCATCCTGGCGGGTGCCATCCCCTTGGCGCGCGCGGTCTCAACATAGGGTTTGCCCAGTTCATCCAGCAGGTTGGCACGCAGCCGCTGCATCATTGCCGCAGCGCCCGAGGTGCCGATCACGAAAGTGGGTACGATCAGATGCAAAAGAACCGATTTCACCTTGTCCCAGCTCATCGGCTGGCCCTCATAGACCGGGTCCATCAACCCGCCAATGGGCAGACCCAGATACCGGTTGCCATAGTAAAACAGGATCAGCGCCAGCAGGAAGTTCGGCGTGGCCAGCCCCAGATAGCCGACAAACGCCGCGGTGTAATCGACCCAGGTCTTGGATTTCGCCGCCGCCAGGACCCCCAGGGGCAGGGCCACCATATAGACGAAAAGCACCGCTGCCAGATTGACCAGAACCGTCATCCAAAGCGCATCGCCCACGATATCGGCCACCGGTTGGTCAAACTCGAACGACCAGCCGAAGTCGCCCTGGATCAGCCCCGAAAACCCGTTGGGCCCCGGCATGAACCCGACCCAGATGAAGTATTGCTGCCAAAGGGGCCGGTCGAGCGCATATTCCCGGCGCAGAAACTCGGCCTGTTCCACGGCCGAGCTTTGTCCCGTGGCGCGCAGCTCGGCGATCTGGTTCGACAGATAGTCGCCGGGGGGCAGGTTGATGATGAAGAAGATCATGATCGACACGACCCAAAGGGTCACCAGCATCGTCATGAACCGGTAGGCCGCGTATTTCAGTAGGCTCATCTTGAGGTCTTGGCCCCCACCCGCGCTTGGGGGTCGAACCAGAACTCATCCGGACGGTGAATGCCGAAATGCGCGCCCGGTTCCCACGCCCAGGTGGCCACCTGGGGCACATTGCGCAGGTTATGCGAGACAACGACAGGTTGCGGCGCCTCGGCCAGCACACCGATGGCAAAGACCTGCTGGGCGTGGATATCCAGCATCTCGCGCCAGATAGCGCTGCGGGCTTCGTCGGTCTGGGCTTGCTCCCAGCTATGCGACAGCTCCATCAGGCGCTGGGCGGCGGGCAGGTCGGGCGCCTCTCCGGCGCTGCCTTGGGTCTGGTAATGCTGGCCCCATTTGGACCAGGCCAGGAATTCCTGATGTTTCGGCGCCAGATAGTCGGGCGGTGTCTTGGCAGTGGGGATGCCATTGTCCCAACCGAACCAGACCGACGCCATGGTCACGCCGGTAAACACCCTGTTGCGCAGGATATCCCGGTCGAGCGGCCGCATGACCAGCTTTACACCCACATCGCGCCATGTGTCGGTGATGATCTGGAGGGTGTTCTCAACCTCCTGGCGCTCGCCAGCAGTCTCGATCACCAGCTCCATCGGACGCCCGTCGGGCAAGAGGCGGGTACCGTCCGGCAGGCGGTCGGTCAGACCGGCCTCATCCAAGAGCTGATTGGCCAGGCCCGGTTCGTAGAGCGCCCAGGCGGCCAGGTTCTGGGGATCGAAAAACGGGCTGCGTGCCAGAACGGTCATCCCACCTTCCTTGCCCAGCCCGAAATACAACGCACGATTGATCATGCGCCGATCAATGGCCAGGCTCAGCGCACGGCGCACCCGGACATCACGCAGGACATTGCGCCAGACCGGATCGTTGAAGTTGAGGTTGGGATAGATCGCGATCTGGCTTGCGGCGCCGTTGGCCCACAGATGCGTGCGGTAGAGACCGTGATCCGTCTCGCCTTTCTTGAGGATCGAGATATCGCGGAAACTGAGCCCACGCGCCTGAAGGTCGGCCTCGCCCGCGTTGGTCTTGGCGGCGATCAGGCCGCCTGCGACAATGCTCATCTCGACCACGTCGATATAGGGCAGTTGCACGCCGTTCTCGTCGATCCTGTGATAATAGGGGTTTTTGACAAAGAGCGCCCGTGTCCCCATCTGGGTCGAAGCGCTGATCCATGGCTGCAATGTGGGTTCGTCCGGGTTGTCGAACTTGTACATATTGTCGAGCCGGTTATGCAGCGCGGCCCAACTGCGCACCCGCTTCTCGCGCATCTTGGCCTTGAGGTCGGCCTCTTCGGCGAAATCGGCATGGAACTGCTTGAGGTAGTGCGCCGGGCGATAGATGAAGGGCGGATTGGCCTGGGCCAGTGCGCGCAAGAATTGCGGATTTGGGCTGTCCCATTCATAGACCACGGTCAGCGGATCGGGAAAGGACACCCTTGGGGGCTGCCCATCGACCATCAGCAGCTCGGACGGTCCGCCCGGTGTCAGCTTGTCGTTATTGACGATGTAGCGCCAGTAATACTCGAAATCCGCCGAGGTGAACGGATGGCCGTCCGACCACCTGTGCCCGGGGCGCAGATGGAACGTGAACCGGCGGTTCTCTTCATTCTCGAAATCCAGCAGGATATCGGGGTGCAGCACGTAAGTCTCGTCATACCCGATCAGCCGCGCATAGCCATAAACGACCATCTGGCGGATATCCTTGGAGCGTGAGACCATCGTCCGCAGGGTTCCACCCGGCACCCCAGGTTCGCGCCCCTTGGCGGTCAGATCCACGACAAGCGGCGTTTCGGGCAGCCGGTCCGCGATGGGGGGCATGTCCCCCCGCTCGACCTCTGCTCCCCAGAACGTGCTCTCCTGAAGGACCGGAGCGGCGAGGGCCATGCCGAAAGACGCGCCAACAAGCGCACAAGACAAGGTAAGGCTGCGAAAGAGCTTATGCATGACACCTTACCTTGTGGCCAGGTTCCACCTCGGTCAAGGACGGAACGATATCTGGGGTGAATCGGAAGCTCTCTGGCCAGCTCTCGGGCGCGCCCGCCCCATTGGCGACCAGTTTCAGATCAATCGGCTTGTTGATATCGGGCTCGGGCTGGGCGGCGATCAACGCCTTGGTATAGGGATGCTGGGGGTTGTAAAACAGCGTCTCGGGCGGGGCCTGTTCCACCACCAGCCCCTGACGCATCACCGCCACTTCATCGGCGATCCGCGCCACGACCGCCAGATCGTGACTGATAAACAGATAGGACAGCCCAGCCCGGTCGCGGATGTCTTCGAGCAGGGTCAGGATCTGTTCCTGGACCGACACATCAAGGGCCGATGTCGGTTCGTCACAGACCAAGAGCGACGGGTTGAGCATCAGCGCACGTGCAATTGACAGACGCTGACGCTGGCCGCCCGAAAACGCATGTGGATAGCGAAACAGCATCTCGCGTTTCAGCCCGACCCATTGCAGCATCTCGGCGGCCTTCTCGCGCCGCTCCGACCAGGTCCCGATTCCGTGGATCTCCAGCGGTTCGGTTAGCGCGTCCATCACCCGCATCCGCGGGCTGAGCGAAGAATAGGGGTCCTGAAAGACCATCTGGGCCTGGCGCTGAAACGCGGTGCGCGCGGCGCGTGACATTGCGTGGACCTTGATCGGGTCGGCATCGGCGCTGGCGCGAAACGCGACCTTGCCGCCCGGGTCCGGCGGCTCAGCGCCCAGAGCGATCCGCGCACACGTGGTCTTGCCCGAGCCGCTTTCGCCGACGATGGCCAGCGTCTTGCCCCGCGTGACGGCCAGATCGACTCCGCGACAGGCCCGTACCAGCATCTCGGGCTTCCAGCGTGAATTGCCGCGCACGTGATAGGTCTTGGACACATCGCTCAGCGTTAGGATCAGATCCTCGCGCGGCAGCGGCGGGGCGGCCCGCGCCACATCGGGGATTTGCGGGGCGGCGGCAAAGAGCTTTTGGGTATAGCCATGCGCGGGCGCGCGCAGCACCGCCGAGGCGGGGCCCGCTTCCATCACGCGGCCCTTGTTCATCACCACCACGCTTTCGGCCATATTGGCGACCACGCCCAGATCATGGGTCACCAGAATGACCGCGGTCCCGGTTTCTTTCTGCAACTCCTTGATCAGACCCAGCACCTGGGCCTGTGTCGTGACGTCAAGGGCTGTGGTCGGCTCGTCCGCGATCAGCAATTCGGGCTTGGAGATCATCGCCATCGCGATCATCGCGCGTTGCCTCATGCCGCCCGACAGCTCGAACGGATAGGCGCGGAACGCGCGTTCGGGGTCGGGAAAGCCAACCCTCTCGAACTGTTCGATGGCCGCGGCCTTGGCCGTGGCGGCGCTGACCCGGTGATGCAGGACCAGGGCTTCGATCACCTGATTGCCGACCCGGTGCAGCGGTGAAAGCGAGCGCATCGGTTCTTGAAAGATCATCGAAACCGCATTGCCCCGGATGCCGCGCATGCGCCGTTCCGTCAAATGATGCAGCTCTTGTCGGCCGTCGCGCCCGTTGAGCACGACCCGTCCCGACGACAGCCGCGCCTTTTTGGGTAGGATGCGCAGGATCGCGCGGCAACTGATCGTCTTGCCAGAGCCGCTCTCACCCACAAGGGCCAGCGTCTGGCCTTTATGAACCTCAAAGCTGACGCCGCTGACCACAGGGTCGGACGTGCCGAATGCGATCCCTAGATCCTCGACGCTCAGCAATGCAGACATAACGCGTTCTTTCGTCCCCGGTGGCGATCGTGGGTCCCTTTGCCGTCGCAGGCAGGGATTCTGGTCTTGTGACACCTTGGCAATGGCATATGTGTTTCGTCAATGCATCGGGGCCACGGATGACTACACTTTCCCGGCGTGGTTTGGCATGACGCCGGTGCAGGGATCAAAAAAAGGACGAGCGATGACCCGACTGGACCTCTTTATCGACCGGATGGTGTCGCAACGCGCCTGTCTGGATTACGCGATCGCGCTCACATCAGATATGGCCGGACCTGTGTTCGAGCTGGGATTGGGCAATGGTCGCACATATCACCATATGAGCCATCGTATCACCGGGCGGGATATCTACGTCTTCGAGCGGGCCGTCGCCTCGCATCCCGACAGCACGCCGCCCAAGGATATGACCATTCTGGGCGATGTGCGGAACACACTGCCAGCCGCGCTGGCCAGGTTCGGGGCCAGCGCAAGCTTGATCCATGCGGATCTGGGCGGGCATAACGCCGAAAAGAACGTTGCGTTCGCGCGGCTTGCCTCGCCCTTGATCGAGCCCTTGCTGGCGCCGGGCGGTCTGATGGTGTCGAGCGACCGAATGTTCTTTGACAGGCTGGAGAACCATCCCCTGCCAGATACAGCGGTCGAGGGCCGATGCTTTATCTACAAACGCCCATCCTGATCGGAGCGGCTGCGCCGCATTCTATTCTATTTGTGCGCGGCCGCACGGGCCTTGGGACGCTGTCCCAAACCCTGGGAATATTTAGAGCCAGAAGAAGCACAAGATCCGCTTACGGCTTCTTCTGGCCAAAAATATTCCCGGGGGAGGCCGCAGGCCGGGGGCAGAGCCCCCTTTGTGACCCACATGTTTGCCAGCGCTTGGTCAAACCGCTTTTTTTCGCGCCAAGTTGAATATGAAAGGTTCGCCATGTCCCGCCGCCTAGATTGGGCCGAGTATCGCACCACAGAGTTCCAGTCCTCGGATCTGAGCCGAACCATTGCGGTTCTGCCCACCGCCGCCATCGAACAGCACGGGCCGCATTTGCCGGTTGGCACGGACGCCATGATCGGCGAGGGGATGCTGGCCGAGCTGCGCCGGACCTGTCCCGACGATCTGGATATGCGCATTCTGCCAATGCAGGCGGTCGGAAAATCGAATGAGCATCTTTATGCGCCCGGCACCCTGACGCTGAGTGCGCAGACAGCGCTTGCAGTCTGGATCGAGATTGGTCTTTCGGTGGCGCGGGCGGGCATTCGCCGGATCGCCATCGTCAATTCGCATGGTGGTAACCTCGACCTGATCTCGATCCTGGCACGCGAACTCAGGGTCGAGGCCGGTATGTTGGCGGTGAAATGCCAATGGGGCGCGTTTGGCTATCCCGCAGGGCTTTTTTCGGACCGCGAAGGCCGCTTTGGCATCCATGGCGGGGATGTGGAAACCTCTCTCATGCTGGCATTTCAGCCGCATGCCGTCGACATGCAAGAGGCGCGCGATTTCCGCTCCAGTGCCGAGAGCTCGCCGATCTCGCCCACCGGTCCGGTCTCATATGGCTGGATATCGTCCGATCTCAATCCCGAAGGTACGGTGGGGGAGGCGCATCTGGCCACCGCAGAGAAAGGCCGCGCCACCTGCGCCCATCAGGTTGAGGGGTTCATCGCGCTGTTACGCAAGATGCGCGATATGGAGATCCCAAGCGCATGATCCAGCAAGCAAGCTACGAGGCAAAGCACCCATGACCCACCGCATCGACAATGTTCCCTTTGAGCGGCTTGATATCGGGATGGAGGCGTCCGAGACGCGCACCTGCCGGGCCGACGATCTCTATGTCTTTGCCAATGCGTCGGGCAATCTCAACCCGATGCACCTGCCCAAGGAGGATGGCGATGGGGATGGCGCGCCAGAGGCCGTGGCGCCGGGGATGTGGGTGGCCTCGCTGATTTCGGCGGTACTGGGGTGCAAGCTGCCGGGGCCGGGCACGCTTTATCACTCGCAGATGCTGCGGTTTCCCGGACGCGCGCATGCGGGCGATACGCTGACCGCGCGGGTGCGCCTGACGGCCAAGGGACCCGGGCGTCTTGTGACGTTCGAGACCTGGGTTGAGGATGCCGATGGTATGCCAATCGTCGAAGGGGAGGCGCAGGTCCAGGCGCCCGAAAGAGAGCTGCATTTCGATGCCGATGACATCCCCGGTCTGACGGTTCAGCGCCATCAGCACTTCGACCGTCTGCTGGCCCTGGCCGAGCCGTTGCCACCCATCCTGACCGCGGTTGTGGCGCCCGAGGAGCCAGATGCATTGTCTGGCGCCATATTGGCGGCCGAGCATACGTTGATCACACCGATCCTGATCGGAGATCCGGCCAAGATCGCTGACGCCGCCGAGGCTGAAGAGATCGACCTTTCGCCGTATCGAATCATCGATCAGCCCGATCACAAACTGGCGGCAGCCCAGGCTGTGCGCATGGTGCATGAGGGGCAGGCCCAGGCGGTGATGAAAGGGCATTTGCACACAGATGTGCTGCTGGGCCAGATCCTAAAGAAAGACGGCGGACTGCGCACAGGTCGCCGTCTCAGCCATGTCTTTGTAATGGATGTGCCGGGTCTGAACCATCTGCTGATGGTGACAGATGCGGCAATCAACATAACACCGGATCTTCAGACCAAGGCCGATATCATCCAGAATGCCATCGATCTGGCCCAGACGCTGGGAATAGCCGAGCCCAAGGTTGGCGTGCTCTCTGCGATTGAAAAGGTGAACCCTGCGATCCCGTCGACACTGGATGCCGCAATTCTGTCGAAGATGGCGGATCGCGGTCAGATCACTGGCGGGCTGGTGGACGGTCCGCTGGCCATGGACAACGCCATCGATCTGGAGGCTGCGGCGACCAAGGGCATTCGCTCGCTGGTGGCTGGACGTGCGGAAATCCTCGTCGCCCCGAATATGGAGGCGGGCAATATGCTGGCCAAGGAACTGACATATCTCGCCCATGCCGAGGCGGCGGGTGTCGTCATGGGGGCGAAATGCCCGGTGATCCTCAACAGCCGCGCGGATAATGAAAAGGCGCGGCTCGCCTCGGCCGCGGTGGCCGCTCTGGCTGCGTTGGGGGAGCGAGCATGAGTGCGATCCTGACGCTGAATGCGGGCAGTTCCTCGATCAAGTTCGGCGTCTACGTTGCCGGGGCGGACCCGCAGGCGCTGATCGATGGGCAGGTCGAAAACCTGGGCGAGGCGGCCTTGCTGGAGATCGGTGAGACAGAGATTGCGATTGGCGCCGCCGACCATGCGGTGGCCGTCGCCGCTATCTTGCGCGCGATTGAGCCCGTTCTGGACGGGCGCCGGGTTGAGGTTGTGGGCCACCGTGTCGTGCATGGCGGCACCGGGTTTTCTGCGCCCGTGCATCTCGATGATGCCGCGATTGCCGAACTTGAGGGGCTGATCCCGCTCGCCCCGCTGCATCAGCCGCATAATCTGGCCGGGGTACATGCCGCCCGCGCGGCCTTCCCTGAGGCCATTCAGGTGGCCTGTTTCGACACCGCCTTTCACCACAACCGTCCGTTTGTGGCCGACGCGTTTGCCCTGCCGCGCCGTTTTTATGAGGCGGGTGTGCGGCGCTATGGGTTTCACGGGCTGAGCTATGACTACATCGCCGGAGTGCTGCGCCGCGACTACCCGGATCTGCACAAAGGGCGGGTGGTGGTGGCACATCTGGGCAATGGCGCCTCGATGTGCGCGATGGAGGGTGGACGGTCTGTCGGCTCCTCGATGGGGTTTTCCGCGCTCGACGGATTGCCGATGGGGACGCGCTGCGGCCAGATCGACCCGGGCGTGCTGCTCTATCTGATGGATCAGGGTATGGACATCGAGGAGATGACCACGCTGCTTTACAAGGAAAGCGGGCTCAAGGGGCTCTCGGGGCTGACCCATGATATGCGGACGCTCCTGGCCAGCGACGATCCGCATGCGGTCCAGGCACTGGACTACTACACGTTCCGCATCCGGCGCGAGCTGGGCGCCATGGCCGCCGTTCTGGGCGGTGTCGATGCGATGGTCTTTACCGGCGGAGTGGGGGAGAACGCCGCCCCGATCCGCACGCGCGTGCTGGAAAAAACCGGATTTCTGGGGCTTGCGGTCGATGCCGAGGCAAACGCCCGCAACGCGCGTGAGATCGGCGCGGGTCCGACACCTGTTCTGGTGATCGGCACGGATGAGGAGAGGGTGATCGCGCGCGTCGCCAACAGTTGGCTGAGGCGCCACCGGATGTAGGAGAGATGGGGCGCGCCAGGTCAGACCCGGCACGCCCCGCTCCCGTCGGCTACCTTGTTTACTCCGCAGCGATCGCCGATCCCTGCGAGGTTGTCCCATCCATCGGCGACCATTCCAGATCGCCGTCATAGCGCCAGCCCAGTTTCCCATCGTCGTCCATGGCGATCAGGTGCAGCCAGCCATTGTCGAAGAGATCCCGCACCCCGTCATGGCGTTTGAGGATATCCGTCATCGCCTCGCGCGGGGCCTCGATCACCACGGCCAGGCGCAGCGGATCGTGCTGATACTGCTCGCCGTCATGGATCGACTGCCAGGGCAGGCCGGGGCGGAGCGATCCGCCATTGCCTTCCAGCACACCGATACCGCCGGCCACATTGTGCAACAGCTTGTTGCCACCGCCAAAAAGGCGCGGCGCTACGGTCGAGCCGTAATATTGCAGGCTGATCCAGCTTGCCACGACCACCGGGGCGGTCATGATCAGCTCGAGCACGCCAAAGCCATCATCGGCCCGCCAGTCATAGTTGTGCAGAAACGACTGGCCTGCCAGTGACGTGCCATCTGTGCGCCCGCGCGGGGCCGCGATAAACGCCCGGCATCCCGCCAGACCCCATTCGGGGCGCAGTTCGGACCAGTCCGAGGCCCGGCGGGCGACGTCTTTGTCCATCTCCGCTCGCGGCAGACGGCCCGCCCGTTCGGTCCGCGCCAGACGGCCCGCAGCCTCAAGCCAGCTGCGCAGCTGATCCAGATCCGCCTTGCGGTCAGGCGCGGGATAGTCCTGATCGTAAAGCGTCACCTGATCGGTGGTCGTGTCGTGCAAAGCGGGCACAAAGAGAGTGTCGTCGGGGATCTCCATCCCCTTGGCCTTGAGCCCCTCGCGCACCTGCGGATCGTTCAGCACGCCCGCCAGCAGCCGCGCGTTCACATCACCGGCATAGCCGCCACAGGCCCCGCAATGCAGCCCGCTCTCATGCGGGTTGTTGGTCACATTGGCGCCATGGCCCGCGATCATCACCACCCGCGCGAAGTTCGAAGTCAGAGACATCGCGTTCAGCACCGTGACACCCATGCCGATCCGCGCCTCCAGATCGACCGAGGCATCCAGCTTCGGCGTGGGTTCGGCTGAGGCCGGACCATGACCCAGACCCAGCGCATCGCGCACCAGCTTGCCCACATAGATCGGTCCGGTTGCCTCGACAAAGGCGAATGAAGACACGGCGGCCAGCTTGAAGCGGCCCCAGGCGCGGCTGGCGCGGGCGGCATAGCGGCGGGTCAGGTCGTCCTCCTCGCTTTCGGCGACTGTGGTGTTCAGGCCCATCTGCAACAAGACCGGCCCGCGCGCCTCGACCACATCCGACCCGGCGGCCTTATGCGCTGTGGTTAGCCCGAAGAAACCCGCAAATCCGATGGTCTCGATGCTGCTGTCGAGCGATTCGAGCGCCCGCCGATAGACTTCGGAGCGGACGTCGATGCAGAAGGCGGCCTGCAATGCGGGGCGCCCTTCGATCTTGCGGGGCGTCCCCTCGGCCAGGGCCAGACCCAGCTTGCGTTGCTGCGCGCGCTCGGCGGCCTCTTGCAGCACCGCGTCGATCACATGATCCTTGGTCGGAGTGACGGGCAAGGCGTGGTTTTTGACGACCTCGGCCCAGCGGGCGGCGATCTTGTCCTTGTAGAGGTCGAAGAGCGCCTCTTCCCAGACCATCCGGATCGCCAAAAGCTCGGCTGGGGTGCTGTCATTGTCGCCATAGAGCTCGGCCTGCCAAAGCAGATAGCGCGCGTATTGCGCCCAGCCGCCCAGATCGACCAGAATCCGGTGGAAGGCGGTACCAGCGGCCTGGGTGGTGAGGCCCAGTGTCTCGGATGCGCGTCCGATTGTCCGCCAGGGAGAGCGGGAGGTGGCCGCGACAAAAGCGCCAAAACCCTTCAGCCCATGGATTTCCGGTGTCAGATCCCGCGCGGCAAACTCCCGCCAGGCGATAAAGGCACCGCCCGCGCGATAGGGCTGCCACAGTGCCTGACCCTCGTCGAAATGGCTGGCCGCCCAAACCCCGATCCGGTCCTCGATCAGCCCGGACCAGTCAATGCCTGACACTTCGGAGGCCAGCTCGGCCACCGTTGGCAGGGCGCGCGGCGCCTCCGGTGTGGTGTCGAGCGCGTCTTTGAGATCCTGCATCGTGGGGCGGTCAAAGGTGCCGCCCGCTGCGGCCAGCGCCGCACTCAGATCCTCGTCGGTGATCTCGCCCGCGTCCATTTTGGCGGCCCAGATCGCCCGATCCGGCGTGATCCGGGTGCCCGCGACCCGTGCCAGTCGCGCAGCGGTCACGGCCAGCGGTTCGTCCGTCTGACCCAGGAAGGGGTTGACCGCAACGCTGGAGGCCAGCGGAAAGAGCGGCGGGATTGCCCGGGTGGCTGCATCGACTTCGGCCACAAGCTCCAGCAGGGCGGCGGGGTAGGTTTCATGTTGCATGAACATTTCTGATATCTCCCGTCAGATCAGGATGTAGACCGTTTCGACCATCCGCCCAGCAGGCGGTCGAAGATGGCGTTTGCGTAAAGCCCGTTGCTGAGATGCACGCGGACACCTGTCGCCGCCGGGTGCGAGGCCCAGAGCGGGAAGGTGGCCTGCGCCAGCGCCACCGCGCCAAAGCTGATCAGCGCCAGAATGATCAGTGCCCATTCCAGCGCGCCGGGTGCCGGGGTCGCGGGCAGGGTGCCTGCGGTCAGGTAATCGGCCGCCATTTGCAGCACGAAATAGCTGACCGAGGTGGCCGTGGCATAGATCGCCGTGCGCCGGGTCAGCGCCGCGGGGGCGGCATCGGCAAAGCCCTGCGCCAGCAGATAGGCTACCCCGAAGATCAGGATCATGCCCAATGCGATGGCCTGCACCGATTTGCCGTCAAAGCCAAAGATCAGGCCAACGACACCGTAGATCGCGATGGCCACCGCAAAGGCTTGCAGCACCTTGGCCATGCCGGGCACGGCGACGGGGCCGGGCCTGCGGATGGCGGCCACATTGCCCACGGCCTCGCCCGCGCTGAGAAAGGCATGCGCTTTATAAAGTGAATGCGCCACGATATGCAGCAAGGCCAGCGGGAAAAGCGCCAGACCGCATTGCAGCACCATGAACCCCATCTGCGCGATGGTGGACCACGCAAGCGAGGTTTTGACCGCCGGCTGGGTGAGCATCACAAGCCCACCAAACAGCGCCGTAAACCCGCCCAGCATCACCAGAATCGCCATCACGCCGGGCGCGGCCAGCATCACATCGGCAAAGCGGATAAGCAAAAAGCCCCCGGCGTTGATCACGCCCGCATGCAGCAGGGCCGAAACCGGAGTGGGCGCCTCCATCACTTCGGTCAGCCAGCCATGGGCCGGAAACTGCGCCGAGGCTAAAACCGCCGCCGCCGCAATCAACAGACCCGCGGCCGCGGTCATCGCATCGGGTTGCACCGCGCCCAGGATGGTGGCGATGTCGGTGGTACCATAGGCCCGCGACAACAGCACGACCGCCAAAAGAAGGGCAATCTCACTGACCCGCGCGGTCACGGCCTTTTTGCGCGCCGCACGCACGGCGGTGGTTCTGTCGGGATAGAAAAGCAGCAATTGGTGCAACGCCAGGCTGGTCGCGGCCCATGCAAGAAGCAATTGGACCAGGTTGCCCGACATCACCAGCAGCAACACTGCCGCAAGGGCAGCCGACATCCAGCCGGTAAAGGCGCCCTGCCGTGGCTCACCATCCATATAGGTGGCCGAATAGCGCATCACGATCCAGCCGATAAAGCTGACCAGAACCAACATGATCGCGCTGACCGCATCCAGGCGGGCCGAGAACCCGATGCCCGCCACACCCACCAAAGCCGAAGTGCCGGGACCGTATGCCACCAGAAACCCCGCCGCCAGTACCGAGATCACAAAGGCCCCGAAAGCGGCCCCTTCGGCCAGTTTTGGCACGGCGCCGGGCCGAACCCTGTCATTGCGGCTCGCATGAAGTGCCACGCCCAGCAGGATCAGTGGTGCCAGAAATGGCAAAAAAAGATAAAACATTGGCAGAGTCCCTCGCCCAAGGTCAGATTGTCGCAGTTGTTTGAGCGGAGATAGACCGGCGCTAAGCAGAAGAAAAATACATTGTATCTTTGGATTCGTTCACATAAATAGAACGATATGCCTCTGAACTATCATCACCTGCGCTATTTCTGGGCCGTGGCTCATGACGGCAACCTGACCCGGACCGCGCAGCGGCTCAATCTGTCGCAATCGGCCTTGTCGGTTCAGATCAAGCAGTTGGAAGGGCGGTTGGGCCATGCGCTTTTCGATCGCCGTGGTCGCCAGCTGCATCTGACCGAGGCGGGCCGCATCACGCTGGATCATGCGGACGCGATCTTTTCCACCGGGCAGGAGCTGCTTGCGACGCTGGAGGAGACCGGGCGCACCCGCCAGGCGCTGCGCGTCGGCGCGCTGGCCACCCTGTCGCGCAACTTTCAGATCGGGTTCCTGCGTCCGATCCTGGCGCGCCCGGATGTGGAGGTGATCCTGCGCTCGGCCAGCCCCGCGGAACTTCTGGAAGGGCTCTCCACGCTCAGCCTTGATCTGGTTCTGCTGAACCGCGAGCCGCCCAGCGACAGCCTCACGCCCTATGTTGCCCACCGTGTGGCCGAACAGGCCATTGGTCTGGTGGGTACACCGGACCGGCTCGATCCCGCCCGCCCGCTGGCCGATCTTTTGCGCGATCAGCCGGTGATCCTGCCGACGCCTGAAAATAGCGTGCGTGCGGCCTTTGACGCGCTTGCCAACCGTCTGGGTATCCGCCCCCAGATCGTCGCCGAGGTGGACGACATGGCGATGATGCGCCTTTTGGCGCGCGAGGATATCGGGCTTGCCCTGGTCCCGCCGATCGTGGTGCAGGATGAACTGGCCTCGGGCCGCCTTGTCGAGGCGCAAGAACATCCCCGCATCACCGAGACCTTCTTTGCGGTGACGCTTGAGCGCCGCTTTCCCAATCCGCTGGTACAGGAAGTGTTGGCCGCCGGGTAAGCCGCGTTTCACAGTCACTTAGGCACGCCCGCGCAGCGCGAATGCATCCATTGCAAAAGGCCGATACCGGCGGACCTTCCAGAAGGTCAGATGTCAAACTGGCGATTGCCTGATCTCATGGCAAAGACGGTTGAGACTTCGGCGCTTGGCCGTCGCTCTCACCGATCAAGCGCAGCCATCAGCTCGGTGTATCGTGCCCGTGCCGTCTCGGCAGAGGCGTCCCGTACCGGCCCATACCCCCGGATTGCCGAGGGCAGGTCGAGAACCTCTGCCCAGATATCGGCGCTGTCGTCAGACCAGCCGGTTTGCGCCGCATCCAGGATCTCCTGATACCAGCTCAGAAGCTCCCGGTGCAGCCGACCGTCGGCGGTGAACCGGAACGGATCGAGCGGGGTGGAGCGCAGCCCTTTAAGCCCGGCCAAGACCCCCATCGCGCGCCCCATCCAGGGCCCAAAGCTGCGCTTGCCGGGCCGTCCGCGTGCATCGGCCTTTTTGGCCAGAAACGGCGGCGCCAGATGGTAATGCAGTTTGAAATCGCCCTCGAACTCGGCCTTCAGCTGCGCCTCGAACCCGGTGCGGGTTTGCAGGCGCGCCACCTCGTATTCATCCTTGAACGCCATGAGTTTAAAGAGGTTTTTGGCCACGGAAATCGCCACCTCCTCGGGCAGTGTGCCGCGCAGCCGTGCCAGACGCGCGCGATAGCTTTCGGCATAGGCCGCGTTCTGATACTCGGTCAGGAACGCCGCGCGATGCTCGATGATCTCGTCCAGCCCCTTCGGCAGCATGACCTCGGGTCGCAGATGCGCCTCCACCGCCTGGGGTTTGGCGGCCATCACCCGGCCCAGACCAAAGGCGGTGGCGTTTTTCTCAACCGCGACCCCGTTGAGGATGATGGCCTGCTGCAAGGCGAGTTCGCTCACCGGCACAAGCCCTTTCTGGAACGCGAAGCCCAGCATCATCACATTGGCAAACACGCTGTCGCCCAAAAGATCCTCGGCCAGCGTGTTGGCATCTATCGCCGCCAGATTGTCGGGCCCCACCGCGCGCGCGATCACCGCCTCGCGTTCATCGACCTTGAGCTGCGCGTCGCGGTGCAGCACCAGGTCGCCCGTCGGCATCTCGGCCCGGTTCAGCACCACCCGGCTGCCTGCCCGGTAATGCGCGCTGGCCTTGGGAGCGGAGGAGACAACGATATCGCAGCCGATTACCGCATCCGCTGCGCCTTCGCCAATGCGGACCTGATGCAGGGTCTCCGGCCTGGCCGAGAGCCGTATGTAACTCAGAACAGTGCCGAATTTCTGCGCGAACCCGGTGAAGTCGAGCACGCTGGAGCCCTTGCCCTCCAGATGTGCTGCCATGGTGATCAGCGCGCCCACGGTCACAACGCCAGTGCCGCCCACGCCGGTGACCAAAAGGTCAAAGGGTGTGTCCAGTGGTCGAACCCCAGGCGCGGGCACATCGTTGAGCAGCCGTGGCACATCCAGACCCGCACCCTCTTTCTTGCGCCGTGTGGCACCCTCGACAGTGACGAAGGACGGGCAGAACCCGCCCAGGCAGGAGAAATCCTTGTTGCAGCTGTTGAGGTTGATCTTGCGCTTGCGGCCCAGTGCGGTCTCTTTCGGCTCCACGCTCAGACAGTTCGACTCCACCGAACAGTCGCCGCAGCCCTCGCAGACCAGATCGTTGATCATCACGAATTTGGCCGGATCCTCCATCGTGCCGCGCTTGCGGCGGCGGCGCTTTTCGGTGGCGCAGGTCTGTTCATAGATCAGCACCGTGACACCGGGGATCTCGCGCAACTCGCGCTGGATAACGTCCAGTTGGCCGCGGTCGTCGAATGTGGTCGCGGCGGGAAAGTCCGAGCGGGTGAATTTCGAGATATCGTCCGAGACGATCGCGATCCGCTCCACCCCTTCGGCGCGGCAGGTCTGGGCGATGCCGCTGACGCTCACGGGGCCGTCCACGGGCTGACCGCCGGTCATCGCGACCGCGTCGTTGTAAAGGATCTTGTAGGTGATATTCGTGCCCGCCGCGACAGCCTGGCGGATCGCCAGCGAGCCGGAGTGATACCAGGTCCCTTCGCCCAGGTTCTGGAAAATATGCTTGCCCCCGTTGAACTTCGACGCCGCGACCCAGGGCACGCCTTCGCCTCCCATCTGGGCGTAACCGGCCGTATCGCGATCCATCCAACTGGCCATCACGTGGCATCCGATACCGGAGGCGGCCTGCGATCCCTCGGGAAGTTTGGTGGAGCTGTTATGCGGACAGCCTGAGCAGAAATAGGGCGTGCGCGTTGCGCCCGGGACGTTCAGAACAGGCGGTTCCGTCTGCGTCAGCAGGCGCGCTTTCTCGGGCAGGTTTTCTGCGGGAAAGAACCGGTCCAGCCGGGCCGCGATGACCGGCATCAGCAGGCGGGGGTTCAGCTCTCCGGTCCAGGGGATCAGGGGTGCGCCGTCCTCGTCATATTTGCCGACCATGCGCTCGGGCTTGTCGCCGGGCCAGTCATAGAAATACTCCTTGAACTGACTTTCGATGATGCCGCGCTTTTCCTCGACAACCAGCACTTCGCGCTTGGCCTTCATGAAGGCCAGCGCATCGCGGCGCGCCAGCGGCCAGACCATGCCGACCTTGTAGATGTCGATGCCCAGATCGCGGCATTTCTCTTCATCCAGACCCAGAAGGCGCAGCGCCTCCATCAGGTCCAGATGCCCCTTGCCGGTGGTGACAAAGCCAAAGCCCGCCTCCGCGATATCATAGATACGCCGGTCAATCGGGTTGGCCTCCACAAAGGTGCGGACGGCCTCCAGCTTGTGCTCGATCCGCGTCTCTATCTCGGGCGACGGCAAATCGGCGCGACGCACATGCAGCCCACCGGGCGGCGCTTCGAACGCAGGCAGGGTGAAGGTGCGGTCCGGGTGCAACGCGACGGAGCGGCCCGATTCCACCGTCTCCGAGATCGCCTTGAATCCCACCCAGGTGCCCGAGAACCGCGACAGCGCGATGCCGTATTCGCCAAACGCCAGATACTCGTCCACCGAGGCGGGGTTGAGCGTCGGCATGAACCAGGCCATGAAGGCCACATCGGACTGATGCGGCATGGATGAGCTGACGCAGCCGTGATCGTCGCCCGCCACCACCAGCACCCCGCCCTTGGGCGCGCTGCCATAGGCGTTGCCATGTTTGAGCGCATCGCCCGACCGGTCCACGCCCGGGCCTTTCCCATACCACATGGAAAAGACCCCCTCGACCTCTGCATGCGGATCGAGGCTGGCCTGCTGCGCGCCCAGCACGGCGGTGGCGCCAAGGTCTTCGTTCACCGCGGGCATAAAGGTGATGCGGTCCTCGTTGAGCCGGTCGCGCGCCCGCCACAGCTCCAGATCCAGCCCGCCCAGGGGCGAGCCGCGATAGCCCGAGATGAACCCGGCGGTGTTCAGGCCGGCGTCCCGATCCCGCCGTGCCTGATCCATCATGATCCGCGCCAGAGCTTGGGTGCCGGTCAGAAACACCCGGCCGGTCTGGCGGGTATAGCGATCGGAGAGCTGATAGGTGGTGAAATCCGGATTTGGCTGGGTCACGGCGGGCCTCTGGGCTGGATTGCGGGACTGGCGGTGATCCCTGTTTATCATCACAGAACTGAAAAGACTTTTCAGATTTGACCAGTATGCTACTGGTTTATGGTTTTTCTCACCAATGTATTACGATTCGAAGAAATGGTGTTTCACGATGATCCCTCTCTCCGACAAGGACCTGCACATCCTGAATGCTTTGCAGACCGACAGCCGCATCGCCAATGCTGATCTGGCTCAGAAAGTAGGAATGTCGGCATCGGCCTGTTGGCGCCGGGTGCGCGCGCTGGAAGAGGCCGGTGTGATCGACCGCTATGCCGCGCATGTGAACCCGGCCAAGCTGGGTTTGCAGTTCCATGCCATCGTACATGTACAACTGACCCGGCACGACCCCGACAAGATTGTGGATTTCATCCGTGCGGTCGAAACCAGCACAGAAGTGCAGGAGTGCTACGCGACCACGGGTCAGGCCGATTATCACCTGCGCGTGCTAACCGCCGATATTGACGCCTTCAACCGCTTTCTTGAAGGGTTCCTCTTTCGATTGCCTGCTGTGTCCAGCGCGCAGACAAACGTCGTCTTGCGGAGCATAAAGCGGGCGACTGTGCTCAGCCCATGAACAGGTCCGGTGTCAACAGGTCGGCTGATAGGTGGCGTTACGTTAGAGTTCATGGTTAAACATCTGTTAAATAATTGTTAAATTCTGAATGATTGTGCTATAGGCTTAAAGTAATAATAACTGGTCTGAATCAGACATGCGGAATTGGTGGGATTTTGAGCTGGCGTTGCACGGCACGCGCTGTGCGTTTGCCGGGCTGTTTTTGGCATTCGTGCCGATGTTTGGGCTCGGTACGGCGCAAGCCCAGCAAGGCGATTTGAACGCTCCATTGGAGGTCGTGGTGTTTACCGCCTCCGATACGTTGCGTGGCGTGGTGGGCCGCACCCTGGGCGATCCCGATCTTTGGCCTGCGGTTCTGGATCTCAACGACATCGCCTCGCCCGCCCTCGTGGTGCCCGGGACCGAACTGAGGCTGCCGGTCAGACAGGTGCGGATTGTCGACACCGCGCTGTCAGAGGCCTTGCTGACGATCCAGCAGGCCACCGCCGAAGGTGCCCGGATCTTTGCGCCGCGGCAGATCGAAACCGCGATTGGCCAGCGCGAAGAGGCCGCGGCCAAACGTATCGAAGGGCAATGGCAGCAGGTGGTCGATCTGGCCTCCTCCGCCACCGGGCTGGCCAAGGAGGCGTTGGAGATTTCTCTGGACCAGCGGGACCGGTCCGCCGAGGCGATCGTGTCTGATGTTCATGGCAGCGTGCAAGGCCGCAACCCCGCTGAACCCATTTGGTCGGGACGGGCCGTGGATGACGTTCTGGTCGAGTTCGAGCGGCTGCGCACCCTGTCGGACAGCACTACACAGGTGACGTTCCGCGACCTGAGCCGGTTGCGGCTCAACCCCAATTCCAACGCGACGATCCAGCGAATGCGCTCGGACCCGATCACCGGCGGAGAGGTCACCAAGGTCAGTCTGGTGAACGGGGATTTCTATGCGCTGCTCAATCAGCTCTCCGACAGATCCAGTTTCCAGATCGAGGTGCCGGGTGTGGAGTCGACCACCAACTCCAGCGATTTCTGGATCAAGAGCGATGGGGATAGCGCGCGCTTTGTGAATTTCGACGATGCCGCGCTGGAAATTCAGAGCGATGGAGAAAGTATTGCATTGAACGCCAACGAGGGGGCTGTCCTGTCGGAAGGGGCTGTGCAACGCACCGAAGTTCTGGATGCACCGATCCTGCGGGCCCCGGCGCTGGGGATGACGGTGTACCGGCAGCTGGTGGGCCTTGAATGGGTCGCGTTTGACGGGGCGGAGGGCTATTGGCTGGAGGTTGCGCTGGATGCCGGGTTCAACCAGATGCGGGTGTCGGAATGGGGGATCCGGGATCTGGTGTTCGAGGCCGGGCCGCTGGACCCCGGGACATATCACTGGCGGGTCGCCGCCCTTGATCAGTTGGGCCTGCCCGGTCGGTGGAGCACACCTCAGGATTTCACGGTGCAGTCCGATGCGACGCCGCCCTATCTCAACCTTCTGGCCCCGGCCTCGGAGACGGTGGTCAGTGCGCCGGTGATCGAGGTTTTGGGCCTCTCCGAAGCGGATGTTGCGCTGACCTTGAACGACACGCCGCTGACGGTCGAGCAGGACGGATCCTTTCGTGCGGGTGTCACGCTCAAGCCCGGTGAAAACACGTTATCGCTGCGCGCCATCGATCCGGCGGGAAATGTTAGCGAACGCCAGGGTCGCGTGACGTACCGTCCCGCGCAGGAGGTTGAGATACGGCTCGATCTGAACCTGCCCCGCCAGGGGGCGGATCTGGTCACCCGGTCCGAGGTGCTGACGTTGACCGCGATGACCACGGCCGAGGCCGGGCGCGATGCCCGGGTGTCCGACGCCAGCGGCACCGTTCTGTCCGAGGTCAATGTGCAGGACGCGGGTCTTTTGACCTTTAACGTCCCGGTGGATGCGGCGGCAGCCAGTTTCATGGTCGAAGTGCTGGCGCCCGATGGTGCGGTCGAAGGGCAGCTGCGCTTTTCGGCGCGCCGCGATGCGCAGCCGCCCACGATCACGCTGGATCAGCCCGCGCCAAGGGCCACGGATGCGGCCGTTCTGGACCTGACCGGCCAGATCGACGAGCCCGCCACGCTGCTGGTCGACGGCATGCCCGCCGCACTGCGGGAAGGGGCCTTCGCGCTGGAGCTGGAGTTGGATGAAGGTGTCAACAGTTTTGAGCTAAGTGCCACGGATGCTGCGGGAAATGTGAGCGTCTTGCGCGTGTCGACCCGGTTGGATCTGACGCCGCCGGAACTGGGGGCGGTGCGTCTGGCGCGCCCTGACGGGGCCGGGGGCGCGATCGAGATCGCGGTCGAGGCGCAAGATCAAAGCGGTCTCAGACAGGCCGCGTCCTATGTGATTTCGGTCGGCGGAACCGAACGCACGGGGTACCTGAAATGTGACGCGCAGGCCGGTCTGTGCCGCGCAACGCTGCCGGCCGAGCTGGGCGACCTGCGCCTCGTGGAGTTGGCAGTGGAAGATTATGCCGGGAACATCGCGTTCCGCTGAGCGGACGCGATGCTCCGCAAGGAGGACGTTGGAATGGTGAGACTGCTGCGTTGGGCGATTGCCGCGGGCTGTGCGGGGCTGCTGGGGGGGCCACTGAGCCTTGGCGCGCAAACCCGCTCCGACCCGGAGGCGTTGCTGGTGGTCTATGGCCAGCTCGCGCCCAGCCGCGAAGGCGATGTGGACCGGCGCGAGCAGATCTTTTTCAGCGTTCCGGCCGGGACCGAAGGCCGGATCTATGTCCGCATCTTCGATCCGGAAGTCGGTGGAGAGAACGATTTCACCTACGGCGGCCCGAGCGGTTCAGAAACACTCTTTCAGATCTTGGGCGGCGATGCGGTCTTCAGCGGCTCTGCGTGGCTCACCCAGAAGACCGACGGCGCCCGCGAACCCAGCCTGTTGCAAGAGCCGCTTACGCCCGGCGCCGGTGACGTGCTGGCCGAGCGGGTTTTTGCAAGCGACACCGCGACCGACGGGCGTTGGGTGACTTTGGGATCGGTGCGCGCATCGCAGGGCGAGGAGCGCGGGAACAAGCGCTATTTCCGCATCGATGCGCTCGGCGTTGGCGGCAATGACGGCAATGGGTTTTCGGTGGATGTCAGCCTGGCCCGGGATCGGTCGCGCCCGCCCGAAGATCTGTCGATGTTCAACTATCAGCCTACCATCCGCTGGCGTCAGGGCGATCCCGCGACATGGCTTTGGTTCGAAGGTGAAACGGACCAGAGCTATACCGTGCAAAATTTCGACGGTGCGCGCGCGGATCTGTCTGTAGTAACCGATTTTGCCGATATCGGCCTGCGCGCTTCGGGCCAGGACAATTGGACGGTGGACCGGTTCGAGGCTCCCGCAGGGCTGATGGCCCTGGCGCTGGAGGGCGGGTTTGAGACACCCAATGACGTGACGCTGACGCTTTTCGATGAAAAGGACGCCTTTGTGCCCTTTATCATGCCGCCGCGCAGCGCACCCTTGCCCACCCGCCCGGTGATCGCGGCGCTGGCGCGGCCCTTGGCCGATTGCCGCAGCGTCGGCTTTGATGCCAGCGCCACGACGGGCCGTGTGCCGCTGAGTTTCGGCTGGCAGTTCGGCGATGGGCAAGGCAGCGACGCCGATGTGATCTCGCACCGGTACGATGCGCCGGGGCGGTATGCGGTCCGTCTGCGGGTTCTGGAGGCGGGCGACGGTCCCGGTCGCGGGGCCGAGGTGACGCTGCCGGTCCACGTGCGGGACGCCCCGGTCGCGATGCCGGGCGCGCGCATCGTCGTGGCCCCGGGCGATCAGGTGGCGTTTGACGGATCGGCTTCTCAGCCCTCTGACAGCCCGATCACCCGCTATCTGTGGCAATTCGGCGATGGCGCCGCCGCCGAAGGCCCCCGGGCCAGCCATGTCTTTGATGCACCGGGGCTTTACCGGGCGATCCTGCGGGTCGAGGATGGCATTGATCACCCGTGCAATTTTGGCGTCGCAACGCGTGAGGTTGTGGTCAATACCCCGCCTCAGGCCGAAGCGGGCGTCAATCAGGACAGTACCGTGGGCCAGACGGTCAACCTTTCCGCCGCGGCCAGCTATGACGTGGATGGCACGGTGTCAGACTATGTCTGGGACATGGGGGACGGCACCCGCCTGACAGGGGTCGAGGTCGCACATAGCTATGAGGAGCCCGGCACCTATACCGTCGCGCTGAGGATTACCGACGACAGCGGTGTGGCCAATAACAGCGCCCGCGATACCCTGACCATCGCGGTCAACGCGCCGCCGGTTCCCGCGTTCACCATCCCGGACCGGCCGCTTGCGGTGGCCGAGGTTGGCGAGCTCGACGCCACAAGCTCCGCCGATGCTGACGGGGTGATCTTGTCCTATCGGTGGGATTTCGGCGACGGCGCCATGGGCGACGGGGAGCGCGTCAACTATGCTTGGGCGCGGCCCGGCACCTATGAGGTCACGTTGACCGTGACCGACAACAGCGGCACGGCGACGGCAACCCAGACCCTGACCCAGATTGTGCTGGTCGATGACGCTCCGGTCGCGGACGCGGGGCCGGATCAGTTCGTGAACACATCCGATGTCCTTTTTGATGGCGGCGGTTCGCGTGACGCCGAAGGCGACATCTCGACCTATCAGTGGGCATTTGGTGACGGGGCCACCGGGACGGGCCGTAGTCCGCGCCATGCCTATGCACGCCCGGGCGTCTATGAGGTGGCTCTGACCGTACGGGATAAGAGCGGCGCACCGCTCAACACAGATCGCGATACCATGACGGTGGTGATCAACGCCGCACCCATCGCCGATGCGGGTCCGCCATTGACCGTGGCACCGGGGGAGGAATTTGTCCTGTCCGGCCGCGGGTCTGTCGATCCCGATGGCAGCCTTGCCAGCTATCGCTGGATTACGCCCGATGGGCAAAGCGTCGAGGCCGAGCGCGCGGCATTCACCCTCTCCGAGCCGGGGCTTTATCGTTATACGCTTGAGGTGACCGACACGTTCCGGGGTGGCGGCGCGCACGCCAGCGCCGATGTGCTGATCACTGTCAACGATCAGCCGGTCGCGGTCGCGGGTGCCGATGTCCTGATCGCGCCTGGGGATACAGTGCGCCTCGATGGAGGCCAATCTTTTGATCGCGATGGCGCGATTGCGCAGGCACGCTGGGATTTCAGCGATCAGGCAGAGCCTGTGGCAGGTCTAGTGGCCGAGCGTCAGTTTGAGACGGCGGGCGTCTGGACAGCGCAGCTGACCGTTACAGATGACAGCGGCGTCATGAACGGCACCGACACCGACGAACTGACGATACGGGTCAATCATCCCCCCGTGGCCGAGGCCGGACCGGATATCGTCAGCGATGGTTTGCTGGTCACGCTGGATGGCGGCGGGTCGAGCGACGCCGACGATCCCAGCCTGATTTACACTTGGGATTTCGGCGATGGCTCACCCATGGTTTCGGGGCGGGTGGTGACGCATGCATTTGCCGAAGCGGGCCGCTTTCCGGTGACGCTGCGGGTCGACGATGGCACGGGGGTGTCGAATGCCACATCGGTCGATGCGACGGTGGTGCGCATCCGGGCACGTCCGCTGGCGGATGCGGGCGGCAATCGAGAGGTCTGTTCAGGTGAACCCATCCTCTTTGATGCCTCGGATTCGGTCGATCCCGACGGGGGTGCGTTGCTCTATGGCTGGGATTTCGGCGATGGCACCACATCCGACATCGTCAACCCCACCAAGACCTATGAGCGCCCCGGCGTGTATCCCGTGACCCTGACCGTGCGCAACGAAAGCGGGGAGGGGCGGGCCACCTCGGCGGACCGGATCGCCGCCCTTGTGCGCGAAGGGCCGATTTCCGATGCAGGTCCCGATCTGCGCGTCTGCACCAATCAGGAGGTGCGGTTTGACGGCTCGGGCTCGTCCGATACCGATGGTGCGGTCAACGCCTTTGAGTGGAGCTTTGGCGATGGCAACACCCGCAGCGGGGAGGATCCGGTTCATTCCTTTGCCCGGGCGGGCACCTATACCGTGACCCTGACGATCACCGGCGATGCCCAAGGGCAGTGTTCGCCCCTGGATCGTGACAGCGCCGTGGTCGAGGTCATCCAGGCGCCCAGCCAGCAGATCGCGACAGAAAGCCGGGCCGCGGCCGGTGTTCCGCTGTCCCTGTCGGCTCAGATCGTGGATCTGGCCGGGGCCACGGTCATCGGGCACAGCTGGGATCTGGGCGATGGCGCGACCGCCCAGGGCGAAACCATCTCGCACAGCTTTGCCGAACCGGGTGTCTATTCCGTGACGCTGACCACGACGCTTGAAGGTGTGGATGCCGATTGCGGATCTTTGGTGACGGTCAAGAAGATCACGGTGAACGAGGCGCCCTCGGCGGTGGTCGAGGCGCCCGACGCCGTTGCTGCCCGGGCCGAGGTGGTGTTTGACGCCAGCGGCTCGACCGACACGGACGGGGCGATTATCGACTATCTGTGGGACTTTGGCGATGGCGGCACCGCGCGGGGCGTCTTTGCAACGCATCGCTACACCGCGCCGGGCCGCTACGATGTCACACTCAGCGTGCGCGACGAAGCGGGTGTGGCCAATTCCCGTGCGCAGACCGTGCATGAGATCGTGGTTAACGCGGCGCCGGTTGCAGCTCTGCGCAGCTCTGGTCCGGTCTGTCCGGGCCAGCCCACCGACTGGGCGGTTTCCGGGGCAGAGGCGCTGGGCGTCACCTGGCAGTTCGGCGATACCGTGGGTGTCAGCGGTGCGGCGGTGCAGCATCGTTTCAATCGGCCCGGGCTCTATCCCGTGACGGTTACGATGGATGACGGATCGGGCCTGCCAAATGCGCGCCGCAGCGAAGAGATCTACCAGCGCGTGAATGCTGCTCCGGTGGCGATAGCAGGACCCGACCGGATTATCTGTCCCGGTGACACGCTGAGCTTCGATGCCGGGGCCTCTGCCGATCCCGATGGGCAGATCAGCGAATGGATCTGGCGGTTTTCAGACGGTGTGACCCTGTCGGGTCCGGTGGTCGAGCGGACGTTCGACGAGGGCGGGCCGGTCGATCTGACCCTGACCGTGCGCGATGGCACAGGCACGAGCTGTGACACGGGCACCGATACCGCGCGCATTCTGGTCAACCGACCGCCAATGGTCAGCGCCGGCCCGGACCTGACGGTCCCGGTGGGCGCGGCACGCGATGCGGCCGAATTCGACGCAACGGCAGCCAGCGATCCCGATGGTCAGGGTGTGGCACTCGGGTGGAGTTTTGGCGATGGCGGGCAGGCGACAGGCGCGCAGGTGCGCCACAGCTATGCAACCCCGGGCCGCTACAGCGTGACCGTGACCGCGCGCGACAGCACCGGCCTGGCTTGCGGGGTCAGCACAGACACGGCGTTTGTCGATGCGCAGGCCCGGGAGTAGATAGGTCTAAAAATGCGATTTCCCCTGCGCCTGAAATTCTTTGTCTTTGCGGCGCTTCTTGCGGTGGCGCCCTTGGCGCTGGTGGGTGTGAACCTCGAACAGATGACGCGGGACGAGCTGAAGAGCGCCGCCAATGAAGATCTGACCAATGTTGCCGCCCAGATCCGCACCGAATTCGACAGCACCTTTCAGGGGCGCTGGCTGTCTCCGTTGATGGTGATCCGCAACGGGCTGGACAGCCCCGAGCTGGACGTGCCGCAAAAAGTATCCCTGCTGACGCTGGGATTGTCGGAACTTCCCAGTGTCGTGTCGCTGCAACTCTCTATCGAAGGGTCAGACCTGCCGATCATAGCAACGGATGAGGCGTTTCAGACGCGGCTGACGCAATCGGGGCTGGATGGGGTAGAGGTTCTCAAGACCGGGCCTGATGTGATCCGCTCTATCGAAGCGACAGGCCAATTTGGCCGCCCCCTGATCTCCCGCGTGCCCGAGACCGGCGATTGGCTGGCGACCCTGGCGTTGCCGCTGGAGACCCGGATCGCGGGTCGGCAGGTGACCTTCGCGGCCAAGATCGAGCTGTCGGATCTGTCCCGCATGGTCGAGAATCATCCTTTCGCCTCGCGTGGCTCGATTACGGTCGTCGACCAGGCCGGTCGCACCGTACTGGGGCGGCAGATCGAGGGGCTGGGAGACCGGCAGATCGTCGGCCTGGCCATGCCGCTGATCGTGGCGGGCGCACGGGCCGATGCGCTGGTGCCCTATACGCGCCCTGACGGGACGGCGGTTCTGGGCGCCTATGCCTTTCCCGACCGGTTCCCCTGGGCGGTGATCACCGAGCTTTCCGAGGCGCAGGCCTATGCCGTGGTCAACGCGATCACCCGCCAGATCGTGATCGTGGCGATGATCGGGTTTGCCATCGCGACGGCGGGCGCATTGCTGTTTGCGCGGCGCCTGACCCGCCCGATCCTCAGCATCGGAGCGGTGGCCGAACGGGTCGGGCAAGGCGATTTCAACGCCCGTGTCGAGAATGTGCGCACAGGCGATGAGATCGGCGATTTGTCACGGCGGATCAATCAGATGATCTCTGAGCTGGCCGAGCGGCTCGAATTGATGAAATTCGTCTCACGTGGGACGATGTCTGCCATTCAACAGGCCGATGAGCAGGGCATGCAACGCGTGGGCGAACGGCGCGACGTTGCCGTGATCTTTACCGATATCCGCGGCTATACCGAGTTCTCCGAAAAGGTGCCGCCCGAACAGGTGGTCGAGGTGCTCAACGACTATTTCGATTTGCAAAGCGATATCGTCGAACGGCACGGCGGCGATATCGACAAGTTCATCGGTGATGCCCTGGTGGCGGTGTTCGACGGCCCGGACAAGGAACACCGTGCGGTCTGCGCCAGCGTCGAGATCATCGACGCGCTTGTCTCGCTTCTCAGAGACAAGCCAGAATACGACCTGCATTTGGGCATCGGGGTGGCGTCGGGCGAGGTGGTGATGGGGGCAATGGGCGCGCGGGAACGGATGGACTATACCGTTCTGGGATCCACGGTGAACCTGTCCGCGCGGCTGTGCAGCAAGGCCGAGCCCGATCAGGTACTGATCGACGCCACCAGTTACCGTGCTGCGCGGTCGGTGGGGGATCTGGCCCTCAAGGAGCTGCCGCCGATCCCGCTGAAAGGCTATGCCGAGCCTGTACCTGTCTTTGCTGCCGCCCGCAAACCCGCAACGGTCAAGGCCTAGCGCGCCCGCCTCAGGTCGCGACCACCCAGATCCAGACCATCGCCACATAGCTGAGCTGATGCAGTGCCTGGTCGAACCCGGCCGCGCGCCAGAACCCGGCATCGGCGGGCGTGTGCCCATGCGTGGCCGACCACCGCGCCTTGCCATAGTCGATATGGAAATGAACCACCCATTCGCCGATCAGCAATACCGCCAGCAACGGCCATGGGGTGCCTACGATCAGGAAGCACGGCAAACTGCCCAAAATGTGCACCGCCGCATGTTGGGCCCGTCCGCTATGCAGATAGGCGCCACGCCCCTCCAGCATCTTTGGTGTCTGAAGGTAGTAGTCGGCAAACATATGCTTGACCTGCAAAAGGCAAAGCAGGATCAGAACGGACTGGACCAAGTCGGTCACGCGCCGGGCTTCCTTTCATGGTTTGCAGGGCGCGAGGACCCCCCTTATCTGACTATTTGATGTTATTGGATTGATTGCAAGGGCACGGCATGGTTACGCTGAGTTCATTTCGTTGCACGCGCGGAGGTCGCAAGGCCCAAGCACCGGGCCGGAGCAAGGCCCAAGAAAGACCCGGATAAAGACAATAGAACGCACACTTTTTTCATTCATCTGGAAATACTCCAAACGGGATCAACTGGTTCTGCTGGCGGTGACGACGACGCTGTTTCCGCTTTTGTACCTGACGCTGGAGCTTCCCAAACGCATCATCAACGATGCCATTGGCGCAGGTCGCAGCCCGGTTGAGTTCATGGGCTATACCGTCGATCAGGTCACGCTTCTGGTGATGTTGTGCGGTGCGTTTTTGCTGGCGGTTCTTGTCCATGGTTTGCTGAAAATGCGCATCAACACGATGAAGGGCGTTCTGGCCGAACGGATGCTGCGCCGGTTCCGCTATACCTTGATCGCGCGGGTGCTGCGCTTCCCTCAGCCCTATTTCGAGCGCACCAGCCAGGGAGAGCTGGTCTCGATGGTCACCTCCGAGGCCGAGCCGATGGGTGGGCTGATGGGCGATGCGATCAGCCAGCCGGTGTTGCAGGCCGGTCAGATGCTGACCATCCTCGGTTTTCTGTTTTTGCAATCCGTGTGGTTCGGTCTGGCGGCGGTCGCGCTGATCCCGTTGCAGGCCTGGCTGATCCCGATGCTGCAACGTCAGATCAACCAGTTGAATAAGAAACGTATCATCCAGGTCCGTGCTCTGGCCGCCGAGATCGGCGAAACGGCGCAGGGTGCCTCGACCTTGCGGTCCAACGGTGGCTGGCGGTTCCGGCAGGCGATGATCACTGATCGTCTGGCCCGTCTCTTTGAGATCCGCTTTGCCATCTACCAGAAGAAATTCTTCATGAAGTTTCTCAACAACTTCATCAATCAGCTCACCCCGTTCTTCTTTTATCTGGTGGGCGGATATCTGGCGATTCAGGGCGAGATTACCGTCGGCGCGCTGGTTGCGGCGCTGGCGGCCTATAAGGATATCGCCAGCCCCTGGAAGGAGCTCTTGGCCTATTACAACCAGGTGCAGGACATGTCGTTGCGCTGGGAGATCATCATTGAACGCTTTGCCCCGGATGGCATGACCGATGAAACCTTGTTCAGGGATGACCCAAAGGAGGTACCGGCCCTGACCGGGCCGATCGAGCTCAAGGGCGTCACGGTGCGGGATGCGGATGGCAACAGCGTTCTGGAGGACCTCAACGTCACCATGCCCCCTGGCCGCCTGATCGGGGTCACTGCACCCAGCGAAGAGGACCGTCGCGCGTTGGCGCAACTGCTGGTGCGGGAGGTGCAGCCGGCAAGCGGCACCGTCACGGTGGCTGGGCATTCGCTGATCGGGCTGCACCAATCGGTGGTGGCCGAACGGATGGGTCACGCAACCGCCCGGCCGGTCCTGTTTCAGGGGACGTTTCTTGAAAATGTCCTGATGCCGCTGAAATTTCAGCCTCTCTCCATCTCCGGGATGGAGGCTGTGATCCGCGATGCAGAGCGTGCGGGCAACAGCGGCGATCCGCTGGAGGCCGATTGGCTCAACCCACGGCGTGCCGGGTTCGAGGATGAAGCAGCACTCAAACAGTGGATGCTGCGGATTTTGGATGCGGTCGGCAGTGCCGCGCCGTTCTTCCTGCGCGGTCTGGATATGCGGGCCGAGACGCCGGAGCTGGCCGAGGCGATCGTGGCCACCCGCCCGGAACTCTGGTCGGCCTTGAAAGAGGCGGGGCTTGATCGCGCGGTTCACAGGTTGGATGCCGAGCATTACAACCCGGCGCTGCCTGTGGGCGATAACCTGCTCTATGCTTCGCCGCGCAAACCGATCACATCGACCGTGCTGGCAGAGCAAACCGATTTTCTGGCCTTTCTCAGAGACCAGAAAATCGACGCCGGGCTGATCGCCCTCTCGCGGGATGTGATCGACATGCTGCGTCAGATTTTCGGTATGGATGGCACGGACCATCCGTTGTTTCACAAGCTGGGTCTTGAGGCGGGCACGTTCGAGGAAGTCGCGGCTCTCGTGTCGGCTTACCGCGAGGGCGAAGCGCTGAGCGACGAGAACCTTGCGCTGTTGATGACGATCCCCTTTGGGATTTCCGCCGAACAGATCGGCCCGGCCTTCCCGGACGCGATGAAAAAGCAGATCCTGGAATTGCGCGCCAGCCACGGGGAAAGCATGCGCGCCAAGCTGGATGAGCTTTACGCACCGCTCTCAGAGACGGCCTGGGCACCTGGGTTGAGCGTTCTTGAGAATGCCCTTTTCGGCAAGATCTCGGACAATGCCGGTGCCCGCGCCGATGAGGTGCGCCGCAAAGTGGCGGAGTGTCTGGCCGACGCGGGGCTGCGCGATCTGGTGGTGGCGCTGGTGTTCGACAGCTCTGTGCCTTTGGGCGGGGCGAATATGCCGGCACTGCTGACCGAACCGCTGGCGGTTGCACGGGCTGCGGTCAAAAAGCCTGATGTGCTGGTGTTGGAGAATGCGCTGGCCAGTCGCGACCGGGAGGATCGCCAGCGCGCCTATGAGGCGCTGCATGCGCTTTTGCCACAGACCACGCTGGTGGTGCTTGCCGATGGGTTTGCCGAGGACGCGGCGTTTGAGCAGCATCTTGATCTCAAACAAGGGCGGCTGGTCTCTCAGGGCGACGTTGCTGGCCCCGAACAGGATGGCGCGGCCAGTGCCGATCTGTCGCGCAAGCTGCGCGCGCTCGAGCAAAGCGACCTCTTTGCGGGACTGGGCCGCAAGCAATTGCGCCTTCTGGCCTTTGGCGCACGCTGGTACGATGCCCCTGCGGGGGATTATGTCTTTTACAAAGGCGATCCGCCCAATGACGGCGCCTATATGGTGATCGAGGGGGAAGCGGGTCTTTATCAGCCCAGAGATGGTGCAGAGGATCAGCTGATCGCCAAGGTTGGCCCAGGCACGCTCGTGGGTGAGCTGGGTCTGATCCGCAACGTACCCCGCGCCCTGGACATGAAGGCCGAGACCGAGCTGAAATGCCTGCGGATCGGCGCAGAGGAATTCCTGGCGGTTGTCGAGAACGACGCGCAGACCGCGTTCCGCCTGTTGCAGGTGGTGTCCGGCTATGTCTCGGGTTGAGCTATGGGGCGCGGGCCCTTCTGGCCCAAACCCTGTCGGCCGCGCTCACCTTTCTTGGCCAGGCTCGTATGCCGGTGCACCGCCTTCAAAGGCATTGCCATTGACATAGTCGCAGGGCGCCTCCTGCATTTGCAGGTGCAGACCGTCGCCGGTATAGGGGTGCGCGCGAGCCAGAGCCTCATCCACCTCAATGCCCAGACCGGGAGTGTCGGGCGGTGTCACGAACCCGTCTTCGACCCGGATCGTGCCCTTGATCAGCCGATCGTGAAACGGTGTTTCGATGGTTTCGCACATCAGGATGTTCGGGATGGAGGCGGCAAGCTGGATGTTGGCGGCCCATTCCACGGGACCCGCATAAAGATGGGGGGCCATTTGCGCGTTGTAAACCTCGGCTATGGCGGCGACCTTCTTCATCTCCCAGATACCCCCTGCGCGACCGAGGGCCGGTTGCAGGATGGTGGCCGCACCCGACCGCAGGATCGGCGCAAACTCGGCCTTGGTCGTCACCCTCTCACCCGTGGCCACGGGGATCCGCACGGCGCGCGCCACCTTGGCCATTTCTTCGACGGCATCGGGGGGGATGGGCTCTTCAAACCAGAGCGGGGCATAGGGCTCCAGCGCCTGACCCAACCGGATGGCGCCTGCGGTGGTGAACTGTCCATGGGTGCCAAAGAGCAGATCGGCGCGGTCGCCCACAGCTTCCCGAATGGCTTTGCAGAACGCTACCGATTGCGAGATATCCGACATCGCAGGCATATGCCCGCCGCGCAGTGTATAGGGACCGGCGGGGTCGAATTTCACTGCCGTATAGCCGCGCGCGACGCAGTCCGCGGCTGCCTCTGCCGCAAGCTCGGGCGAGGTCCAGAACGTGGCCATGTCATGATGCGCCAGCGGGTAGAGATAGGTATAGGTGCGGATGCGGTCATTCATCCGCCCACCGATCAGCGCATGCACGGGCCGCCCGCGATCCTTGCCCAGAATGTCCCAGCAGGCGATCTCCAGCCCCGAAAACGCGCCCATCACGGTCAGATCCGGGCGCTGGGTAAAGCCAGACGAATAGGCGCGGCGGAACATCAGTTCGATATTCTCGGGGTTTTCGCCCGCCATATGCCGCGCAAACACGTCCCGGATCACATGGGTCATCGCCCCGGGCCCGATGGAGGAGGCATAGCATTCGCCCCAGCCCACAATCCCGGTATCGGTCGTCAGCTTGACAAGGATCCAATAGCGCCCGCCCCAACCGGGTGCCGGAGGGGATGTGATGATGACATCAAGATCAGCAAGTTTCATCGGGCGTCTCCTTGGGTAGGTCGCGCCACCCTGCCGTCCGATGCAGGGCGCGGCAAGCCGGAAACCGACCTTTGTGTGCCGCTTTGGGTCGGCAGTGGCCGCCGATCGCATCCGTGGGAGCCAAGGGGCCGAAGCGGAAGCCATCGACACGCTTCGATCTTTGAGCCGGCGGTCCACACCGACGCAGAAACACTCTGCGGGCACCGTACCAGTCAGGACGGCGCCAGATTGGCCGCGCAAAATGCAGGGTTCGGCACCTTACCGGGTTCCGCCGCTCACCGTCCGTGGCGGTTTCCACCGAGTGTGGGGTCTGCCCGAAAGCGGCAGCACAGCCGACAACGCGCCGATCCGAGCGGTCTGCCGGTATGCGGCGGCGTTCCGCTCTTTGGTCCGGCAACCTCCGAGCGCACGCCGCATCGGGCCAAGATGTCGGCCAGCAGTTACCTGTCGAACACGATCACGTTGCGCTTGGCAGATCCTGTCTTGGTATCGGCAATTGCCTCGTTGATCTGATCCAGGCTCCAGCGATTGGAGATCAGTTCATCCAGTTTCAGCCGCCCCTGATCATAAAGGTCGACCATCCATGGGATATCTCGCTGAATGACCACGTCCCCCATCTTTGAGCCGACCATACCCTGACCGGTAAACGACAGGATAACCGGCTCATAGCTCGATTGGGCACCCGAATGGGGCATGCCCACCATGATCACCTTGCCGCCGCGCGCCAGATAAAGAGGTGCCTGATCATAGGCGGGGATCGCGCCGACGGTGACAATCACCGCATCCGCGCCGCGCCCCATCGCCTTCATCGCGTCGCGCCAAGGCCGTTTGGCAGTGGCCAGCACCCCGTCCGTCGCGCCAAAGCTGCGCGCGATTTCCAGCTTTTCCTCGGTCATGTCGACGGCCACGATCCGGCGGGCACCCGCGATCCGCGCGCCCTGAATGGCATTCAGGCCGACACCGCCCGCGCCGATCACCACAACATCCTGGCCCGCGCGCAGACCGGCGGCATTGACCACGGCGCCCACGCCGGTGATCACGCCGCAGGCCACCAGGCTGGCCGCATCCTTGGGCATATCGGGAGAAATCGCCACCACCTGGCTTTGATCCACAACGACCTTTTCGGCAAAGGCGCCCGAGGCCATGGCCTGATGCAGCTTGCCGCCATCGGCTGTCTTGATCGGACCCTGATCCCCGTCATAGGGCGTTTCGCAAATCGTCGGCTTGCCGCCTGCGCAGGACGGACAGGTGCCGCAGGCCCGGATCAGGGTCACGACAACGCTATCGCCCTGGCGCACTGTGCTGACCCCGTCACCCACGGCCGTGACGATACCTGCCGCCTCATGGCCGTAGACCGCCGGCAGCGATCCTCCCCATGCCCCTTCGGCATAGGAGATATCCGAATGGCAGATCGCGACGGCATCAAGGGTGACCTCGACCTCGCCCAGCCCGGGGGCGGAGATCTGGATGTCCTCAATGCTGAGCGGTTCTCCGAATGTATGACAGACGGCGGCTTTGATGGTCTGCATGTGCAGCCTCCCTTGTTTTGTCAGAGGGTTACCGCACCGGATAAACGCTGCAAGCATGAAACCGCCATGCGCGGGGTCAATTACGCCACGGTATCGCCGCGTGGCGCGGCCAACGCACTGCCTTTTCGCAAAAACACCACAAGACCGACAATCATCAGCACCAGCGAGACAAGAAACGGCGCGCCGGGCAGATAGACCGGCGCACCGGGCGCGGTGAAGGCGGCAAAGACCGAGGTCATTGCCAGCGGAGCGATGATCATCGCCAATGCGTTGAGGCTGGTGAGCACGCCCTGAAGCTCTCCCTGCGCGTCATCGCCCACCGCGCGGGACATGATCCCCTGCAACGCTGGTGTGATCACAGCGCCCAGTGCGGCGAGCGGTGTGAGGATCAGCGCCAGCGTTCCGGTGGTGACGAAGGCGATCATCCCAAAAGCCACGATGTCGAAGACATGGCCATAGATCACCGTCAGCCGTTCGCCCCAGCGGCGCAGGATCAACCGGATCAGCCCACCCTGAACCGCCGCCATCATAACCCCGAAGAGCGCCAGCGACAGCCCGATGGTCTGCGGACCCCAGTCGAACCGTTCCTGCGTGAAATAGGCCCAAACTGCGGGATAGACATAGAATGCCACCTGGTAGATGAAATAGACCAGCAAGAGCGGTCCGATCCCCGGCAGCCGCGCCAGGTGCCGAAACGCGCCGAACGGGTTGGCCCGCCGCCAGTCAAAGGGACGGCGGATCTCGTCGGTGACCGTTTCGCGCAGCACCAGATAGCCAAAGACCGCATTGATCGCCGAAAGTGCCGCTGCCGCATAGAACGGCGCGCGCGCGCCATATTCGCCCAGCATGCCACCGATCACCGGTCCCAGAACAAACCCGATGCCAAAGCCCGCCCCGATCAGGCCGAAATTCGCGGCCTTTTCATGGGGCTTCGAGATATCGGCCATATAGGCCGCCGCGGTCGAGCCGGTGGCCGCCGTGATCCCACCCACCATGCGGCCCGCCAGCAAGAGCCAGATCGAGCCTGCCACAGCCATCACCAGATAGTCGAGGCTCATCACCACAAGCGAGACCAGCAGAACCGGCCTGCGTCCGAACCGGTCCGACAGCGCCCCCAGAAGCGGGCCGAAGATGAACTGCATCACCGCAAAGACGGTCGAGAGAACGCCGCCCCATAACGCGACCGAGGCCAGCGTGCCGCCCTGCACCTCCAAGAGCAGATCGGGCATGACGGGCACGATCAATCCGATCCCCATCGCATCCAGCATCACGGTGATCACAATGAACAGGATGGGCAGGCGCACTGAGGTCTCGCTTTGGTCCGGGATCAGGGCAGCGTAGTTGCGCGCCCGCCGCAAGGAAAGCCCCTACTCAGCACATGGGCTCCGATCCAAAGGCGTGGCTGCGCCGCACGCGATGTTTTTGCGCTCGGGCCGCGCGGGCCGGGCGCCCGTAACAAAAGGACCGCGCCTCGAAACGCGTCTGTCGCGCGGGATCATCCGTCGCTTTGCAGCGCGCCGTTTTCCCAGGTGCCGCTTTCTTCCTGGCCGGTGGCATAGCGCATCGTGCCGCTGCCTTGCCGTTTGCCGTCCTGGAACATGCCTTCGTAGACATCGCCATTGGCGTAGGTCGCCACGCCCTGGCCGTTGATCTCTCCGCTTTGCCACTCACCTTCATAGACAAAGCCCGTGGCCATTTCGATGCGGCCTTCACCCTCGCGCTGCCCGGCGACAAAGCCGCCGGTATAGACCGATCCGTCAGGGTAGGTGGCCGTCCCCTGGCCATGGCGCTGCCCGTCCCGCCATTCGCCCTCATAGCGGTAGCCATCGGCATAGGTCATCACACCCAGCCCGTGGTTCTGGGCATTGCGAAAGCTGCCCTCGTAGGTCACGCCGTTGGCATAGGTGGCGATCCCCTGACCGTCGATCACACCGGCGCTCCATTCGCCCTCATAGGTGGAGCCATCGGGATAGGTGATCGTTCCCGTCCCATCGGCCAGATCGTTGCGGAACGTGCCGACATAGACCGAGCCGTCGGGATAGGTCACGCGGCCCTCACCCTCGATCCGGCCCGCGATCCAGCCGCCTTCGTAGAGATAGCCATCGGTACCCTGGAACACCCCCTGACCATGACGGAGGTCATCCTCGAAACTGCCTTCATAGACATCGCCATTGGCATAGACGACCCGGCCCTGGCCCTGCCGCTGTCCGCCGGAAAGCTCACCCTGGTAGACATCGCCATTGGGTTGGGTCAGCGTGCCTGTGCCACTGATCTGGCCGTCGGCCCAGAGCCCCACATAGGTCAGCCCGTCGGGCAGGGTCAGCGTGCCCTGGCCGTCACGCTTGCCGCCGACGATCTGACCGTCATAGATGGCGCCATCGGGATAGGTGATCGTGCCCATGCCCTGTTTCACCCCATTGACCCAATCGCCGCGATACTCATAACCGCCCGGGCTGGTCATCACGCCCTTCCCGTCATGCTGGGCATTACGGAACGTCCCTTCATACCGCACGCCATTTGCATAGATCGCCACGCCCTGGCCGTTGATCACCCCGTCAACCCAGGACCCTTCATAGGTCGAGCCGTCCGAGAAGGTGATCTTGCCGATGCCATTGGGTTTGCCCTTGGCAAACGCACCTTCATAGACCGACCCGTTCGGAAACCGTGCGACGCCCTGGCCCACAATTTCTCCGTCCACCCACGCGCCGGTATATTCATAGCCGTTGGGCAAGGTGTAGGTACCGGTGCCATGCTGGAGCCCGCCCTTAAACTCCCCCTCATAGACGCCGCCATCCTCATATTGTTTGGTCTGGACCTGTGCAATCGCAGGTGTGGCGGCTAATGCCAGCGCCATGACGACTGCGCGGACTGGGATCTTATGTGTAATTGGATTGTACATCTGCGCCTGACCTGTCGGTGGGTTGGCCCAAAGGTTAGGCGCAGCCGCCGAGGCCTTCAACGCCTTTTGACGGTCTTCTCTTTCCCTCCGGCGGTGATCTGCTAAATGATCCGGGCAAACTCGGGCCAGGGGGGCAGCATGGCTGACCGTTTCCGCATCACAATCGCACAGGTCAACCCGGTGGTGGGCGATCTGCGGGGCAACGCGGCCAAGGCGCGCGACGCGTGGGCCGTGGGCCGTTCGGCAGGTGCCGATCTGGTGGCCCTGCCGGAGATGTTTATCGCAGGTTATAATGCACAGGATCTGGTGATGAAGCCCGCCTTTCATGTGGCCGCCCAGAAAACGGTTGAGGACTTGGCCCGCGATTGTGCGGATGGGCCCGCATTGGCCATCGGGGCGCCCTATGCGGAAGGAACCCAGCTTTTCAACGCCTACCATATCCTCAAGGGCGGGCGCATTGCTTCCACGCAACTCAAGCATCATTTGCCCAATGAGACAGTCTTTGACGAAGTGCGGGTGTTTGACGCAGGCCCTTTGGGTGGGCCCTACAATGTCGGCAACACCCGCGTCGGATCGCCGATTTGCGAAGATGCCTGGCATGAGGACGTCGCCGAGACATTGGTCGAGACAGGGGCAGAATTCCTTCTGGTGCCCAATGGCTCGCCCTATTACCGGGGTAAATTCGAAACCCGGCTCAATCACATGGTTGCGCGCGTGATCGAAACCGATCTGCCGCTGATCTATCTCAACATGGTGGGCGGGCAGGACGACCAGGTCTTTGACGGTGGGTCTTTCGCGCTCAATCCCGGGGGCAGGCTGGCGCAGCTTCTGCCGGTCTTTGAAGAGGCCCTGGCCCATGTCGATCTCGCCCGTGGGCCGCAGGGCTGGGAGATTGTCGACGGCGCCAAGGCGCACCACCCAGATGAGTGGGAGCAGGATTACCATGTGATGGTGATGGCCGTACGCGATTACCTGGCCAAGACCGGCTTCAAACGGGTTCTTCTGGGTTTGTCGGGCGGCATCGATTCAGCCCTTGTTGCCGCGATCGCGGTGGATGCGCTGGGCGCGCAGAATGTGCGCTGCGTGATGCTGCCTTCGGAATATACCTCCGACGAGAGCCTGGAGGATGCCACCGCCGTGGCAGAGGCTTTGGGCTGCCGCTATGACACGGTTCCGATTGCTCAGGCGCGCGTGGCGGTGACCGAAACGCTGGCCCCGCTCTTTGCAGACACCGAGCCTGATTTGGCAGAAGAGAATATCCAGTCGCGGCTGCGCGGCCTCTTGCTGATGGCGCTCTCCAACAAATTCGGAGAGATGCTGCTGACCACCGGCAACAAATCCGAGGTCGCCGTGGGCTATGCCACGATTTATGGCGATATGGCGGGCGGCTATAACCCGATCAAGGATCTCTACAAGACCCGCGTGTTCGAAACCTGCCGCTGGCGCAACGAGGTCCATCGCAATTGGATGCAAGGTCCGGCAGGTGCCGTGATCCCCGACCGGGTCATCACCAAACCGCCCAGTGCCGAACTGCGTGAGGATCAAAAGGACAGCGACACACTGCCCGATTATCCCGAGCTTGACGCGATCCTCGAAATCCTGATCGATCAGGACGGTTCTATCGCCGATTGCGTTGCCGCCGGGTTCGATGTCGAAACCGCCAAACGGGTGGAGCATCTGATCTATATCAGCGAGTACAAGCGCTTTCAGTCGGCACCAGGGGCACGGTTGACCAAACATGCTTTCTGGCTCGACCGCCGATATCCAATTGTGAACCGCTGGCGCGATCCAGGTTGACCGGGCCGGGTCCGGCTTGCAAATACGTCTGGGTGGCAGGCTGAATTGGGCTGGACGCCCCGCCGATAAAGGGCAAACTGTGCCGCATGCCCGGCCCGACGCTCGATCCTGTTCCCACCGATCTTAATCTGCCTGACCGCGTCGATTGCGTGGTGATCGGCGGTGGGATCATTGGCACCTCGACCGCATTGGAACTGGCCGAACGGGGCCTGCGGGTGGCCTTGTGCGAAAAGGGCCAGATCGGTGCCGAGCAGTCTTCGCGTAACTGGGGCTGGGTGCGCCTCTCGTGCCGCGATCCCCGGGAAATTCCACTGATGATCAGCGCGATCCGCGCCTGGGAAGGAATGGAGGCACGCACCGGCCACCGTATGGGGTACACCCAGACCGGCATCCTCTTTGCCGCTGCCAGTGCGCGGGAGCAGGCAGAGTATGACAGGTGGAGCCAACACCTCCAGCCTCATCAAATCGAATGCCGCTTGATCCAGGGGGCTGAGCTGGGCGCCCTTTTGCCAGGGCATGCCCAGCTGCCCAGAGGCGCGCTCTATACCCCGATGGATGGCCGGGCCGAACCGCAATGGGCCGCCCCTGGCATCGCCAAGGGCGCGCGTGCCGCAGGGGCCACGATCCACACGGGCTGCGCGGTCCGGTCACTGGATACCGAAGGGGGCCGCGTCACCGGAGTGATCACCGAGAAGGGTCGCATTCGTTGCGATACCGTCGTGTTGGCGGGCGGCGTCTGGTCGCGCCTTTTTGCCGGGAATGCCGGGATCGAGCTGCCGCAGCTGAAGGTGCTCAACACCGTGATGCGCACCACGCCGGTCGATGGCGGGCCCGAGGCCGCGGCATGGGCTCCGGGCTTTGCGATCCGCAAACGCGCCGATGGCGGCTACACGATTGCCGATGGCACCTACAACATCGTCGATCTGGTGCCTGACACTTTCCGTCTGATGCGGCAGTTTCTGCCCGCGCTGAAAACGGAATGGAAATCGCTGCGCTTTCGCGTCTCGGATCGCTGGAGGCAGGAGAGCGCCCAGGCACGCCGCTGGACACCCGCCGACATCACCCCGTTCGAGCGGAGCCGTATCCTCGACCCTGAACCGGTCCGAAAGATCGTCAAATCCAGCTGGGCCGCCGCCCGCCGGGCCTTTCCGGTGCTGGAAAGCGCCGAGATCGCGCAGGCCTGGGCTGGGATGATTGACGTGACCCCTGATGCGATCCCGGTGATCTCTCCGGTGGACGATCTGCCGGGACTTTTTATGGGCACCGGTTTTTCCGGTCATGGCTTTGGCATCGGGCCGGGTGCCGGACAGCTCTTGGCCGATCTGGTCACGGGCCACCCGCCGGTTGTCGATCCGCATGCTTTTCGCCTGTCTCGGTTCAGCGATGGCAGCCCGGTCAGGCCCGAAAGCGGGTTCTGAGGGGTTATTCCCACCACCGGTCAATCGCCGCGATCTGCGCGTCGGACCAGCCGAAATGATGGGCAAACTCGTGAATGGTGATATGCGCCACCAAGTCCTCCAACGTCACCTCGCGCGCGCGCCATTCATCCAGGATCGGCTCCCGGAAAAGCCAGACGATATCGGGCCCAAACCCGCTGTCCATGACCGATTTCTCGGTCATCGGGATGCCGTCATAGAGGCCGGTCAGATCCAGCGGATCGTCAATCTCCATCTCCGCGAGCAGATCCAGCGGCGGCCAGTCCTGGACCTGAATCACAACCTCCGACGCCGCCCCCCGGAAGATTGCGGGCAAGGCGGCAACGGTGCGCAGGGCGATCCGTTCGATATCGGCAAGCGAGGCGGTCATGGCCCGGATATGGCCCGGGCCAGACCGGTCTGTCAAAGCATCAGCTGATAGGTATGGGGCACATAGTGAAACCCGTCGCCCCGCGTCTCGACAAAGCCGATCCCGGGCCAGGGCATGTGATAGCCGATCAGGGCGATGTTGTCGGTGGCCAGCATCGACAGAACCCGGCGGCGCGTGGCGGCGGCGGCGTCCTTGTCCATGTCGAAGCGCACCTCCCAGTCGGGATAGGCCAGCGACCAGACATAGTGATTGGCGAAATCGGCACCCAGAAGCACCTGCTTGCCGCCCGCCTCGATCATATAGGTCATATGCCCCGGCGTGTGGCCGAATGCGGCCATCGCCGTCAGGCCACTGGCCACACTGCCGCCATCGTCGAGAAACGTCATCTGCTCGGCCAGCGGGTTCACCATGCCGTCAAAGCCTTCATTGCCCTGACCTTGCCAGGCGTCGAACTCGACCCGGCCGGTGACATAGCGCGCATTGGGAAAGGTCGGCGCGCCATCTGTCATCAGCCCGCCGATATGATCGCCATGCATGTGGGTGATCACCACCACATCCACCTGATCGGGGGTATAGCCCGCCGCATTGAGCGCACCGGTGATGCTTTCGCCGGACAGGCCTGTGTCGAACAAAACCAGCTCAGACCCGGTATTGACCACGGTTGGGGTAAAGAAGAACTGGACAGCATCGGACGGGATCCTGGCCGCGGCGGAGGCTTCGGCAAAAGCCTCTTCCGAGACATTCATGCCAAAGATCGTCTGCGGATTCTCGACCGACCGGGTGCCAGCCAAAAGGGTCGTCACCTCGTAGTCGCCCATCACGATGCGATTGAACGGGGCCGTGCCCATCCCCAGCATCGGCGCCCCGGCCGAGGCGAAACCGGCGGTTGCCGCCAGCGGCAGGGCAGCCGCACCAGTCAGCGCAGTGCGGCGGGTCATTTTCGGTGCGTCGGTCATATCGGTGATCTCCCTTTGGACATGAATTCTGACGGGGCAACTAGCCCCTGTGACGATCTATGCCACGCGGGGGCAAGAAATGGGCCCCAAAACGCCCCGGCTCATGGTAATATTCCCGCGATGAGCCAAGCCAATACCTTTCCGACCGGTGCCGATGTGACGGCATTCCTCAATGCCGCCACGCCCGAGCGGCGGCGCATTGATGGGCTGGCGCTGGATAGGCTCTTTCAGTCCGTGACCGGCTTTCAGCCCCAAATGTGGGGGCCGTCCATTGTGGGATACGGCCGCTACGCATACCGCTACGCAAGCGGGCGCGAGGGGTCGTTTCTGGCCACCGGCTTTTCGCCGCGCAAATCGGCGCTGAGCATCTACATCTTGCCCGGCTATGCCGATTTCTCGCAGATTCTCACACGCCTGGGCAAACACAAGACCGGCAAATCCTGCCTTTACATCAACAGGCTCACGGATGTGGATACCAACGTTCTGGCCGAACTGATCCGCGTGGGCCTTGACGATTTGGCAACCCGTTGGCGGATAGACCCGACCTGATCCTTCTTCTGGCCAAAAATATTCCCGGGGAGTGTGAGGGGCTGGCCCCTCACCCCCGTCGCTGGACAAATACCCCCCCGTGTGACAAGAGCGCGCCAACAGGAGACACCCCCATGACCACCACCCGTTTCGCGCCCTCGCCTACCGGATATCTCCATATCGGCAACCTGCGCACGGCGCTGATGAACTATCTTATTGCCCGAAAAGCGGGCGGAACGTTCATCCTGCGTATCGACGACACCGACCCGGACCGCTCCAAGCAAGACTATGTCGACGGCATCAAGACCGATCTCGAGTGGCTTGGCCTGACCTGGGACCGGGTCGAGCGCCAGTCCGACCGCCTCGACCGTTATGCCGAGGCCTCCGATAAATTGCGCGAGATGGGCCGGTTCTACGAAGCGTTTGAAACCCCGACCGAACTGGACCTCAAGCGCAAGAAACAGCTCAACATGGGCAAGCCGCCGGTCTATGACCGTGCCGCCCTTGCGCTATCAGAGGCGGAACGCGATGCCCTGCGGGCCGAGCGGGGACAGGGCGTGTGGCGGTTCAAACTCGATCACGCGCGCATCGACTGGGCCGACGGTATTCTGGGCGATATCTCCATCGACGCGGCCTCCGTCTCCGATCCGGTGCTGATCCGCCAGGATGGTCAGGTGCTCTATACGCTGGCTTCGGTGGTTGACGATACCGAGATGGGCGTGACGGATGTGGTGCGCGGATCGGACCATGTGACCAACACCGCGACGCAGATCCAGATCATCGAGGCGCTGGGCGGCACCGTGCCCCGGTTTGCCCACCATTCGCTGCTGACCGGCCCGCAGGGAGAGGCGCTGTCGAAACGGCTGGGCACGCTTGCCCTGCGCGATCTGCGGGAGCGCGGCGTGCAGCCGATGGCACTGCTCAGCCTGCTGGCGCGGCTCGGATCGTCGGACCCGGTGGAGCTCAGGACCGAGATGGCCGGGTTGATCGACGGGTTTGACATCTCCCGCTTCGGGTCGGCGCCCACGAAATTCGATGAGGACGATCTTTTCCCGCTCACCGCGCGCTACCTGCATGGCCTGCCGCTGGAGGCCGTCGCCGATCAGATCCGCGAGGTTGGCGTGCCAGACGATCTGGCCGCACAATTCTGGACCGTGACACGCGACAACATCACCACGCTGCACGATCTGGCGGGGTGGTGGACGCTCTTTCGCGACGGGGCCGATCCGGTGATCGACGATGAAGACAAGGACTTCGTGGCCCAGGCGCTGGCCCTACTGCCCGATGGTCCCTTCGACGCCGATACGTGGGCCTCTTGGACCACTGCCGTCAAGCAGGCGACCGGCCGAAAGGGCCGGGGCCTCTTCATGCCGCTCAGAAAAGCGCTCACCGGTCAGAGCCATGGTCCGGATATGAGTGCGGTGATGCCGCTCTTGCAGGTGGTCAAAGCCCGCGACTAGAGTGGCAGGGTGAGCACCCAGGCCAATGCCAAGTTTCTGACGGGCAATCTCTTTCGGCACGTCTCTGTCATGTCGCTGACCGCCTCGGTCGGGTTGATGGCGGTGTTTCTGGTCGACTTTGTCGACATGATCTTCATCTCCATGCTGGGCAAGTCCGAGCTCGCAGCGGCGGTGGGCTATGCCGGTGCGATCCTGTTTTTCACCAGCTCCTTTGGCATCGGCATGGCCATCGCCGCAGGCGCTCTGGTGGCGCGCGCACTGGGCGCCGGGCGCTTTGAGCAGGGACGGGAGCGCGCGACGCATGCGCTGATCTTCGGGGTGGTTTTCGGCATCCTTTTTTCTGGGCTGGTCTGGCTGAACCTCGGAGCCTTGGTCAGCCTTTTGGGCGCCACCGGAGAGACCGCCGCGCTTGCGGTCTGGTATCTCCAGATCATCGTGCCCTCGCTGCCGTTCCTGCTGGTGGGCATGATGGGGGGCGCAATCCTGCGCGCGCATGGCGATGCGCGGCGCGCGATGATGGCCACGATCTATGGCGGAGGGGTCAACGCCGTCCTAGATCCGATCCTGATCTTTGGTCTGGATCTGGAGCTGACCGGGGCGGCGCTTGCCTCGGTCGCGGCGCGGCTGGTGATCGCGGCCACGTCGCTGTTGCCGATCCTCAAGCATCACGGTGGGTTTTCCAGACCCAACCCTGCGGGCATGGCGCTGGATCTGCGGCCGATTCTGGCCATCGCCGTACCCGCGATCCTGACCCAGCTTGCCACACCGGTCGGGCAGGCCTATGTCACTCGCGCCATGGCCGAATATGGGGAGGCGGCGGTGGCCGGCCTGGCCATTGTCGCGCGGATGACCCCGGTGGCTTTTGGCGTGATCTTTGCGCTTTCGGGCGCGGTCGGACCGATCATCGGCCAAAATTACGGAGCGCATGACACGGCGCGGGTGCGCGAAACCTACCGGGCGGCGCTCGTCTTTGTGGCTATCGTGGTGTTGGCAATGTCGGGGGCGTTGTTTGTGCTGCGCGAGCCGATTGCCGCGCTTTTCAGTGCGACCGGTATCACGCGTGAGCTGGTGTTTTTGTTCTGTGGCCCGCTGGCGCTGGTATTCTTTTTCAACGGGGTGATTTTCGTGGGAAATGCCGGATTCAACAACCTGGGCAAGCCGTTCTATTCGACCTGGATCAACTGGGGACGGCACACGCTGGGCACGATCCCTCTGGTGATTGCATTCTCGGCCTGGTTGGGCGCGCCCGGCGTTCTGATCGGTCAGGCGGTGGGTGGGGTGATCTTTGGCGTGTTCAGCATGATCCTGGCCGCCCGTGTCATGCGCGGCATCGGCCCGTCAGACGAGGCCGCCCCTGGATTTCCGCAGGCTCGCCTATTCCAGATGTTTTATCACCGCAGATAGCCGCGCCAGATGGTCGTCAACAATGGCGGTTTCTTCGGCGCTCAGCACCTGATGCCGGGGATAACGCGGGCGCGCGCGGTCATTCACGATGACCGACCCCCAGCCGTCGGTCGTGTCAAAAAACGTCTCTACACCCTCCACACCAAAAGCGCGGAGATAGCCCTGGATGACCACATCGAGATAGCTCATCAGGATCGGATACTCCTCGCTTGGCCGCGTGTGGCGGTCTTCGGGCACCGCATAGACCGCGATCTCGACCGGGTCTTTGACGGGATGTGCGACGCGCTCCGTCACCGCGACCCGGTCATAGGCCCATTCGCGCGCATCCAGTGCCTGCCAGTCATCGTGCGGTACATGCGCGATCATCCCGTCTATCTCGCAATCGGGATCCGGGATTGCCGTCAAAAAGGCCACCGGGCGCAAATCAGTGTGCCGCCACGCACGTCTCCAGCCCGTGAGCCGGGCCGGGTGAGGGCCGGGAAAATCATGCGTGGCCAGGTTCACAAGACTGCCATAGCCAAAAAAATAAGGGGCGGACATGCAAAATCTTTCCTTGCGCTGTATTGATGTATGTCAAACAATCATTTCTGTGAATATGCAACCGTACTCCATCCGGTCGGAGAGAGGACAACGTTCGTGCGCATTACCAAACGAACCAATATAGCCGTCAGACTGCTGATGTTTTGTGCCGCCAACCAGGATCGGTTGGTGACCAAATCAGAGATTGCGAAGATCTGCAACATTTCCGAGAACCACCTCGCTCAAGTGATTAACCAATTGAGTCAATTAGGTTATCTTCATACGCAAAGGGGGCGGAACGGGGGTATGACCCTGGCCCGCGACGCCAGCAATATCGTCATCGGGAATGTATTTCGCGATGTCGAAGGGGATCTTCCGATTGCCGAATGTTTTGCGGATGCCGACAATACCTGTCCGCTGGTCAACGCATGCCGACTCAAGCTGGCTCTGGCCGATGCAGCCCAGGCATTTTACGCGCATCTGGATGAGATCACGCTGGAATCGCTGGTTTGCGACAACGGTGCGTTGCTGAAAATCCTCAATCCCGTGGTCTGCACGCGCTAAATCATTCGCGCGCCCGGAGCACTTGGGCGGGCCGTGCGGCCAGGGGCCTCCAGGCAAAAGCCAGGCCAGCCAGCAGCGTGGCCAGCACGCCGCCTCCCACGATCCCGAGGGCGGACGGCCAGATGATGTCGAACCCGGTATCCATCACGAAATAGCTCACTGCCCAGCCGCCGCCGATCCCCGCGGCCAGCGCCACGAGGCCTGCCGCCGCGCCGAGAATTGCGGCGCGCAGCGCAAAGCTGCGCAGGATGCGGGCCCGGTTCGCGCCCAGGGTCTTGAGCACGGCCGCCTCATACGTGCGCGCGCCTTCGCCCGCCGCAGCCGCGCCGATCAAGACCAGAAAGCCCGTCAATAACGTAGCGGCCGCGCCATAGGATGTTGCCGCGGCCAGACCTGCGAGCAGGTCGGTCACCTGGTCGATCGCATCCCGAACCCGGATCGCTGTGATATTGGGAAATTGCCCGGCCAGATCGCGCAGGATCTGTGCCTCCGCCGCCTCTTCGGCGTAAACGGTCGAGATAAAGCTGTGCGGCGCGCCTGCAAGTGCTGCGGGGTTCATCGACATGATAAACCCGATACCGGCGGAGGAGAAATCGACCTCGCGCAGGGATGTGATCTCGGCCGTGATATCGCGGCCCAGGATGTTGACCGTCAGCGTGTCGCCGACGCCGATGCCCATCTCCAGCGCCTCTTCGGCGGCGAAACTGATCTGTGGCGGGCCTTGGTCGCCCGGTTCCCACCACTGCCCAGCGGTCAGCCGGGTGTTGTCGGGCATCTCTTCGGAATAGGTGATGCCGCGATCGCCTTCGAGGACCCAGTGCCCGCCCGCCACCTCACGCGCGGGGCGGTCGTTGATTCGGGTGATGATGCCGCGCAGCATCGGCGCGCTTTCAACGCGCGAGACGGCGGGATCGTTTGTCAGCCGCTCGGTAAAGCCAGGCATCTGGTCGCGCTGGATGTCGACAAAGAAATACGACGGTGCGACCTCTGGCAGATCGCCGGAAATGGCGTTTCGGAGGTTGCCGTCGATTTGACCCACCGCTGCCAGAACCGAGAGGCCCAACCCCAGCGACAGCACGACCGAGGCGGCCCCCTCGCGCGGGCCGCTGATCGCGCCTAGCGCCCAGCGCAAGGCGGGGCGGCCCCGCGCGGCCCGGCCGGAGCGGCGGGCGAGGGCGCGGATCCCGATGGCCGAAACGGCCAGCAGGGCCAGCGACCCGGCGATCCCGCCAGCCGTCCAGAGCGTCAGCGTCATCGCCTCGCTGAACAGTCCCGCCAGCCCGATCAGCAGTGCCAGCCCCAGCGCTGTGACCAGCAGATAACGCAGAGGTGGCAGCAGTTTCGCGGTCGACAGCGCATCGCGGAACAGCGTGGCAGCGCGCACCTCTTCGGTGCGGGCCAATGGCCAGAGGGTAAAGATCAGCGCGGTCAAAAGGCCATAGATCGCGGCTTCCCACAGTGGGGCAGGATAAATCGCAAAGGCCGCCGGTATGGGCAGACGCGCCTCGATGATGGGTGACAGAAGGACCGGGATCACTGCCCCCAGGATCAGGCCAATTGTGATCCCGACCAAAGACAGCGCCCCGATTTGCAGGAAGTAGGTCTGAAAGATCGTGGCCCGATCCGCGCCCAGCGTGCGCAATGTGGCGATGACAGAGGTCTTGCGCGCAAGATAGGCCCGCACGGCCGCAGAGACACCGACACCGCCCACAGCCAGTCCTGACAGGCCGACAAGCACCAGAAATGCGCCCAGCCGGTCGACGAATTCCGAAATCCCCGGCGCCCCGTTGCGCGCATCCGACCAGCGCAGGCCGCTTTCCTCGAACCGGGTCCGTGCCTCGGCCGCGAGGGTAGCCAGATCCGCGCCCGGCGGCAGATCCAGGCGGTATTGTGTTGAAAAGAGCGTGCCCGGCTCCAAAAGCCCCGATTGCGCAAGCGCCTCGGTTCGTACGATGCTGCGCGGGCCCAGACCAAAGCCGCTGGCGCCGCTGTCAGGTTCGCGGACCAGGGCTGCCATCAGGATGAACTCTTGGGTGCCCAGGCGAAAGGTCTGCCCGATCTCCATGCCCAACCGGTCGATGAGGACCCGCTCAATCACGGCCCCTGGCAGGCCGTCTTCGCCCGCCAGTGCGGTGTCGAGCCGGATATCGGGCGACAGTCCGACCTCTCCGATCAGCGGATAGGCGTCATCGACGGACTTCACCTGTGTGAGCCCACGTTCGGGACCGTCGGGACTGTCGACCACCGCCATGGAGCGGAAATCGGTCACCTCCGAGACGGTGCGCGCGGTGTCGGCCATCCAGGCCCGCTCGGCCTCGGAGGCAAAGCGATAGGTGAACTCCATCTGCGCGTCGCCACCCAGAAGGGAGGCCCCCTCGCGGGCCAATCCTGCCTCGATTGAGGCGCGCACGGTGCCCACCGCAGCGATGGCGGCCACGCCCAGGGCGAGACAGGCCAGAAAGATGCGAAAGCCCGACAGACCGCCGCGCAGTTCCCGCCGGGCGAACCGGGCGGCGATGCGCAGGCTCATTCGGCGGCCTCTGGCATGGCGGTATCGTCGATCCGGCCATCGCGCAGGCGGATCACGCGGTTGCAGCGCGCGGCCAGAGCGCGCGAATGGGTCACCAGAACCAGGGTCGCGCCGTGCCTGTCCCGCAGATCAAAGAGCAGGTCCATGATCGCCGATCCGTTGGCCGCATCGAGGTTGCCGGTGGGTTCATCCGCCAGCAGGATGTCGGGGCGCGGCGCCGAAGCGCGCGCAAGCGCCACGCGCTGTTGCTCGCCGCCCGACATCTGGGTGGGATAGTGGCCCGCGCGGTGCGCCAGGCCAACGGCCTCCAGTTCGGCCTCGGCCCGCTCAAAGGCATCGGCGTGACCGGCCAATTCCAGCGGCGTCGCGACATTTTCCAAAGCGGTCATCGTCGGGATCAGGTGAAAGGACTGGAACACGACGCCCATATGATCGCGGCGAAACCGCGCCAGGGCATCCTCATCCATCGCCGTCAGATCGTGCCCCAGTGCGGTGATCGTGCCGCTCGTGGCCATCTCCAGCCCGCCCATCAGCATCAAGAGCGAGGATTTGCCAGAGCCGGACGGCCCGATGAGCCCCAGCGTGTCGCCGCGCGTCACATCCAGGGTGATGCGGTGGAGGATATCCACACGGCCCGCATTGCCATCCAGCGATAAAGAGGCATCTTTAAGGGAGAGTATAATTTCAGACATGGGTCCATATTTCGGGTCCGCGTTGCTGATGGATATGGAGCGTGACACGATATGCGCAAGGCGTGGGTTTTGATTGTTTTGCTGGTCTCGGCCGTCGCGGCCCGGGCAGAGGGTGTCACAATCGCCGCATTGGGTGACAGTCTGACCCAGGGATATGGGTTGGTGCAAGAGGACGGGTTCGTGCCGCAACTGCAACGCTGGCTGGACGCGCGGCAGGTGGATGTCACGTTGATCAACGCAGGTGTGTCGGGCGATACGACCGCAGGTGGCGCGGCCCGCGTGGCCTGGACACTGACGCCCGATGTCGATGCGATGATCGTGGCGCTGGGGGGCAATGACCTGTTGCGCGGGGTCGACCCGGAGACGAGCCGCGCCAACATCGAGGCGATCCTTCGCACTGCGCAGGCGCAAGGCGTCGAGGTATTATTGGTCGGGATCGAGGCCCCGAACAATTACGGACCTGACTACAAGGCCGCTTTCGACGCGATTTACCCGGAACTGTCCAAGGCTTATGGAACGCTATACCTGGCTAGCTTTTTTGTGGGCCTTGGCGAGGCCGCGGATAACCCGGCGATGTTGGGCGATGTGATGCAAAGCGATGGCATTCATCCCAATGCCGCGGGGGTGGCCCGGATCGTCGAAGGGATCGGACCCTCTGTTTTGGACTTGATCACGCGCACCGGGGAGGGGTGAATGCCCGGGCGGGTTTTTCTCACCGCGCCGATCGCGGAGCTGGCCGCGGCCTTGGGTGTTTCGCCCGCGCCGGTCGCGGATGAAGCGCCCCGCCAGAACATCGCACCCGGGCAGGAGGTTGTCGCGCTGACATCCGAAGGTCTAAGCCGCATGCGTTGGGGGATGATCCCGGTGGGTCGGGTCAACGCACGCGGTCGCCCGGTGATGGAGACGATCATCAACGCCCGCTCTGAAACGCTGTTCGATAAGTCGGCCTATGCCGGAACCGGACGCGCGGTGATGCCCGTTAACGGCTGGTACGAGTGGACCGGGGAGCGGCGGCGCAAAACGCCATGGCGCATCACGCCACAGGACGGTGGGTTCTTGTGGTTCGCCGCGATAACCGACATCTGGACGGCGCCGGGAGGGACGCGTCTGCATCAACTGGCGGCTGTGACCTGCGAGCCCAGTGCGGATGTGCGCGACATTCATCACCGCATGGCGGTCATTCTGGAAACGGTGCGCATCCCGCTCTGGCTCAGCGGATCACCGCAGGACGTGGCCGCGCTGATGCGGCCCTGGCCCGATGGATCACTGAGAGTTGAGGAGGCAACCAACGTGAACTGGGAGGACCCATAGGCCAATCATCGCCTGTCGCGTGGACATTTGTCGAAACGGACCCATCTCAAAGACGACACGACAAGAGGGGGAGACGACATGTCCCGGATGGAAGATCTCGACGCCGAGCTCAGGCTGCAACAGGACCAACAGCGTGCCCGTATCGCGGCCGAGGGTGGCATGACCGAGGATGATCTTTATATGCGAGGTGGCAAGCTGGCAGCGATGTTTTGCATCGGGTTCGCGTTCTTGCTGCCAAGCCTTCTGCTGTGGCGGGTGGTGTTCTGAGGCGGCGCGTCACAGAACAGTGACCTTGGTGCCGACGGGAACTCGGTCGTAAAGATCAATGACATGCGCGTTGAGCATCCGGATACAGCCGTTCGAGACAGAGCTTCCTATACTGTTGGGTTGCGTGGTGCCGTGGATGCGGAAATAGGTGTCGATCCCGTTCTGGTATAGATAGAGCGCCCGTGCGCCCAACGGGTTACCCGGTCCGCCGGGCATGATGTAGCTGTTGTCGATGAATTCGGTATAGCGGTGTGGCTCGCGTTCGATCATCTCAGTAGTGGGCCGCCATGTGGGCCATTCGTGTTTTCGGTCGATCGTGGCGCTTCCGGTGAATTCGAGGCCCGCGCGCCCCACGCCTACGCCATAGCGCAGCGCCTTGCGTGGCTCGGTCACCCAATAAAGGTAATAGGACCTCGGCAGTACAAGGATTTCACCGGGCAGAAACTCCTTTTTGATGCGCACCTCCTGTGGTGTCGGATCAAAGATGTAGTCTTCGGCCTCAACCAGATTGGGCAGGGCCAGCGCCGCCGATGCAGCGGCGCTTGTGGTCAGGAAATTGCGGCGGGACAGCATGGGGGAGCCTCACATGAAAGGGCGGTTTCGGCTCTCTATTCTTACCGAAACCGTGCGAAAATCAATGGTTGGCGCGCGCGGGCCAGAGGGCGGCGGCCACCAGTGCGGCGGCAAGGCCACAGGTCGCGATCCAGCCAAAGTACCACATCTGACCGGCCAGCGTGTCCTCGGCATAGGAGGCCGCAAAGCGCGTCTGTCCTGTGCGGGCGATGACACCAGCGGCAAGCATGGCAGCGCCGGTCCCCGCGATAGCGGTTACACGCGAGAGACCTATCCGATTCAGGATAGCGGCCAGGGCGAGGCCGGGGATCAGCCCGATAACAGTCACCGTTTGTGACCACCAGGGATGGGCGCCCAGCGATTGAGGCAGGTTGAACGCATAGGCCAAGGCGGCAAGAACGGCGGGGGCGAGCAGCGCGGGCAGGTATCTCATGGCTTGGAGGTGGCATGGCGCGAGCCATCGTGCGAGGGGTATCGCGTCAACGTGAAGCGCTGAAATGTAGCATATGCAAAAACGGCCCCAGCGGAGGGGGCCGTATGACATCACATCATCAAAGGCTCAGGCAAGCTCGATATTCACAGCGCTCTGGCGGCCATCGCGGCCTTCTTGCAGCTCATAGGTTACTTTTTGGTCATCGGCGAGCCCGGTCAGTCCAGATCTTTCGACTGCGCTGATATGCACGAAGACGTCCTTGCCGCCCTCTTCGGGGGCAATGAAGCCGTACCCTTTGGTGGTGTTAAACCATTTCACGGTGCCATTGGCCATGTCCGTGGTCTCCTTTAGGTTTTGCTGCCCGCAGGGTGCGACAGCCTGGCGTTGTTTGGTCTGAAATCGAAGACTGAACGCCGCGAGGGAGACAGGTCGAAGTCGTAAAACATAGCGATTATAGATATTGCGCTGAAATGTAACGATTTCAAGTCGTATGCGCGCCCAAGGCGAAGCCTTGCCCGCTCGCACACGTAAAACGGGCGCCGCAGGAATGTCCCGTCGGCGCCCGTTCGGGGTGTCTAAAGCTTACGCAAGAGCGATGTTTGTCGCACTTTCGCGGCCGTCGCGGCCTGCTTCGACGTCATATGTGACCTTCTGGTCGTCGGCGAGGCCGGTGAGGCCTGCGCGCTCGACGGCGCTGATGTGGACAAAGACGTCCTTGCCACCTGTTTCAGGTGCGATGAAGCCGAAGCCTTTGGTTGAGTTGAACCATTTCACGGTGCCATTGGCCATATCCGTGGTCTCCTGTGTTTTGCGTTGTCCGCGTGAGTGCGACAACCCGGCGTAGTCGGTCTGGATCGAAGACTGAAGCCGGTGGAAGGGAGACAGCGGGTCGATAAAGAATAACGGTAGCGCAGCAGCGTATGACAGGCTTGGGGAAATGCCGCAAGGAATTTTCAGTTAACGCTGCGTGCTCTGCGAAAGATCGCTCACGCTGGGTGGGGTGAAGCGGTTTTTGGCAAACAAACCTCGATCCGGGGGACGGGGATGCATCAGACCGGGTGATGCGCGGGGAAAGCCGGAACAGACCGGGCCGGATGTCCCGCGAGGCCGTTGAACTGTCTTACTTTTTGTTAAGAGGAATTTGCCATGCTCTCGGTCATGCCGAACTACAGACGACCCAAGCGCCGGGGCGGGGCGGTTTTCTTTAGCGTGTGCCTGGCGCAGCGTGGATCGACCGCGCTGCTGGATCATCTTGATGTGCTTAGGGAGGCAGTACGGGTAACGCAGCGAGACAGGCCGTTCGAGATCCTGGCCTTTGTCGTGTTGCCCGACCATCTGCATGCGGTATGGCGCCTGCCCGAAGACGATCCGAACTACTCGCAGCGCTGGGGCCGGATCAAGGCCCAGTTTTCGCGGGATGCTTGTAGGGCGGGACTTGTCCCGCCGCCCCCGGCTCTTTCCACACGTAGCGGGACAAGTCCCGCCCTACGAAAGGGTGAAACAGGTATCTGGCAGAGGCGGTTTTGGGAGCATCATTGCAGAGATCGCCGGGACTTGGACGCCCACATCCGGTATTGCTGGATGAACCCGGTCAAACACGGGCTTGCCCGGACGCCGACCGATTGGGTGCCCTCGTCCATCCACCGGGACATCAGGCGGGGACGTGTCGAGCCGGATTGGCGCGGTCCAGAGCCCGCAGGTGTGTTTGGAGAGGTTGCGTAGGGCGGGACTTGTCCCGCCCATATTCAGCGGTGTGGCGGGACAAGTCCCGCCCTACAGGATGTGGTACGCGTCCGCTCAGCAAATGACTAACGGACAAACTTCTTGTGTTTCAATCGTTTGGGTTCAACTGCGTCAGGTCCCAGCCGCCGTTTCTTGTCTTCTTCGTAATCCTCGAAGTTGCCCTCGAACCACTCCACATGAGCGTCTCCTTCAAACGCCAGGATATGCGTGCAGATGCGGTCCAGGAAGAACCGGTCGTGAGAGATCACCACAGCGCAGCCTGCGAAATCTACCAAAGCGTCTTCCAGTGCGCGCAGCGTCTCCACATCGAGATCGTTGGTCGGTTCGTCCAGCAGAAGCACATTGCCGCCCTCTTTCAGAAGACGCGCCATATGCACCCGGTTGCGTTCACCGCCCGAAAGCAGGTTCACCGGCTTTTGCTGATCGCCGCCCTTGAAGTTGAAGGCCGAGCAATAGGCGCGGGAGTTCATCTGCGCATCGCCCAGTTGAATGATCTCGGCGCCGCCGGAAATCGCCTCCCATACGGTCTCATTGTCCACAAGATCGTCGCGCGATTGATCGACATAGCTCAGCTGAACGGTGTCACCATACTCGATCGTACCACCATCGGGCGCCTCCTGCCCGGTCAGCATTTTGAACAGTGTCGACTTACCCGCGCCGTTGGGGCCAATGACGCCCACGATACCGCCGGGGGGCAGGGAAAACGACAGATCCTCGATCAAAAGCTTGTCGCCCATAGCCTTGGTCAGACCCTCTACTTCAATCACCTTGCCGCCCAGACGTTGGCCATTGGGGATCACGATCTGCGCGCGGTTGATCTTTTCACGCTCGGACTGGTTGGCCAGATCGTTATAGGCATTGATCCGGGCCTTTTGCTTGGCCTGCCGGGCCTTGGCGCCCTGGCGGATCCATTCCAGTTCGCGTTCCAGTGTTTTCTGGCGCGATTTGTCCTCGCGCGCTTCGTGTGCGAGGCGCTTGGCTTTTTGCTCCAGCCAGGCGGAATAGTTGCCTTCGTAGGGAATACCGCGGCCACGGTCGAGTTCCAGGATCCAGCCGGTGATATCATCCAGGAAGTACCGATCATGGGTGACAATCAGGATTGTCCCTTTGTAATCAATCAGATGTTGTTGCAGCCAGGCAATGGTTTCGGCATCCAGATGGTTGGTCGGCTCATCCAGAAGCAGCATTTCCGGCGCGTCGAGCAAAAGCTTGCAGAGCGCCACGCGGCGTTTTTCACCTCCCGACAAGCTGGTGACATCCGCATCGTCGGGCGGGCAGCGCAGCGCTTCCATCGCGACGTCGATCTGGGAATCCAGGTCCCACAGGTCTTGGCTGTCGATCTCGTCCTGCAAGGCGGCCATCTCATCCGCAGTTTCGTCGGAATAGTTCATGGCCAGCTCGTTGAACCGATCCAGCTTGGCCTTTTTCGCCGCGACACCCAGCATCACATTGTCGCGCACGCTGAGGGAGGCATCAAGCTCTGGCTCCTGAGGGAGGTAGCCGACACGCGCACCTTCCGCCACCCAGGCCTCGCCCGAGAAATCGGTATCGAGGCCCGCCATGATCTTCATCAGGGTGGACTTACCGGCGCCATTCACGCCGACAACGCCGATCTTCACGCCTGGAAGGAAGTTCAGGTGAATGTTTTCAAAGGTTTTCTTGCCACCGGGATAGGTCTTTGAGACGCCTTGCATGTGGTAGACATATTGATAGGCGGCCATGTGTGTGCTCCGTTCGCGCATGTGTCTGGGTTGGCGGATAGATAGCGATAGGTGGCGGGCGGGGCAATGGAGGCTGCGCATGTCATTTGCGCAGCGACTGTGCGTTTGACAACCGCACGGGCATGCGGCTTAGAGGCGGGATGAGAATGGGGTGTCCAACGGCACGGACCGGTCAGGTGATCGGGCTACTGGGCGGGTCTTTTGACCCTGCCCATGACGGGCATGCGCATATCACGCGCGAGGCGTTAAAGCGGTTCGGATTGGATGCGGTCTGGTGGCTGGTCAGCCCGGGCAATCCGCTGAAAGAACGCGGTCCCGCACCCCTCAAGGTGCGGATGGCGCGGGCGCGGGCGGTGATGCAGCATCCGCGCGTATGCGTGACCGATATCGAGGCGCGGCTGGGCACACGGTACACCGCACAGACTTTGCAGGCACTTGCGCATCGCTATTGCGGGGTACGGTTCGTGTGGCTGATGGGTGCCGACAATCTTGCGCAGCTCCATCTCTGGCAGGACTGGCGCGCAATTGTCGAGCAGGTGCCCATCGGTGTCGTGGCGCGCCCCGGCGATCGGATTTCAGCGCGCATGAGCCCTGCGGCGCGGCTCTACCGCCGCTATCGGATCAGTGGCCGTGCGGCACAGCTTTTGGGGCGCGCCCAGGCACCGGCATGGTCCTTTGTGAATGTGCCGATGCGCCCGCATTCTTCGACCGCGATCCGGGATCGGGGTGGTTGGAACCGGCCTAAGCATCAAAGTTCTCCTGAGAACACTTGCTAAATCCGGCAACGCAGTGCTTGTCTGACACATTCAGCTGCGCTTAACTCCTCTCATGAAGTCACGTATCTCACGACGTTTGTTCTTGGGCGGTCTGGCCCTGGCCGGGCTTGCGGGACCGGCGCTGGCCAATCCGCCGCAGGTTTCGCTGCGCCCGCAGGCGCGGATTGCCGGGGTCGCAAAAAGGGCGCTCGGTGGCGTCGAGCGGCTTGTGGCCGATGCGGGGCTGAGCGGTCGGGTCAGTTTTGCGGTGGCGGATGTGCACAGTGGCACCCTGCTGGAAGGGTTCGCGGCGCGGGTGGCGCAGCCGCCCGCCAGTGTGAGCAAAGCAGTGACAGCCCTTTATGCTCTTGAGACATTGGGGGCCGAGCATCGGTTCCAGACCCGATTGCTGGCCGACGGCCCGGTTGAGAACGGCGTGCTGCGCGGCGATCTCTATCTGGTGGGCGGCGGTGATCCGACACTGGACACGGATGGTCTGGCGGAGTTGGCTGCGGGGTTGAAAGAGGCCGGTGTGCGTGAAGTACGCGGGGCGTTTCGGATCTATGATGCTGGCCTGCCCCAGATCCGCAGCATTGATCCCGAACAACCCGACCATGTGGGGTATAGCCCTTCGGTCTCAGGCATCGCGTTGAACTACAACCGCGTCTATTTTGAATGGAAGCGGGCCGGCAGCAGCTATGCGTTGAGCATGGATGCGCGCACGGAGAGATACCGACCCGAGGTGCAGGCCGCGCGGATCGCGATCGCGGATCGCCAAGTGCCGGTCTATACCTATCGCGACCGCGATGGAATCGACCATTGGACGGTTGCGCGTGGCGCGCTGGGCAATGGCGGGGGGCGCTGGCTGCCAGTGCGTCGGCCCGGGCTTTATGCGGGCGATGTGTTCCGTACCTTGGCGCGGTCGCATGGTGTCACGCTGAAATCCGCGAAACTGGCGCCCCGGCTGCCGGGTGGCACTGTTCTGGCACAGGTCAACAGCCCGCCCTTGCGGGTGGTTCTCAAGGGCATGCTGCGCTGGTCCAACAACCTGACGGCCGAGATGGTGGGGTTGGCCGCGACCAAGGCCCGTGGCGGGACGCCAAACAGCCTGAGGGCCTCGGCCCGCGCAATGAGTGATTGGGCCAAGACGCGGTTCGAGATGAGCACGATCAGCCTGGTGGACCATTCCGGCCTGGGCGGTGCGTCCCGTATGAGCGCGCAGGACCTGGTGCAGGCGCTGGTTCAGGTGAGTGAACGCGATGTGTTGCGCCCGATCCTAAAACCGATCGCGATGCGCGATGAGCGCGGGCGTGTTGTGCGTGAGCATCCGATCAAGGTGAATGCCAAAACCGGCACGCTGAATTTCGTCTCGGGCCTGGGCGGGTTCATGACGGCCTCTGACGGGACGGAACTGGCCTTTGCCATTTTCGCCGCCGATACCGATATCCGCGCCCGGATCCAGCGGCAAGACCGGGAACGCCCTCCCGGTGCGCGCACCTGGAATGGCAAGGCAAAGAGGCTCCAGCAAAAGCTGATCGACCGCTGGGGCACGCTTTACGGCAGTTGAGCGGCGGCGTGCCTTTTGGCGAGGCTCTGCCTCGCGCTCCGGGGATATTTGGAGCCAGAAGAAGCCGTAGATGGCGCCTTTCCGGCTTAGGTCAGGTGTCTGGCCCGCGCGCCGCGTTCGATCCCTGCGGCATGCAGGCGGTCGATCTCGAGCTCATAGCGGATCTCTTCTAGAAGGCGCAGTTCGGGCTCCTGAAGGGTGCCATCGGCGGCGGCCACATCGCAGGCCAGCGCATAGGCGGTCTCGAACAGCCGTTCGGGCAGGTTTTCGCGTACCAGACCAAAGAGCGCGTCAAGCCCGTCTTCCTGTTCAAAAAGATCGAAGACGGTCTGTGACAGCCAGCCGATCCGGTCGATGTCATAGTTTGCGAAGACCGGCAGCATGTTGACCGAGGACTGGATCTTGACCAACTCGGCAGTTCGGACGTTCTCGTCCGAGACAGAGACGGCGATCATGACCGCGACAAGGCAATCTTGGGCGCTGAGGGCGAGTGAGCTGGTATTGGGCACGGGCGTGCGTCCTTGTGGTTGGGGTGATGTTGCGGTGCAGAATATTGACGCCAACGGTGGCGCACAATAGGTAAGCGCGATTGCCGCGCATCTGCGGCAGTTTGAGGAGATGGAGACCGATATGTCGGAGATGCGGGACGCAGCGTTAGCATCCAAAGCCTGGCCCTTTGAAGAGGCGCGCCGGGTCCTCAAACGCTATGAAAACGGGCCGCCGGAGAAGGGCTATGTGTTGTTTTCCACCGGTTACGGTCCGTCGGGCCTGCCCCATATCGGAACCTTTGGCGAGGTTTTGCGCACGACGATGGTGCGCAGGGCATTTGAGCAAATATCAGAGATTCCCACCAAGCTGATCTGTTTCTCGGACGATTTGGACGGGATGCGCAAGGTGCCCGGCAATGTGCCGCAGCAGGAAATGATGGCGCAGTATCTGCATATGCCGCTGACCGATGTGCCGGATCCTTTTGGTACGCATGACAGTTTTGGCCATCACAACAATGCCATGCTGCGCCGGTTTTTGGACACGTTCGGGTTCGACTATGAGTTTTATTCCGCGCGCGAGTTCTATCGCAGCGGCCAGTTCGACGTGATCCTGCGCCGCGCGGCGGAGCGGTATGACGAGGTGATGGCGGTGATGCTGAAATCGCTGCGCGAGGAGCGACGCCAGACCTATTCGATTTTCCTGCCGATCCATCCCGAAACAGGCCGTGTTCTTTATGTGCCCATGAAGCATGTGGATGGGGTTGCGGGCACCGTCACCTTCGATGACGAGCAGGGCCGGGAATGGACCCTGCCGGTGACTGGCGGGCATGTGAAGCTTCAGTGGAAGCCGGATTTCGGTGCGCGCTGGGCTGCCCTTGGGGTGGATTTCGAGATGTATGGCAAGGAGCATGCCACCAACACGGCGATCTATGACCGGATCTGTGAAATCTTGGGTGGGCGCAAGCCCGAGCATTTCAGCTATGAGCTGTTTTTGGACGAGACGGGCCAAAAGATCTCCAAATCCTCGGGCAACGGCATCTCGATCGATGAGTGGCTGAGCTATGCTGCGACCGAGAGCCTGTCCTATTTCATGTATCAAAAACCGAAAACGGCCAAGCGGTTGTTTTTCGATGTGATCCCCAAGGCGGTGGATGAGTATCATCAGCAACTGCGCGCGTATCCCAGTCAGGAGGTAAAGGCGCGGTTGAACAATCCTGTCTGGCACATCCACGCAGGTGAGGTGCCCGAAAGCAGGATGGTCGTGCCATTTGCGATGCTGCTCAATCTTGCCAGTGTTGCCGGAGCCGAGGACAAGGACACACTTTGGGGATTTATCCAGCGCTATGCGCCCGAAGCCAGTCCGCAGACGAACCCGGATATGGATCAGGCGGCAGGCTTTGCGGTTCGATACTACAATGACTTTGTTAAACCGACCAAGACTTACCGCGCACCCGATGAGACCGAGCGGGCGGCATTGGAGGCGCTGCGTGATGCGCTTGTGACCTATGATGGTCCGATCGACGACGAGGCACTGCAATCGCTGGTCTATGGGGTTGGGCGGGACCGGTTCGATCCTTTGCGCGGCTGGTTTACGGCTCTTTATGAGGTTCTGCTGGGCGCGAGCCAAGGACCGCGCTTTGGCGGCTTCATCGCGCTCTACGGCGTGGCCGAGACCGTGGCACTGATCGACAAGGCGCTGGCGGGCGATCTGCTGCATTGATCCGGAAACCCTAAGCTCTATCCTTCTATGCTAGGATACGGAGGGCGCAGGATGCTGAGGGTTGTCTTTGTTCTATTGTTGGCTGTTGGTCATTGGGGGGCTGATACTCACGCGGCTCGGGCTCAGAATGCCGACATAGAGGCGACCATCACGGCGCAGATCGACGCATTTCGCGCCGATGATCTTGCGCAGGCTTTCACCTATGCCAGCCCCAGCATTCAGGGACTATTTGAGACACCGGAAAACTTTGGCCGGATGGTGCAAGGTGGCTATCCAATGGTGTGGCGGCCGGGCAAGATACGGTATCTGGAATTGGAGGAGCGGAGCGGGGTTCTATTCCAGAAGGTCGAGATTACCGATGCCGCGGGTGTCGTGCATGTGCTGGAATACCAGATGATCGAGATGAAAGGCGCCTGGCGGATCAATGGGGTGCGCCTCTTGGCCAATCCGCCTGCCACCGCGTGATGGTGCAATGGAGCATCTTTAAGAATGGAGCCTGCGCCGCATTCTATTCTATTTGTGCGCGGCCGCACGGGCCTTGGGACGCTGTCCCAAACCCTGGGAATATTTAGAGCCAGAAGAAGCGAGAGATCCGCTCATAGCTTCTTCTGGCTCTAAATATTCCCGGGGGAGGCCGAAGGCCGGGGGCAGAGCCCCCTTCTGTCGGCTGGGCCGAGAGGACCGTCACGGTGGTCTCAGCCCCGCTTAACCCATTATTGATACCTCTTCCCTCGGCCCTGGCACGTTGTCCGGGCCATCAGGTTTGGGCTGGAACCCGGATCTGTCGCGCTCATGACGGCGGGCAGGGCGGTGTGGAAAGGGAATTCGATGAACAAGGCGATCACCGATGGCGTGCTGTTTATGCCGCCTGCGTTTTCTGAGGGGTTGGGTGTGTGGTCCAGCGGCGATGGGGTGCCAGGATCGGACACCTATGCCGGTGATCCGAATGCGGCCTTCGTACCTGCGGATGCCGATTTCGGCGGCGCTCTGGAGATCTTGAAGACCGACAGCACTCAAAAGCTGCGCTACATGGGCGAGACACCGATGCTGCCGGGGTGTTATCTGCGGGTCACCGCTCGCATCAAGGCGATCAGCGGGGCGCTGCCGGCTGTACGTATCGCGGCCTGGGCGGGGCGGGCTGGCGGTTCGAACGTGCCGGGTGTGGTGCAGGTGGGCCCGCCCACTCAGCTCAGCTCGTATGGCCAGGTGGTTGAAGTCAGCGCCATTGTCGGTGTCGGCAACCGTTCCGGCGTGGATATGGTCTGGGGGGCGAGCGCGCTTTACGGTCATTTCGGTTTGGATCTGACGGGACCCAATGGTGGTGTCGTACGTATCGACGACATCGAGATCGAGGATATCACCGGCGCCTTTCTGCGCACTTTAATGAACTGGGTCGATGTGCGCGACTACGGAGCAGTCGGGAACGGGTCAACCGATGACAGTGCCGCGTTCGAGGCCGCAGATGCCGCGGCCAATGGCAGACGGGTGTTGGTCTCGGCTGGGACGTACCGGCTCAACAGCGATGTAACAATCGACAGCCGCGTAACATTCGAGGGCACGGTCACGATGCCCGCAGATCGCATGCTGGTTCTGACCAAGGAGTTCGACCTGCCGACCTATATCGATGCTTTTGGGGATGAGGAACTGGCCTTCAAAAAGGCGTTTCAGGCGCTCTTGAACAATTCGGACCACGAATCGCTCGACATGGGCGGCCGGAACGTGCGTGTGACCGAACCCATTGACATGCAGGCGGCTGTGCCAAATCGGAGCAGTTTTGCCACGCGTCGCGTCATCCGCAACGGTCAGTTCGAGGCCGTTGGCGATACCGCATGGGAGACCGATGTCGTCACCTCCCAGGGAACCTATGACCCGTCCAATTCCCGCACGATCACAAATGTGACCAACGTGGCCAATATACAGATCGGATCGTTGGTCGAAGGCAATGGGGTCGGGCGTGAGGTTTATGTGCGCTCCAAGAACAATGCCCAGCAGACGGTGACGCTGAACGTGCCGCTCTTCGACGCGGCGGGTACGCAGAATTATGCCTTTCGCCGGTTCAGATACCTTTTGGATTTCAGCGGGTTCAGCCAGTTGTCGAAATTCGTGCTGGAGGATGTGGAACTGCAATGCCGCGAACGGGCCAGCGGTATCCTCTTGGCGCCTTCGGGTTTGATCTTTCATGTCAAGGACTGCTTTGTATCGCGGGCAAAGGATCGCTGTATCACGTCGCACGGCGAAGGCTGCCAGGGTATGCTCATTGATCGATGCCAGTTTCTGTCGGCCGAGGATGCCTTGGATGTGCCGGACAGGGTGTCGATCGTGTTGAACGCAGCCTCAAACGATCTGAAGATCCGCAACAACCGGGCGACCAAGTTCAAGCATTTTCTGGTGCTGGGCGGGAGCAATAACCTGATTATTGGCAATCATTTCTTTCAGGGCGATACGGTGGCCAATGGCGTCCGCTCTCCGGGGATTATCATCACCGGCTCGTATTGCAGTACGATCATCAATTCGAACTATATCGACAACAGCTTCATCGAATGGACCAATGAGTACGACCCAACACCGGATTTCACCGGCGGCTTTTCCTTTTCGGCCCTCACGATCAGCGACAATATCTTTCTGGTCAGCGGTGTGGCGCGGTGGTTCAGCTTTATCGTGGTCAAGCCGCATGGGGCGGGTCACTTTCTCAATGGCGTGGCAATCAAGGGCAACAAATTCCGCGCCGTGCAGGCCACAATCGACCGGGCCGAGCGTGTGGATACCTCGTTTTCGGATCTTGATCGCAGCCGGTTCAAGGATGTGGAGTTCACTGGAAATTCCTTTAATCAGGTAACGGCTCAGGTGGCCAACCCGCTGCGGGTGTCGCACAATCAAAGCACGGCCTCAGATGTCTGGACAGTTGCCACCGGTGGTGATCTGCCGTTTGAAGGTTGGCTAAAGGAGGTCGATTCCGTCATCGTGATCGGGAACCTGCGCAACGAGAGCAACGTGATCGAGTGGGACTATCCCAATGTCTTTCCCCAAGCGGGGTCGAACAACGATCAGGTCGAACTGCGTTGGCGCCGGGACTTCCGAGGCGAAGTCAATCTGAGCGTGCGCATCGATAGCTGACCCACTCAGGCAAGGCCCAAATCCTGGGCTGTCAGGTCAAAGGCCTTGCCGAACCCGCCATTCAGAAATCCCGAAGAAATGGTGAAGCGGGCAAACCGGAAATCCGCAAACCCGATATAGAGCCGGGACTTAGGGTGTTTTTCGAGCCAGTTTCGTTGCATCCCATCATGATCCGGTGTGTCGCGTGCCACGATCCTCGCCGTGCCTTGCAAGGTCAGGCGGGGATGGGTCAGCGGATCGCCTTTCGTCCCGGGTTCCCCGACCAAGAGCGAGCAGCGTGGATCCCGCAGGAGCGCCCTGGTATGCGTCGAAAGGTCCGAAATCAGTGTGATCGGTGCGCCGCCTGGCCCTTGTCCGAACGCAATCCGCGACGTCAACGGCGCCCCGTCGTGATCCAGCACGGCAAGGGCGCAGAAGCGCGCCTGGGCCATCAGGCGCCGGGCCAGGTCGCGGGCGGCATCGTCGGTCGGTCGAATGGGGCTGGGCATGGGAACTTTGGTACGCGACCCTCCCGCACGCCGCAAGCGTCAGAAACTGCGCCAGATCCCGGCCCGCACACCATAGCTGCGGGTGCCTGCATGTTTGTTTTCCAGACCGATAATCAGGTGTTGCGCATTCCGCATCTTCCAGGCGAGAGAGACCCGTACTCCGATGCTGGGATCGGTCCCTCGGCGATGGCTCGTCTCGACCTCAAGGAAGGATTTGAGCCTTGGGCCCAGGTTCAGGCCAAAGGTGGCATCCAGCTTCATCACGGGGTTGGGCAATACCTGGTGATCTTCGAGCTTTGTGGTCACGGTCCACCATCCGGGGCGCCACAGGTTCACCCCGCGGCCCACTGAAAACCCCAGCGAGATCATTGGGCCCCATTGGCCCTGGCTGCGCGACGCGCCCGCCCCGAGCGTGAACGCCATCTTGAAAGGGCGGTCCTGCGCGACCAAAGGCCAGCGCGCAAAAGCATAGAGGTGGCTGTAGCCGCCCGAACTGTCCATCGTATCCACGCCAAGCGTGAGGCGGGACCTCAGCCCGTATTCCATGTAGAACCCACCCTCACTGTCGATTTGCAACCGCTGTGGGTCATAACGATAACTGCTGGTGACCGAGGTAAAGATCCGTCCCGGTTCGCGGGCCCAGGGACCGGCATCAACCAACCGGGGCAGGGCGACGATCGCAAGCAGGCACAAAAGAACGCAGCGCATGTCATGACAGATCGTTCATCTTGGTTAAGAAGTTCTTTATCCTGTCGGCCTGCGATCATTTCGTTACTGACATGTCAGGCGAAAGGCTGATATGCTGCGGTGCAGCGAAGGGGGCCTGAAATGGGACATGTGATCGCAATCGCCCAGCAGAAGGGCGGGTCGGGAAAAACCACGCTGGCCGTCAACCTGGCTGTTGGATTTGCGCAGGCAGGCAAACGCGTGGCCTTGGTCGATACTGATCCCCAAGGCAGTGCCGGGCGGTGGTTCATGACCCGGTTGGACGAGCGTACAGAGCCCGGATTGGCATTTTCCACCTCCTCGGCCTGGGGGGTGACATATGAGTGCCGAAACCTCGCTGAGACGCACGACATCGTCATCATCGACACACCGCCCAAGGCCGATAGCGACCTGCGTCCGGCGCTGCGGGCTGCGGATCTGGTGTTGATCCCGGTTGCGACCTCGCATTTGGATCTCTGGGCGGTGGAAGTTGTCCTCTATCTCGCAGAGCGGGAGGATAAACCGGCGCTGATCGTGATGACGCGCAACCGGGCCGGGACGCGGTTGGCCGCGGATGTGGCCACCAAGGCGGCCGAGACGTCTGCGGATGTCGCCAAGGCTCCGCTTGCCAATCGCGTTGTCTATGCCGAAACGCTGGGCCAGGGCCGTACAGCGCTCGAGGCCCCCAAAGGGCCCGCTCACGGTGAAGTGCTGGCCCTGATGGCGGAGATCGAAGGGAAGCTGGCAAATCTGTAAGCGGTTCAGGCCGTCAGATTGCATGCAGTGAACGTCATCGGACACGGGTGGCGATCAGCGGGCATCGGTCCGACCGGTTCGTGCCGGGGGCGACAGTACCGGGTCGCTGTCTGATCGGGCTTGCCCTGTTATGGGGCGGCTCTACGTCTGGTTGATGCGAAACATACCGCCAATCTGGACAAAGGACGCATCGGATGAATGGGTTACCTAATAGACTGCGATCTGGGATGGCCGATGTCGGCTGACGGAAACGCCTCGCTGGCGCGCGAAGATGTGCAGGACTATCCCCGCCCCCCCCGTCTGGAGGTGACGCCGCAGATTCTGCGCGTGGAATTGGACGGGCACTTGGTCGCCGAGACGCGGAGAGGGTTGCGCGCGCTCGAAACCTATCACCCGCCTACCTATTATTTCCCCGCAGAGGATGTCCTGGCCGAGCTCATACCCGCCCACGGGAGTACTTTTTGTGAATGGAAAGGCGTCGCGCGTTACTTTGACGTGCATATAAAAGGCGCGCAGGCGGATGTCGGGGCCTGGAGTTATGACAAACCCAGTTCCACCTTTGCGCCCTTGGAGGGATATGTGTCCTTTTACGCTGGCCGGATGAGCGCGTGTTTTGTGGGCAGCATCCGCGTCATTCCGCAGCCCGGCGCGTTTTACGGCGGTTGGGTGACCCCCAATCTGACCGGCGCGATCAAAGGCGCGGCGGGAACACGACACTGGTAGGAGCCGATTCCCGCGGCCGGAATTCGGTGAGTGTGTTCAGCGGCGCGCAGAACCGTGTCGACATCGTGTCCTTGCCGTGCCGAATTTTGGAACCTGCCCAGATTTTGCCGCATCATGATAATGTTACGTTGCGGAGCGATGGCCGGGTCAGGCCTGAAAACCGGGTCGAGCCTGAGGAGATCGTCCCGCTTCACAGGGTCAACGTAAGAAATTCTTCATATATATCAATTTGCTATCGAGTGATCAGGCGGTTCGGTCAAGCTCTGCGCGGCATTCTGTCTCATGCCGACGCGGATTATATCCAATCCCGACAGTACCATAGAGTTTTGCGCGTCGCGGCCGCGTCTTCGGCTCTGTCAAATCTCATCAAAAACCTGCAAAAAGCGACTCGAGTGCCATAGTTATGCCTGATTTTGTTGTTTTATTTGGAAAACATTCGGAGGGTCGCCGAGACGACGTGGCGCTCTTTGAGCTTGACCGATCATAATCAGTGTTTGTGTGCCCATGACCTTTAAAGATTCCCAACCTATCTCTTCCACGCTCGCGCGTCTTTCTGTAAGATCTTGTAATGCGCGTTCTGTTTTGTCTGTCCTTCCCAAGATCAGTATGAAAGGCGGCGGGAAAAATATCCTGTTCTGGCGTGCCCAAGCGGGTGAGGGCGCCAACGCACAACCCAACGACGCCGACCGGCTGCAGGCAGTGCGCGCATGGGTTGACGAGATTGACCATGACTTCCATCAGCTTCTTGACCGGGTGCGGAGTATCGCGGACCAAAAGGACAGTGCTGCGCAACGTCTGATGCGGGAGGCCTATGCGGCGCTGCGGGATCTACAGGCGGCGCTCGAGCGGGCGGAAATCCGTCTTGCCGCCCTGCAATCGGGCTGGGTCGATAACCGTGACCGGCTCCTGGCGGGTTGGCGCATGACCGAAAATGAGATTTTGTCCGTCGATGCGGGTGCTTTGCGCAGCGATCTTGAGGCCCTCTTTCAGGCCGTCAGACGCCAGCAGGTGTCCATCGCGGCGATGTTGATCGAGTTCGACTAGATTTCAGGAAATAGACAAATGCCAGGCGCGCCTCAGGTGCTGCCCGCCTGGCGCGGGTTCGCGACCGCGTCTGGAGCATCTCGACGCAAACCTGGATCATCGACCACCGCCTGACGTCCAACGTTTCCACCGCAAAGGACGCTGCGCGACGTCTCAGGCCAAGGCCGAGAGGTGATGGCTCTTTCCCGATGCGTTCTGTCCGGGACGCAACGGGGGCGGGCATCCGGTTGCCTCGTCGGCCGCTTTCCGGGTTAAGACACGAGGCGGCGGTGTCCTTCGTCCTATGCCAGCGACAGGGCGCGGCGGTCTATGTTCAGACCGATTTGACCGGGCGATCCCGGATTTCAGACGCCGACTTCGGCCGCGCACGCCTCAAAGGCCTGGACTGGCCCCGCGGCGCCGGTCAATGAGACCTGAACGCTCTGACCGCCGATCAATGCGGTGGCCGTATCATTGCGGCTCAGCCCGTCCAATACATTTCCGAACCCGTGATCGGTCACGGTCAGCGATTTGCCGGTTTCGTCCAATTGATGACGATTGGTTGTGATTGTCAGGCCGGATGCGCCGTCAAAACGGATGGCAAAGAGATCTGCTTCAGGCCAGGGTATGGCGCGCGAGACCGTGATCGAAAACAGCGGCCGGGTGGGATCATGGGTCAGCCTTACCGCGACGCCGCTCTCCTCATGTGTCAAGAGACAGGGCAATCCAGGTGTGAACTCCCAAGCGGAGGCGGGCGTCGCGATGATCAAAAAGGCAAGAGCCAGGCGCATGATCGGGACATAGTGCGCATCTTTGCCGGGTGAAGGTCGCGCCACGCTTGCCGGAGACCGCAGCCTCGTGAGAGAAAGGAACCCATTGGTGGTCAGCCCACGTTTTTGGCGTCAGGAGAGAGCAGTGAGTGACACGATCAAGGAGGATCTCAGCGCGTTGCGCGAGGAGTTGGCGCGGCTGAACAACCACCGCTTCATTCGCCTGCATGACCGGCCGCTGCGTCTTTTGGCCTTCAATTTCGCGCGGGGTCTGGCCTTTGGTCTGGGCACGGTGATGGGGGCGTCACTGTTGTTGTCGGTGGTGGTTTGGACGCTGTCCCAGATCGATTTTCTTCCGGTGATCGGCCATTGGGCGTCGCAGATCGTGCAGCAGATCGAACAGGCACGGTAACGCCAGCGCCAGCATGGCTTGTCGGGGGGCGGTGGCATCCCTATCTCTTGGACGTAATGCAGTGAGGGAGATGCGCCGATGAAATGTCCGATTGACGGAACGGGTCTTGTTATGACCGACCGGAACGGGGTCGAGATTGACTATTGCCCGCAATGCCGCGGCGTCTGGCTGGATCGCGGAGAATTGGACAAGATCATCGAACGCAGCGGCGCTCAGGCCGCTCCGCCGCCGCCACCACAATCGCGCGACCAGGACCGCGACCGAGGCTATGACGACCGAGGGCGTGATCGCGGCTATGACGATCGGCCGCGCCGGAAAAAGCGCGGCGGGTTTCTGGACGAACTTTTTGATTTTTAAACGGGTGGCGGGACAAGTCCCGCCCTACGGCGCACCGTTTTTGTGCTAGGCTTTCTTCAAAAGGAGGAGCCAGATGCCAAATATTGATCCAGCCACCCCATGCCAGACCGTCATAACCACGTTTGAATGCTCGCCGGGAACCTGCGCGGACCTTATGGAAAGGCTGCAAAGCGCCTATAGCGACTTCATCTCGCACAGGTCTGGATTTTTGTCAGCCGCGTTGCATGTGAACGACGCCCAGACCCGGATCGCCAATTACTCCCAATGGCGCCGCCGCGAGGATTTTCAGGACATGCTGCGCTCGGATGAGATGCGCAAACGGAACCGCGAGATTGCGGGCCTGTGTACGCGGTTTGAGCCTGTGATGTATGAGGTCGTTGGGGTATTTTGAGGGGTGAGTGGCGTTGCGTATCCGCTCAGGGGGCGTCTTTCAGGTGAGGGGCCCCTGGGTCTGTTGAGATTGAGGCTTCACAAATTGTCTGAGTTCTTATTCGACCTGCCAAATGGGAGGTTCGGATAAACAAGAGCAGGTTTATCATCACAGATCGGCAGTGGGCAAGTGTTGAGCCAGATTGCGTGGGGCCCAAGACGCATCCCGGGCGCACTGGCGGGGACGCGCGGTTGTTCCTGCAGCGGGGCTTTGTTGCACAAATCCCGTTAAAGCGTTTCCAGTTTATGTAGGATCATACCCCGCCTCGCAAAAGTAGTTCCAGCATTCCTGAGGTGTGTAGAGATCACAGATTTCGCTGAGGGCTTTGAACAGCCCGGTGAATGATCGCGCTCCCATGCGCCTCAGGTGGGCTTTGAGTTTTGAGAACGCCATTTGCATGGGGTTCAGGTCTGGGCTGTAGGGCGGCAGGAACAGAAACCAGCAGCCATGAGCGCGCAGGAGCGCCTCGGCTTGTTTGTTGCGATGGGTGGCCAGGGTGTCGAGGACGACGGCGGTACCGGGTTCGATCTCGGGTATCGGCACGTCGCGGATGTAAGCGACAAAGGCTGGACCGTCCATTGCCCCCTTGATGACCCAGGGTGCGACCAGATCGGATGGACCCAAGCCAGCAATCAGGGTCTGGGTGCCCCAGGATCCAAAAGGGGCGGATGCTGTCAGCCTTGTGCCGCGCAGGGAGGTCAGATTGGTTTTGACCGATGTTTCGTCAATGAACACAACACGTCCAGGCATTGCGCTGATCGCAGGGATACGATGTGCAAACCAATCAGCTCGGGCACGCTTTATCCTTGCGCGAACTGGCCGGTGCGCTGGCGGATGCGACCGGCGTTCAGGCGCCCCCCGATGCAATTGGCCGGTTCCTGCGCAAGGTTGGCTTCACGTACAAAAAAAGACGCTGGTCGCGACGGAGCGACGCCGCGCACAAGGTAAGAAAGCAACGCACGACCTGGGGCAAGCATCGCCTGCCTTCCGCCGGGGCCCAGCCCCCGGGGGTTGCTTACATTCCCCCCCCGGGCATTTGGCGCAGATAACTCGCAGCGACTGAGCCAAAAACCCCG
>NZ_JAAWWD010000102.1 GCF_021404545.1 Aestuariivita sp.
GTCATAGACACCGCGCGGCTCGGATGGGCGGGGACTGGGCAGCACGACCGAAACAACCAGAAGGGCCGATGCGGCGAAACCGAGGACCGTGCCGAGGAAAAGCGAATTGTAGGACATCACCGCGAGCAGAAGGGCCGCCAGCGTCGGGCTGACGATGTTTTCCAGATCGTAGGCCAGCCGCGACAGCGACAGCACGCGGGTATAGCGCGCCTCTTCGGGCAGAACGTCCGGGATCGTCCCCAGAAAGGTCGGCGGGAAGGCGGCGGAAGCCGATTGAAGAAGGAAGATCAGGACGTAGATCTGCCAGACCTCGGTCACGAAGGGCAGTGCGAGCGCGACACCGGCACGCACCAGATCGAGCGTCACCAGAAGCGCGCGGCGCGGCACGCGGTCTGCGAAAGCCCCTGCAATGGGCGCGATGCCCACATAAGCAACCATCTTGATGGTGAAGACTGTGCCGAGGACCAGCGCCGCCCCGGCGCCCGAAAGATCAAAGGCGAGCAGGCCGAGTGCGACTGTGGCGAGTCCGGTACCCAGAAGGGCTACGACCTGTGCCAGAAACAGGTGCCGATAAGTGCGGTCGGAGAGAATATCGAGCATGGTCAGCCTCAGAGATATCGGGCGATCGCCCGCAACTCGGCGCGATCAGTTTCAGAACTTTCAACGTCGATACAATGGTCCATGTGATCATGGATCAGCGCACGCTTGGCGTTCGTCACGGCCTTTTCGACCGCTTGCATCTGCTGAGCAATCTCCAGACAGGGTTTGCCCGCCTCGATCATTTCGATCACGGCGCGCAAATGGCCGTCAGCGCGTTTCAGCCGGGCGACAAGGGCGGGATGGGTTGCATGGACTGGATGTTTTGTCATAAAGTAGTTCTATCCCCCCCGGGAGGATAGAACAAGATGGTGCCACGACGCACCACGCTAGAGACGGGCAGACGGGCAGATCCTATGGATACCTTGAGGACAGTTGTAAACGCCGCGTTTGCGACACTCTTATGTTTGGCCGTACTCCTCTGGTCTGTGGTGCCCGCAACCTCGCACGCACCCTCAGTCATCGGCGTCCTTCAAGAGCACGCAGAAATGGTTGCTGAGCACGGTCATTCGCATGGACTGGAAGAAGACCTCGCCTGGGCCATGCATGGACATAGCCATGACAGCATCGATCACGATCACAGTCAGGCGGTCGTGCCTGGCCCCGACCGATCGCCGCACCCGCTCGATATTTATAGAGCCGCATGGCCGTTGAGTTCGGCCACGTCGAACACCTTGCAGACATACCAAATCGAAAGACCTCCGCGCGTCGGATCGACTGCGTGCCAACAGCGCGCTGCATTCGATCATCAACACATATGCAGAGTACAAACCATGAATACAGTCCACCAGGGCTGGAC
>NZ_JAAWWD010000031.1 GCF_021404545.1 Aestuariivita sp.
TTCAAAACCCCACAAAGGTCATCAATCACAGGTGTGCGAAAGGGGTGGCCAACGCGCTCTTATGCATAAAGACGGGTAAAATGGGCGGCATCCACAACCTGACAGATACAGTTGCTAATATGCCGCAGGATATCTCTGAGGTTTAAGAGGACCGGAGCATTTGGGGCATCAGACGTCTTGACGAGCCAGATCTGTGATCAGGATTCCCTTGATCTGGTCTCCCATTTCCTGGGTTGCCGCATCGTATAGCGATTGGCGCAAAAGATCGAGATTGCGGGCATTGGTAAACGCGCCACTAAACCCGCCCATATTGGCGTGCTCAAACAAGACCTGTAGAAAAATGTCGCGCAACTTGGCTTCGTGCGAATAGATGGCGGCGGACTGGCCGCCAGTGACTTCCAACCCGATCGAGAGCACAACCAGTGCATTGACACGTTCGCCGTCGGTCACCGGTACCACAAACTGATTGTTCAGGGACACCAGCTCGACGGGCGCCTCTTCGGCTGCTTTTGCCTCTGGTGCTTTCGATGCTTCGGCCTCGGATGCCTCCGTTTCAGGCGCAGGCGTTGGCGCCAGTACCAGGCCAGCGCCGACACCTGCTCCGCTTCCCAGCAATAGGCCCACAAGAGGAATGATGAATTTCAAAGCAGGCTCCTTTAGAAAGGTAGGATCATGTCCAGCACCTGCTGGCCATACCGTGGTTGTTGAACGTCAGTGATCTGCCCACGCCCACCATAGGAAATCCGGGCCGAGGCGATCTTGTCATAGGTGATTTCATTTTGTCGCGAAACGTCCTCAGGCCGCACAAATCCCGTCACCGAAAGCTCGCGCATTTCGAAATTCACGCGGACCTCCTGTGATCCGACGATCGACAATACGCCGTTTGGAAGCACATCGACGATTGTAGCCGCCACCCGTAAGGTCAGTTTTTCATTACGGCGAACCGTTCCCTGACCATTGCTTTCGCTCGATGAATTGAGCGAGACGGCGCCCGCCATGGTTGCACCTTCGGGTAGCTCTTCATCCAGCCTTTGCGGGATTCCGAAAAGCTGCGGGATCCCGAGTTCCTCCGACCCACCCCGAGACCGAGCGGTTCTGTTGGAAATCTCAGCCTCGTCGTCGATCTCGATTACGACCGTCATGATATCGCCGCGCTGCATCGCTCGGCGATCGCCCAACAAGGATTGCCTCCCCCCACTCCAGAGCGAAGAAATGTCGGACTGCCTGCGTGTTTCGACGCGCAAAGGCAGACCTGATGATAACATGGCCACTTGCTCCTGGCTTTCGGATTGTCGCGAAAAGCTTGGTGCTTTACCAAGATGGTCTGTGCGGGCACAGCCACTTACCACACTCAGCGTGGCGGCCAGGGCGATCAGAAAGGGGGTGCGCATCAGCAGATCCTCAGTGCATTTTTATTGTGCCATCGGCGTTGACCCGACCGGACAGGGTGGCGCGTGATGTTAGATTCATTACCCGGATTACATCGCCCTCGGCGCCGCGGCCCAAGGCGCGGCCCTCAGTTACAATCCGCAAGCCGTTCTGGCGATAAACCAGTGTAACCAGTTGATTACGATCCACGATCGCGGGTGGTCCGACATCGCCAAACCGAATTGGACGCCCAGGATACAGCGCGATTCGGGCTTCTTGCCCGATCAGATCCTCGGGAACCTCAACAGTTCCGGGAATGGTGACCGACTTGATCACAAGATCCTCGGCCGAGATCACGTCGCCGGGCCGAATGGTTTGATTGGTCACCACGATATCGGCGAGAGCCTGCATCGCGATGAGCATCAAGCCGGAGACGGTTAGCCAGCGCATCAGCGAACCTGTGTCGTCGCCGCCAGCATCTGATCTGCTGCGGAGATCACCTTTGCATTCATCTCATATCCGCGTTGCGCTTCGATCAGTTCGGTGACCTCGCGAACCGGGTCGACGGAACTGTCTTCGAGATAACCTTGACGCACGGTGCCCAGGCCATCCTCGCCAGGTGTCGAAACGAGGGCCGGTCCTGACGCCTCGGTCTCGACGAACAGGTTGCCCCCCAACGCTTCAAGGCCTTTGGCATTTGTGAATCCCGCAAGCGAGAATTGGCCCAAGAGCTGTGCCTCCGGGTTGTCGCGGAAATAGGCATAAACCTCGCCGTTGGCATTAACGGAAATGCTGCGCGCATCGTCCGGGATCACGATCTCTGGGGCGACACTCAGGCCGTCGCTGGTGACAATCAGTCCTTCAGCAGAGCGTTTAAGGGCTCCGTCTCGCGTATAGGCGGCCTGGCCGGACGGAAGTGTGACCTCAAGATAGCCGTTGCCTTCGATTGCGAAATCGAGATCGCTCCCGGTTGCTGACAACGCGCCCTGTGCCAGATGAATGCTCACCGCTGATGGACGCACACCCAGCCCCAATTGAATGCCGGTGGGCAGCACGGTGCCGTCCGCAGCGTTCACGGTGCCGGCGCGGGCGAACTGTTGATAATGCAGATCCGCGAATTCAGCCCGGCGAGCATTATAGCCCGTTGTGCTCATGTTCGCGAGGTTGTTCGAAATCGTCTCGACCCGCATCTGCTGGGCCGTCATGCCGGTCGCCGCAATCTTTAGCGCTTTCATAGGGTGGTCCTTTCTGGATTATCGGGTGAGAGACTTGATGGCCGCACGGATTCGTTCATTCTCCGCATCAAGAAAGCTTTGGCCCATTTCATAGGCGCGCTGAACCTGGATCATTCGCGCCACCTGCGAGATGGCATCGACGTTTGAGCCTTCGAGAAAGCCTTGCAGAACGCGTGGGTTTTCAGCTGATCCGAAACCGTTATCGGATGTGAACATCACCCCCGCCTGACGCCGTAACATTGCGGGTTCGGTCGGTTCAAAAATGCCAATCTGACCTAGTGGCTGCCCATCCGACGAAATTGTACCATCCGACGAAACACTGAAATCCGTGGCGCCGGGCGGGACGAATATCGGCGCTCCACCGGCGTCCAGCACCGCGTGGCCATCCATCGTGACCAGATCGCCGACGGCATTCGGTGCGAAATTTCCCGCGCGTGTGAGCCGTTCGCCGTTCGGGGTCTGGATCAGAAAGAAGCCATCGCCCTCGATGGCGATATCGAATTGGCCCCCGGTCTCGGTCAAGGTCCCCTGCATCATCGAGACACCGCTCGCATTTGCATAAGCCATCGAAACCGACGGAGCATCATGAAGCCGTTGGACATACTCCGAAAAAACCATTCCCTCCTGCCGGAAACCGGTGGTGGCTGCGTTTGCGATATTGTTGGCAACCAATTGCATTTCACGCAGCAGGCCGGACTGGCGCGTGAGCGTAACATAACCGGTGTGATCCATCAGAATCCTCCTGCGATCAAAGGGACAAGCTCATCTTGAAAGAACGAAACGAGGCTTTGTGTCATAAAGCCCATGGACACCCAGTAGACGACCACGATCGCACCCAGTTTCGGGACGAAGGTCAGGGTCATTTCCTGGATCGAGGTCAGGGCCTGAAAGAGGCCGACCACAAGGCCCGCTACCAATGCGACTGTCAGGATCGGTAGGGAGAGGATAACCGCCACCCAAAGACCCTGACGCAATGTGTCATAGAACACGGCCTCGCTCAGCATATCAGACCGGCATTCTCAGGATTTCCTGGTACGCCTCGACCACGCGATTGCGGACCGTGACGGCCGTCTCGACGGCCAGCTCGGTTTGTGCCAACGCCTGTACCAGCGCGTGCGGGTCGGCATTGCCGGACATTGCATCCTTGGCCAGTGTTTCGCTTTCTCTTAGCGTATTGGCAAAGTCTTCGGCGGCCGAGGCAAATGCGGAGCTGGCCGTGCCAAGTTGCGGATTGGCTTCTGTTGCAGGGCGCGCGGCGGCATATTTTCCGGCCGCGGTGAAATCACGAATATCCATTCTGGATCTCCTTTCAGGGGGTTAGCGTCGCAAAAGCTCCATCAGACTGGACGACATCTGGCGGGCCTGCTCGAACATTTTGAGATTGGCCTCATAACTCCGCTGCGCCTCGCGTGCGTCAGCGATCTCGATAATCAGGTTCACGTTTGATCCATCGTAGTGACCACTCTCGTCGGCCAGGGGATGTCCGGGGTCAAAGACGCGCTCGAGCTCGGTTCGGTCCAGCCGGACAGGTCCGGTCCGTACGTCACTGACCGTCCCTCCGGAACCAAGCGCGGCTTCAAACGATGCGGTCTTGCGCCGATAGCCGGGTGTATCCGCGTTCGAGATGTTTTCCGACAAAAGCCGGAGGCGCTGTGCCTGGGCCTCCAGACCGCTGGTTGTCACGGCAAGGGATCTTGAAAATTCGCTCATCTCGGGTGTCCTCAGGATTGTCTGCCAAGGCTGGTGCGCAGGATGGTCAGGGATGATTTGTAGATTGCCATGGCGCGGTCATGCTGACGTTTAACCTCAACCGCTTTCATCATCTGTTCTTCAATGGTGACGCTGTTGCCATTGGGAGCCTCGGCCCGACGTGTTTCCATCGCGCGCGGGTCAAGGCCGGCACTTTGGCCAAAGAGATGGCCGTCCCGCGTCGCTTTGGCCGCTCCGCTGGAAGACGGATTTTTGTAGGTGTCCGCAAAAGGTGGCAAATCACGCGCGCGATATCCGGGCGTGTCGGCATGGGCCATGTTTTCGGCCACGAGCGCCTGGCGCTGCCCGGCATGCGTGGCCATGGCATGTGCCATCTGGAATAGGTTCAATGTCTTAAACATCGGGGTTTCTCCCTCGATCCGTCTCAATCAAGGCTTAACTGTGATTCCTTTAGAAAGCGTTTTCAGAAACACCTTGCGGAGCGACGAGATGAACAACGCGATCGAAGCCCTCACAACCCAGATTGCAGAGGTCCCCAGGTGGCGGGCACAAGGTCGCGTGTCTGGCGTTCAGGCCGGGACGATCCATGTGCGCGGCTTGCGCGACGCAGCGCGTATTGGCGATCAGGTTTGCCTGTGCCGGTCAGACGGAGAGCGGATCACCGGTGAGATTATACAGATAAACCAAGAGATTGCGGTCATGATGCCGCATGGTTCGGCTGAGCAGGTGTCACTGGATGATCGGGTGTTGGTCGAACCATCGCAAGGTGATCTTGCCCCCTCTGACAGCTGGATTGGCCGTGTGGTCGATCCCTTCGGGATGCCGCTCGATGGTCAACCCCTGATGCGCGGGCACGTTGCGCGGTCGGTTAACTCGTCTGCCCCAGCAGCCCACACACGCGCCGCATTGGGCGCGCGGCTGAGTACCGGAATGGCGGCCTTGAACACCTTTCTGCCCATTGTGGAGGGCCAGCGGTTGGGCCTCTTCGCCGGCTCTGGTGTGGGTAAATCCAACATGCTCGCAGCACTCTGCCGCAACATGGAGGCAGACGTCGTCGTTGTTGCGATGATTGGTGAGCGGGGGCGTGAATTGCGCCAGTTCATTGACGAGACTCTCGGACCGGATGGGATGTCGCGGGCCGTGATCGTTGCCGCGACATCTGACCAATCGGCTCTGATGCGCCGTCGCTGCGCATGGTCCGCAATGACGGTTGCGGAGCATTTTCGAGAGCAAGGCAATCGTGTCTTGCTGCTCGCCGATTCGGTCACGCGCTTTGCCGAGGCGCATCGGGAAATCGCTCTGGCTGCGGGCGAGTTTCCCGCGCTGCGTGGTTATCCAGCCTCAATCGGGCAATTGATCATGTCGCTTTGCGAACGGGCGGGCCCCGGGCTGGAAGGCGAGGGCAGTATCACGGCACTGTTCAGTGTTTTGGTTGCCGGATCGGATTTTGAAGAACCGATTGCAGATATCCTTCGCGGCGTGCTCGATGGTCATGTAATTCTCGAGCGTGAGATTGCAGAACGTGGCAGATACCCGGCGATCAACCTATCGAAATCGGTGTCTCGAAGCCTGCCCAAAGCAGCCACGGAGGAGGAGAATGCCCTCTTGCTGGAAGCGCGCCGCTTGCTAGGAGCCTATGAAGGTGCGGAAATGATGCTCAAAGCTGGTCTTTATTCCGAAGGCAGCGATCCGCTCGTCGATCGCGCCGTGCGTGTGTGGGAGGAGTTAGATCAATTCATTGCAAAGGGATCGGAGGAAGGTATTCGCGCCAGTTTTGACAGGCTCACTTTGATCCTGCGTCGCGCTGGCCCTCGATAGAGAGCCGCGCGGCAGGACTTTTCTCATCTTCGAAGATCCACTCGCAGGCGCACATCCTGCGGTTTGACGTCAGCACGTATTGGAAACCCAGCCTAAGAAACATCGTTGATGAGCAGTTGCGTTCCAGTGACGCCCGAACTGGGGATCAGATCGCGAAAGAGGCCGCAGGCTTGGTGGCGCAGCGTTTGAACTGGACCTGTCGCGGTTTGATGCCGCTCCTCTGATAGGATTTACTGCACCAAAGGATACTGACTATGGGGCTGAGACGGACGGACGCATTCCGCAAGGATGCGGTGCGGATCGCGCTGTCCAGTGGGCTTACGCGTAAGCAGGTGGCTGCATTTGACTGTGATCCTGGACCTGCACTCGCGTCGTGTCATCGGCTGGGCCGTCAGTAATCGCATGAGACGCGACTTGGCGATCCGGGCATTGAAGATGGCCATCGCATTCCGGCAACCGCCCAAAGGCTGCATGCATCACACGGATCGCGGCAGCCAATACCGTTCGCACGATGATCCCGCGCCAGCACGGCTTCAAGGTATCGATGAGCGGCAAGGGCAATTGCTGCGACAACGCAGCCGCCGAGACCTTCTTCAAAACCATCAAGGCCAAGCTGATCTGGCGGCGATCATGGGACAGACGGAGGCAGGCTGAAAGGGCGATCTTCGAATACATCAACGGGTTCTACAATCCACGCCGAAGCCACTCAGCACTGCGCTGGAAAAGCCCCGTCGCCTTCGAACGAAAGCTGGCCTAAACGAGCACCGGGAGCGGCATCAAACCGTGACAGGTCTACAGACGAACCATGCACCCTCAAAGACAAACCGTTCACTGTCTGGCCCGCCCTGGGCGTGCGGAACGGCACCGGGCCTGCGTTGTTATAACATCTCGGGCCCCCCTAGACTTTCTTA
>NZ_JAAWWD010000091.1 GCF_021404545.1 Aestuariivita sp.
TTGTGTTTTTTTTCCCCGTTGGCGGGGGTAAGGTACTCCGTGCCTGACTTTGACTGGGTTTTCCCTGTTTGCCTTGCGCCCTTTGTCCCGCCGAGGCCCCGGTTCCGCCTTATGCCGTGGCGGGCGGGCCTGAGGCGGCCAGTGTCGATCTCGGCGCTCTTTGCGCCGATCAGATCGACGGCACGCTTGAGCCTGAGCATTGGCGCTGTCTTGCCTCGTCGATGTGGTCCGAGGATACCCCGGTTCAAGTTCTCGCGGCGCGCATCTTGGCCCGCCTCTCTGATCACGATTGGGCGCGGGATTTGGTCGATCAACTTTGGCTTGATGAGGACACCCGCGCATGGGTGGACAACCTGCCCCAAGATAGCGGGCATCGCGACAGTAACGGCGTGCCATTGGCGCAGGGCGATACCGTTGTTCTGATCAAGGATCTGCCGGTCAAGGGGGCCAATTTCACCGCCAAACGCGGCACGGCAGTGCGCGGCATTTCCCTTGTTCTTGACAACCCGGCCCATATCGAAGGCCGGGTCGAGGGGCAGCGTATCGTGATCCTGACCGAGTTCGTGAAGAAGCGCTGAGCGCAACCCCCGAAACACCGGCGCGCGAGCCGCCAGATTGGCCGAAATCTGCCCCATCCGATCCGGCTTGCCAACCAGGGCCGCCTGCTCGCGGCTCTCAGCCATCAGAATTGCGGCCTCATCGGCCCCGCTCTCGGCCACACCGACCAGGCGCTTTGCGGCGCGAATAGCCGAGGGGCTGCGGCCCGCAATCTCAGTTGCCAGATCTTGCGCCGCCGCCAGCGGATCATCCGCCAGTTCCGTGACCAGCCCCCAGGCCAAAGCCTGCGTCGCCGAAATCGGCCGCGCCGTATAGGTCATGCGCCGGATCACATCAGAGCCGGTCAAGTGCGGAAGGAGCGCCATGCCGCCCATGTCGGGGATCAGTCCCCATTTCATCTCCATGATCGCAAGCTCTGAATCGGGTGCCGCAATCCGGATATCGGCCCCAAAGCCAAGCTTAAAGCCCCCGCCATAAAAAACCCCGTGCAACGCCCCGCTAACCGGCACGAGCACCAGCCCCCAC
>NZ_JAAWWD010000038.1 GCF_021404545.1 Aestuariivita sp.
TCCGTGTTGCCGTTCTCAACAAATACACAGTTCTTGGCATACCTATTGCTGAGGTCGTAGGCTAAATCCGTCCGGGGAAAGGGGAAGTGCAGGCATGCCCCGATTTGTGCAACAAAGCCCTTTGCAGATGCCAAGTACGATGTTCTCGGCCCGGATGATCTCGCCGCCCAAGAAACCAGTGGACAAGTTCTTGATCTCACCGCTGCCCTGCAGGCTGCTGTGGCAAACTCTGAGAATAACGAGCGCCATGCCGAAGAGGAGGAGGTATGAGCACGATCAAAGCCCTTATCTACTGTCGGGTGTCGTCCAAGGGGCAGGAAAACGAAGGCCACCGACTCGAGTCCCAAGAAAGCGCTGCCGCCAGCATGCCGAATCCAAAGGCTATGACGTGGCGGCCGTCTTCCCCGACACCTTTACCGGGGCAGGCAGCTACATGCAGCGCCCTGGTATGGTGGCGTTTCTAAGCTTTATCGATACCCAACCGAGTGAGCAGTTCGTCGACATCTTCGATGATCTCAAGCGTGCGAGCCGGGATACGCGTGCTTTCTTGGATTTGCGCGATGCGTTCCGTGAACGAAACGTCCTCGTCGAGTGTCTTAACTTCAGACTGGAAGACAGCCCGGAAAGCGAATTCCTCGAGACCCTCTTCACCGCACAGGGTGCGCTTGAGCGTAGACAGAACGGTCGGCAAGTCGCACAGAGAATGCGGGCTCGCATGGAAAACGGATATTGGATTCACAATGCGTCCATCGGATATCGGTATGAGACGATCAAAGGTCGCGGCAAAGTGCTTGTGCTCGAAGAGCCCGCTGCCGGGATCATCAGGCAAGCCTTTGAGGGATACGCGTCGGGCCGCTTTGAAACCCAGGCAGAGGTGAAACGCTTTCTTGAGGGTTTCCCTGACCTGTTGAACAAGCGCAAAGGTAAGATCACGCAGCAGCGCGTGACGGATATCCTCACACAGCCCGTCTATACCGGGCACATCTGCTCTGAGGTCTATGATCTCAACTCGCTCAAAGCCGAGCATCAACCGCTCGTGTCGCTGGACGTCTTCGACAAGGTCCAGGACCGCCGCAACGGCACCGCCAAGGCTTCCAAGCGCAAGAACATAGGGGATGCCTTCGCTTTGCGCGGCGTCGTCGTCTGCGCGGGCTGTAACGTGCCTCTGCGGTCTTCCATCACCAAAGGCAATGGTGGAAATTATCATTACTACCTTTGCCAAACGAAAAAATGCGTTCACTACGGAAAATCGATCAAGCGCGACAAGATCGAAGGTGACGTCGGTGAGCTCATTAAGTCACTTCAGCCGTCTGAGGGCCTCATGGCCGCCGCGACGGCCATGTTCCGCCATATCTGGAACGCCAAAGAAGATCAGGCGAAGGACGTTTTACGCATTGGAAAACGCAAGATCGCAGCACTCGACAAAGACATCGACCGTCTGCTCGACACGATCACGTCTGTCAGCAAGGCGTCTGTCATCGCCCGCTACGAAGACAAGATCGATATGCTCGAGCGCGAAAAGACCAAACGTACTCAGGAACTGGCCGAAATGGCCAAACCCAAGGGCAGCTTCGAAGAAAAACTAGAACCCGTCCTCATCTTCCTCGCAAACCCCTTTAAAATATGGGCCTCGGGCAACATCACCCTGCGTAGATTGGTCCTCAAACTAGCCTTCGCAGACCGCATCCGATACGACCGTTTCGAGGGTGCTAGAACCCCGGAAATAGCGTTTCCATTCAAAGCCTTAAGGGGCGTGACAGACCCCAAGCTTTGTTTTGGTGCGGACGGCGGGACTCGAACCCGCACGATCATACGATCGAGAGATTTTCTTACCTGCTACGGCTTTCGCCGCCGGCGCGCATACGCCGTTTGTGGTCTGGACTATCCCTTCACCATCACCGGTCGCCCGGTTTTAGGTGCTGCCCGTCTAGTCTCTACACCTTCTGCCCTGGAGCAGCTTGGCTCGGGATTGGCATAGGCTGTCATATGGGCCGTTAGCTTTCCCCGAATTTGAGCAGTTCTACTCCCGGAGTTTCCCCCGAGGCACTCAAAACATGGCTTAAGTCTCTTGTGTCTACCGATTCCACCACGTCCGCGTATCTAGCGAAATTTGCCTCACACATGCTGTCGGGACCACAACCATTCAGCTGATCGTCCTGCGTAAGCTCGGGTTTGGCATCCGTTTCGCGCGTCTTCCGTTCCTCCTTGCCCTCCTTTCGGCGATCTCGCTGAAACCGCGTCGAAAACTCTCCCCCGACATACCGCGCCCCCTTTTTGCAAACAAAGAGGGTTTCAAGTCAATCAGCTCAGCCATTCCATGCGCGCGGCCGTTCCGCCATCCAAAGCTCCCACCGCATCGCTGTCCTACCGCCGAAAACATCCGAAAACAATGCGCATCACCGACCACAGGATCCGATTTTGGCCGCGCTGCCTCTTTGTTCGGCGGCGCGCGGTCATAGCAACCGATGGGGGCGGATCGGGACCGGCCTAGATATCGTCACCCAACGGTGCAAGCGGCCCACCGGGCGCGGCCAAGCTGCGTTCGGGCAACCAGGGATTCAGCGCCAAGGCCTGCGCCAGAACATCGCGCGCCTCCTCAATCCGACCCAGCGCGTACAACGATAGCGCCTTGCCGGACAGCGCGCCGGTATGGCGCGGCGACCGCTCGAGTGTGAGTTCAAGATCGGTCAGTGCGGCGTCGAAATTCTGGCTGAGATAATGCACAAAGGCGCGCTGATTGTATCCTTCGGCATAATCGGGGCAATATCGCACCAGCCGGTCAAACGCCTCCAGCGCACCCAGAAAATCATAGGTTGAACGCGCCCGCATGCCCCGATCCAGCAGGGCCTGCGCGGCCTCATCGGGGGCCTGGGTCCACAACTCCCACATCCGGTTGGACAGGCCGCGCGCCTCCATTTCCGTGTCCGAGCGCTGTATCTGGTCGGTCAAAGCACCCAACGCGGCGCGGTGATCGGGCGCGGCAGGGCAGGTCTGGGCCCAGCCGGGGGCCGCCAGCAGGATCACTCCGATCCCAGATATCATCCTATTGCGTATCATGGGTCTAGGCTGGCGCAAGATTGTCCTGGGTCAAGGCCTAATCTGGTAGGCCGCCCCTTGACCCGGACCGGCGGCAACGCCAGCTTGTCGGTCATGTTTCCGATCCGCGATCACAACCCGTCTGGCCGCACGCCATATGTCACCTATGGGTTGATGGCGCTCAACATCCTGATTTTTCTAAGCTATCTGCCGCTTCAGGCGGATCAGCGCGCGCTGTTTGAGCTGTATGCGGCCTGGGCCATCGTACCCTATGAGGTCAGCGCGGGGCGGGAACTGCACACGCTCTTTACGTCGATGTTCCTGCATGCCGGTCTGTTGCACCTGGCGGGAAACATGCTGTTTCTTTATATTTTTGGGGACAATATGGAGGACGAGATGGGCCACCTGCCCTTCTTCGTCTTTTACGTGCTGACCGGGCTTGCGGCGGGGATGTTGCAAGTGGTGACAGACCCGTTTTCCAGTGTTCCGACCATCGGCGCCTCTGGCGCGATCGCCGGTGTGATGGGGGGGTATCTGCTGCTTTTTCCAAAGGCAAAGGTCGATATTCTGATTATCTTTCTGGTATTTTTTCGCATCCTGCCAATCCCTGCATGGATCATGCTGGCGCTGTGGTTCGGCATGCAGTTTCTGGGCGGGATTGCCAGCAGCGGTGCAGAGGGCGGCGTGGCCTATTGGGCCCATGCAGGAGGGTTCATCGCGGGCTTTGTCGGCACTGTCCCGCTCTGGCTGAGGCGCGGCGGACCCCAGCATTGGAACCGTACGGAGGGGCGACCGCCGCATCCGGATGCGACATACCGATTTGCAGAAAGCCGGATCCCAAAAATTCGGAAATGAGAATCTGGTTCAACCGCGGATGATCTTGGCGAATCCGTCAAAAAGCGGCTCGTTTGCCGCGATAACCTCGCCATCCTCAACGATATCGCCCGCCGGATCCAAGGGCTGAACCAGCCCCCCGGCCTCGCGCACGATGACCAGGCCCGCCGCCAGATCCCAGGGGTGCAGCCGCCGTTCCCAGAACCCATCATACCGGCCCGCGGCAACATAGGCCAGATCGAGCGCGGCCGAGCCCCAGCGCCGGACACCCGCACAGACCGGCATCAGCCGCGCCAGATCCTGCAGGGTCTCAGGCAGATCGGACCGCCCGCCAAACGGCACTCCCGTGGCAAAGATACTTTCGATCATCTTGGAACGGCCCGACACGCGCAGCCGCGTCTCATTCATCCAGGCGCCCTGCCCCTTTTCCGCTAGAAACAGCTCATCCTTGCTGGGATCATAGATCACACCGGCCACGATCTGGCCCTTGTGTTCCAACCCGATGGAAACTGCCCAATGCGGCAGCCCGTGCAGGAAGTTCGTTGTCCCGTCCAGTGGATCGACGATCCAGCGTCGGGTGGGATCGGTGCCGGGGATCTCCTCCCCTTCCTCGGCCAGCCAGCCATAGGTCGGACGCACGCCAAGCAGGTCTTCCTTCAGGATCTCTTCAGCGCGCAAATCGGCTTTGGACACGAAATCCCCGGCGCCCTTGACCGACACCTGAAGGTTCTCGACCTCGCGGAAATCCTTCGACAGCGCCCGTCCTGCCTTGCGCGCCGCCTTGATCATGATGTTGAGATTTGCGCTGCCGACCATTGCCCTGGCTCCTTGTCATCAGGCCGCGCGTATACGCGCCACGGCATCGGTTGCCAAGGCCCCCACCCCCGCCGCGCTCCTCTTTCTGGATGGGCACGGAAAACCGGTGCCGCCGCAGGCAAAAAATCACAATGGAACGCGCGCTTGCGCGCTCAATTGGATCACATCAGGCGTTTTGCAGGCGTTCTGCTTCGACGCGGGCCAGTGTGATCAACTCCTTCACGAACGGCTTTTCGCAATCATCGCTGCGCACGGCCGCATAAAGCGTTCGGGTGACCCCCGTCTCTGTCAGCGGCCGGGTGACATAGTCCGAACTGTACTTGACCTCGCGCACCACCCAGTCGGGTAACACCGAAACCCCCCGGTTCGACGCGACCAACAGCAAGATGACCGCCGTCAGTTCCACCTGCCGGATCGCCGCCGGTTCCACCTTGGCCGGGATCAGCACCTGGCTGAAGACATCCAGACGGGATCGTTCCACCGGATAGGTGATCAGCGTTTCGCCCCGGAAATCCGCTGCCTCGACAAACGGTTTTGCGGCCAGCGGGTGCTGTGCGGCGGCCACGAAAACGGGTGCATAATCAAACAGTTTGATGAACTCGACGCCAGGCAGGTCCTCGGGATCGGAGGAGACGACAAGATCGACCTGCTCTTTTTGCAGCGCAGGCAGCGCATCAAAGGCGAGGCCGGGCCGAATATCCACATCCACATCCGACCAGGTCTTGCGAAACGCTTCGAGAACCGGAAACAACCATTCAAAACAGGCGTGGCATTCGATGGCGATATGCATCCGCCCCGCATGCCCGTCCCTGAGATTTGAGAACTCCTCCTGAAGTGCCTCGATCTGCGGCAGGATCTGATCGGCCAGCCGCAAAAGGCGCAAACCCGCCGCCGACAGCTTCATCGGCTTGGATCGGCGCACAAAGAGCTCGACACCCGCCTGATCCTCCAACCCTTTGATCTGATGGCTCAGCGCCGATTGGGTGATGTGCAACTGATCCGCCGCCCGGGCCAAACCACCCGCCTGATGAATGGCCTTGATCGTACGCAAATGGCGGAATTCGATGTGCAACTGTTGCCCTGCTCATGTTGTTGTTGAGGATTATGAAATTGTCTCACAATGCTGCACATGCGACAAGAGCGAAACTCAAGAAAGGTCGCGCCGATGCCTGTCCCCTCTGTGTCGTTTGAATTCTTCCCACCGCAATCGCTGGAGGCATCCTTTCGGCTGTGGGATACGGTACAGACACTGGCGCCGCTGGAGCCGCGGTTTGTGTCCGTCACCTATGGTGCAGGCGGCACGACCCGCGATCTGACCCGCGATGCGGTGGCAACGCTGCACAAGTCCTCCGGCCTGCAGGTTGCCGCGCATCTGACCTGTGTGAACGCGTCACGCGCCGAGACACTGCAAATCGCCCGGGATTTCGCCGAGGCGGGCGTGCGCGACATCGTGGCCCTGCGCGGCGACCCGCCGAAGGGCGAAGGGCATTTCACCCCGCATCCCGACGGCTTTGCCGATGCCTGCGAGTTGATCGGCGCGCTGGCCGATATGGGCTGCTTTAACATTCGCGTGGGTGCCTATCCCGACATCCACCCCGAAGCCGCCAGCGCCCAGGCCGATATCGACTGGCTCAAGGCCAAGATCGACGCCGGCGCTGACGAAGCCCTGACCCAGTTCTTTTTCGAGGCCGAAAGCTTCTTCCGGTTCCGCGACGCCTGCGTCAAGGCGGGCATCGACGCGCCGATCACGCCCGGCATCCTGCCGATCGAGAACTGGGCAGGTGCGCGCCGCTTTGCCAAGCGCTGCGGCACGGCCATTCCCAAATGGATCGAAGATGCCTTTGAAAAGGCCACCCGGGACGGGCGCGAGGATCTGCTGGCCACGGCGATCTGCGCCGAGCTGTGCAGTGATCTGATCGATGGCGGGGTCGAGGCGCTGCATTTCTATACGCTCAACCGGCCCGAGCTGACCCGCGATGTCTGCCACGCGCTGGGGGTTCAACCCAAGGTCCGGCTTGAGAACGTCGCGTAACGATTGCGGGCGCGCGACGCGCTGATAGCCTTTGCGTCACCTATGACCGGAGGCTCTCCATGACCATCGCCCATTCGCCGTCTGATCTCCTGAGCCAGGATGAAGTTCTGTCGCTCTCGGGCCTGGAATTCATGACCGGCATTCTGGAAGGGCGCCTGCCCGGCCCGCCCATCGCCCAAACCATGGGCTATACCCTGCACGCGGTCGAGGACGGGCGCGCGGTCTTTCGCGGCGCCCCTGCCTTCGACGTGACCAATCCCATGGGCACCGTGCATGGCGGCTGGTACGGCACCCTTCTGGACAGCGCGATGGCCTGCGCGGTGATGACCAAGGTGCCGCGCGGATCAATCTACACCACGCTGGAATACAAGATCAGCATCATCCGCCCGATCCCGTTGGGGATGCAGATTGATTGCGAAGGGGTGGTCGACCACTCGGGCCGGTCCACCGGCGTCGCCCACGGAGAGATCCGAGGCGTCGAAAACGGCAAGCTTTACGCCACAGGCACCACCACCTGCATCATCATGAAAATCGGCTGACCGCGGCCCGCGGATCTTGAGACCGCGCGGGCACCGACCGATGCGCGGCGAAGCTGCGAACACCTGGGCCCGTCCTCTTGCGTGCATCACGCACTCGTGCCCTGCCAGGGCTCGGGTCATCTCATGAACACCCGGCGTCCGACCGCGTTCATCCTGCGCTGCCGGTTCGGCGGGATTCTCGTCTCAACAGCGTAGCGCAGTGCGCACGCTATATCCAATGGTCCCAATCGCCCCTCGCGACAGTGCGCAACGATCCGGTTAGGGTCGCGTATCGGGCAGACAACACAGCCCATCCGAAAGAGGATACATCCCGATAGGCTCGGGGCGTCGGCACATATGGACGACGAAGGCAAAGCTTGCGTTAACACATTGATATCAAGAAAACTGCATGTCTGGGGCAGCAGACGAACACGCCCGACCCCTAGGGCGCGGGGGACGACTGTCTCGGGGTTCCGACAAACGCGCCGAGTTCGGGGCGGTTCAACGCCGTATCATGCAGCCGCTCGGAGCGGTCTTGTCCGACCAAGCGGCGGCGCCGGAGCAGGAAGATCTTGCCCCAGCCCCGCCAGGTACTGACCGATGGCGCATCGACGTCGCAGTAAAACCGTGCCGACCACCCCACAGGCAGGGGCAGACCACAGGCCTGCGCCTTATCAAGCATCCAGACAAGCGAAATATTGGCCAGCGGGCGCGCCGCCTCGAACCCGGCCAGTTGCCCCCCCACATCCCCATGGGTGCCGGCAAACCAGACCTGTTCCACACGCCGACCCGGCCATCCGTCGGGACAGGTCCACATGACCGGCGTATAGACCTCGCGAGTTTCATCCAACGCCAGCGCGTGAAAACCATGGCGGATACTGTCGCCAAGCTGGTGATTGTGAAACCCGTGACGCGCCTCAGCATGGCGCCACAGGATCGGCAGCCGCAGACCCAGCGCCGCGACCGTATCCCAGACGCCCACCATCTCGATCGGGGTTTGGTCATAACAGAACCGTTCCTCGAAAACTTGGGCGGCCGGGCTTTGCGGCGTGCATTGGTAATGCCGGTAAGCGGTGCGGATGTTGCGTTCTGTCGCATGTTCGGCGCGCAGAAGGCCAACCTGGTCGATCACGCCTGCCAGCGACCGCACCGCATAGGCCCCACGCGAATACCCGATGAGAAAAATCGTGTCGCCTGGCCGGTAGCGGGACGCAAGATAGCCATAAGCGCGCCGGATCTGACGGTTGATCCCGCGCCCCATCATCACGTCGAGGGTGGACCGCCATCCGGGCCATTGCACCCCGGCCTCGTAATAGACCGAGACCTTGGGCCCCATCTCCTGGCATAATCGATAGGTCATGCCGGCATGGGTTTCGTGCCCTGGCTCCAGCGTCGAGAGCGTGCCATCGAGGATGATCACATGGGCCTGCGGCCCGCGCATCGGCACAGCTTTGGAATGGCGGGAGGCGAACCGGCCCCCCAGCCACCCAAAAATCCGTTCACTCAGCCGCGATAGCGTCATCCTGTAAGAGTTCCCAAACTTTCAGCGGGGTGAAAGGCATGTCCGCCTGCCGCACCCCACGATCCCAAAGCGCGTCCTGAACCGCGTTGGCGACAGCGGCCAGCGCACCAACCGTGCCCGCCTCCCCGCAGCCTTTCATGCCCATGACATTGGCGGTGGACGGCACCGGCTCGGACGTGAACCCAATCATGGGTACGTCATCGGCGCGCGGCAAGGCATAGTCCATGAACGATGCGGTGAGCAATTGGCCATCCTCATCGTAAACCACATGTTCGGTGATCGCCTGCCCAATCCCCTGGGCGACGCCGCCATGCACTTGACCTTCGGCGAGCATCGGATTGATAAGGTTACCGAAATCATCGACAACCGTATAGCGATCGACGGTCACCACACCGGTTTCCGGATCAATCACAACCTCCGCCACATGGGCACCATTGGGAAAGCTGCGCGCATCCAGCTTGGCGCGGGCCTCATGGGTCAAAAGATCGTGACGGCCGTCTGCCCGCGCCATCTCTGCCGCCTCGACAAAGGTCGGGGTCAGGTTCGATCCCGGCGCGCGGAACGTCTCATCGTCAAACCGGATCTCTGCCGCCTCGACCCCCATCTTGTCGGCCAGATAGGGGGTGAACGCGTCGATCATCGTGGAGACGGTGGCCAGCGTCGCATTGTTCTGCACCGTGACAGAGCGCGACCCCCCGGTGCCGCCACCCTGCTTGATCAGGTCACTGTCGCCCTGAACAACGGTAATGCGTTCGGCCGGTATGCCGGTATGATCGGACAGAAACTGGCCATAGACGGTTTCGTGCCCCTGACCGTTCGATTGCGTGCCGACAAAGATTGTCACCGTGCCATCCTCGTTAAAGGCCACCTTGGCCCCTTCCGAAGGATCGCCCAAAATACTTTCGATATAGTAACAAAGCCCCTGCCCGCGCAGCAATCCACGCGTCGCATCCGCCTGGACCCGCGCGCCATAGCCGGTCTGATCGGCCTCAACACCGGCGCGCGAAAGCACCTTGTTGAAATCGCCCACGTCATAGGTCTCTCCCGTGGCGGTCTTATAGGGGAACTTGTCCGGCGCGATGAAGTTACGCCGCCGCAGCTCCCACGGGTCCACGCCCAGCTCGCGCGCGGCCCGGTCCATCACCCGTTCGAGCACATAGATCGCCTCGGGCCGCCCCGCCCCCCGATAGGCATCGACCTGAACGGTGTTGGTATAATACCCCTCCACCTGAAGCCAGGTGGTCTGCACATCATAGACCCCCATCAACACACGGCTGAAAAGCTGGGTCTGGATCGGCTGGCCGAATTGCGAGTTGTAAGCCCCCAGATTGCACCGGGTTTTCACGCGATACGCTGTGATCTTGTTGGTCTCGTCAAAGGCAAGCTCGGCCACCGACACCAGATCGCGCCCGCCATTGTCGCTCAGCATCGCCTCGGACCGGTCCGACATCCAGCGCACCGGACGGTCAAGCGCGCGGGCGGCATGGGCCACGGCATAATACTCGGGATAGGCCATCGCCTTCATTCCGAACCCACCGCCGACATCCGGGGTTGTGACGCGCACGGCCCCCGCCTCCAGCCCAAAGGCCTTGGACAGGCGATCCTTCATGCCCCAGACGCCCTGACCATTATACGACAGGTGCAGCCGACCGTCTTCCATCTGGGCCCAGCAGCCACGCGGCTCCATCGAATTGACGATAACCCGATTGTCGCCGACCTCCAGCGAGACGGTGCGCGCAGCAGCGGCAAAGGCCGCCTCGGTTGCCGCCTCATCGCCCAGACCCCAATCAAAGGCGCGGTTTTCGGGCGCCTCGGCATGGATCGTCTCACCCCCCGGCGCGACATCAACTTTCGCCGGTAACTCATTGGTGTCGAAGAGGATCAACTCGGCCGCATCGCGTGCCTGGCCGAGGCTGTCGGCCACGATCATCACAACCGCCTCGCCCACGAACCGCACCCGGTCCTTGGCCAGCATCGGACGCAGCGGGGCCGCGCCATTGCTGCCGTCGCGGTTCTTGACGACCGTGCCGCCCATGGCGATGTCGATACCTGCCGCCTCCAAATCGGCGCAGGTCACCACCAGATGCACGCCATCCGCCCCGCGCGCATCCTCAACGTCCAACTCGGCGATCTCACCATGAGCCACGGGGCTGCGCAGGAAATAGGCATGCAGCGCATCTTGGGGCGCGATATCGTCCACATAGCGCCCGGCCCCGGTCAGGAACCGCACATCTTCAACGCGTTTCACCGGCTGACTTTTTCCGAACTTTTCCATGACCGCCCTCGCATTTGCTTTCGTGCGCGACACTAGCCCTGGCGGCGCCAATGTCCAGCCGTCTAACAGCGCAGGCCAAGCCAGCCGCGACCCAGGCCGAGGATTTGACCAGACCCCGATCCCCGCACCCATCGCAGGGTACAAGAAATCCCCGGCCCTCTCTTTCCCTTGGGCTCATCCTTCGCTAGATGAACGGCCAAGATAAAAGGGATCCACTCAGATGACGATGGACAAGACCTTCGACGCGGCCGAGGCCGAAAGCCGTCTGTATCAGGCCTGGGACGAGGCCGGATGTTTCAAAGCGGGCGCCAATGCATCCCGAGCCGAGACCTTTTGCATCATGATCCCTCCGCCCAACGTCACGGGCTCACTGCATATGGGACATGCGTTCAACAACACGCTCCAAGACATCCTGATCCGCTGGCACCGCATGCGTGGGTTCGACACGCTTTGGCAGCCGGGGACCGATCATGCGGGCATCGCCACCCAGATGGTGACCGAGCGTGAGATGGCTGCCAACCAGGAACCTTCACGCACCGAGATGGGGCGTGAAGCCTTTATCGACCGCGTCTGGCAGCAGAAGGTCAAGTCGCGCGGCACCATCATCGGGCAACTCAAGCGGCTGGGTGCGTCCTGCGATTGGTCGCGCGAAGCCTTTACGATGGGCGGCGCGCCGGGCGACCCGAACAAGGGTCAGGGCCCAGATTTCCACGATGCGGTGATCAAGGTCTTTGTCGATCTGCACGACAAGGGGGTGATCTATCGCGGCAAGCGGCTGGTCAATTGGGATCCGCATTTCGAGACCGCAATCTCGGATCTTGAGGTCGAAAACATCGAAACCGCCGGGCATATGTGGCATTTCAAGTACCCGCTTGCGGGGGGCGAAACCTATACCTATGTCGAGAAAGACGCCGATGGAACGGTCGTGCTGGAAGAACAGCGCGACTATATCTCCATCGCCACGACGCGACCCGAGACCATGCTCGGCGACGGCGCCGTTGCGGTTCATCCATCCGATGAACGATACGCGCCAATCATCGGAAAACTATGTGAAATTCCGGTAGGTCCGAAAGAGCATCGCCGCCTGATCCCGATTATCACTGACGAGTATCCCGATCCCGATTTCGGATCGGGCGCGGTCAAGATCACCGGTGCGCATGACTTCAACGACTATAGCGTGGCCAAACGCAACGCGATCCCCTGTTACAGGCTGATGGATACCAAGGCCGCCATGCGCGCCGATGGCGCCCCCTATGCCGAAGCAGCGGCCATCGCGCAGTCGATCATTGACGGAGCCCAGCTGTCGGAGGCCGAGATCGACATCATCAACCTGGTGCCCGACGCGTATCGCGGGCTCGACCGGTTCGAGGCGCGCAAAAGGGTCGTGGCGGATGTCACCGCCGAGGGGCTTGCGGTGATGGTGCCCAATCCCAAGGCTGACAAAAACGAGGCCGCCCCGCCCACCATAGCCCTGGTTGAGAGCAAGCCGGTCATGCAGCCCTTCGGCGACCGCTCCAAGGTGGTGATCGAGCCGATGCTTACCGATCAGTGGTTCGTCGACACCGCGCAGATCGTCCAGCCCGCCATCGATGCCGTGCGCAACGGCGACACCAAGATCCTGCCCGAGAGGGATGCCAAGGTCTATTTCCACTGGCTGGAGAATATCGAGCCCTGGTGCATTTCGCGCCAGCTGTGGTGGGGGCACCGTATTCCGGTCTGGTATGGTCCGCGTATCGATACAGTGAACGGCAAGCAGACGCTGGACTACACGCCGGGCAACCTGATGCATTTCACCGCCGTCAGCCAGGATGACGCGCGTGCGCAGGCCGCCGCCTATTACGGTGCCGACGACCCCGCGCGCATCCAGTTCGTGCGCACCGCGGACCAAGCCCATTTGGGCAGCCCCGATCCGCTCAGTCGGGCCGCTCAGCTTTCGGGGCGGGAAGGCATCGACGAGACGGCAACCATTCCGATCTGGCGCGATACGGACGTTCTGGATACCTGGTTCTCGTCCGGACTTTGGCCGATTGGCACGCTGGGTTGGCCTGAAGAAACACCCGAGATGAAAAAGTACTTCCCAAGCAGTACCTTGGTGACCGGCTTTGACATCATCTTCTTCTGGGTCGCCCGGATGATGATGATGCAGTACGCGGTGGTCGGGCAAAAGCCCTTTGATACGGTCTATGTCCACGCGCTGGTGCGCGACGAGAAGGGCAAGAAGATGTCCAAATCGCTGGGCAATGTGCTCGACCCGCTTGAACTGATCGATGACTACGGCGCCGATGCGGTGCGGTTCACACTGACGGCCATGGCGGCGATGGGGCGCGACCTCAAGCTTTCGACGCAGCGCATTGCAGGCTATCGGAATTTCGGAACAAAGCTGTGGAACTTCGCGCGCTTCGCCGAGATGAACGGGGTCTTTGACGTCACCGCGGATAGCATTCCACAGTCGGCCCAGACACTGAACAAATGGATCATCGGTGAAACTGCCAAGGCTCGGGCCGAGGTGGATGAAGCGCTGGAGCACTATCGGTTCAATGACGCGGCCAATACACTTTACGCGTTTGTCTGGGGCAAGGTCTGCGATTGGTTCGTTGAGTTCTCAAAACCGCTCTTGCAAGGCGACGATGCCGCCGCGCGGACAGAGACCCGCGAGACCATGAAATGGGTCCTCGATCAGTGTCTGGTCCTGCTGCACCCAATCATGCCCTTTATCACCGAGGAGCTTTGGGCGCTCTCCGGTCGGCGCGCCAAGATGCTGATCCATGCGGACTGGCCCGACTACCTGCCCGCCGATCTGGTGGACCAGAATGCCGATCATGAAATGAACTGGGTCATCGGCTTGATCGAGGCTGTGCGGTCGGCGCGCGCACAAATGCATGTGCCTGCGGGCGTCTACGTGCCCATGTTGGTGGCCGAGATTGACAGCGCGAAACAGGCGGCCTGGGATCGCAACGATGTTCTGATCAAGCGGCTGGCACGCATTGATACGCTGACCGCTGCTCCGGATTTTCCCAAGGGAACGATTACGATTGCCGTGGGCGGCGCCCGCTTCGGCCTCCCGCTTGCCGATGTCATCGACATCGGGGAAGAGAAGGCGCGACTGGAAAAGACGCATGGCAAGCTGATGAAAGAACTTGGCGGGCTGCGCGGCCGGTTGAACAACCCGAAATTCGTGCAAAGCGCACCAGAGGACGTGGTCGAAGAGACCCGGGCCAATCTTGCCGCGCGCGAAGAAGAAGAAACCAAGATCAAGGATGCCTTGAAGCGATTGGCAGAGCTTGGCTGATCTTGATCGCGGATTGGGGCGCGTTGTGCTAGGCTGGCACACTGGCATGGCAATGGCATCGGCTTACCGAACGGCAAATCCACAAGGCGCTGTCGGAAGGCAGGCTTTCGGGTCTTGCGGGCGAGGGCAAACCCCTGCCCGAGCGGAGCGGCGATGCGCTGATTGATCCAGGTCTTGCGGGCGGCCATCGTATCATGGCCGAGGCCGGTGTGCGGCCCGAAGAGTTTGATCTCAAAGAAAAACAGACCGCCGCGCGGCAAGTCTATGGCACGCTGACGGGCCCAGATGAAAACGCTGCGGCGATGGCCCGCATTGCAGAACGGGAGATGCGCTGTAATCTCTCACGAGACGCCAGGCGCGCGTTTTACCGCTGAGCCGGATGGCCCCATTCTGGGCACGATCCCCAGTCACCGGCCAGCAAATTTTTGATCTAAAAATTTGCCAGAATTTGAGTCAAATTCTGCCAGCGCTCACTTGAACACTGGGGCCCGGTTCTGCATCTGCGCGGCAATCACTTCCATCTGGTCGGGTTTGCCCACAAGATTGGCCTGTTCCCGGCTTTCGGCCATCAAGACGTCTTCGCGATCCCCGTTTTCGGCAAGCTCAATCAATCGCTTGGCCGCGCGTACCGCGCTTGGGCTCTTGCCTGCAATCTCTGTCGCCAGATCCAGTGCCGCGGCCAGCGGATCGTCGGCCAGCGAGGTCACCAGCCCCCAGGCCTCGGCCTGTGCGGCCGGGATCGGTCGGGCGGTATAGGTCAGTTGCCGGATCACGTCCGAGCGCGCCAATTGCGGCAACAGGACCATGCCGCCCATATCGGGGATCAGGCCCCATTTCATCTCCATCACCGCCAGCTTGGTTTCAGGTGATGCGATGCGGATATCGGCCCCGACCGCCAATTGAAACCCCGCGCCATAGCACACCCCGTGCAGAGCGGCGATCACCGGCACCGGAACGCGGCGCCAGACCAGTGCCACCTCCTGCCAGCGATTGGTATCGCCGTGACTGCGCGGCAGGATGAGTTCCTGCGGATCCTGACCGGCCATCGCACCAAAGCTCATAACATCAAGCCCCGCGCAGAAGCCCTTGCCTTCACCCGACAAAACCACTGCGCGCGCGTCAGAGGCCGCGACCTCCTGCCCCGCATTGATAATGGCATGCACCATCTCGTCATCGACAGCGTTCATCTTGTCGGCGCGGGTCAAGGTGACCCGGGCGATATGCGCGTCATAGCTTACCGAAACACGGGCCATAGGCACCTCCCTTGCGTATCGGCCTATCTCAACGCATCACCAGCGCAAAAACCAGCGCGACGTGAGGTTACTTGCGTGGCGGCAAGCCCGCGACTGGCATCCGGCCAAAGCCAGCGCTGTCGAGGGTCATGACGTAAAACAGATCCCCCACCACACGGCCACCCGTGGTAATCCCCAGCCGTCCGTCCGGATCCTGCAAGGATCGCAGCACACGGCCCTGCATGTCGATCTCGATCATGTGCCCCTGCTCAATCGGTGCCGGTCGGACCATCGGTCCCAGCCGCCAGATGACCTTGCGCAGAAACGGATAAGGCATCAGCACCTCTGCCGGCACACGCGGGCTGGCAAAGGCGATCCAGAACGTGCCATCGCCCATCGCCTCGATATTGTCGGGATAGCCCGGCAGGTTGTCGAGGAGGATCTCCTGCTCTCCCGCGCGCGCTCCGCTCAACCACAGACGGTGAATGCGTGCGCGCCCTGTCTCAGCGATCAGCAGGAAATCCTCATCCGGGGACAGCGCGACACCGTTGGTATAGACAAACCCGTCGGCGATCCTGGTCACTGTGCCGTCCGGATCGATCCGTCCGACATAGCCGGTGGCGGATTGTTCCCAGATCGTCAGGACCGAGGTTGGCCGCGTACCGCCCATGGTTTCGGGGTCAAACCGGTCAGTTGAGTTTGAAAAGAACACCGTCCCGTCACGCGCCACATCCAGTTGATTGGCATAGAGAATGGGCCCGCCGTCAATCTCTGTCGCGATCGGCTCTGCGCCGCTTTCCGGCGACCAGGCGAAAATCCCGCGAAAGCTGTCGGCGATGTAAAGCCGCCCGTCCGGCCCGGCATCCAGGCCCAGAGGCCGCCCTTCAAGCTGGGCAACGGGCTCGGGCGCGGCCCCGTCGATACGGTAAAGCGTTCCCGCCAGATCAGCGGTATAGATCACGCCACCGGGCATTAAAGCCAGATCTTCCGGTCCCACCGCACCCTGGGGCAGCGGAACAAAGCTTGCCCCGGCCAGCGCGCTGTTTGTGGCGAAGGGCCCTTCTGCTCCGGGAGGCTCCGGCAGGTTCGCGGCCACCGGCTCCACCGGCACCGGCCAGAAGATCAGATAGGCCGCCCAAAGGCCTAGAACCGCCAACAAAAGCCGCATCATGATCTGTGTCCCTCCGCCCGCTCAACCTGCCCCAGTCTCTGCCCCGCTGGCAAGCCTTGCAGCACACCACCGCTTTGGATTATCTCACGGCCATGACCACGCATCCCCGTTACACCCGGCTCGCCCAAACCCTGCCCTCCACCGTGCCCTTTGTCGGCCCCGAGGCGCAGGAGCGCCTGGGCGGTTCCCCCTTCGCCGCGCGCATCGGCGCGAATGAGAATGTCTTTGGCCCATCGCCAGAGGCGATCCGCGCCATGCAAGCCGCATCAGCAGATATCTGGAAATACGGCGATCCGGAAAGCTATGATCTGCGCCATGCGCTTGCCGCGAAACACCGCGTCGCGCCCGAAAACGTTATGGTGGGCGAAGGGATCGACGGTTTGCTGGGCTATCTCGCACGGCTGATCGTGGAACCCGGCGATGCGGTCGTGACCTCTGACGGGGCCTATCCGACGTTCAACTATCATGTCGCGGGTTTTGGGGGCGTGCTGCATAAAGTACCCTATCGCGACGACTACGAAGACCCCAAGGCGCTTTTTGCCAAGGCCGCCGAGGCGGGTGCCAAACTGGTCTACCTCGCCAATCCCGACAATCCGATGGGTAGCTGGCACAGCGGTCGGGCCATTGTCGAGGCGCTGGAGTATTTGCCGACGGGCTGTCTGCTGGTGCTGGACGAGGCTTATGTGGAATGCGCGCCGGAGGGGACGGCTGCCAAGGTCGCGGCTGACGACCCGCGCGTGATCCGGATGCGCACGTTCTCCAAGGTGTACGGCATGGCGGGCGCGCGGGTCGGCTATGCGCTGGGAGCGCCCGATCTGATCGACGCCTTTCACAAGATCCGCAACCATTTCGGCATGAACCGGGCGGCCCAGGCCGGAGCACTCGCGGCGCTGGCCGATGACACCTGGCTGGCGCATGTCAGAGACCTGATTGCGGACTCGCGCAACCGGATCGGCCAGATTGCGCTGGAACATGGGCTCACGCCGCTGCCGTCTGCCACCAACTTCGTCGCCATAGATTGCGGCCGCGACGGTGCCTATGCCAAAGCGGTGCTGGACGGGCTGGTGGCGCGCGGTATTTTCGTGCGCATGCCCTTTGCCGCGCCCCAGAACAGATGCATCCGCGTAAGCTGTGGCACCCCGGCCGATCTGGACGCGTTTGCAGCTGCTCTGCCCGAGGCGCTGACCGAGGCGAGGACCCGCTGAGCAAGAGGATCGCGGGCAATTTACCTGACATTCATCTATGGTGCGTTATACTGTCGCGGGCTAGACAGGAGTACTCAGCTATGGATGATCACCAGATCGGACGCGCGCCGGATTACACCAACGCCGCCATCACCATGATGGGCATCAATTTGATGTGGGTCTTTTTTGTCGTCTGGATGCTTTGGGGTTTTGTCCCCGTCATCCTGCTTGCCCTCATGGTCAACCACTTTGCCGAGCGGGTGGCGGAACGGCGCGGCATTACGCCCGCTTTTGCCCGTATCCGCCTGTCCCGCCCCAGGGGCCACGACGTCTAAGGGTGCATATCTAAGGGTGCATGTCGGCCAGAACGGCGGCAGCGGCCTCAAGCGCGCCATGCCCGTGCGGGATCTCAAGCGCGGTCAGCCCGGCCTCGACCCCGCCGAGCAGGCCCATAATCATCTGCCCGTTCACGTGGCCCATATGGCCAAAGCGAAAATGCCCGTGTGAGGCATAGTCGCCAGGCTCGGCCATTCCCAGACCGATCCCCAGGGTCAGTCCAAGGTGCCCCTCAACCCATTCGCGCAGCGCCGTGCCTTGCGGCGGATCAAGGCTGAGCGATGTGACCGCGCGGGACCGGTGCGCCGGATCGGCGACATTCAATCTCAGCGGGCCCTCGGCCGCCCAGCTATCGCAGGCCGCCCAGATCGCGCGCGCCAGCCGGTCGTGGCGGGCCCAGATCGCCTCAATCCCTTCGGCTTTGATCATGTCGAGCGCTGTGCGCAGCCCATAGAGATGATGGGTCGGCGCGGTTCCACCGAAATAGTGAAAGAAAAGGTCGGGCTTGGCACGCGGCGCCCAGTCCCAATAGCGGCTGACACGTGGCAGCGACTGGCGCACCGCCTCTGCCCGATCATTGAAGTAAACAAACGCGACGCCCGGCGGAACCATCAGCCCCTTCTGGCATCCCGTGACCATCACATCGACACCCCAGCGATCCATCTCGAACCGGTCACAGCCAAGCGACGCGATGCAATCTGCCATCAAGAGCGCGGGATGACCAAGCTCATCAAGAAGCGCCCGCATCGCGGGCACATCGTTCAGGATCGAGGTCGACGTGTCCACATGTACCGCGAGCACCGCCTTGATCCGGTGCCCGGTATCTGCACGCAGGGCGGCGGCGACACGCTCCATATCCCAAGGCGATTGTTTGCCGAAGTCGAGGATTTCCGCGGTGGCGCCTACCCCTTCGGCCATATCAGCCCAGCCATGCGCGAACCGTCCCGTGGCAGGCACCAGCACCCGATCGCCCGGTGTCACTGTATTGGCCAGAGCGGCCTCCCATGCCGCATGTCCATTGCCGATATAGATCGCGACCTGATGATCGGTCCGCGCCACGTATTTCAGATCGGCCACCAGCGCGGGCATCATCTCGACCAGCTCACCGTCATATATGTTGGGTGCGGCGCGATGCATGGCCTGCAAGACCGCATCGGGAATGACCGATGGGCCGGGGATCGCCAGATAGGCGCGTCCGCTGGGGGCTGTCATGTTTATACTCATCTCTCTGGGGCCTTCCGATGGTCTTGGGACGGCACACTATCCTGCGTGCCTGCCGCGTCAATCCGGGCCGACGGCCACGCATACCCTATCGTGACGACACGCTTGCGCAGGCGGGCCCGCCGCACTACACCGCTGCAACGATGATCAAGAAATCCGCCGGAGCCTTGATGCCAACGGACACCGCGTCCCATTCGCCCTTTGCCGAAACGGTCCCCGCCAAATCCAGTGTTCTGCTGGCCTGGTTGTGGCGGTCCTATCTGCACAAGCATATGCGGCTTTTGGGTGTTGCGCTGGTGTTTATGGTCATCGAGGGATCCACACTGGGCGCGATCAGCTACATGATGCAACCGATGTTCGACAACGTGTTTGTCGAACGCAATACCGACGCGCTCGGGATTGTGGCGATGGTCATTCTGGCGATCTTCGTGATCCGCGCGATCTCGGGCGTGATCCAGAAAGTGATCCTGACCCGGATTGCGCTGCTGACGGCGGCCGATCTGCGGCTGAGTCTGCTGGATCATCTGATCAAGCAGGACGGTGCCTTTCATCAATCCCATCCGCCGGGGTTCCTGATCCAGCGGGTCCAGGCGGATGTGGATGCGGTGAATTTCGTCTGGCGCATGCTGATCACCGGCGCGGGGCGCGATACGATCTCATTGATTGTGCTGATGGGTGTCGCAATCAGTATCGATTGGCGTTGGGCCGCGATTGCCTGTATCGGCACGCCGCTGATGCTCGCCCCCGCGTTTGGCGCGCAACGCTATGTCCGCAAGAAAGCCCGCTCCGCACGCGATTTGGGGGCCAAGCTGGCGACCCGCCTCGACGAGGTGTTTCATGGCATCGTGCCCGTCAAGCTGAACCGACTTGAGGGCTATCAATCGCGCCAGTACCGCGCGCGTACCGAAGAATTCATCCATTCCGAGACCCGTGCCGCAATTGGCACCGCGGCCATTCCGGGCATGGTCGATCTGATGGGCGGCATCGGGTTCATGTGTGTCCTTCTGTTCGGTGGGGCCGAGATCATCGCCGGTGAAAAAACCGTCGGCCAGTTCATGGCGTTTTTCACCGCGATGGGGCTGGCCTTCGATCCGATGCGGCGCCTGGGTGCGCTGTCGGGGTACTGGCAATCCGCCGCCGCCGCCATAGAACGGCTCAAAGAGCTGATCGACACGCCGATCCGACTGACCTCTCCGGAAAATCCGGTGGCGCCGCCCACCGGTCTGCCGAAGGTAGAGATTTCCGGTGTCACCTTCTGCTATGGCGAGGACGCTGTCCTGCGCGATCTGAACCTGATCGCCGAGCCAGGCCAGACCACGGCCCTTGTCGGGGCATCCGGGGCGGGCAAATCCACGATTTTCAATCTGCTCACCCGGCTGGTCGATCCCCAGGAGGGATCGGTCAAGATCGGCGGGGTCGAAGCGCGCGAGATGTCATTGGAGGATCTGCGCGATCTTTTCTCGGTCGTCACTCAGGAGGCGCTGCTGTTCGATGAAACGCTGCGCGAGAACATCCTGCTGGGCCGCACCGATGTGAGCGATGCGCGCCTGAGCGAGGTGTTGGATGCCGCCCATGTCTCGGATTTCCTGCCCAAGCTGCAGGATGGTCTTGAGACGAAGGTGGGGCCGCGCGGGTCGGCCTTGTCGGGCGGCCAGCGCCAGCGTGTGGTGATCGCCCGCGCGCTGCTGCGCAACACGCCCATTTTGCTGCTGGACGAGGCGACCAGTGCGCTGGATGCGCAGTCCGAACAGGTGGTGCAGACAGCGCTCGACCGGCTGTCGGGGGGGCGCACCACCCTGGTGATCGCGCATCGTCTGTCGACCGTGCGCAATGCCGACAAAATCATCGTGATGGACCGGGGCGCGGTCGTGGACAGCGGCACCCATGAGGAGCTTCTGCAGCGCGGCGGGACCTATGCGGATCTCTATCGGCTGCAATTCCGAGAGGGAAAGACCGTGATCGATCCGGTCGGGCGCAAGGCGATTTCGGGCGCCACCCCGATCCGCGGAGAGATCAAGCCCGGCTGGTTTCGGCGCATGGGTCAGCGGCTGTTCGGCTAGGCGTCAACGGCGATAGGATTGGGCAAGCCGGTCCGGGCTCACCCCCGCGAAGTACTGGGCAAGCGTCCAGAGGTTGCGTGCTCCGCGCCGCAGCCAGCCTGCGCGCTGATACCGCTCTGCGCTGGTCGTTGCGCAGACCGGCAGACGCGTCAACGGAATTCCGGCGCGGCGCAAGGCCCGGATCAGCGCCACATCCTCCATCAAAGGCTGATCCGCAAATCCGCCCGCGCGCGTGTAGTCCCGGCAGGAGAGGACCAATCCCTGATCCCCATATGGCAATCCAAAGAGCGCCGCGCGCAGATTGGCCCAGCCCGCCACCAGCGCGGGCATCAAGCCCGCCGCCTGGAATCTGAGCCGGAAATAGGCAGCCCCCCGCCCGTGATCGAGATGTGCGGCCAGTGCGGTGCTCCATCCCGGTTCAAGCCGCGTATCTGCATGCAAGACCAAAATCCAGGATCCCCGCGCCTCGGCACAGGCACGGCGCAATTGACCGCCGCGCGACGCAGACCCCTCGATCAGGCGCGCGCCCGCCTCATCTGCGATGCGTGTCGTGGCATCGGTCGAGCCACCGTCGGAGATGATCAATTCGCGGATCAAACCGGCATGCAGCCCTTCCATCAACGCCTCAAGCGTCGCTGGCAGCGATGCGGCGGCGTTAAGCGTGGGAATGATGATGCTGATCTGCGCGCGCATACGTATTGACCCCTGTTTCGTCGGTTCGTGGCATCTATATCTAGGGGCAGATAACAAGGGAGCCAGATCATGACCACCCGCCGCATACTAAAGCTGACAGGAGCTGATGCCGAGACGTTTCTGCAAGGGCTGACCACCAATGATCTGGGCGGACTGGATCTGGGGCTGGTCTATACCGCGATGCTGACGCCGCAAGGCAAGTATCTGGCGGATTTTCTGCTGTCCCGCCGGGAGGGCGCCATTTTGCTGGATGTGGCCGCCGACCTGGCGGATATGCTGATCAAGCGCTTGACGATGTATAAGCTGCGCGCCGATGTGACACTCGAAGAGGCCGGGCTGAACCTACAGCGCGGAACGGGGCCCGCCCCCGAAGGGGCGCTGACAGATCCCCGGCACAAAGCCTTGGGCTGGCGGGCCTATAGCGACGCACCCGAAAGCGATGACGGCAGCGATTGGGACGCGATCCGTGTGGCGCATCTGATCCCAGAAACCGGCATCGAACTGACCCCTGACACGTTCATCCTGGAAGCGCGGTTCGAGGCGCTCAACGGCGTGGATTTCCGCAAAGGCTGCTATGTCGGACAAGAGGTCACCGCCCGGATGAAGCACAAGACCGAGCTGCGCAAGGGTCTGGCACAGGTGCGTATCGACGGGTCCGCGCCTGTGGGCACGCAGATCACCGCAAATGGCAAACCCGCCGGGGTGCTCTATACCCAGTCCGGCGGGCGCGCGATCGCCTATCTGCGATTTGATCGCGCGAACGACCAGATGGAAGCCGCAGATGCTCGCCTCTGGCGCGAGGCTGAGCCGGTCAGTTGAGAGGTTTCACCGCGCAAGGCGCGGCGACCGGGGCTGCGCGGCTGGCGCCGCGCAGCCCTGAGACGGGATGATGAGGCTTGGAAAAAGTGCCGCGCGGAGGCCTTCCCCGGTGCGGATGGCCGTGAAAGCACAGCAATTGCGCCGCTGAATCAGGCATCCAACAGATCCCTCGCATTGGCCGCGCAATATTATTGCGCAAAGGGCTAGACTGTCGGGATTGAGATGCTATGTGTCGCAAACAGAGCGTTTCCCATCGGAAACTCTGGTGAGCCATAGGAGCAGCCCCATGCCACGCTACAACACCTCGTTTGATCTGGATGTTCAGGACCTCGAATTGATCGAGGACGCGTTGCGCGCACGTAAGTCCGACCTGTCGCTGGAGCGCTTGGCGCTGCTGGGCGGTGATGGTGGGGCGCCGGATCCCGAAGCCCTGGCCGCCCTTGATGCCACGATCAGCGCGACCCACGTACTGCTGGGACGGCTGCATAACCAAAAGGTGTTCTACCGGCCCGAGACGGTGCAGAATGCGCCCTATATCAGCGGCTGAAACAGGATAGCGCCCAGCCTCAGAGCTGGGCCATAACCTCGTCGCTGGCGTCGAAATTGGTGGTCACGCGCTGCACGTCGTCATCGTCTTCCAGCGCATCTATCAAACGCATCAGCTTCTCCATACCCTCCAGATCCAGCTCGGTCGTGGTGGTGGGCTTCCACACCAGGCGTGTCGCCTCGCTTTCGCCAAGCGCGCTCTCCAGCGCTGTGGCAACATCGTTGAGATCGGTATCCGCACACCAGATCGTATGGCCCTCGTCCGAGCTTTCGACATCTTCCGCACCGGCTTCGATCGCCGCCATCATAACGGTATCTGCATCGCCTGCGTCGGCGGGATACACCACCTCACCCTTGCGCTCGAACATGAAGGCGACCGATCCCGTCTCACCCAGATTGCCGCCGCTTTTGGTAAAGGTGGAGCGGACGTTCGAGGCGGTGCGATTGCGATTGTCGGTCATCGCCTCGACGATGACGGCGACACCGCCTGGCCCATAGCCCTCATAGCGGATTTCCTCGTAATCGTCCCCCTCGCCGCCGGAGGCCTTCTTGATCGCGCGCTCGATATTGTCCTTGGGCATGGACTGGCCGCGCGCCTCTTTCACGGCAAGACGCAGGCGCGGGTTCTTTTCGGGATCGGGATCGCCCATCTTGGCGGCAACCGTGATCTCTTTGGACAGTTTCGAGAACAGCTTGGCCCGCAGCTTGTCCTGACGCCCTTTACGGTGCTGAATATTCGCCCATTTGGAATGCCCTGCCATTGTGATGCGCCCTTCATCTGCCCCTCTGTCGCGCTCATATAGACGCGGGGGGCGGCAGTGTTCAAGGCGGCGCGGGGTTCACCGGACCTTGAGGGTCACGCTGAACGTGGCGTCGGGGCGTGCGTCCGGCTCCCAGGCCTGTCCGCGCGACAGCGTCAGGTCGGTATCGCCGCCGCGCAGCCGCAGACGAATGACCCGCTCGGACGCGGCCCCGGGTGCATTGGCGCGGGGCTGATCGTTGCGGTCCTCAAGAATGTCGACGCCAGCCTCGCTGTCCAGCATCCAACGCATTCCTGTCGTGGGGTTTTCCGGCAAGCGCAGCTCGATCACCTGACCGGCAGAGACAGGGACCTCACGGCCCCTGTCCTGTTCTGACAAGATCAGATCACCAGACATAGATCTGATGGATTTCATTGTCGGTGCCAATCTCGACATTCACGGTGGCATTGGTCTGTTCGGCATGCGACGCCAGCATCGTCAGAGACAGGAACGTGCTGTCATTCGCGTTCGACAGCCGTTTCCAGCCCAGCCCCGGGATAGCCGCATAGGCGTTGCGGTTCGAGGCGTTGCACCAGGTGGCGGTGATTTTCTTGCCATTGTGCCAGGCGGTGATGCCTTCGGCTTCGGCCTCGACCGTGATGTCGTTGGGCGGTGTCATCGCGGGGCGGTCGATCCGCTCGACGATTGTGTCGCCCAGCAGGGCCGCGACATCCATGGTTGGGGCATCGGCAGGCTGGGCCTGGCTGTCGTCCCGCACCAGGTCCTGCACCTCGCCGGGGGCGTCTTGGGGTTTGCGTTTGGCCATTGGAATGGTCCTTTCTGAAAAAAGTCATTTGATTTGAATGGAAAAATCACGATCAGGTCACATAGACTTCCTTGACCTGATTACCGTCGATCAGGGCGCGCACATTGCGGTTGCCCGACTTGGCTCCGATAAGGCACGACAGCATCGCCTGCTGCTGCACGTCGCTGGTGGTGACCAGCTTGCGCCATCCGGTGCCCTGGAAATGCGCCCAGGCATTGCGCGCGCTGTCATTGGCCCACAGGCCATTGACCTTGAGGTTGTTGGCCCAGGCCTTGAGCGTGACCGAATTGGCGCCGTATGGCCCATACCAAGTGTCGATCTGGCACTGCCCATAGGCAATGCGAAAGAACCCGCCTTCGCCCCAGTTGGCACCCCAGCTGTTCTTGCAGATCCAGCAGCCCTGGGCATCGTTGTAACCGATGATTTCCACGCAATGCCCGCCCGCCGATCCGCCTGACACGTGGCGATAGACACCCGAGCGGTAGCTGAAGAAATCCTGATAGACGATGAAACAGCCGGTGACAGACCCCTTGGTCGCGATCCAGTTCTTGATCGCCGCGCGCCCGGTCAGTTTGGTCTTGCCGGTGACCTTGGCGATGTTGTTCTGCCAGCCGCCGGGAACGGCACACGCCTGTTGGGTCCCGGTATAGGGATAGACCGACTCCAGCGTGACGCCCTTTTGCTTGGCCTTGTCCAGCGCCTGATCGGGGAACCAGCCGTTTTGACAATTACGCCCTTCCTCGCCGCCATGGCAGTAGAACAGATGCGCCTCGGAAAGATCGAGGTTCAGGTTCGGATTGGCGACCGAGCGTTGATAGGTCGTCTCCATCACCGCTGCCACGCCATGCGCCACGCAGGACCCGCACGAGCCCTGGTTCTTGACCGCCGTGGTATAGTTCTTGCCGCTCACGTTGCGGTGGTCAAAGGCCGCAGGCGCGCCAATGCTTTCGGACGCGATTATCTCCGAGGTCACCGCCGGGGCAGCCTTGTCCGCTTTGACGGCCTCTTGCAGCGTCATGGCGCCCGGCGGGGGATTAAAGCCCAGGCGGACCCGGCGTTCATCCTCGGTCATCAACGCCATATCGGTGCCAGGGTCCATTTCCCACGGCTGGCCCGCGTCTTCCAGGTCGGATTTGAGGGTTTTGAGATCAAGTGCATCAGTCATGTGTTGCCTCCTTTGCGCAATTCGACTGGTCCGGGGCCGCAGTAATTGCGACGGGTCCGGCTTTGCAGTGGGGACAGGTGCCCCGGTCTTGGTCTTGAAGCGCGCCCATAAAAATGAAGCGGGCGCTGAGCCGCAGAAAAATACGAGTGCGGCATGGGTTTGAGTGTATCAACGAAACGTGAATTCGCCAAATACACGAAATCCTCCATTGATTTTTGCCAAAGACACAACTTATGGGCGAATCGTACACATGACGACTATTCACATGCGTATCGCTTGCCCCAGCCCGCCCCGTCGTTAGAGTGGCGCGATGACCACCGACCAGATTATCCTCTTCTGCCTCTTTGGCGCCGTTTTCGCTCTGCTGATCTGGGGACGGTTCCGATACGATCTGGTGGCGTTCTCGGCGCTGATGGCCGGCGTGGTGCTGGGCGTCGTGCCCACCGATCAGGCGTTTTCAGGATTTGGGCATCCCGCGACACTGGTGGTGGCACTGGTCCTGGTGGTCTCGGCCGGGCTGGTCCGGTCGGGCGCGGTGTTCCTGATCACGCGGACGCTGGTGGATCAGTCGCGGTCGCTGGGCGCTCACATCACGCTGATGGGCGGGATCGGTGGTGTGCTCTCGGCGTTCATGAACAACGTTGCGGCTCTGGCGCTGTTGATGCCCGTCGATATGCAGACCGCGCGCAAGGCGGGACGCAGCCCGGGCCTCAGCCTGATGCCGCTGTCGTTTGCCACCATCCTCGGGGGCATGGTCACGCTGATCGGCACGCCGCCCAATATTATCATCGCCTCGATTCGCGAGGACGCGCTGGGAGAGCCCTTTGCGATGTTCGATTTCGCCCCCGTGGGCGGGGTCGCCGCGATTGCGGGTCTGGCTTTTGTCGCGCTGGTGGGCTGGCGGTTCATCCCCGCGCGCGAAGACACCGGCGGTACCATGGGCGCGCTCAACGACTATGTGGCCGAACTGACGGTACCAGAGGCCAGCAAACAGATCGGCCGGAGGTTGGCCGAGTTGGAGGAAACGGCCGAAAAAACCGATGTCGCCATTCTGGGACTGATGCGCGACGGAAAGCGCCTCTATGGCCGGGCGCGCCATTCGCGGCTGCGCGCGGGCGACAGTCTGGTGCTTGAGGCTGCACCCGATGCGCTGGATGAGTTTCGCAGCGCGCTCTCGCTGGCCTTTTCCGACCCCTCCCGCCAAGAGGCGCTGACCGCCGAGGGTGACGGCGTCGACGTGATCGAACTGGTGGCCACCGAAACCTCCCGCATCACCGGCAAGACGGCGCAAGGCGTCGGCCTGGCTTGGCGGCAGCGCGCGGTGTTGATGGGGATCTCACGGCAAGGCAGGCAGATCACCAAACAGGTGCGCAAGACCGTCGTCAAACCGGGGGATATCCTGCTGGTGCTGGTGCCGCGCGACACTGCGGGCGATGTGGCAGGATGGCTGGGCTGCCTGCCGTTGGCCGAACGCGGTCTATCGGTGACGGCGGATGAAAAGGTATGGATGGCCATCGGCTTTTTCGCCGCAGCCGTGATCGCGGCCAGCCTTGGACTGCTCTATCTGCCGATTGCACTGGGGCTTGTCGTGGTGGCCTATGCGTTGACCAAGATCGTGCCCCTGTCAGAGCTTTATACCCATATCGAATGGCCGGTGGTGGTGCTTCTGGGCTCCATGATCCCGCTGGGGGCCGCGCTGGAAAGTTCGGGCGGGACCGAGCTGATCGCGGGCAGCCTTCTGGGGTTGACCGATGGGCTGGCACCTTGGGCGATCCTGACCGTGCTGATGGTGGTGACGATGACGCTGTCGGATGTGCTCAACAACACCGCGACCGCAATCGTGGCGGCCCCTGTGGGCATCCAGATGGCGCAAAGCCTTGGCGTATCGCCCGATCCGTTCCTGATGGCGGTCGCGGTCGCGGCCTCGGCCGCGTTCCTCACGCCCATCGGGCACAAGAACAACACGCTGATCCTGGGTCCCGGAGGATACCGCTTCGGGGATTACTGGCGTATGGGCCTGCCGCTGGAAATTCTGGTGATTGCGGTCTCGGTGCCTGCTATCTTGATCTTCTGGCCCCTCTGACGCAAAGGACCCACATGTCTGAAAACCAAGATCCGACCCTGATCAGCCGCACCTTGGGGGCCAGCCGGTTTCTGATCATCCTGGCCGTGCTGGGATCGCTCCTGGCCGCGGCCACGCTTTTGATCTATGGCGTGCTGGAGGCGGGACAGCTGATCCTTGCGACCCTCGAAAAGGCCGAGATTTCGCGCAAGGGCGCCAAGGCGCTGGCGCTGGAATTCATCGAGATCGTCGATCTGTTCCTGCTGGGCACGGTGTTCTACATCATCGCTCTGGGCCTTTACGAGCTGTTTATCGACACCAATATCCGCGTGCCCGAATGGCTGGAAATCAAGACGCTTGACGATCTCAAGAACAAGCTGATCGGCGTGGTGATCGTGGTTCTGGGCGTGCTCTTTCTGGGTCAGGTCGTGGGCTGGGACGGCGAAAGGGACCTGTTGGGATTTGGCGCCGCAATCGCGCTGGTGATCGCCGCGCTGACCTATTTCCTGGGGCTCAAGACCAGCGGGAAAGAGCCCAAGACACCGCCCTCAGGCGACGGCCCCTGAACGGCCTGCATTGCGGCCCGAAAAGATGCAGCCACCCAGAAACGTGCCCTCCAGCGCGTTGTACCCGTGGTATCCGCCGCCGCCGAAGCCCGCAACCTCGCCGGCCGCAAAAAGCCCGGGCACCACCTGTCCGTCCGCGCCCAGCATCTGACTGTCGAGATTGGTCTGCAACCCGCCCAGCGTCTTGCGGGTCAGCACATGCAGGCGCACCGCGATCAGCGGCCCGTTGGCGGGGTCAAGGAATTTATGCGGTTTGGCGGTGCGGATCAGCCGATCGCCACGATAGTTGCGCGCGGCATGGATCGCCATGATCTGCGCATCCTTGGAAAACGGGTTGTCGATCTGGGCATCGCGCGCCTCGATTTGGGCGCGCAGGCGGGCCTCGTCGATCAGCCCGCCGCCCGCGATCTGGTTCATCCCCGCGACCAGCCCGCCCAGATCGCGCGAGACCACGAAATCCTCGCCCTTGTCCTTGAACGCCTCGACCGGACCGGTGGCCTTTGTGCCCGACAGCACCCGCTGCCGGATCACCTCCATCCATTTGGCAGAGGTGAAATCGGGGTTCTGTTCCGACCCCGAGAGCGCGAATTCCTTCTTGATCACTTTCTGGGTCAGCACGAACCAGCTATATTCATAGCCTGTCTCCAGGATCATTTTCAGCGTGGCCAGGCTGTCGAAGCCCGGCAAGGCGGGAGGCGCAAAGCGGTTGCCTTGCGCATCGAACCACATTGAGGACGGCCCCGGCAGGATGCGAATGCCGTGCCCGGGCCAGATCGGATCCCAGTTCTTGACCCCTTCGGTATAGTGCCACATCCGGTCACCATTGATCAGATGCCCGCCCGCCGCGCGCGCGATATCGATCATCCGCCCGTCCACATGGGCGGGCACGCCCGCCACCATCTCCTTGGGCGCGGGTCCCAGCCGGTGCGTCGGCCAGGCTTTGCGCACCATCTCGAAATTGCCGCCGATCCCGCCGGAGGTGACGATAACCGATGGCGCTTGGATCTCGAACTCCCCTGCCGGATCGCGGTTGGTGGCCTGCCCGCGCACCGCCGCGTCCTCGGCCAGCAGTGTCCCAGCGACACCCTTGGCCGCACCGTTTTCCATGAGGATGCGATCCACCTGATGGCGATACCGGATCTCGACCAGGCCGGATTTGATATGCTCGGTGACGCGCGCCTCGAACGGGGCCAGCGTGCCGGGGCCGGTGCCCCAGGTGATGTGAAACCGCGGCACCGAATTACCGTGCCCGTCGGCAAAGGACCCGCCCCTTTCGGCCCAGCCGACCACCGGAAACCAGCGCATCCCCATCCGGTGCAGCCAGCCGCGCATTCCGCCTGCTGCGAAGTCGATATAGGCCTCGGCCCATTTGCGCGGCCAGTGATCCTCGGGCCGGTCAAAGCCCGCACTGCCCATCCAATCGCGCAGCGCCAGCGCCTTGCTGTCGCGGATGCCCATGCGCCGCTGTTCGGGCGTGTCGATCATAAAAAGCCCACCCAGGCTCCAGAACGCCTGACCGCCCAGGTTCTGCGGGCCTTCCTGATCGACGACGATCACCCGTTTGCCACGGTCCCCCAGTTCGGCCGCGGCCACCAAACCGGCCAGACCGCCGCCCACGATGATGGCATCCGCACTGTCCATGTCACCTCCTCCTGAACCAAAGAACGAACGGCAAAGCCACCAGATACATGGTGATGCCGTAGACCGCCGGGGGCAGCTCCATCGCGGTAAAGCCATCGGCCTGACCGGTGATAATCGTGCCCAACGTAATCCCCAGCGTGGCGTTTTGCACACCCGTCTCGACCGAGATCGTCTTGACCTCGGACCAGTGCAGCCCCGCAGCCAGCGCCAGCGCCAGCCCGATCAGCATCAGCGCCGCATTCATCGAAATCAGCGCAGGCCCCAGCGTGGGCAGGTTGGCCACGAAGATATCCCAGTTGGCCGCAAGCGCCGCCAGCACGATGACGATAAAAAGAACCGTGGCCAGCGTCGACAGCAATGGCTCGATCCGGTCGGCGAACCCGGTGGCAAAGTGCCGGATCAACACGCCGGTCAACACCGGCAGCGTGGTGATCAGGAACATCGCCATGGCCAAGGATGCGACCGACACTTCAGGTGCGGCATCGCCCATGAAATGCACCACCGCCCAGGCCGCCAGCACCGGCACGGTCAAGATCGACAAAAGGCTGATCACCGCCGTCAGCGACACCGACAGCGCCACATCCCCCTTGGACAGCTTGGTGATCATATTCGAGGTCACGCCACCGGGACAAAAGCTGAGCAGCATGAACCCCACCGCGATCTCGGGCGGCAGACCAAAGGCGATGACGATCCCATAGGCGGCAACCGGCAGCAGGATCACCTGACTGATCGCGCCGATGGCAAAGGCCTTCGGACGCCTTGCGACACGCCCGAAATCCGCAAAACTCAGCCCGACACCGAGGCTGAGCATGATGACCGCCAGCGACAGCGGCAGCACCACGTTGATCAGGATGTCCATTCGTCGTCTCCCCCTCTTGGCCAAAGCTTAGGCAGGCGGCAGGGGAGCTGGCAATGCCGCGATCACGGCCTTGCCGTGGCGTTACCCATAGCGCGCCGCGAACCGGCGCAGGATTTCCGCGGGCTGTGTCACCTCCGCATCGTGACATTTCTCGATCAGCGCGTCGGCGGCCTCGGGCGGGAAATAGCCGTGGTTCTTGTAGATGTTGATGCGGTTCTCGAAATCACGCGCATCGGCTTCGGGATGGAACTGTGTGGCATAGATGTTCCGGCCATAGCGAACCATCTGGACAGGGCACGCCTCCGAGCGGATCAGATGCACGCAGCTTTCGGGCAGGATTTGAACGGCCTCCTTATGGCCGACAAACGCTTCGAATTCCGGATCCAGCCCTTGGGTGAGCGGATCGGTCTGCCCTGCTTCGGTCAAGGCGCAAAGCGACGGGCCGACCGGTTCTGAATAGCGGCTTTTGTCGACCACGCCGCCCAGATGATGCACCAAGACCCCCAGACCGTAACAGCACCCCATGAACGGGTGATCGCGCGCCACGATCTGCGGCATCAACCCCATCACCTGTGCTTCGATCCGCGCCTCGACCGGGTCCTTGCCTTGCGCGGGATCGCTGACACAGCCCGGCCCGCCGCCAATCAGGGTCCCGGCATAGCGGGCCAGATCGAGAGTGCCAGGCAGATCGTCGCGGTCGAGCCTGATGCGATCAACCCGTTCGGGCGGCAACTGGCATTTGTCCAAAATCGCCGCGAATTCCTGATCCGAGGCGTCGGTCTCGGGGCGGGCTTGCAGGATAAGGAACGGTTTCATCAATGCGGATCCAACCGGTTTTTCGTGTCAGCCATGTCGGCGCGTCGCTTTGGCAGTCTCGGTGCCCCGCTTCGGAACGGCGCCAACAGGCGATACCCGATGAACCAGTCGGTGTCACGGGTGATCGGGCCTGATTTGCCCCCACCCCGGCACCCGCCGGGCCAGGGCCGTTTCGGTCTTGCGCGATGGCACATGTTTGGCCCGAACCCATGCCACAGCACAATCGAAGCGCCCGCCGCCCCCTCCGGCACTGGATCAAACGGATCGCCGCATCGCTTGACCGGGGCATGCGATCGCGCATCGGGCCACGGTTCATGCCTTGCGCAGCGCCGCGGCGATCGGGCAGGTTCGCAAGAGCGGCTCAGGTCTGCCAAGGATTTGGTCCCGCCACATCCTGTTGCGTTCTTACAGAAAGGTACGATCATGGACCGCCCCGCCGCCCCGAACACCCTTGCGATCACCTTCCTTTATTACCGCGACCTCGCTGCGGCCATGCGGTTTTACGAGGATGTTCTGGGCCTGCCGCTGGCCATCGACCAGCATTGGTGCAAGATCTATCGCATCGCCGAGGGCGCCCATGTCGGGCTGGTGGACGAAGCCAAGGGCATGAACAACTGGAGCGCCGACAAGCCGGTGCAGCTGTGCATCCGGGTGCCGGATGTGGAGGCCTGGTATGCCTATGCGCAGCATCATGCGCTGGACGCGCTGTCGGAGCTTTTTGTGAATGACGAGATCGGCATCCGCGCCTTTGTCTTCAACGATCCCGAAGGCTATCAGGTCGAGATCCAGTCGGCGACGCGGCCCGGCGCCTGACCCGCCTCAGAGCGGCCAGATCAGCGGGATCAGCGCCGACGCCAAAAGCCCCACGCTGAGGTTGAGCGGAATGCCGACACGCATGAAATCGGTGAACCGGTATCCGCCAGGGCCATAGACCATCATGTTGGTCTGATATCCGATGGGGGTGGCGAACGAGGCCGACGCCGCCACCATCACCGCCACCACCAGCGGCCGGGGATCAAACCCCAGCGCCGCCGCCAGCCCGATCGCAATCGGGGTCACCACAACGGCCACGGCGTTGTTGGACACAAGCTCGGTCAACACGCTGGTCAAGAGGTAGATCGCCCAGACGATCAGAAACGGCGGCAAGGTGGTGACGTAGGGCGCCAAGGCCTCGACGATCAGACGCACCGCCCCCGAGGCCTCCAACGCGGCGCCGATGGCCAGCATCGAAAAGATCAGCGCCAGCAGTCGCCCGTCGATAAACGAGAACGCCTCGTCAGCATCAATGCAGCGGGTCACCAGCACGACCGCGACAGCCAGCACCGCCAGGAAAAAGATCGGCGCCACGCCCAGCGCCGCCAACAGAACGATCCCGCCCAGTGCAGCGATGGCAATCGGCGCATGACCGCGCCGATACTCCCTCTGGGACGGGTGCGAGACATCGACCATCTCCATCTCGCTGGCCAGCCGCTGAATATCAGCGGGCGCCCCCTCCAGAAGCAGCGTATCGCCGACCCGCACCACCAGATCGTCAAGCTGCCGCCCGATATTCTGATTGCGCCGATGCACCGCCAGGACATAAACGCCATACCGCCGCCGGATCCGTAACGAGCCCAGGCTGCGCCCGATCATCTTGCACCCGGGCGTGATCAGCACCTCGACCGTTGTTGTCTCCACCGCCGAGACCTGATCGACACGTTTCAGCGATTTGTTGCGCTGAAGGCTGAGCAGCTCGGCCATGCGCGTGCGCAGCACCACCCGGTCGCCCACTTGCAGCGCCACCCCCTGCAGGTTGCGCCTGAGCGACATGTCGCCCCGCAGGACGTCGATCAGCCGCACGCCGTCGCGTTTGAAAAGCTGCACACCCAGCACCTCGCGTCCGATCAGGTTCGAGTCGGGCGGGATCACAGCTTCGGTAAAGAACTTCATCTGCGAGCGGTCGCTGAGCAGCATGGCCATGCTGTCGCGATCCGGCAAAAGGCGCGGCGCGATATAGCGCAGATAGATCATCCCCCAGACAACCAGCACGATCGCCAGCGGCGTCACCTCGAAAATACCAAACGCCGCAAGGCCCTGCGCCCGGGCCACACCATCGACCAGCAAGTTGGTCGAGGTGCCGATCAGCGTGAGCGTACCCCCCAGGATCGCGGCATAGCTCAGCGGGATCAAAAGCTTGCTGGCCGAGATCCCCAATGTGCGCGCCAGCTGGACAAAGACCGGGATCATCACCACGACCACAGGCGTGTTCGACACCACGGCCGAGGCCAAGACGACAAAGGCCATCAACAGCGCGATTGCCAGTTTGGGGTTGGTCCCGGCCTGTTTCTCGGCCCTCCGGGTGAAGGAATTGAGCGCGCCTGTGCGCACCAGCGCGCCCATGATGATAAACATCGCCGCAATGGTCCAGGGCGCGGGGTTCGACAACACGGCCAGCCCCGCATCATAGGGCAGCACTCCCAGAACCAGCATCATGGCCACACCGCTGAGCGCCACGACCTCTGTTGGCAAGGTCTCGCGCAGGAACAGCACGAACATGCCCAGCACAATGCCCAGCGTCACCAGCGCGGCGGCGGTTTCGCCCAATTCCAAGATGCCCATCTATGTTCCGATACTGGCCCGTCAGGGTATATTCTTGCTCAAGCGTTGTCTCGCATCAAGCGCATCCTCCCCGCGCGGCTCAACCACAAGCAGGCCAAAAAGCCGCAACCGGCTCATGGACGCGCTTCTTGCAACCGCCCCCCCACCCGGATCATCGAGACGGATTGCGCCAGCCCGGTGCGATCGTCGGTCTCGACAAACACACCCGACAAGGTCGCCTCACCCAAGGCGGGCGCAAAGCGGGCCTTGGGCATCCCGGTGATGAACCGGCGCAGCGGCTCGTCCTTTTGCATGCCGATCACCGAGTTGTAGTCGCCACACATGCCCGCATCGGTCAGATAGGCAGTGCCGCCCGGCAGGATCTGCGCATCCGCGGTCGGCACATGGGTGTGGGTGCCCACCACCAGACTGACGCGCCCGTCGCAATAATGCCCTATCGCCATTTTTTCCGAGGTGGCCTCGCAATGCATGTCGATGATCGCGGCCTGCACCATCCCGCCAGGGGGATGGGCCTTGAGCACCGGATCCAGCGCCGAGAACGGATCGTCAAAGGGCCGCTTCATAAAGACCTGGCCGAGAACCTGTGCGACCAGAACCTTGCGCCCGCCGGGCGCGGCAAACACACGATGCCCGCGCCCTGGCGCGGCCTTGGCAAAATTCAGCGGGCGCAGGATCCGCGTCTCTGCCCCGATCGCCTGCAACATGTCCTTTTGATCGAACGCATGATCGCCCAGCGTCACGCAATCCGCCCCGGCTTCAAAAAGCCCCTTGGCATGATCGGAAGACAAACCCATGCCATTGGTCGCGTTCTCACCGTTCACGACCACGAAATCGAGCCGCCATTCAGCGCGCAATCGCGGAAGATGAACTGCCACCGCATCGCGGCCCGCGCGCCCCATCACATCGCCCAAAAACAATAGTCTCATGTGACCCGTCTAGGCCGCAATCGCCCGACCGACAAGCCGGGAAATCCCGGCCTGCTTCTTCTGGCCAAAAATAGTCCCGGGGGGTCCGGGGGGCTGGCCCCCCGGGAGGCGCGGACCTTACCGCATGCCCAAGGCTTCCTTGTACATGTCCAGAACCGCCTCTTCCTCGGCGATGTCGTCCTGATCGCGCTTGCGCAGCGCAATCACCTTGCGCATCACCTTGGTGTCATAGCCGCGCCCCTTGGCCTCGGCCATGACCTCCTTTTGCTGGTCGGCAATATCCTTTTTCTCGGCCTCCAGTCTCTCGAACCGTTCTATGAACTGGCGCAGCTCATCCGCGGTAACCCGGTAGGTGGCATCGGTCGAGGTGTCGGTCATCAAATAGTCTCCGTCTCGCGGGTTTGGGGAATAACGCCCGTTCGTACCCGCCCCCCCGCTGCCCCGCAAGACGCAGAATGCAGCACGCGCACCGCAATCACATCTTGATCGGCCCGCGCGCGGGGGGTACGCATAAAGCGCTTTGGTTCGACGAGGCGACTCGTCGTTAAAGGGAACGTGGTGCGGTTTTTGTAAGACCAATGCCACGACTGCCCCCGCAACTGTAAGCGGAGAGCGAGGCCGGAATATACCACTGGGCGCCCGGACGGGGCGCACGGGAAGGTCCGGCCAAGCGACGACCCGCAAGTCAGGAGACCTGCCAGAGCGATCACCTTCACCCGGCGCGGGGCGCGCAGGGATGGACGGCGCTTTAGCCCGGAATGGTGACGCAACACGCACCGTTTGGGCAAGGGCGATCCTTTCCAAACATCTCTGAAAAATGTCTGGAAAGGACACCAAAGAACATGAAGGCCTGTCTCAGTTCTGCCTCCGTATTGGCACTCATTCTCTCCGCCCCGACTGTGCTTGCACAAACCTTCGATCTTGGCGAGATCGTCGTCTTTGCCAACCAAACCGAAACCGAAGCGGACCGCGTTGGCGTCACGGTCGAGGTCCTGGACGCGCAGGAAATCGCCACCAGCCCGACCGCCAGCGTCGCGCAAACCCTCAGCCGCCTGCCGGGTGTCGCGACCAACAGCAATGGCGGCCAGGGAAAGCTGACCCAATTGCGCATTCGCGGCCTGAACGATCGCTATATCGGCGTGCGCATCAACGGCTTTGACGTGTCCGATCCTGGAAGCACCCAAACCGCCTATAACTGGGGCGGTCTGTCGGGGGCGGGATTGTCGAGCATCGAGGTGCTCAAGGGCACCCATTCGGCCCTTTACGGCTCCGAAGCCATCGCGGGCGTGATCAATATCACCAGCTACCGGCCGACTGAAAACGGCACGTTTTATCGGTATGGCCTTGAGCTGGGCAGCTTTAACACACGTCGCGCCGATTTCAGCGTCGGTCAAAAAACCGATCGCGCAATGGTTGCCCTGACGCTCTCGCGCGTGGTGACCGACTCCTTTTCATCGGCCGATGAGAACCAGGGCAACACGGAAACCGACCCCTATCGCGGCACAACGGTGCTGTTGTCGGCACGCTATGCGCTCAACGACCAGGTGACCGTCGGCTTTGAGGGGCTCTATGAAGAGCAAGAAACCAATATCGATGCCGGAGGCGGCGTTGGCGGGGATGCCAACCGTCCCTTCTTTACCGACCGTGCGGGCGCCCGGGTCTACGCGGAAATCGACGCCGGGGCCTTCCAGCACGAAGTCGGTATCAGTTACTTCAAGACCAAACGTGCCGATCCGCTCACAACCTTCGGCAGCCCCAATTTCGAAAGCCGCCGCACCGAGGTGCGCTGGACCGCTACCACGGATCTTGACCGCGGCCCCCTGACATTTGGCATCGAGTATTCACACGAGGAGGCCGATTTCTCCAACGGCACGGCCGACTATGACACGATCTCGCTCTTTGCCGAGCATCAGATCGCCCTCTCCGAGCGGCTCGATCTGACGCTGTCCGCGCGGGCCGATGACCACAGCGAGTTCGGGTCGGCGGTGACCGGTCGGATTGCGGCCGCCTGGCGCCCCAGTTCCGACACCGTGATCCGCGGATCGCTGGCGACGGGGTATCGCGCGCCCTCGTTGAACGAGCTTTTTGGCCCCTTCAACACCGCCGTAATCAACCCCCAGCTTGAGCCCGAAGAGAGTAGGAGCGCCGAAGTCAGCATCGAGCGCCGGTTTGCGGGCGGCGGACGTGTCCAAGCGGCGGCGTTTTATACACAGATCGACGATGTCATAGACTACATTTCCAGCCCAACGCCCCCGTTCCAAGGCGCATACACCCAGATCCCCGGCACCACGACCGCCAAGGGTCTCGAGCTTTCGGGTCGTTTTCCCGTGACCGGCGCGGTGTCTGTATTCGGCAGCTATACCTTCACCGATTCCGAACGGCCCGACGGCACCCGCGAGCGCCGCGTGCCCGAGCATGATATCGTGCTCGGCATCGACGCGGATTTCGACAACGGTTGGGGAGGACAGTTCGTGGTGAACCGCGCGATCGGACGCGTAGACGGGTTCTTTCCGGTTGACGTTCCCGATTACACGGTTGCGAGTCTGCAAATCAACTATGACGTGACCGACGCCGCAAATCTCTATCTGCGTGTCGAAAACCTCTTTGATGAGGAGTATCAGACCGCGATCGGTTACGGCACCTCCGACCGGGCGGTCTATTTCGGGGTCCGTGGCAGTTTCTAGGATCATAGCGGCCATGGTGGCGGTGCTTTTGGGCCCCGCTGCCTGGGCAGACCAGAGGCCCGAACGGGTTGTGTCTGTCAATCTGTGTACTGATCAGCTGGGCCTCCTGCTTGCCGATAGCGGCCAGCTGATCTCGGTCAGTCGTCTGGCCCATGAGCCCGACAGTTCGGCCATGGTGGAGGCCGCGCGCGCCCTGCCCGCCAATGGTTCGGGCGCCGAGGAGGTCTATCTGCTCACTCCCGATCTGGTGCTGGCAGGCACTTTCACAGACAGCGCCACGGTTCAGATGCTGCGCGATCTTGGTATCCGGGTCGAACTGTTTGCGCCTGCCCGCTCGCTGGAGGATGTGCCCGCCCGCCTGCGCCAGATGGGCGCCGCACTGGGCCGCACGGCTGTGGCCGAGGAGATGGTGGCCCGGTTCGAGGCAGATCTGGCGGCGCTGACCGTGACGCTGACACCCAGGCCGCGTGCCGCGCTTTACTATGTGAACAGCTACACCTCCGGCGATCGCTCGCTGGCTTCCGACATTCTGGCGGTCGCGGGGTTCGACAATGTCGCGTCTGAGGTGGGGCTGGACTGGGGCGGTGTGCTGCCGCTCGAAAAACTGGTCATGTTGGCACCGGATCTGATCATTCAGGGGCGCGATTATCCCGGGCAGGCCCGCGCCGAGGACACGCTCGATCACCCCGCGCTGCTGGCGCTGTCCGATACGCTGCAAGCCGGACAGTTGACCGACCGGGACTGGATCTGCGGCACGCCGCAGGTTCTGAACGCGATCCGGGCGATGCGTGATCTGCGCCTGTCGATGGAGGCGGACAGGTGAAGCTTGCCGCCCTCCTTGTGGCGCTCTGCGCGGCGCTTTTTGTCGTGTCGCTGACCAGTGGTCAGGTCAACGCATCGGTTGGTGAAAGCCTGGTCGCGCTCTGGCGCGACGATGGTCTGCCTCTCTCGGTCGTGATGCAGGAGATCCGGCTGCCGCGCGCGCTGCTGGCGGTGATGATCGGCGCATCGCTGGGCATGGCGGGTGCCGCGATGCAGGGGTTTCTGCGCAACCCGCTGGCCGAGCCGGGGCTGATCGGCGTCTCGGGCTCGGCGGCATTGGGGGCGGTGCTGGCGATCCAGACCGGGCTGACGCTGTTCTTTCCGCTGGCCTTGCCGCTGGCCGCACTGAGCGGGGCGGTGCTTGCCGTTGTGTTGATCCTGCTGCTGGCCGGTCCACGCGGCGCGTCGATCACGCTGATTCTGGCCGGGATCGCAATATCCGCGCTGGCGGGCGCGCTGACCTCGCTGGTGCTGAACCTCTCTCCCAACCCGTTTGCCGCAGCCGATATCGTCTTTTGGATGATGGGATCGCTGGCGGACCGGTCTTTTGACCATGTCTGGCTGGCGCTGCCCTTCATGATGCTGGGGTGGGCCTTGCTGGCGCTGAGCGCGCGCGGTCTGGATGCATTGACCCTGGGCGAAGATGCGGCCCAAGCGATGGGCATCAATCTGGCACGACTGCGCCTGATGCTGGTGATTGGCACGGCGTCCTGCGTCGGGGCGGCAACCGCGGTGGCCGGAGCCGTCGGCTTTGTCGGTCTGGTGGTGCCGCATCTGCTGCGCGGATTTGTCGGCGCGCGGCCCTCGTCCTTGCTGTGGGCGTCGGCTCTGGGAGGTGCGGCGATGGTACTGGCCGCCGATATCGCGGTGCGTGAAATCCTGCCACAGCGGGATCTCAAGCTGGGCGTTCTGATGGCGCTGGTGGGCGCGCCGCTGTTCCTGCATCTGATATTCAAGACGCGCAAGGAGATGGCATGACCCTTCTTGCGCTGGATCGGTTGACTGTGCGCCGGGGCGATTGCCCGGTGGTGGACGCGGTGACTGTATCGGTCGCGGCGGGCGAATGCGTCGGTCTGATCGGTCCCAACGGCGCAGGCAAAACCACGCTTTTGCGGGGCGCGCTGGGACTTTTGCCACATCAGGGCCAATCGTCGCTGACCAGCATGCCAGGCGCCCAACGCGCACGCCATGCCGCCTGGATGCCGCAATCGCGCGAGATCGCCTGGCCCGTCACGGTCGAGACGCTGATCGCCCTGGGACGGATCCCGCATCTGCCACGGGGTGCCAAACCCCGCCCCGACGATCAGCGGGCCATTGAGGCCGCGATCGCCCGGATGGGGCTGGAGGCGTTTCGCCACCGCACCGCGACCCAGCTTTCGGGGGGCGAACAGGCCCGTGTTCTGATTGCCCGTGCGCTGGCTCAGGACACCCCTCTTTTGCTGGCCGATGAGCCGATTGCCGGTCTGGATCCGGCCAGCCAGATCGCCACCATGCAGGTCTTTGGCCGCTTGGCGCGTGAAGGCCACGCGGTCATCGTCTCGCTTCATGATCTGGGGCTGGCCGCGCGACACTGCACGCGGCTCTTGATGATGAGCGCGGGGCGCCTGATCGCCGATGGCGCACCACGTGACGTGCTTACACCGGATCATATCGCGCAGGTCTTTGGCATCACCGGATTTTGGGCCGACACCGACCATGGCCCGGTGTTTCAGCCGCTGGAGGTGACCGGATGAGGATCACCCTCGACCATCCCTGGCTGACCCTCGATCTGGGAGCACCGCAGCGCATCCTGAGCTGGTCATTGAACCGGCCCGGCTTTGTCGATGCCCAGCAGATCCTGTGGCGCGAAGTGCGCAATGCCGATCTGCCCCAGGATTTCGATGTCGCGGGCTGGCTGTGCCGAGAGCTTGCGGCGCGTGGCGCAAGCGAGGCGGTGACGATGCTCACCTCGCGCGATCTGGATGCCTATGAGGTGGCCCAAGCCACGCTCGACGGGGTCACGGCGCATTGCGTGGCCACAGTGGGGCTGTCGAATGCCGAACGGATCGGTACCCGGTTGGATCGGTCAGGCCACGATTGGGGCACGATCAACATCGCCCTGTGCGTCGACCAGCCGCTGGCCGATGCCGCCCGGGTCGAGCTGGTGTCAATCGCCGCGCAGGCGCGTACCGTGGCGGTGGCCGGGATTGGCCATGACCTGCCGACCGGACGCGCGACCGGCACCGGAACCGACTGCATCGCCATCGCCGCACCGGCAGGCGCCCTTGCGTTTGCCGGGATGCACACGCCGGTGGGCGAAGCCGCCGGACGCGCCGTGCACAGCGCGGTGCAGGCAGGCGCGCGGATCTGGATGGACCGCGTGCGCCGAAAGCCCGGCCCCTGATGCCCTATCCCCCCGAACGCATTGTCTGCCTGACCGAAGAGACGGTCGAAACCCTCTACCTTCTGGGGCAGGATCACCGGATCGTGGGCGTGACCGGCTATGCCGTACGCCCCGCACGGGTCCGCCGGGAAAAACCGCGCGTCGGCGCGTTCACCTCGGCCGACGTGCCCAAAATCCTTGCATTGCAGCCCGATCTGGTGCTGACCTTTTCAGATCTCCAGGCCGATATCGCCGCCGACCTGATCCGCGAGGGCGTCGCGGTGCATGCCTTCAACCAGCGCTCGGTCGGCGAAATCCTGGATATGATCCGCACCCTTGGCGCCCTCACTGGCACACAAGGCAGAGCCGAGGCGCTGGTGCGTCGGTTCGAGGCGCGCGCGGCCGCCCTACGCGCCACAGTGCGCCCCACCCGCCCCGCCGTCTATTTCGAGGAATGGGACGATCCGCCGATCTCCGGTATCCGCTGGGTGTCGGAACTGATCGAGTTGGCGGGCGGGCGCGATGTGTTCGCTGGACTGCGCCGGGAACAGGGCGCCAAGGCGCGGATCCTCGACCCGCAGCAGGTGATCGAGGCGCGCCCTGATGTGATCCTGGCCTCCTGGTGCGGCAAGAAAGTCCGCCCCGAAAAGATCGCCGCGCGCCCAGGGTGGGATGTCATCCCCGCCGTGGCGACGGGACGGATCGTCGAGATCAAGTCGCCCCTCATCCTCCAGCCCGGGCCCGCGGCCCTGACCGATGGGCTCGATGCGATCGAGGCGGCGCTTTGGAAGGTAAGGAAGGACACATGATCCCCCCATTTTGCGCGTCGAACAGTCGCGCTGAAAACGGTGAGGCCTACCGGGCGTCACCCAAGCCCGCCCAAAGACCCAGGTGCCCCCGCAAAACAGTGCGTCCGCCGCCGCTTGCACCCCTGCCTCCGATAGGCTAGCGACGAGCGCGTCTAAGAGGAGCCATGGCCATGATATTCGAGCTGATCATATGGGTCGGAGTCGCGCTTTCCCTCGTCGGTCTGGCGGGGCTGATCTGGTCGATCGTTCGCGTAGCTCGCGCACGGCGCACCCTGACCGAGGACGCCGCCTTGCGCGCGGAGATACAAAAAGCGCTCCCACTGAATTTGGGAGCGCTGCTCTTGTCGGTGCTGGGTTTGATGATGGTTGTCCTGGGGATCTTCCTGGGCTGATCTCAGACCGGTACGTTGTCGAACCGGGCTTCGATCACTTCATCAATCAGTTCCGCATTCAGCTTTTGCAGGCGGCGCGGCACCGCCACGCCATCAGCCTCGAGATGGATCAGGATTTTCTGCAACTGAGGCTGCAAAGACAATCGGCCAGTCGGACTGGCATTCGCGATCTTTGCTTCGAGCGATTCTGCGTGGACTGTAAGTTCATGCGTCGTCATACGGTCATCCTCCCAGATGTGTGAACCTTACTAGACATGCCAACATCACAAAGATAAGACGGACGCCGCCGATTTGGAGAGTGATCTGCCCTTTCGGCAGGACTCTGCCCGAAATTCCCGCACGAACGCTCCGTCCTCCTAAAAATACATCTATCCGAGAATGGCGGATCATGCATTGATATGTGTCAATGCGGTGCATCGGGCCGCAAGCTACGCATCCGGTCGCGGCACAATGCGGCTCCGAAATTCAGGGAGAATCCAATGACCCCACTCGTCAAGGCATTTTTCGATCCGGCCACCAACACGGTATCGTATGTGGTCCGTCCGCCAGAAGGGCACGCGGCTGCGGTGATCGACAGTGTGCTGGATTTTGATCACGCTTCGGGCCGGACCAACACTGCGTCGGCAGATGCAATCGTCGCCTATATCGAGGCCGAGGGCCTCAAGACCGAATGGGTGCTGGAAACCCACGTCCACGCCGATCACCTGTCGGCCGCGCCCTATCTGCAAGAGAGGCTGGGCGGCAAGATCGGCATCGGGCATCAGATCACCGTGGTTCAGGACACCTTTGGCAAGATCTTTAACGAAGGCACCGAGTTTCAGCGCGATGGCTCGCAATTCGATGCGCTGTTCCGCGAAGGCGACATCTTTCATATTGGCCAGATGCGCGCCGATGTCATGCACACGCCCGGCCACACGCCCGCCTGCATGACCTATGTGATCGGCGACGCGGCATTTGTGGGCGACACGCTCTTTATGCCCGATTTCGGCACCGCGCGCTGCGACTTCCCGGGTGGATCCTCCGAGGATCTCTATCGTTCGATCCAGAAAATCCTGGCCCTGCCCGATCAGACTCGGATTTTCGTTGGCCATGACTACAAAGCGCCCGGGCGCGATGAGTTCGCCTGGGAGACCACCGTGGGCGAGCAAAAGGCGTTGAATGTCCATATCGGTCAGGGTCGCCCGATCGAGGATTTCGTGCATATGCGCGACGCGCGCGACGCCACGCTGGGCATGCCGCGGCTGATCCTGCCGTCGTTGCAGGTGAACATGCGCGCAGGCCACATGCCGCCCGCCGATGAACACGGCGATGTCTTTCTCAAGGTGCCGGTCAACAAGCTTTAGACCCAGCCTGGGGCGAACGCGCCCGGGCGAACTGCCCGCCGACAGTCGGCACCTCGGCCATGCGCTGCGCGCTGATATCGGACAGACACACACCCGCCCCTTTGGACGGCACCGAGTTCCCGCTGCGCGGATATCTGGGCGTCGTCCTGGTGACTTTGCGGCCCGGGCGACCGGCGACAGCCGCAGCGATGGCTGGACAGCCTTGCCAGGCCCGCTTAAGAAATGCCCATGGATATACGACCGCTCACCCCCCGTTACGCCGTCTCACCCCAAATCGACCCACAGGATCTGACCGCGATCGCTGAGGCCGGTTTCACCACCGTGATCTGCAATCGGCCCGACGCCGAAGTCCCACCAAGCCATCAGGCTGCGGCCATCGCTGCCGCCGCCCAGGAGGCGGGGCTGACCTTCGAGGTCCTGGAAATCACGCATCAGTCCATGACCCCGGACGCCGTGGCGCGTCAGCGCGACATGATCGCCCAATCGGACGGGCCGGTTCTGGCCTATTGCGCCTCGGGCACCCGCTGTTCCGTGATCTGGGCCCTTGGGGCCGTCGGAGAGATGCCGGTCGATGATGTGATCGAGACCGCCCGACGCGCAGGTTATACGCTCGACAATCTGCGCCCCACGCTGGAGCAAGCGGCCAAGCACGGAACGTAGGGCGACGGCATCGCACGACGCCGAACCTCACCCCGAACCCCGCTCTGGCTGACGCCATGACCTGGCGAAATCGGAGCCCCAAACCCCAATTGCATGCTGGGCGTCATAGGTCTTGTGCAAAGTCGGTATGACCCCCAGGTCTGGCGCGTGCCTGCTGACGACGCACCCCATAACGGGGTCGGCTTTGTTGGCACCGCTGGAACGGACTTTAGGGTCCGGTTGATCATGCGGCATTGGCCGACCTGGACACCTACAGCAGATCTCGGGCCCGCAACAGGGCTCAACAAAGCGGCTGTTCGGAACATGACTGCCCGCCTCCCGGCGTTCAGCCATGTCCGTCCTGTGGCATTTTGCGATCTGCTCTATCCCGTAGAACCCGGATCGGCCTCCGCGCGCGGGATATCGGTGATCAGCCAGCCGTGCCGCCAGCGTGTCAACGACAACTGCCGCCAGTTCCGCGACAGGCATGGGGTGATGAACCAGGTGACTGACCTCTGACCTCTGACCTCTGACCTCTGACCTCTGACCTCTGACCTCTGACCTCTGACCTCTGACCTCTGACCAGCGCAGTATGCGGGTGCTGTCAACTGCCGGCGGAGCGCCACCCCTGCTCATTTCACATCAAGAACTGCGGCCTCTCTCAGCCCTCCCCCGTTTCGTCGGGTGTCGCCAAATCCGCATTCAGATCGAGTGGCGCCGACGCAAACTCCGACATGTCGAGACCGGAGCCCGGGAAATCGGAACCCGGACCCGAGGCCAGATCGTCGGCAGAGAGGCCCGCAAGCTCGGTGATCTGCTCGGCCGCCTCTTGGGGTGAAAGACTGGCCAGGGCGTCGGCGTCAATGTCGCCGTCCAACGGTGGAAAGGCCGCCCCATCCGGCTGGGTGTCCATCATCGGGAATCCGCCATCCGGTTGGGTGTCCATCATCGGGAGTCCGCCATCCGGCTCTGCCAGGTCGGACGGGAGCGGCGCGCCCGCACCTGACGGAGAGGCCAGCGGGTCGAAGGCCAGCTCGCGCGCCTCGGAGGCGGCGCGCGGGATCGACTGGGCCGACATCAGACGCACCGCGCGGCTGCCATTCATCTGGCCCAGCCGTCCACGCGCAACGGGCCGTCCGCCGATTGTGACCAGCGCGGTATCGTCGAGCCTGTCGCGCGGCAATGGCAGGCTGTCACCGACACGCAGCGCGTTGAGTTCGCTGACCGGCAGGCTGATGCGGGCCAGAACCGCCTGAACCTCGGCGGGCACCTCCAGCATGGGGCTTTCGGCGGCGCGCTCCGCATCGGCGTCGGTTCTGGCTCCGGGGGCGGCATGCTCCTCATCCGCGTCCGGCAAAGCCAGCACAATCTCGGCCTGGCGGCGGCCCAGCGCGATGTCCAGCGTCAGCCAAAACAGCCGGTATCGCTGTGCGCGCAGGCCCAGCATCATGCTGCGCACATCCTCCCCACGGGCGCCGAACCGGATTGCACGAAAACAGGTCTGATCGATCTCGGCCTCGGCCAGAGCGGCCGCCCGTGACAGCACCCCTTCAAGGAGCGGCGCGCACATGGCCGCATCGGTATCCGTGAACGGGCGTGGAACCGGAGTGCTGTCGGAAACCATCCCCATCGTCTGTTGCTGGATGAGCGAGGAGACCAGCGGCAGCGAGACGGTCGCCGCACCGGTCTGACCCTCCGGGCAATCCAGCACAATCAGCAAATCGTCATCCGACATCACATCGGCCATATCTTCGGGCACCATCCTCTGCTGACGGATCCCGGCGACACCGAGCGCCATATCAAACAGATCGTCGCCCGCGCGCGCCACCGACAAGCGCAATGCCCTGAGCGCCGTCATCTCGCGACCGGCGCTGTTGCTTTGCGCTTCGGCCAGCTTGCGCTTGAGTGTCGCGGTCACGCCCGTCCGTCCTGCTTTCTGGGTCATACTCATCCGGTCGGCGCCCGCCATCGTCGACGCGCGCACCAGCTCACTTCCGAGAGATAGCGCGGAATTGGTTAAGAATGCCTCTACACCAGAGCGGCCAGACCTGAATTGGGCGCCCATGCCCGCTGCCCCAAGCGGTGCCCGGCCAAAGACTTGAGCGCTGGCGCCGCTATTGCGCGGCCATGGCCCCTTCCATCGGCAGGATCACCCGGAACGCACCGCCGGAATGGCCGTCCAGATAGAGAATATCGCCGCCCAGACGCTCCATGATCTCGCGGCAGATGGCCAATCCCAGCCCAGCGCCCCCGGCCTTGTCACCACTGACCCGGGCGAATTTTTCAAACACTAGCGCACGGGCATCGCGCGGCACACCACTTCCGTTGTCGAGAAAATCCACCGTCAAACGGTCTCCCAGGGCGCGTACGCGAATCGTCAGTTCAGGCTGCGGCGCATCGCAATACTTGCGCGCGTTCGAGATCAGGTTGATGAATACCTGTGCCAATCGGTCGAGATCGGACCGGATGGCGATGCCCTCGTCTTCGGCGCGCCGATGCACCGTGATCCGGTCCGACGATCCCGCAAGTGCCGCCGACAGCGCCCGGTCCAGCACATGGCCCAGAGTGCCGCCCCGGGTGTTGAGGCTGACCTGTCCGCTTTCCAGCACGCTGAGATCCAGCAGATCGTCCAAGAGCCGCGTCAGGCGCAGCGCCTCGTCGTGAATGACACCGGCATAGCGCTCCTTTTCATCGCCGCTCAGCCCCGCCTCGTCGCGCAAAATCTCCGAGAAGGCGCGGATCGAGGTCATCGGTGTGCGCAGCTCATGGCTGACCTGGCTCAGAAACGCATCTTTTTGCAATGAAATCTGGGTGAGTTTTTCATTGGCCTCGCGCAGCTTGGCGGCGGTGCGGGTCAACTCGGCCGATTTGGTCTCAAGCTGGCTGGAATACTCCAGCATCTGGGCGGATTCGTCGGCCACAGCCATAAGGTCCTGGACCGACACTGCCGAGCCGCCGACGATCTGCCCAACCATCGCATGCGCGGTCGCGGTACCGACCGATCCGCTCAACTCCCGCTCCAGCGTATCGACAAAGGACGGCGTCGGTTCGGGCAATTGCCCGCGTGCGCCCTGTTTGGCGGCCTCGCGCTGAAACAGGGCGCGGGCCTCTTCGGGCCCCAGTATCCGCTGCGCCATGATCATCAGATCCTCGCTCTGGGCCACCGATCCGGTCCAGCCGCGCGGCCCCATGGAATGATCGAACACATTCACGAACTGGGCGCCTTGCAGACGCTCGACCGGATTGGGAAAGGTCATCATCGACACCGCGATAAAGGCGGCAGTGTTCAGGCTCAGGCTCCAGAGTGCCGAATGCACGATAGGATCCAGGCCTGTGATGCCGAACAAGCCATAGGGCCTCAACCAGCCAATCCCAAAGGGGCCGTCGGTCATCACCGAGGCGGCCAGCGCCCCATCCGCGCCAAACCCCGGCAGTAAGAGCGTATAGATCCACAAGGCAAACCCGATGCTCAGCCCGGTCAGGGCCCCCGCCCGCGTCGCCCCGCGCCAAAACAGGCCCCCCACCAGTGCAGGCAGGATCTGGGCGATCCCGGCAAAGGCGATCAGACCGATCGCCGCCAGCGCCGCACCGCCGCCGGAGAGGCGATAATAGAAATACCCCAACATCAAGATAACGACGATTGCCACCCGGCGGGAGATCAGCACCACATTGCGGACATCCCCGGAAATCGAGGCCCCACGCCCGACCTTCGTCGACAGATAGATCGGCATCACCAAATGGTTCGACACCATGATCGACAGCGCCATCGCCGCCACGATGACCATCGACGTGGCCGAGGAAAACCCGCCGATAAAGGCCAGCATCGCCAGCCCTTCATTCCCCTGGCTGAGCGGCAGGCTGAGAACAAAGAGATCAGGGTTCGACCCGGCAGGCATCAGATCGAGCCCCACAACCGCAATCGGGATCACAAAGAGGCTGATCAAAAGCAGATAGAGCGGAAAGGCCCAGGCCGCGACGCGCAGATGCCGCTCATCCTCGTTTTCAACCACCATCACCTGGAACATGCGTGGCAAGCAGATAATCGCGGCAGCGGCCAGGAGCGTAATCGCGGTCCAGCGGCCGCCATCGACCTCCCATTGCCCGATTTCCGAGGCGTCTATACGCGCGAGCGTATCGGAAATCCCTCCGGCCAGCCCCCAGACCACAAAGATGCCAACCGCCAAAAGCGCCAAGAGCTTGACCACCGCCTCAAGCGCAATGGCGATGACCACGCCGTGGTGGCGCTCATTCGCGTCCAGGTTTCGGGTGCCGAACAGGATCGCAAAGACACCCAGGCCAATGGCCGCCCAAAACGCGCTCACCGCCTTGGTGCGGGCCACATCGCCTTCGGCAAAGACCGACATCGACAGCGCGATGGATTGCAGTTGCAGCGCGATATAGGGCGTCACGCTCATCACGCACAGAATGGTCACGCCAATGGCCAGTAGGTTGGATTTGCCATAACGCGAGGACAGCAGGTCGGCGATCGAGGTGACCCTTTGACTGCGTCCGATGCGCACCAGTTTGCGCAGCCCCCACCACCAGCCGATCATCACCAGCGTTGGGCCGATATAGATCGTGACATATTCCAGCCCCGAGCGCGCGGCATAACCCACCGCGCCATAAAACGTCCAGCCCGTGCAATAGACCGACAGCGACAGCGTATAGATCAGAGGGGAGCGGAGCCATTGGCCACGCCCCATGGCGGCCGCCCGCTCGGCCAGAGCCGCCACCACGAACAGCAGGGCCACATAGCCCAGGCAAATCGCGACAAGCGTGTTGAGCGACGCCATTTATCCCCCGCCATCCCTCTTGGGCGGCGATTGGGCAGAGGACGCCCGATCAGGCCCCCAGCCGCGGGATTTCAGACCGAACAGGCAGGCCAGCACGATCAGCCCGGCCCAGACCCCAAAGATATAGAGTACCGCAACCGACATGGGCACCGGATCTCCGGCTGTCGCCGGATCACCGGGCTTGGGCCATAAGAGCGGGATTGCAAACAGCGCCACGCCCAGTATCGGTAACAGCCGGGCTGCGTCCATGATACGGCGGCGGCGATAGGTTTCACGCTCAAGAAACACCGATGTGCGCCGCGCGCTCACTCCTGCCGCGCCTCGGCCAGAAGATCGCGCACAGTCTCCAGCACCTCACTGTTGGAAAACGGCTTGGTCATGAAGCGGTTGACCCCGGCCTTTTCAGCCATGTCTCGATCCCGGCTCTGGCCTCGCGCGGTCAGCATCAGCACCGGCAGGTCGGAGGTGGCGGGGGCGGCGCGCAGATCACGCAGGATGTCCATGCCCGACCGCCCCGGCAGCATCATGTCAAGAACCACCAGATCGGGCGCGACGCGGATCACCTCTTCGACCGCATCGGCACCATTGGCATGGGTGTGCACGGTCCATCCATCCCGCGAGAGCAGAAATCGGATGGCTTCGATGATGTTCAGCTCATCTTCGATCAGCAACACCTTGCGGCTCATTCGCGTGGTCCCTCCCCTGTTTTCTGGCTGGTTTGCCGGTCTCCTCCCCGGCGAACCACATCCGTTTCTCGGCTACGGACGGTCAGCAATTTATCTCCAGTTTTCGGTGCCCTGTCAAAACTCTTCGCTCAAGACCGATGGTTCGCGGCGCGCGTCGCAATGGCCACGCGGGCAAACCCGGCAGGTGCTGCCGACTTCTGGTACATCCGTCTGGGCGGGCTGCGCCACCGGCACGATCAACATGGTCGACAGATAGAGCGGATCGCTATCGAACCCTGGCGCGGCACGCGGCTGCGCGACCGCAAAGCAATCGAAATGGGCCACGCTGCGCCCGACCTGCGCCACGGTGCGGCGCAACGGGACATGCGGACGGTTCAGCGCCGCAAAGACCGGCCACAGCGGGCAGGACGCCCCGAACCGGGGCAGCGCAAAACCGGTCACCTGCTTGCGAAAGACGATGCTGCCGGAAGCATCGCAGACCAAAAGGCCAACTTCGGTGCCCAAGGCCGCCTCGGGCATCGCCGCGATCCGGCGCAGAACCATCGGCAGCGCAACGTCAAACCGGTCCGCCAGGGCTGCCGGGTTCAGTCCCCATTCGCTCAGAGCCGCGCTCATCTCGGCCAATGGCAGTGCTGCGGCATCGCGCGCATATTGCTCCAGGACCGTCGTCGCAATGCTGCGGGCGGCGTCGGTGGTCAGACCTGGCTCTCCGCGCACCACCTGTTCCGGGCTCAGCCGGGCATGCTCCAGCACGTCGAAATGATGGTGCCGCCCGGTAAAGAACGCCTCGACCTCTTCCTGCGGGGTGGCGCGGCGTTCGGTCGCCTTCTCGGTATCGTCGAGATAATCGACCAGCAGCTTGGCACTGTCGGCCAGCCGCAGGCTGTCCTCGTTGAGGTTGCGATGAAACCGGGTGCGCCATTCCGGTTCGATCTCGTCGTTTTCCGCCAGGATCGCGGCGGTGGATCGGATCGCCGCCGCCGTGGACAGCACTTCGTGCAGGGAGGCGGCCAGATGCGGATCGTGGGTCAGCCGATCCGACAAGGCCTCGACCGTACGCTCCAGCGAGGCCGTGCGCCGATGCGCCGCCGTAAGCGCCCCGGCCCAGCCGGGAAACCGGCCCGCGAACTCATCGACGCGGTCGATCTCAGCCCCTGCATTGCCCAGATCTGCGGCCGCTTCGCGAAGCGCGGCAATCATCGCGGCCTCGGCCCCATCGGTCAGCAACGAGGGCTCCACCTCCAACACTGCGGCGATATCGACCAGAAGTTTCCCGCCGATTCTGCGGCGATTATGTTCAATCAGGTTGAGATAGGAGGCCGAGATACCCACCTGTCGCGCCAGATCGGCCTGACGCAGCCCGGCAATGGATCGCCGTTCGCGGATGCGGCTGCCGGTCAGAGTATCGCGTACCATTGTCTACGGGCACCTTTTGTCAGTCATATCAACGGCTTTCTGCGGTGCATTGAAACAGAATTTACAAAACCCCCGTTCACGCTTTTCAGTTATTTACAAAATTAATGTGCGCCACAAGGGGCTTATTGCGCAATTTTCCGATCCTCGGCGATAAATGATTTGCACGAAACGTGCCCGCATGCCGCGGAAAAGAGGAGCCGCGGCCATGCCTTTCACGAAATGGGAGGATTTCATGTCCAAATCAGATGTCACACGTCGTGGCGTATTGAGAACCGGTGCTGTCGCTGGCGCCGGTCTGGCCGTTCCGACACTCTTTACGGCGTCATCCGCAGCGGCCTTTACAAACGAACCGACGGGAAGTTCGGTCACGTTGGGCTTTAACGTGCCCCAAACCGGCCCCTATGCCGACGAGGGCGCCGATGAGCTGCGCGCTTATGAACTCGCGGTCGAGCACCTCAATGGCGGTGGCGATGGCGGCATGATGACCACGTTCAGCTCGAAAGCGCTGCAAGGTAACGGCATTCTGGGCAAGAAGGTCGAATACGTCACAGGCGATACCCAGACCAAATCGGACGCCGCGCGCGCCTCGGCCAAATCCATGATCGAAAAGGATGGCGCGGTGATGATCACCGGCGGCTCGTCTTCAGGCGTGGCGGTGGCGGTTCAGGCGCTCTGCCAGGAGGCGGGCATCATCTTCATGGCCGGCCTTACACACTCCAACGACACCACCGGCAAGGACAAGCGGGCCAATGGCTTCCGCCATTTCTTCAACTCCTACATGTCCGGCGCGGCTCTGGCGCCGGTGCTCAAGAACGCCTATGGCACCGACCGCAAGGCATACCATCTGACGGCGGATTACAACTGGGGCTATACCACGGAAGAGGCGGTGAAATCCTCGACCGAGGCGATGGGTTGGGAAACCGTGAACACGGTCCTCACACCGCTGACACAGACGGACTTTTCGTCCTATATCGCGCCGGTGCTGCAATCGGGCGCGGATGTGCTGGTGCTGAACCACTATGGCGGCAACATGGTCAACTCTCTGACCAATGCGGTGCAGTTCGGCCTGCGCGACAAGCAGGTGAACGGCAAGAATTTCGAGATCGTTGTGCCGCTCTACTCGCGGCTGATGGCCAAGGGTGCGGGCGCCAACGTGAAGGGCATCTTCGGGTCCACCAACTGGCACTGGTCGCTTCAGGACGAAGGCTCCAAGGCATTCGTGCGCTCGTTCGGCACCAAATACGGCTTTCCGCCCAGCCAGGCGGCGCATACCTGCTATGTTCAGGCGCTGCTCTATGCGGATGCGGTGGAACGCGCGGGATCGTTCAACCCCTGCGCGGTGGACGAAGCGCTTGCCGATTTCGAGTTCGACGGGATGGGCAATGGACCCACGCTCTACCGGGCCGAGGATCACCAGTGCTTCAAGGACGTTCTGGTGGTGAAAGGCAAGGAGAACCCGAGCTCCGAGTTCGACCTTCTGGAAATCGTCGAGGTCACGCCGGTCGAGCAGGTCACCTATGCGCCCGATCACCCGCAATTCGCGGGCGGAGCACTGGGCACCTGTAACCCCGGCGCCTGATCGCGCGCCCCGAAAGCCTTCGGCGAAGACTTTCACCGACGCTGATTTTTCGACGAAAAATCACCGCAAACTCACGCGTTCCGCCTGATCCCAAGGCGGAGCGCCCTCTCCCAACATCTCCAAGGTGGGCACAATGGAAGCCATCATCCTGCAAATCCTCAACGGGCTCGACAAGGGGTCCGCCTATGCGTTGATCGCCCTTGGCCTGACGCTGATCTTCGGCACGCTGGGCGTTGTCAATTTCGCCCATGGCGCGCTCTTCATGATCGGGGCCTTTTGCGCGGTGACGCTCAGCCGCATCCTGACGCTGAGCCACGAGGTCATCGACCCGACCAGAGTTGATTTTCTGGGCAACCCGCTGAAGGTGGATGTGCCCTATCTCTACGATTGGTTCGGAGTCGAGACCGGAGATATGATCATCGACTGGGCGGTCCCGCTTTCGATCCTGTTCGCTATCCCGGTGATGATCGGCATCGGCGTGATCATGGAACGCGGGCTGATCAAGCATTTTTACAAGCGCCCCCATGCGGATCAGATCCTTGTGACATTCGGCCTGGCCATCGTGCTGCAAGAGATCATCAAGTATTTCTATGGCGCCAACCCGATCCCCACGCCTGCGCCCGATGCCTTTGTCGGCAGCTTCGATTTTGGCGTGTTGATCGGTTTCGAAGCCAACCAGATCATCTATCCCTATTGGCGGCTGGTTTACTTCGCCTTTGCCTGTCTGGTGATTGGCGCCGTCTTTGCCTTTTTGCAATTCACGACCTTCGGGATGGTTGTGCGCGCGGGCATGGCGGATCGCGAAACGGTTGGGCTGCTTGGCATCAATATCGACAAACGCTTTACCATCATGTTCGGACTTGCCGCCGCCGTCGCGGGGCTGGCGGGGGTGATGTACACCCCTATCAACTCGCCCAATTACCATATGGGCATGGACTTTCTGGTGCTCTCCTTCGTGGTGGTGGTCGTGGGCGGCATGGGGTCTTTGCCCGGCGCGGTGCTGGCGGGCTTCCTTCTGGGAATTCTGGAGAGCTTTGCGTCGATGGCGCAGGTCATCGACCTCATTCCCGGCATCAATCAGGTGATCATCTATCTGGTGGCCATCATCATTCTGCTGACGCGTCCACGGGGCCTGATGGGCCGCAAAGGCGTGATGGAGGACTGACCCATGTTCGGATTGAACAAGAAAGACACAACCCTTCTGATCATCGTGGCGGCCCTCTGCGCCTTTGCCCCGTTCCTGCTCAACCCCTTCCCCGAAGGCTCGGACATGGCGCAATTCAATGCCGGCTATCCGGATCTGATGCAGCGGTTCGTGATCTTCGGGATTTTTGCCATCGGCTTTAACATCCTCTTTGGCCTGACCGGGTATCTTTCCTTCGGCCACGCCGCGTTTCTGGGCGTGGGCAGCTATGCCGCCGTGTGGATGTTCAAGCTTTTGAGCATGAACATCATCCCCGCGATTATCCTCGCGGTGGTCGTGTCCGGCCTTTTCGCCCTGCTTATCGGCTTTATCAGCCTGCGGCGGTCAGGCATCTATTTCTCCATCCTCACGCTGGCTTTTGCACAGATGTCCTTTGCGCTGGCCTATTCGGTGCTGACACCGATCACCGGTGGCGAGACCGGGCTGCAACTGGCCCTGGATGACCCGCGTATCCTAGGCATCAGCCAGACCGCCCAAGGCAACATCCCCGTACCGGGCCTTTTCGGAATGGAGATGCGCGACAGCTTTGAATGGGCCGTGGGATCGTGGCTCTTTACCTTTAACTTCGGCTATTACATCTGTGCCCTGATCATGCTGATCAGCTTTTATGTCTCGATCCGTATCTTCCGCTCTCCGTTCGGGATGATGCTGCGCGCGATCAAATCGAACCAGCAACGGCTGAACTATACCGGGCTGAATTCACGCCCCTATACGCTGGCGGCTTTCGTGATCTCGGGCATGTATGCCGGTCTGGCCGGTGGGCTGATGGCGTCGATGGACCCGCTGGCAGGCGCCGAGCGGATGTTCTGGACCGCAAGCGGCGAGGTCGTGCTGATGACAATCCTCGGCGGCGCAGGCACCTTGATCGGTCCGATCCTTGGGGCCGGCATGATCAAATACATGGAGAATATCATCTCCAAAATCAACGAAACCATCCTGCATGAATGGTTCTACTGGATGCCGGACGGGATCGAGGACCTCCTCGTCGCGATGGTCTATCCCTTTATCGGAAAGGGCTGGCACCTGACGCTGGGCATCATCTTCATGCTGGTGGTGATCTTCCTGCCCGGTGGCCTGGTCGAAGGCGGACAGCGCATCGCCAACCTCTTTCGCCGCCGCAAGGCCAAAAAGGACGACACCAAAGGCACAACCGAGCCTGCGGAATAAGGAGAAACGATATGGGTATTCTCGAGGTCAAGAACGTCGGCAAGCGGTTTGGAGGTCTTCAAGCGTTGGGGGATGTGAACCTCAGCGTGGCCGAGAACTCGGTCCATGCGATCATCGGGCCGAACGGGGCGGGCAAGTCCACGCTGCTCAACTGCTTTGTGGGCAAGCTGATCCCCGATACCGGATCGGTGATGTTCGATGGGCAATCGGTACTGGGCCGCTCGCCGCATGAGATCAACCAGATGGGCATCAGCCGCGTCTTCCAAACACCTGAAATCTTCGCCGATCTCAGCGTGATGGAGAATATGATGATCCCCTGCTTTGCCAAGCGGGACGGGGCGTTTGAGATGAACGCGATCAGCTCGATCGGGTCGCAAAAGGACATCCTGGAGCGCGCGGAGCATATGCTGGAGGACATGAACATGGCCGACAAACAGCATATGCATGCCGGATCGCTGTCGCGCGGCGACAAACGGCGGCTGGAGATCGGTATGTGCCTCAGCCAGGAGCCACGCCTGCTGCTGCTCGATGAGCCCACCGCCGGGATGGCGCGGGCCGATACCAACAACACCATCGACCTTCTCAAACAAATCAAGGACACCCGCGACATCACCATCGCGATTATCGAACACGATATGCATGTGGTGTTTTCCCTGGCCGAGCGGATTACCGTTCTGGCCCAGGGCACGCCGCTGGTCGAAGACACGCCCGAGAACATCAAGGGCCATCCGAAGGTCCGCGAAGCTTATCTGGGTGAAAGTGCCTGAACGGGTGGCGGGACAAGTCCCGCCCTACCCCATCGCCCGTAGGGCGGGACTTGTCCCGCCACCCGCCTGAAAAGGACGCATGAGATGAACGTCAAACCCGATTTCTCCAAAAACGCCAATATGGCCTCGACCGCGCCGGCCTTTCTGTCGGTCTGGGACATGCACGCCTATTATGGCGAAAGCTATATCGTGCAGGGCATTAGTTTTAATGTCCATGAGGGCGAGATCCTTGCCCTTCTGGGCCGCAACGGGGCCGGCAAAACCTCGACCCTGCGGTCCATTGCGCGGCTGGGCGATCCGCAGGTCACCCACGGAGAGATCTGGCTCGACCATCAACCGCTGCACAAGATGTCGAGCCACGAGGCCGCCTCCGTGGGCCTCGGTTTGGTAGTTGAGGATCGCCGCATCATCCAGGGGCTCACGGTCGAGGAGAACCTCAAACTCGCCCAGATCGCGCCGCCCGTCGGCTGGTCGCTTGAGCGGATCTATGACCTCTTCCCCCGCCTGGGCGAGCGCAAGAGCCAGGAGGGCACGACGCTTTCGGGCGGCGAGCAGCAGATGCTGTCGATCGCCCGCGCGCTTGCGCGGGATCTCAAGGTCTTGCTGCTGGACGAGCCGTATGAGGGCTTGGCGCCGGTGATCGTGGACGAGATCGAAAAGACCCTCATCCACATCAAGGAACAGGGCATGACCACCGTCATCGTGGAGCAAAACGCCGTGCGCGCGCTGGAACTGGCCGACCGCGCGGTGATCCTTGACACTGGCGGGATCGTGTTCGACGGGACCGCAGCGGAAGTGCTGGAAAACGCCGAGCTGCGCGCGGAGTATCTGGCGATCTGACGGCTGCTGCGGGTCGGTTGCGTTGGGCGACGCGCCGCGCAACCCGGCCCGCAGAGCGAAGAGACCGCTTGCCTATCGCGCGGTCAGGCGGGAAGCTGTGCCAAAGCACCGATCATGAAAGCCCGCTCTGCGAGATGACAACCGATACCCTCAGACAGGTCTGGCTTCAGGATGCGCGGGCGGCGGATTTGGCGTCCTGGCTGATAGATGCGGCCATTGTCGGTCAACCCCAGCTGGCCATCCTCGAGGCCTATTGCGAAAAGCTCGTCGAGATGGGCGTCCCGCTGATGCGCGTGCACGTGACACAGACCGCGCTTCATCCTGTTTACGGCGGCGTCGGCTTTGACTGGCACCAAACCCAGGCCCCGGTGCGCCACGAATATGCCCACACTGAAGAGGCGCCGGAAAACTGGCTTGTCAGCCCTTTCTTTCACATGATGTCAAACGGACTCTCGGTCTATCGCGAGCGGATCGGCGACGCGACCGCGCCCAGCCGGTTTCCCGTGCTCAATGAGATGCGCGCTTTGGGCGCCACGGACTATCTTGCGCTTGCCCGGCTTTTCGACGATTCGGAGGACGGCGAGCCCGTGGGCCTCGACGACCGTCGCGAGGGCGCGATTGTCTCGTGGATGTCACAGGCCGCCGACGGCTTTTCCGAGGCCGATATCCTGCTCATTCGTGCCACCTTTCCGTCGCTGTGCCTGACCTTGAAATCTGGCACACACCAACAAACCGCAGAGGATTTGCTGGGGATCTATCTGGGGCGTGACGCGGGGCGGCGCGTGCTGTCAGGGGAGATCCAGCGCGGCTCCTCGCGGTGGATCGACGCGGTCATCTGCTATTTCGACCTTGAAGGGTTTACCAGCATGTCACGCCGGATCGAAGGTGAGGCGCTGATCGCGATGCTGAATGACTATTTCGGGCTTGTTGTGACCCGCATCGAAGAGCATGGCGGCAATGTCCTGAAATTCATGGGCGACGGGCTGCTGGCGATCTTTGATCGCGAACTGCTGTCGGACGCATCGGACCGCGCTTTGCGGATGGCCACTGCCCTGGATGATAAGATGGCCGGGCACAGCAGCGCCCGCTCGGCCAAGGGGCTGCCCATATTGGGCTATACGATGGCCTTGCATGCAGGCCGTGTGCTTTACGGTAATATCGGCGCGGATGAACGGCTCGACTTTACTGTCATCGGCCCTGAGGTGAACCTGGCCGCCCGTCTCGCCGACATGCATCGCCCGCTGGGACAGCATGTGATCGTGTCCGAAACGCTGGCCCACGACGTCAAGGACCCACCGGTCGATCTGGTCTCTCTGGGGCGCTATATGCTGCGTGGCGTGGATCAGCCCCAAGAGCTGTTTACGATCTACAAGGGCTGAACCCAAACCTCGCTGGCGGGCCGGAGGCAGCTTTTGGGGCCTTACTGCGCGGTCCACCCGCCATCCACGGGAATCGCGGTGCCCGTCACGTTATGGGCAATTGGCGCACAGAGCCACAGCGCAAGCGCCCCGATCTCCGCCGGTTCCGACAGCCGACGGCTGGGTTGTTTCTCCGACAGAAGATCGGCAATGCCCGCCTCCAGATTGCCGCCAAAGGCCGCAGCGCGGGCGTCGATCTGCGGCTGGATAATGGCCGTTTCGGTCCAGCCCGGGCAGATGCAGTTCACCGTCACACCGCCCAGATCGCGCTTTCCCAAAGCCGCATATTCCAATGCGGCCACCCGGCTGAGACCCACCAGACCGAATTTCGCCGCCACATAGGGCGCCTTGTCCTTTGAGGCAACGAGTCCATGCACCGAGGCGATGTTGATCACCCGTCCATATCCCCTCTCGGCCATCCCGGGCAGAGCGCCTTGCATTGTGTGAAAGGCGGCCGACAGGTTGACGGCAAGGATGGCGTCCCAGGTCTCGCCCGGCATCTCGGCCAGCGGAGCGGTGTGCTGGATCCCGGCGTTGTTGACCAGGATATCCGGCCCGCCCCAGGCCGCGACCGCCGCCATCAGCTCAGCAATCCGGTCGGCATTACGCAGATCCCCCGCAAAGAACTCGGCCTGCGGCGCGCCCTTGGATTTCAGATGGGCGCAGACCTCCTCGATCTGCGCATCGCCCGCGATCCCATGCACCGCGATCCGCGCCCCGGCCTCGGCCAGCGCTTCGGCAATGGCCAGGCCGATGCCTTTCACCGATCCGGTCACCAGCGCGGTCTTTCCCGATAGATCCGTCATGTTTTCTCCTCCAGCCGTTTGCGCAGGTCCGTCTTGAGCACCTTGCCGTAATTGTTCTTTGGCAGCTCAGCGATCTTGATGTAGTCCTTGGGCCGCTTGAAGCGCGCGATATGGTCGATGCACAGCCGGTCCAGATCGCGCGGATCGGCATCGCCCACGACAAAGGCGACAACCTCTTCTCCCCATTCGGGGTGCGGACGGCCCACGACAGAGACTTCGCGCACCTGATCGTGGGTCAGCAGAACCTCCTCAACCTCACGCGGATAAACGTTGGAGCCACCGGTGATGATCATGTCCTTGGAGCGATCCTGCATGGTCAGATAGCCATCCGCGTCGAGAAACCCCATATCGCCCGTCATCAGCCAGCCAGCGACAAGGGTTTTGGCCGTGGCTTTCGGGTCTTGCCAATAGCCCGGCATCACGGTGTCGCCGCGCACCATGATCTCGCCATGCGTGCCCGCAGGCAAAGGGATCCCTTCGGCGTTGCCAATCGCCACCTCCACCGCCGATTGCGCGCGGCCCACGCTGCCCAGACGCGCACGCCAGCGCGGGTGTGTGCGGTCGGCCACGTCGTGACGGCTGAGCGCGGTGATCCCCATGGGGCATTCGCCCTGGCCATAGATCTGGACAAAAACGGGGCCGAAACGGTCCACCGCTTCGATGATATCGGCGGCGTACATCGGACCACCCCCATAAACGACGGTGCGCAACCCCTCCCCTGTCTCGCCCGCGGCCTTGGCCGCCTGGGTCATCCGTTTGACCATGGTGGGGGCGGCGAACATCTGAACCGAACCGAAATGGCGGGCCAGATCGAAGATCTCTGCGGGCTCGAACCCGCCCGAGGGCGGGCAGACATGGCGCGCGCCTTTGAGGACGTGCGCCATGTTATAGATGCCCGCGCCATGGCTCATCGGCGCGGCATATAGAGTGGCGTCCCCGGACCGCACGGTGTCGCAATCGGTCTCATAGCACAGGCTCATGGCAATCATCATACGGTGAGTGATAATCACCCCCTTGGGCCGCCCGGTGGTCCCGGACGTATAAAAGAGCCAACACAGATCATCGGACGCCCGCCGCGCCACGCGTGTCATGGGGGGCGCGTTCTGAGCGAAAATCCGGGACCAGTCCGGGCCCGTGATATCGACAGCCCTGCCAGGCGCCTGAGCCTCCGAGAGCGCCTCGGTGAGGCCAGGTGAGGTGAAACTGAGCGTGCTACCCGAGTCTTGGAGAATGAACGCCGCTTCACGGCCATGCAGCTTGGCATTGATCGGCACCACCGCGCCGCCTGCATACCAGATACCATATTGTGCGATCAGGTATTCCGGGCAGTTCTTCATGAAAATCGCCACACGGTCGCCCGGCACTATGCCTTGCGCCGCCAGCCAGCCCGCGACTTGCAGGGCACGATCATGAAACGCACGATAATCCGCCACCCTCTGGCGCCCGAGATAAAGCGCGGGGCGATCCGGGCTCAGTGTCGCCCGCCGCTCCAGCCATTGGCCGATATTCATTTCGCGGCCTCGAGCACGCTGGCATAGCTTGCCACGCCCGATCCGCCCATATTGAAAACCAATCCGGTCTCGGCACCGGGATGCTGCATACCGTCCGCCTGGCCCAGCACCTGCCGCGCGATCAGCGTGTGCATCGACACGCCGGTGGCGCCCACCGGATGCCCCTTGGCCTTGAGCCCGCCCGAGAGGTTCACCGGCAACCGCCCACCTGCGTGCACGACCCCGCCTTGCAGCACATCCGCACCATGACCATGGGCAGCCAGGCCCATCGCCTCGTAAATCAAGAGTTCCGCGATAGTGAAACAATCATGTACCTCGGCCACGTCGATATCGTTGACCGTGACGTCCGCGCGTTCATAGGCCTGATGAATGGCGCGGCGCGGCCCCTCAAAGGCCAAGAGGTCCCGCTGCGACATCGGCAACAGGTCGCTGACCTGCGCCACACCCCGCATCCGCACGGCGCGCGGCGCGTCACCCAGCAACGCCTCACCCACCAGAACCAGCGCCGCCGCCCCGTCGGAGACCAAGGAGCAGTCGGTTACTTTCAACGGCGGCGCCACTATCGGGTTTTTGTCCGACACGGCCGCGCAATAGGCCTCGTCCAGGGGTTTTTGCATCTGGGCCAGCGGGTTGCGGACCGAGTTGCCGTGGTTCTTGGCGGCAACCCTGGCCAGGGCTTGGGTATGATCACCGTATCTGTCGAAATAGGCCTGGGCGAACTGCGCGAACACCGCCGGAAAGCTCAGCCCTGCTTCCTCTTTCTGATAGGACGCATGCCCCAGGCAGGTCGCGACCTCCCGCGTCGGCAAGTGGGTCATCTTCTCGGCTCCGATCACCAGCGCCGCGCGCACCTCGCCTGACAAAATCGCCTGGCGCGCGGCAAAGATCGCCGCCGCACCGGACGCGCAGGCGTTCTCGACCCGTGTTGCAGGCTTAAATCGCAGCCCCCGGTCGATGCCCATGGCGAGCGAGGACGGGAACCCGTCGCCGACCATGCCGCCATTGAAATGTCCCAGCCAGATCCCGTCGATCACATCCGCGCCCAGCCCGGAATGCCCAAGCGCCTCGCGCCCGGCTTCGACAATCAGATCCTCAAGGCTCTGATCCGTCAGCTTGCCGAATTTAGTGTGGCCCCAACCGGTGATATAGACCATGTCTCCGCTCCCTCATTGCCGAGCCCAATAGAGCACCATCCCGCCACCCTCTTCAATTCCGTAGAAATACCCGGCAGGGTGGACCCATGTCCGATCCCGGTTTTGAACATGCGCCCCTTGGTCTGGCGGAACTGGAAAACCGCATCATCATGCGGTGCAACGCGCGGTTCGCGGCGATATTCGGCGCCACCGCGCAGAGCTTTGCGCATCAGCCCATCGCGGAGCTTTATCCCAGCCACGAGGAGTATGAGCGCGTCGGCGCGCGCGGGCTTGCCATGATGCAAGACAGTGGCCGCTATACCGACGAGCGGATCATGCGGCGCAGGGACGGAGGGCTGTTCTGGTGCCGTGTCCGGGGGCAGTCGCTGACCCCTGACGATCCGCTCCGTCATGGGATCTGGTCGTTTTCCGATATCTCCGAGGACCGCCCCGTGGTGCAGCTGACCGCGCGCGAACGCGACGTGGCCCTGCTGACCGCGCGCGGTCTTTCGGCCAAGGAAATCGGTCGGGCGCTGAACCTGAGCCACCGCACGATCGAGGCGCATCGCGCACGCCTTCTGGACAAGTTCGGCGCCCGAAAACTGGCCGAACTGGTCGCGAAACTCTCAGGCATGCCGATCTGAGGGGGAATTGGCGCGCGCTTTCCCTCTGGTCATTTGCGGCAAAAACCCCCATCTAGATCACACAAAACGGAACGCTTTTCCTGGAAATGCGCATACCCTATAACCCACAGGATGAACGCCCGCACACAGATGGGCGCAAGACAGGAACCGGTCGAGGACACCCATGGCAAACAAATCGCATGACGCGGATGTGGCATTCATCAAGGCTCTGGCCGAGCTGTTGCATGATAACGACCTGACCGAATTGCAGGTCAAACGCGACTATGACGAAAACGACAGCCTGAATGTCCGCGTCAGCCGGGTCGGCCCGGCCGTATCGGTTCAGGCGCCCGTTGCGCCGCCCATCGCGGCAGACCCCGCACCGGCGCCAGCCGCGGCCCCCAGCGCTCCGCCCGTGGCCGAGGATCCCGCCAGCCACCCCGGTGCCGTGACCTCGCCCATGGTGGGCACCGTCTATATGCAGGCCGAGCCGGGCGCGCCCGCGTTCATCAGCGTCGGCGCCAGCATCAGCGAAGGCGACACGCTGCTGATCGTCGAGGCGATGAAAACCATGAACCATATCCCCGCCCCCAACTCGGGCACGATCAAACGGATCATGGTCGAAGACGGGGCCGCGGTGGAATACGGCACACCGCTGGTCATCATCGAGTAAGGCCCCCTGATGTTCCAGAAAATCCTGATTGCCAATCGCGGAGAGATCGCCCTGCGCGTGGTGCGCGCCGCGCGTGAGATGGGGATCGCCACGGTCGCCGTACATTCCACCGCCGATGCCGACGCGATGCATGTACGTATGGCCGATGAAAGCGTTTGCATCGGCCCCCCACCCAGCCCCCACAGTTACCTCTCGGTGCCCGCAATCATGTCGGCCTGCGAGATCACCGGCGCCGAAGCGATCCACCCCGGCTATGGTTTTCTCAGTGAAAACGCGCAGTTCGTCCAGATTGTCGAGGATCACGGGCTGACCTTTATCGGGCCCACCGCTGAACATATCCGCATCATGGGCGACAAGATCACCGCCAAGGACACGATGAAGGCGCTGGGTGTGCCATGCGTGCCCGGCTCCGAGGGCGGCGTGGCCACGCTGGACGAGGCCAAGCGGCTGGGCGCCGAGATGGGATACCCGGTCATCATCAAGGCCACCGCAGGCGGCGGCGGGCGCGGCATGAAAGTGGCCAGTTCCGCGGCCGAGATGGAAAAGGCATTCATGACCGCCAGGGCCGAAGGCAAGGCCGCCTTTGGCAATGACGAGGTCTATATCGAGAAATACCTGCAAAAACCGCGCCATATCGAGATCCAGGTCTTTGGTGATGGCAAGGGGCGTGCGGTGCATCTGGGGGAGCGGGACTGCTCTTTGCAACGGCGCCACCAAAAGGTCTTCGAGGAAGCCCCCGGCCCCGCCATCAGCGCCGAAGAACGCGCGCGCATCGGCAAGGTCTGTGCGGATGCGGTGGCGCGGATCAACTATACCGGTGCCGGAACCATCGAATTCCTCTATGAGGACGGGGCGTTCTATTTCATCGAGATGAACACCCGGCTTCAGGTCGAGCATCCCGTGACCGAAGCGATCTTTGGTGTCGATCTGGTGCGCGAGCAGATCCGCGTCGCCTCGGGCTTGCCGATGTCGTTCGAGCAGGACGACCTGACGATCAACGGCCACGCGATCGAAGTCCGGATCAACGCCGAGAAACTGCCCGATTTCCGGCCCTGCCCGGGCCGGATCACGCAGTATCACGCGCCGGGCGGCCTGGGTGTACGGATCGATTCCGCGCTGTATGACGGCTATACGATCCCGCCCTATTACGACAGCCTGATCGGCAAGCTGATCGTGCATGGCCGCGACCGGCCCGAAGCACTTGCCCGGCTCAACCGCGCGCTGGGGGAGTTGATTGTGGACGGGGTCGATACGACCGTGCCGCTCTTTCATGCGCTCTTGCAGGAAGACGACGTTCAGTCCGGGGCCTATAACATCCACTGGCTGGAGAAGTGGCTTGATCGCGCTCTGGCTGCGGACTGAGTTTGCCCCCAGGCCTGCCTCCGCCATGGCGATGCGGTCTTTCGCCGCTGGCCCCGATCAATGAGCCTGACACCCGACCTCCTGCTGCACGGGTATTCCATCGGGATTTTTCCGATGGCCGAGCATCGCAACGATCCAGAGGTTTTCTGGGTCGATCCGCGCAGGCGGGGCGTGATGCCGCTGGATCGGTTCCACCTGTCGCGATCCTTAAAGCGATCCATCAGGAACACCCCCTATCGCATTGCGGTAAATGACGATTTCTCGGCGACGGTCGAAGGGTGCGCAGACCGGGTGGAGACCTGGATCAACGACGAAATCCGCACGCTTTACGTCGGTTTGCACCGGATGGGGCATGCTCATTCGCTGGAGCTGTGGGAGAGCGATGAATTGGTCGGAGGCGTTTACGGCGTGACATTGGGTGGCGCATTTTTTGGGGAAAGCATGTTTTCGCGCCGACGCGACACCTCAAAAATCGCCCTTGCCTATCTGGTGGATCGCTTGCGGCAGGCGGGCTTTGTCCTGTTTGACACACAGTTCATCACCCCGCATCTCGCCTCTTTGGGCGCGGTAGAGATCAGTCGGGCGCAGTATCACAACGCCTTACAGCATGCCTTGGAGATTGAGGCGGATTTTATGGCGCCTGCCCTGCCGGACGCTCAGGAATTGATACAGCGCAGCACCCAGACGTCATAACGCGCGTGATCCAGCGCGCTGAGCGCGGGGGAAGACGCCACCATCCAGCCGGTAAAGGCCACGCCCTGCTCCTGGCCGATCTCGCGGATCACCAGATAAGCAAACGCATCACCTGCTGGATTGCCCGCGGGATAGCGGCATTCGGTCAACCCCACTTCCAGGCCGAACATCTCTCCGCTGATGCCTGCGGTCAGTTCCAGATCGGTGGTCGCCCCGCTTACCTTGTCGAGGGCGCGCAGCACAACACCGGTGCCGCGCTCGCCCTGCTGGGCGCTGATTTGTGGCGGGCCCCCCTGAGGTAGATCGGTCAAGGGGGTGGTTTCGATCACGATGGATTGGGCCGGGGCCATTCCCGGCACCGCCAACCAGGCCAAGACCAGAAGCGTGCGCAGCACTTACTCGCCCCCGTTATCGCCGCTGACAAACCTGAGCAGCAATGTCATCAGGCTGACCGAGCTTTGCGTGTCGAGAACCTCGTCCCCTTCGGCAAAATAGAACGGCGATCCGCCCGGCATAATCTCGACGAAATTGCCGCCCAACAGCCCTTCGGACGAGATCACGACCGCGCTGTCATCGGGAATCTCGATACCGTTGGCCACGCTAAAGGTGGTGTCGGCGCGAAACGTCTCGGCGTTCAGGGTGACATCCGTAACGGTGCCGATCTTGACGCCAGCGAGGCGCACATCGGTGCCGACATTGACCCCCTCGATCGACCGGAACGAGGCGGTCAGCGGATATCCGGCCGCCCCCGGCGAAAAACCGGTCGCCTGCCCGGCATAAACGGCAAAGGCAATAGCGGCAGCCAATACTGCGCCACCAATGGCCACTTCGGTTTTGGAATGGGTGGACATGAGCCCCTCTTTCGCACGGGTTCAGGGATGGTTTATCGGATCTATTCAGGTGTCCAGGCTTCGTAATCCTTGCGCGGCGCCGGGTCGGACCGTCGGATCGAACCCGCAGGCGCATAGGCCAGGGCCGTGCCGGTCAGATTCTCCTGATGCGGCTTCTGCCAATCTTTGCGCGGCAACGGTTTCTCGGTGGGCGGCTCGTCCCAGGTACGGTGCAGCCAGCCATGCCATTCGGGGCTCACCCGGCTCGCCTCGGCCTCGCCATTGAAGATCACCCAACGTTTGGAATCGTCCTTGTTGTGATAGAACTGATTGCCCTGATCGTCTTCGCCCACTCTGATGCCCTTGCGCCAGGTGAAAAGCTGCGTGTTCAGCGTCTGGCCGTTCCACCAGGTCACGCTGCGCAAGAGAGTGTTCAGGATACCCATTGGCGTCTCCGCTTGTTGTTGGGTGAGATATGACCGATTGGCGCGCAGAGGTCCAGCGGCAAGGCCGGGACATGACCGCGCGGCACGATCTAGCGCAGAACGGCCGTCACCTCGATCTCGATCCGGTATTTGGGGTCCAGAAGACCGCATTCGATCATGGTGGCGGCTGGCGGGTTGTCCCCGAAAGCCTCTGCCAGCAGCGGCCAACATGGCTCAAATTCCTGCCGGTCCGGCAGCATATAGGTGACGCGCACCACATCGGCCATGCTGGACCCGGCCTCGGTCAGGGCCGAGCGGATCGTGGCGAGCGCTGAGCGGCATTGACCTACAACATCCTCGGGAATGTCGGTTCCTTGCGCGGTCGTGCCTGCCACATGCACGAACCCGCCCGCCACCACGGCCCGGCAATAGCCGACCTTGTCTTCGTAGAGACCACCGGATTTGAACCTGTGAATGGACATGTTCCACACTCTCCCTGTCTGAACGGCAAACGGCGCAGGACCACCCCCGCGCCGTATCTCTCTTGCAATGCCCGTGCCGGATCAGCCCGCGCTGGCTTCTTCCTTGTCGGTCTCGGCATGGATCATCAGCGGACCTGCGTCCGAGGTCACCGCCTCTTCATTCACCACGACCTTGGTCACACTGTCGAGGCCGGGCATCTCGAACATGGTGTCGAGCAGGATATCCTCAAGAATGGACCGCAGCCCGCGCGCGCCGGTCTTGCGTTCGATGGCGCGTTTGGCAATCGCGCTCAGCGCGTCTTCGGTAAAGCTCAACTCGGTGTCTTCAAGCTCGAACAGGCGCTGATATTGCTTGACCAGGGCATTCTTGGGCTTGGTGAGGATAGTGACCAGCGCATCCTCGTCCAGATCCTCCAGCGTGGCCAGAACCGGCAGACGACCGACAAATTCCGGGATCAGACCGAATTTCAACAGATCCTCGGGTTCGAGATCCTTGAACACTTCACCCACGCCGCGATCGTCATTGTCGCGCACATCCGCGCCAAAGCCCATGGCCGAGCCCTTGCCGCGCTGCGCGATGATCCGGTCAAGACCGGCAAACGCGCCGCCGCAGATAAACAGGATGTTGGTCGTGTCCACCTGCAGGAATTCCTGCTGGGGATGCTTGCGCCCGCCTTGCGGCGGAACAGAGGCCACCGTGCCCTCCATCAACTTCAAGAGCGCCTGCTGCACCCCCTCGCCCGACACATCGCGCGTGATCGACGGGTTTTCGGATTTGCGCGTGATCTTGTCGACCTCGTCGATATAGACGATGCCGCGCTGCGCGCGTTCGACATTGTATTCCGACGACTGGAGCAATTTCAGGATGATGTTTTCGACATCTTCACCGACATACCCCGCCTCGGTCAGCGTGGTGGCGTCAGCCATCGTGAAGGGCACATCGAGGATGCGCGCCAGCGTCTGCGCGAGCAGCGTCTTGCCGCAGCCGGTGGGGCCGATCAGCAGGATGTTGGATTTGGCCAGCTCAATATCGTTCCCGGCTTTTTGCGCGTGATTGAGACGCTTGTAGTGGTTGTGGACCGCCACCGACAGAACCCGCTTGGCCGTGGCCTGACCGATCACGTAATCATCCAGAACCTCGCAGATATCGCGGGGCGTGGGCACACCGTCGGTGGCCTTGAGACCGCTGGCCTTGGTCTCTTCGCGGATGATGTCCATGCAAAGCTCAACGCATTCATCGCAGATGAAAACGGTTGGCCCGGCGATCAGCTTGCGCACTTCGTGCTGGCTCTTGCCGCAAAAACTGCAATAGAGCGTGTTCTTGCTGTCGCCGCTGGAGTTCGTTGCCATGATTTCCCTTTCAGGCTTCGAGTATCGCAGTCGTCCCGTCCACCTGGCCAGAGGTTGGAGGACAGTCCAGAATTCCCGCTCAGCTTAGGACAGCCGATTGGGGTCCACAATCGCAAAATGTGTCCCCGGTGCGGCGCACCGGGGCAGGCTCTTCAAGATGGCGTGCGTTTACGCATCTTCGGTCTCGGCTTTGCCGCGGCTCTCGACGATCTCGTCGATATGCCCCCATTCCTTGGCCTCTTCGGGGGACATGAAATTGTCGCGATCCAGCGCCTTTTCAACGGATTTCTTGGTCTGCCCGGTATGCTTGACATAGATATCGTAAAGACGGTCTTTCAGCTTTTGCGTCTCGGCCGCGTGGATCATGATGTCAGAGGCCTGACCCTGATACCCGCCCGAGGGCTGGTGGACCATGATCCGGCTGTTGGGCAGCGAAAAGCGCATGCCATGCTCTCCGCCCGCCAAAAGGACTGATCCCATCGAGGCCGCCTGACCGATCACTAGCGTCGAGACCTTGGGCCGGATATACTGCATCGTGTCATAGATCGACAGGCCAGAGGTCACAACGCCACCGGGGGAGTTGATGTAAATGCTGATCTCTTTTTTCGGGTTGTCCGCCTCAAGATGCAGCAACTGAGCCACAACCAGATGGGACATGCCATCATGAATAGGACCGTTGATGAAAATGATACGCTCTTTGAGAAGGCGAGAGAAGATATCATAGGCGCGTTCACCCCGGCTGGTCTGTTCAACGACCATGGGGACAAGGTTCATATAGGTTTCGACTGGATCAAACATGTAAGGGGCCTGCTGATGGTTGACCGGGACCATACCCGGTGGATGGTTAAGGGAGTCTTAGTGTCGGCCACTGTGGGCTGCAAGGGGCGGTGCGGTTGAAGGCCTCTCTTGGCACACTAGCTGGCCGCCCATGACCACAGATTTTCCCCCGACCCGAACCGCCGCGCTGGAGCGGCTGGCGCGCTTTGTGCCCCGTGCCGGGGCTGACTATGCGCGGGGGCGCAATTTCGATCTGGGACCGGGGCGGCATCACAGGGTCTCGACCCTGTCGCCCTATCTGCGGCACCGGCTGATCACCGAAGCCGAGGTGCTGGAGGCGGTGTGTGCGCGCCATTCCCTCAAGGCCGCCGAGAAATTCGTGCAGGAGGTTTTCTGGCGCACCTACTGGAAGGGCTGGCTTGAGCTGCGGCCAGGCATCTGGGACGACTATCTGACACAGCGCATGGCGGCCTGGAACGCGGTTCAGACCCAGGCGGGTCTGCGCGCGCAATGGGAGGAGGCCTGCGCCGGTCGCACCGGCATCGACGGCTTCGACGCCTGGGCGCAGGAGCTGGTGCAGACCGGCTATCTGCATAATCACGCACGGATGTGGGTTGCCTCGATCTGGATCTTTACGCTGCGCCTGCCCTGGGCGCTGGGGGCTGATTTCTTTCTGCGCCACCTGCTGGACGGGGATCCCGCGTCCAACACGCTGAGCTGGCGTTGGGTTGCGGGGCTGCACACCAAGGGCAAGACCTATCTGGCGCGCGCCGACAACATCGCGACATACACCCAAGGCCGGTTTGCGCCCAAGGGTCTCGCTGCCTGCGCGGTGCCGCTTCGGGGCCCGGACCATCCGCGGCCCCGGCCGCTGCCCGCGCCGGATAGGGTTATGCCCGGCCTGCGCACCGGCCTGTTGATCACGCCCGAAGACCTGTCTCCGGAACATGTGGCAAAGGCCCTGCCAAACCCGGTGGCGACCGCGATGATCTCTCATCGGTGCAGGCTCAGCCATCTCGAGATGGCGCCACGGGTCCTGAACTGGGACTCCGCAGTCCTGGAAGATATGGCCACCCGCTGGTCCGGGCGTCTGGGTCCAATCATACCCATCGTCAATCCCGTCGCCTGGGTCGAAGAGCATGCGCTGGAGCAGATCGTCACCCCCTATGCCCCGGTTGGCACAGAGGCCACTGCCCTCGATCAGTTGCAGGCCGCTCTGCCCGGTTTGCGCATTGCGCGTCTGCGCCGCGCCTATGACAGCGCGGCCTGGCCCCATGCCACCCATGGGTTTTTTCGTTTCAACGAGGTCCTGCCCCGTCTGATCGCCGGGCTGAAAGGCATCCGGGCCGCATGACCGCCCCCGCCCCTGTCCGGCGCGCAAACCCCGCCCTGCTTCATGTCCATGTCATATTCCCGGGACAGGCTGCGCCCAGCGGCGAGCCGAAAGGATTCGCCCTGCTTTCATGATTTCAGGAGACCCACGCAGATGGATCGCAAATCGATCATCCACGAACCCGAGTATGGCAACAAAGCCGAAGCCTTTGAAGCATTCGACGATATTCCGACCAACCCCAATCTCAGCAACACCATCGGCGATGTCATCAACGCCCGTTATGGCCGCCGTGACGTGTTGCGCGGGATGCTGGGTGTCTCGGCCACGACCGCGCTCTTTGGGACGTCCGCACTGGTCGCACCCGGCGAAGCCGCTGCCGCAACGGCAAGCCGTTATGTGTTTGACGAGCTGACCTGGGGCAATGACGAACGCCACCACATCGCCGACGGCTACAGCGCCGATGTTCTGCTGCGCTGGGGCGATCCGATCACCGCGGACGCGCCCGATTTCGATGTGATGAACCAGACGGCCGCCGCCCAGCTCAAGCAGTTCGGCTATAACAATGACTATGTCGGTTTCTGGCCGCTGAATGACGATCCCTCACGCGGTGTGCTCTGTGTGAACCATGAATACACCAACGAAGAGGTGATGTTCCCCGGCCTTGGCCGTCAGGACCGTGCCGGATTCGAAGGCATGACCAAAGAGCTGGTCGACATCGAAATGGCCGCCCATGGCGGCACCGTCGTCGAGATCGCCAAAGGCGCGGATGGCAAATGGGCCCTGGTCAAGGACAGCGCGTTGAACCGCCGTGTCACGGCCTCGACCACGGCCATGTCTTTTTCCGGCCCCGCCGCGGGCCATGACCGGCTCAAGACATCCGCCGATCCCACCGGAACCACGGTGATCGGCACCATCAACAACTGTGCCGGCGGCATGACGCCCTGGGGCACCTATCTGATGGCCGAGGAGAACTTCCACGGATATTTCTGGACCGATGTGGTGGATGCCGACGGCAATCCCGACATCTCGGAGCAGCCCGAGGCCGCCTCGATGAAACGGTACGGCGTGCCGGGCCGCTGGTATGCCTGGGGCCAGTATCACGACCGGTTCAATATCGACAAAGAACCCAATGAACCCAATCGCTTTGGCTATATTGTTGAAGTGGATCCGTTCAACCCCGATGCCACCCCGATCAAGCACACCGCCCTGGGCCGGTTCCGCCATGAAGGGGCCGAAACCACCATCGCATCGGACGGTCGGCTGGTGATTTATTCGGGCGACGACAACCGGTTCGATTACCAGTACAAATGGGTGTCCGCGGCGGCTGTGACCGAGGAAAACTCGGTCTTCGGCTCGTCCCTGCTGAGCGAGGGGACGCTTTATGTGGCCCGCTTTGATGCCGATGGCACCGTCGATTGGATGCCGCTGATCCATGGCTATGGCCCGCTGACGGCCGAAAACGGGTTCAACTCTCAGGCCGATATTGCCATCGACACCCGGATGGCGGCCGATCTGCTGGGCGCGACCCCGATGGACCGGCCCGAAGACGCGCAGCCGCGCGGCGACGGAACGGCCTATATCATGCTGACCAACAACTCGCGCCGCCAGGCCGATCAAGTCGACGCGGCCAACCCGCGCGCCGAAAGCCGCTTTGGTCACATCATCGAGATCAAGGAAGATGGCGGCAATCACGCGGCGACCCAGGGCACCTGGTCGATCCTGGTGCTGTGCGGAGACCCCGAGATCGCCGAGGTCGGCGCCCAGTGGAACCCCGAAACCTCGGAAAACGGCTGGTTCGGCTCGCCCGACAATTGCGCGATCGACACCGATGGACGGCTCTGGATCTCGACCGATCAGGGCACCGGCTGGGGCCGCACGGGCAAATCCGACGGGCTCTATGCGCTCGAGACCGAAGGCGATCTGCGCGGGCATTCCAAGCTGTTTTTCCGCTGCCCGGTTGGTGGTGAGCTTTGCGGGCCCTATTTCACGCCCGACAGCGAGACGCTGTTTCTGGCGGTCCAGCACCCCGGTACGGACGGCACCAAGGATCTCAAAGGGTTCGAGCGCGACTCGACCTTCGAAGACCCGGCCACGCGCTGGCCCGATTTCGATCCAAACATGCCCCCGCGCCCCTCGGTCGTGGTCGTGACCAAGGATGGCGGCGGCAAGATCGCGGTCTGACGCCGTGTAGAATGGCAAAGGGGGCTCGTGTCATGCGGGCCCCTTTTTTTTGCAGGCGCCAGGACCTTTGGAAGGCTACGGATCGCGCGGCGCGTCCTTATCGGACGTCTCGCCGGGTTCAGGCTCGAGGCCATAGGGCGCCACCAGCGCCCAGACATGTTTCGGGATCATATGCTTCATCCGGCGCGGCACATGGCGGCGCAGATGCAGCACGGTTTCGGCCGCCTTCATCTCTACCCGGGCGCGCGCAAACTCCAGCCCGCGCGGCCCGATCCGGGGTTGCAGCCAGGCCATCAGCGGGCGCAGCCAGTCGGGCATCCGGCGCAAGGGCAGCCCACCTGCCGCCAGCCTGGTATTCTCGATAAACCCCTTGACCGCGCCTGCCCGTTTGCCGCGGCTGCCCACCGGGTTCAGCCGCACCTCATCCCCCAGCATCTCGACCAGTTCGGCGCCGCGCGCATTGCGCACGATCAGCCATTGCTCGCCCTCACCGGCCATATAGCCAACGGTCAGATCGGCCAGCACATTGGTGTAATCCACACATGTCCGGCAAGTCAGCGGAAAGAAATCCGCCGGCAGATCCGAGATCGGCAGTTTCAGAAACGGGATCTCGCGTCGCGATCCGTCGTCAAAGCGCAGCTCGACCCGATAATCGGCGCGGAACTCCAGATAGCTGACCGCCTCGGGCCGATCGGTGAGACGGTCGAGGAACAGATGGAAATTCTCGGTCGTGGTGTTGTCGGAACAGGGCGTGCCGATCACATAGAGCCGCTCGAACCCCAGTTCCTTTTCGATCGCTCGCAGTGCGTAGACCTGACAGGGAATGCCGATCACCGCCAACCGGGTGATGCCCTGATCGCGCGCAGGCTCCAGCAAGGCCAGAAGCGGCGCATAGCCCATGCGCATGCCGCGCGCGCGGGCCATGTCCTGGGCTTGGGTGATCAGCGTGGGCACCGGGCGCCAGCGATCCTCCGGGTCAGGCACAACGGTCAAGACGGCCTCAACTGCGCCGGTCTCCAAAAGCTTCTGCGCAATCCGCGTGGTCAGACCGCTCCATTGCGCGCCCTCCGCCGGTTTGCGCGCCCAGGCGCGATACATCTTCTTGTAGGGACCGAAGAACCGCTCATCGCCCTCCTCGGGGTTGCGAGCCCGGCCGTGGACTTGGGCCTCGAGCCCGGGATAGTCGGGGCGGATGAACTGACAGGCCTGACCGCAGCGTCCCGGATCATCGGTGCGCGACAGCCCGCAATCGGTGCAGAGCGTGCGGGGAACTGCGTCGCGGAACGTGTCCTTCGCCATCAGATAGTCCCGATACTAACCGCGCGCGGCACCGGACTGCGCCGACACACTGTCATGAAAATCCTCCATAATAGCGCGCAACGTATCAAAATCGTTGGATACCGCGTCAGCATCGGTCAGCTCTTGCAATCGCGGCTCGACTTCGGCAAGCCGTCCGGCGATCACGATCCGCACATGCGGTGTGCTGACCCGTACCGCGGCGGTCAACCGGACCAGTTCGGGCAGGCAATCGGCATGGGCCGCCGACAGCCCCAGAATGGCATAGTCGGTTTCGACAAGCTCCTCGACCAGTTCGTCATGGCTGCGCCCGACCTTCAGGTCAATCAGCCAGCCGTCGTGCCGGAACAGATCGGCCGCCATCGACACACCCAATGTGTGCCGCTCTCCCGGGGTGCAGGAGAATACCGCATGTCGCCCGTCCGGCCAGGCATCCGGTGCAAGGTTCGCGCTGATGCCCCGCATGATCGCATAGATACGGGCCGCGGCAATCGTTACCTGAGCCGAGGTGAGCACATCGGCGGTCCAGCGTTCTCCCAACAGGCGGGCAGCCCCCGTCAGATGGGTCAGATAGATCGTCTCGATATCGGTCCCGTCGGAAATGGCCCGCATCACCTTGCGCAAAGCGGTCCGTTCATCGCGCGCACACAGCGCATCGGCCAGGGCCGCGGCCATCTCGGTCTCGTCCGGCGAGGCGGTGTCATCCACCTTGGCGGCAAGCCGTGCGATCACTTCCTGCGCCAGCACACTGACTGACGGTTCGGGCAAAACCGTTCTGAGCCTGTTGAGCGATGCTGTGGCCCGGCGCGCGGCCGAGCGATCAATGGCATTGCCGGGAAACGCGGCAATGTCCGCAGTGGAGGGTCTTTGGTCTTCGGCCATCAGCGGTCCTTTCCAGATCGCTGGGTGAGACCGAGAAAGAGGCTTAGCGGCAGCGCAGGCTCGGTCCAGTCAGAGAAGCTGACTCCCCATAAATACCCTGTCGCGGGGCACAAAGATACGCCTCTGGGTTGTGGCAAAGCGAAGCGGCTGTGAACCATACGCCAGGGCAGACCGCAAAACGTCGCTGAGTTTCATAAATCTGTTACAAAAGTATTACATTGGCTTCATGCAAGCTGACTACTCGGGCACCAAGGCCGCTGTCAGTGGCCGGGAATCATCCAAACCCAGGAGACATCATGTCCTACGCGAAACTGACCGCCTCCACTCTGGCGATCGCTGCCCTTTCCGCATCTGCGGCCTATGCACGTGACAACGTGCAGGTCGCAGGCTCCTCGACTGTTCTGCCCTATGCCTCCATCGTCGCCGAGGCGTTTGGCGAAAACTTTGAATTCCCGACACCGGTTGTCGAATCCGGTGGCTCATCCGCGGGCCTCAAACGGTTCTGCGAAGGTGTGGGCGAAAACACCATCGACATCGCCAACGCCTCGCGCGCCATTCGCGAGCGCGAAGTCAAAGCCTGCGCCGAGAACGGCGTCACCGACATCATCGAAGTGCGCATCGGCTATGACGGCATCGTCTTTGCCTCCGACATCGACGGCAACAGCTTTGAGTTTACCCCCACCGATTGGTTCAACGCCCTGTCGCCCACCGTGTTGGTAGACGGCGCGCTGGTCGACAACCCCCATACGAACTGGACCGACGTGAACGCCGATTTCCCCGATCAGCCCATTGCGGCCTATATCCCAGGCACCAAGCACGGCACCCGTGAAGTGTTCGAGGAAAAAGTGCTGGCCGCAGGCTGCGAAGCCACCGGCGCGATGGACGCGATGATGGCCGCGGGCATGTCCGAAGATGACGCCGAAGACGCCTGCATCTCGGTGCGGACCGATGGCGTGTCGGTCGATATCGACGGCGATTATACCGAAACGCTGGCCCGTATCGACAGCAACAAGGACGGTATCGGCGTCTTCGGTCTGGCGTTTTACGAGAACAACACCGACAAGCTGCAAGTGGCAACCATGAACGGCATCGTGCCGACAACCGAAACCATTTCGGCTGGCGAATATCCGGTGTCGCGCCCTCTGTTCTTCTACGTCAAGAAAGCGCACATCCCCGTCATCCCGGGCCTGAAAGAATTCGCAGAGTTCTTTGTCTCCGATGAAATCGCCGGCCCCGACGGACCGCTGGCCGCCTACGGTCTGGTTTCTGACCCCGAACTGGCCGACACTCAGGCCATTGTGGCGGACGAACAGGTCATGGGCTCGAACATGTAAGCCTGACGGCTTTCTCAGGGCGGCGCCGATTTCGGTGCCGCCCGACCTTTTTTCTGCGCTGCTCCCTCTTTCAATCAAATCGGAACTCTCATGCCCGTTCTCTGGCTTGTGATCGCGATCCTGGCGCTTTCGGCGATCGGGTACGTGATGGGTCGCTCCCGCGCGCTCAGCTCGGCAGGCGGCGATACCCGCGCCCTGCATTCTCTGCCCAGCTATTACGGCGCCAATGTCGGCCTGACGATCCTGGCGCCGGCTTTTGGCGTTCTGATCGTGTGGCTTCTGGTGCAACCGTTCTTCATCGACCGGTCCATCGCGTCCCAGCTGCCCGACCGCGCCGTCAGCGCCGACACCACGATGGATCTGGTGATGAGCGATGTGCGTCGCGTTGCCGAAGGGCTGGACGTGGCCGTCAGCGAAGGGGCCATGACCGCCCAAGAGGCCCGCTCGATCCGGACCGAGTTCACCGATGTGCGCCAGCGCCTCGGCGAGGTCGGCGTCGCCTTGGGCTCGAACGTCTCGGCCGAGGTCTTGTCGGCCGCGCAACGCTACAGGTCGATGTCCCGGATCGGCAACCTCTTGATGGCAATGGCGGTTTTGGGCGCGGCCATCGCGGGCTTCGGGATCAGTCTGAGCCGTACCCATAGCGAGTTTCGCGCCCGCAACGTGGTCGAAGCAGGCGTCCGCCTGATCCTGATCGGCGCGGCGTGCATCGCGATCCTGACCACTTTGGGTATCATCCTGTCGCTGGTCTTTAACACGATCGAGTTTTTCCGCCTCTACCCCGCGCGCGACTTCTTTTTCAGCCTGACCTGGAGCCCATCCTTTGGCGGCGGATCCGAGCTGGGGATTATCCCGCTGCTTTGGGGGACGCTTTACATCTCGTTCATCGCGCTGGCGGTGGCGGTGCCGATTGGGCTTTTTGCCGCGATCTACCTGTCGGAATATGCCTCGCCCAGGGTCCGGTCCTTTGCCAAGCCGCTGCTCGAGATCCTGGCCGGGATCCCGACCATCGTCTACGGCCTCTTCGCGCTGTTGACGGTGGGCCCTCTGCTGGTGTCCGTCTTTGGTGACGAGGGGGTGGGCTGGATGCAATCGGGCACGGCAGTGATGACCGCGGGGCTGGTCATGGGGGTGATGCTGATCCCCTTTGTCAGCTCGCTCTCGGACGATATCATCAATGCGGTGCCGCAATCGCTGCGCGACGGCTCTTACGCGCTGGGCGCTACGCAATCCGAAACCATTCGCCAGGTGATCCTGCCGGCCGCCCTGCCCGGCATCGTCGGTGCGATCCTGCTGGCCGCCTCGCGCGCCATCGGCGAGACGATGATCGTGGTGCTGGGCGCAGGCGCGGCTGCGCGGCTGAGCATGAACCCCTTTGACGCGATGACCACGGTCACCGCAAAGATCGTCAGCCAGCTGACGGGGGATGCCGATTTCGCCAGCCCCGAAGTGTTGGTCGCCTTTGCGCTCGGCATGACCCTTTTCATCATCACACTCGGGCTGAACGTCATCGCCCTCGCCATTGTGCGCAAATACCGGGAGCAGTACGAATGACTGATGCAACCGCCCCTGCGGCGCCTGCCCGCGGCTCTCTCAAGGCCGCCGACGAGCGCACCCGCAAGCGCAACGCGGCCGAGAAACGGTTTCGCCTTTATGGGCTGACAGCCGTTGGGATCGGTCTGATCCTGCTGGTCACGCTGTTAAGTGCGATCGTGTCAAACGGGGTTGGCGCGTTCCAGCAGACCTTTATCTCGGTCAATGTTTTCCTGGACCCGGAAAGGCTGGACAAGCAAGGCAATCGCGATCCTGCCGATCTTCGCAAAGTGTCGACCTTCGGCTATACCCCGCTGATCCAGAACGCCATGCTGGCCACGGTGGCCGATGCGGGTGTCCAGACACCGTTGACCAAGGGCACCGACATGCGGCCCATGTTTTCGGCCGGCGCTGCGGCGCAGGTGCGCAACTTCGTTCTGGAGAACCCCGACCGGATCGGCGACACGGTTGCATTTCGCATCCTCGCGGCCAGCCGGGTCGATGGCTATCTCAAAGGCCGGGTCCAGCGCGAAGATGTGGCGCGCGACAAGAATATCGACGCCGAACACCTGGATCTGACCGATGCCCTGGTCGAGGCGGGCGTGGTCGAAAAAACCTTTAACCTCGCCTTCATCACGGGCTCGGACGCCTCCGAAAGCCGCGCCGAACAGGCCGGGATCGGGGTCGCGATGATCGGCTCGTTCTTTATGATGCTGGTTGTGTTGGGCCTGTCTCTGCCCATCGGGGTCGCCGCGTCGATCTATCTTGAAGAGTTCGCGCCGAAGAACCGTTTCACCGACCTGATCGAGGTGAATATCTCGAACCTCGCGGCGGTGCCCTCGATCGTGTTCGGGATATTGGGCCTTGCGGTCTTCATCCAGTTCGCCCACCTGCCCCAGTCAGCCCCGCTTGTCGGGGGTCTGGTTCTGACATTGATGACCCTGCCGACGATCATCATCTCGACCCGGGCCTCTCTCAAGGCCGTGCCACCGTCGATCCGTGATGCGGCCCTGGGGGTTGGCGCGTCGAAAATGCAGACCGTGTTTCACCACGTGCTGCCCCTGGCGATGCCGGGCATTCTGACCGGCACAATCATCGGATTGGCCCAGGCTTTGGGTGAAACCGCCCCGCTGCTGCTGATCGGGATGGTGGGCTTTATCGCCTCGAACTATCCCGATGGGCTGGCCTCGGGTTTTCTCGATCCCAACTCCGCGATGCCCGCGCAGATCTATGAATGGGCAAAACGCGCCGACCCCGCCTATTACGAACGCGCCTGGGGCGGCATCATCATCCTTCTGGTCTTTCTCCTGACCATGAATTTCATCGCCATTCTGCTGCGCCGCCGGTTCGAGCGCCGCTGGTAAACCCCGAGGGATTCCACATGTATGACCTTCCCCAAACCGACAGCCACGTGATCCACGAGGATCTCAAAGTGCGCGCCCGCGATGTTCAGGTGTATTACGGCGCGACCCATGCCATCAAGGATGTGAGCGTCGACATCGCCGATAAGACGGTGACGGCCTTCATTGGTCCTTCGGGCTGCGGCAAGTCGACTTTCCTGCGCTGTATCAACAGGATGAACGACACAATTGATGTTGCCCGGATCGAAGGGGACATCCTGCTGGACGGCGAGGATATCTACGACCCCGCCGTCGATCCGGTGCAGCTGCGCGCCCGCGTCGGCATGGTCTTTCAGAAGCCCAACCCGTTTCCGAAATCCATCTATGACAATGTCGCCTACGGCCCCAAGATCCACGGCATGGCCAAGACCAAGTCCGACCTGGACGATATCGTCGAGCGCGCCCTGCGCCGCGGCGCCATCTGGGAGGAGGTCAAGGACCGCCTGTTGGAGCCGGGCACGGGCCTTTCGGGTGGCCAGCAGCAGCGGCTGTGCATCGCGCGCGCGGTGGCAACCGAGCCTGAGGTCTTGCTGATGGACGAGCCCTGCTCGGCGCTCGATCCTATCGCCACCGCCCAGGTCGAGGAACTGATCGATGAACTGCGCCAGAACTATTCGGTGGTGATCGTGACCCATTCGATGCAGCAGGCCGCACGGGTGTCGCAGAAAACCGCGTTCTTCCATCTGGGCAATCTGGTGGAATATGGCGATACCGGTCAGATCTTCACAAACCCCCAGGACCCGCGCACCGAAAGCTATATCACCGGGCGGATTGGGTAAACATCATGGTTTCTGAACATATCGTAGCCTCTTTCGACCGCGATCTCGAAGGCATTCAGGCCAAGGTCATGCGCATGGGTGGACTGGTTGAAGTTGCCTTGCGCGACGCTGTCCAAGCGCTCGAAGAGGGAGATCTGGATGCCGCTGACAGGATCCGTCGTGACGATCAGGCCATTGACCGGCTCAATGAAGAAATCCGCTCCGAAACCGCACAGCTTTTGGCCTTGCGTGCGCCGACCGCGATCGACCTCCGCGTGGTCCTTTCGGTCATGGCAATCAGCGCCAGCCTTGAACGGATTGGCGATTACGCCAAGAACATCGCGAAACGCTCACATGTCGTCGCCGAGGGCGCCAGGATCAACGGCTCCATCGGGGCGCTCAAACGGATGTCGCATTTTGTGATCGCGATGATCTCGGATGCGCTTGATGCCTATATCCAGCATGACACGGCGCTGGCATCGGATGTGTTTGAGCGCGACCGCGAGGCGGATCAGATGTATAATACCCTTTTCCGGGCGCTTCTGACCCATATGATGGAAGATCACAGGAATATTACGGCGGGGATGCATCTGCATTTCATTGCCAAGAACATCGAACGCGCGGGCGATCATGCAACCACGATCGCAGAGCAGACGATCTATATGGTGACCGGTGAAACGCCCGATGACGACCGGCCCAAGGGCGACACGACGCCGATGCACGGAATGGAGGCTGGGGATTGATGGCGGTTGATCAACCGACAGTTCTGGTGGTCGAGGACGAGCTCGCGCAGCGCGAAGTGCTGTCCTATAACCTAGAAGCCGAAGGGTTTCGTGTGGTCAAGGCCGCCGATGGAGATGAAGCGCTCTTGCAGGTCGAGGAGCAGGTGCCGGATGTCATTGTCCTCGATTGGATGCTGCCGGGAGTGTCCGGGATCGAGGTGTGCCGCCGGATCAAGATGCGCTCGGAGTTACGCCGTATTCCGGTAATCATGCTGTCGGCGCGCTCCGAAGAGGTAGACCGCGTGCGTGGGTTGGAAACGGGCGCGGATGACTATGTCGTCAAACCCTATTCGGTGATCGAGTTGATGGCCCGCGTCCGGTCACAACTGCGGCGCGCGCGGCCATCCAGCGTTGGCGAACGCCTTGAGTTCGAGGATATCGTTTTGGACAGCGAAACACATCGGGTCACCCGCGGCGGCAACGATCTCAAGCTGGGACCAACCGAGTTTCGTCTGCTGAGTACCTTCATGGAAAAGCCCGGCCGGGTCTGGAGCCGGGAGCAATTGCTGGACCGGGTCTGGGGGCGTGACATCTATGTGGATACCCGCACGGTCGATGTACATATCGGGCGGCTCCGCAAGGCGCTTTGCCGAAACGGTGGGGACGACCCTCTGCGCACGGTGCGTGGTGCGGGGTACGCTCTGGGCTAATCAAGCCCGCCGATCAAGGGGTCAGGAGCGGGCATCGCGATCCGCCCATTTGACGATACAGACGGGGTCCTGGTGGACCCCGCCCATAGTTTCAGAGACCCGCAGAACCAGACCGGTCGCGGATCAACCCGCCTCTGCGCTCTCACCCGAATGCCTGGTTTGACGTCCCCGCCCAGGCATCGTCCAGCCGGGTTTCCGGGTCTCGGCTTGAGGCAAATGTCGCCCCCGCGCCACCAGTACGGAAGCCATCGGTGATCCGTGTCAGCTCTTCGGTATTTCGGCTCAGATCATGGCTGGCGGCCGTGGTTTCTTCGACCATAGCAGCGTTCTGCTGCGTCACGCTGTCAAGCTGGGAAACCGCAGCATTGATTTCTTTCAACCCGTCCGACTGATCGCGCGTTGCCGCGCTGATGGTTTCGACCAATTCGCTGATCTCGGTGACCATCCCGACGATCTTGCCCAGCGCATCGCCGGTCTGATCAGCCTTCACCACCCCTTCGTCGACTTGGGTGACGGATGTCTCGATCAGGTCCTTGATCTCCTTGGCCGCCTTACTGGCACGTTGCGCCAAAGCACGGACTTCGGAAGCCACAACGGCAAACCCTTGACCAGCGTCGCCCGCGCGGGCCGCTTCGACCCCGGCATTCAGTGCCAGGAGATTGGTCTGGAAGGCAATATCGTCGATCACGCCGATGATCTGTGACACCTCCGCCGAAGTGGTCTGGATTTTACGGATCGCCTCGACCGTGGAGGACACCACGACCAGGCTTCCTTCGGCTTCCTTTTGTGCCGTATTGACATAGCTGTTGGCCTTTTCGGCGCCACTCGCCGTGTCGGTCACGCTATCGGACAATTGCACGATGGTCGCCGCAGTTTCCTCCAAGGCCGCCGCCTGCCCTTCGGTACGCCGTGCCAACTCGTCGGCAGCCGATGACAGGTTTTCGGCACCGCCCTTGATGTTGTGGGTCTCTTGCATCACACCGGACATCGCCTGCTCCAGCTGCTGGATTGCCCCGTTGAAGTTCTGGCGCAATGGCTCAAACTCATCCGAAAACTTGCTATGCATGCGCACGGTCAGATCACCTGACGCCATGCCGGCCAGACCGTTGGAAAGTGCGCTTACAACCGCCTCGCGCTCCCGGCTTGCCTCTTGCTCCCGCTCTTCTTGTCGGCGCGCCTGATTACGGTTGTCCCGGAAGACGACCAACGCCCGAGCCAACCGACCGGTCTCATCCGTCCGATCTTGCCCCTCGATCAAGACGTCAAGGTTATCCTTGGCCAGCTGGTCGGTTGTATCGGCCAAGCTCGTGATCCGCCTGGTCAGAAAGTTCGACACCGCGAACGCGATCAGCGCAGCCAAGGCAGCCGATACAATGCCAGCGGCCCCCATGACCCAATGCGTCCTTTCAACCAGTTCAAGACCTTTGGGTCCGACAGCGGCAGAGGAGCTGATCAGATTGTCAAGCGCGGCTTCAACCTGATTCTGAATGGCCGCCCCGTCACGATCGAGAACGTCAAAAGCAATGCGATCACGTTCCTGCAGATCCGCCTGAACTTCTGGCTGGGTGTTGACGATAACCGACAGCATCGCAGACACATTTGCAGCCTCATCCAAAAGCGCGCGATCCGACAGGTTTCGATTCAAGATTTGCACATCGTCTTCAGCCCGGACCGCAAAGTCGATCGATTGAGCCATGTGCTCAACATCCCCCGATTGGATAAAGCGCGCTGCATAATAGAGCGACAGAAGGATCTCCTCTTTGACTTTAGAGGCATAGAATACGGCCTGTGTATTGCCCCCCTGCAAGGACCGCTGGCTGACCGTGTTGAGCGATTCCAGCATCTCGCGCCCAGCCGTCGTCATCTTGGAATAGCTTTCTTGCAACTTTTCGTTCTTGGCGACAAGCACGCGGAAGCTGTTCCCATATGTGCCGAGTACATCCAGGATATCGCGCTGAATGCGATTTGCATTGGGCAGCGTGGCCAAAAGCCCGAAGCCACGGTCCGGCGCTGTTTCATTGGCGACGTCCAGCACTTCTTCGATGTTGGAATCCACATCGGCAATGTGGGATCTATTGCCCGACGCACGATATTTCAGGGCGGCAATGCGCGCCTCGAACACATCCTCGAACACTTCATTCAAAACCTGCTTTTGTCGTGCGGCAAGCTGATTTTCCTTGAACGCCTCTTCAATCAGATCGGTGGCGTGGAATGCGCCAAAGGCCAAGAGAGCAATCAGGGCGGTGACAAGGCCAAATCCGCCGCGGATCAAGCCGGTCAGGGACAGCCGATTGACCAGCCCTGCATTTTCTGAAGTCGTTGTGTTCATCGCTGCGTTCCTTCAAACAATCCAATTCCGACATGCGGAATGAGGCGAGCTGCGCCATTAGGGGGTGTGTGGGTGTTAAACCGGGGAAGTTTTGAATCCGTAAACGGCGACCCACAGCCAATCGGTCTGTCCAACAACGCGGCATCGCACGCGGCTTTGCGTCGCCAAACGCGACTCGATCAAGCTGCTTGGACGGGCCAGGTCTTAAGGTGTTGATATGTATTTGGGTTCCGCCCTGGGGCGATGCAGCAGACGCCGCGTCACTGCCATCAGCAGGGTACCTTGTCGCAATCAACGATCCAGATTGGCCATGTCCTCGCAAGGATTTGACGGAGATACTGCCGACAACTTTATCAAAAAAGGGTCCGTCTGGAGGCGGAAGGCCGGTTCATGCTGCGGCGCGCGTCCGGCGCCGGATTGCGAAAACCCGTCCGATGGCCGAGATCTGCATGGCAGAGCATCGCCTGTTCGTCGCCAGGGTTCTTGGAACCAAAGGCGGCAAAAACGCAAGCAACCGGTCTTGATCCACACGGATCAAGGATCCCAATGTACCAGTGGACACTGCGCGGCGTTCTTACGGGCCCCTAAGATAGAGTGTTCCATGTGCAGGGGCGGCACGTGCCATGACAACACGGTTGCGGAAGGCTTCTTCAATCCGCTCAAACGTGACCGTATTCGCCGTCGCATCTCCAAAACCCATGAACAGGCCAGACAGGACATCTTCGACCACATCGAACTATTCGATAACCCGAAACACAAACGTGACAGGACCGGGATTTTGTTGCCCGACGAGCTCGAAAACACACAGCGCGACACGAACCAAGAAGGTATTTAGGAAACGAGCGGCAATTCACGGCTTTGTCGGCATAGTCGTCGAAGCTCTCGAAGCAGAGCCCGGCTGCTGGCAGATCATAGGGATGCGCATTTTTTTCTGACCCGGCTGCTTGAAACACTCGGGTTCCGGGACTGACTTGTTCAGGACATGATCCGGATTGCACACAGCTAAGGCAGCCTCGGACCGCATCGCAAGCCGGGTCCTGCCTGATGCGCCGATGTTCGACCGACCGCGCCTGACCTTGGGGTGTGGACCAGTTCGGCATGATACTGCCCACGCCCGCGGGCGCGGCAGACATGGTGGAACTGCACCCGGGTCTTGCGGGTTTGGCTTCAGAACTGTGCAAATCGAAGGAGGATAAAATGACCCTGTTTCACTCAGGCCCCATTCAGCAAATCGAGACAAGCGCGCCCAACCTGTACGCGTTTCGCATCAATGGCCGCATCGACGACGACGCCTCCGAAGATCTGGCGAAATTCATGAACGATGTGTTTGACCGGCACCCAGAAAAGGTCGACATGCTGCTGGATTTGACGGGTTTCACCGGCAGTGACTGGGACAGCCTGTTTGACGGCGACGTGATCAGGTCCCGGTTCCGCGCGCTGAGCGAAGTGCGGCGCTATGCGGTGATTGGCGCCCCGGAGAAGGCGCAGAAAATGATCGGTGTCTTTAACACGTTCATCTCGGTGGAAGGCAAGGCGTTTGGCGCGTCAGAAGCCTCAGACGCTTGGGCCTATGTCGGCGAAGCTCACCAAGCTACTTGAGGCCTGAAAACGCGCCAAGCTTGCGGTGCGTTGGCAGACAGCGTTCGTCATCAAGCAGGCGGAAGACGGCCCGTCGGTCGCGGAAATCTGACGGAAGGCTATAGCTTTTCGAGTTTAACTTGAGGCATCTAACATCATTTTTCGCGTTCGACCGAAGGGAGAGGCAGCGACAAAGGGGGGCAAGTTTTATTCGAAATGCTTTACGACAAGCTCGGCAGTCTTCTTCAACCGGCAAAGAAGGTAAGCCGGGCTCAGCCGCCGCAGTGTCGGGCCAGCTCAATCATGTCGGCCACGAGCGGCTCTTCGTCTTCTCGGCCTTTCGCATCATGTCCACCAGCCCTCAAACCACTATCCGCCGCTATGAGGGCAAGCTGGTTACGCCGGAGAAAGACACGGCGCTCATGCTGGAAAACCTGGCCAAACAGGCCCGGTCGAGGGGCGGGTTCGGGCAAACAACCAGACCTCGCGCTGCAATGCCCCGCAAGTTTTCGGAAGCCACAGGAGAATGGCGGCACCGCGGCCCGCAGATCTGTGCTGAAACCGGCCTCTGCGGCCACAGCAAAGACCTGCTGGAATCAGGGCGCAAGAATTCCGGAAATATCGTTTTTTTTCAACGCATTACAGCGGATTTTGGAGAATGGTGTTTGTTATGGTGGGTGATAAGAGATTCGAACTCCTGACATCTTCGATGTGAACGAAGCGCTCTACCACTGAGCTAATCACCCATACAGTGCGATCGGTATTTAGCCGCCTGTTCCCGCATTCGCAAGGGGTTTGCAGCACGAATTGAAACGGATTGGTATCAAGCATCCAGGGCCAGCCGCTGGGCTGCGGGTTCCTGTGAAGCAGGCTGCTATTGCGCGGCCCTGACCGCTCCGCCGGTGCCCTTGACCGAAACCGGGCGCGGTTGACGGATACGGCAGACCATAACGGTACCGTTGGCCTTTTCCTCTTGGCGCTGCACCTTGAGTTTGCCCATGGGGCGCAAGTTCAACTCACGCCCATCGGCCAACGCCTCTCCCAGCACCGAGAGGATCGCCTCGACTGCGGGCTTGACGTCTTTCTTTTTTAACCCAGACCGTTCGACTGCCAGATCGATCAGTTCTTTTTTGCGCAAGTCAGGTTGGCCGACCACCGCCTCTTTGACCTGAACCAGCGTCGGGGCCACCTTGGCCGCCGCGGGCGCCTTGCCACGGGTCGTCGTGGCCTTGGCCGCAGAACTCTGGCGCGTGCTGGGTCCCTTGGCGGCGGTTTTTTTGGCCCGGGTTTTAGCCGGGGTTTTGGCCGGGGCACTGCGGGGCGGTTTGGTGCGGGGGGTGCGCGACTTTGTACTCATGACTGCTCACTTCGTTATTGTTGTTGAGAAAGCTTAGCCCGTGACAAGGCGCAAATCCATTGTCTTTGGCCATATGTCGGGCCAACCGGCCATTTGTTGCGCTGTTTGACCTCGCCCAATATGGCTCCCGATGGATCGCAACTCCATGATCTGAGGACATGGCGGCCGGTTCTTGGGGTCTGAGAAATGACGCGGCTATCCTGGCGGCCATATTGGTCAGTGGCCCAAGGACAGCGCGCCTTATGCCCGAAACCGCAATCATACCCGAACATGAACGGGGATGAAGGTCGCACCACACTGCCCCCGCAAGGGGCAACCGCTTGGGGTCCGTTCCGGTGGTCCTCATGTTCGGTCTGATCGCCGTCAAACGCGCGCGCGAATGTGACAGCGACACCGTCTATGGGGCGCCATCTGGCTGAGCCTTCGACGGATCACAGGGGCCGAGGGCCATACCAGACCTGTTCAGTGACGCCCCCAGACCGGTCGAGCGGGCTTGTGGCTTTCGGCAAGCTGGTTTGGGCATCTGCCGACCCCGCACCAGGCGCGGCCCCGGCAATGGCTGCCACGGGCGGGTCCGATCCACAGCCCAATCGGGCGATGCCCCCCGAAAAAAGGCCGCCCCCTGTTCGGGAACGGCCTTTCCTGTCTCCAGCAGACAGTGGGATCAGTGCGCTGTGGCGCCGGTCCCGCTACCTGCCCCCTTGGCTGCGGCAGCAGCGGCGGCTTCCTCGGCGGCCTCGTCCCATTCGATCGCGTCGGGCACCGCCAAGAGCGCAAGCTTGAGCACTTCTGAGACGTGGCTGACCGGAATGATATCCAGACCCGCTTTGACGTTGTCGGGGATCTCGGGCAGATCCTTTTCATTCTCTTGCGGAATAAGAACGGTCTTGATGCCCCCTCTCAGCGCCGCCAACAGCTTCTCCTTGAGGCCCCCGATAGGCATGGCATTGCCGCGCAGGCTGACCTCGCCCGTCATGGCGATGTCCTTGCGCACCGGAATACCGGTCAGCACCGACACAATAGAGGTCACCATTGCCAGACCGGCCGACGGCCCGTCCTTGGGTGTGGCCCCGTCCGGCACATGGACGTGGATGTCCCACCTTTCAAACTGCGGCGGCTTCACCCCGATCTTGGGGCTGATCGACCGGACATAGCTTGAGGCGGCGTCAATGCTCTCTTTCATCACGTCGCCCAGTTTGCCGGTGGTCTTCATCCGCCCTTTGCCCGGCAGACGCAGCGCTTCGATGCTCAAAAGCTCGCCCCCGACCGAGGTATAGGCAAGCCCGGTCACGACACCGACCTGATCCTCTTTCTCGGCAAGGCCAAAGCGATACTTAGCCACGCCAAGAAATTCGTCCAGATTTTCGGGTGTCACCACGACTTCCTCAACCTCTTTGCGGATGATCTTGGTCAGCGCTTTACGGGCCACCTTGGCGATTTCACGTTCCAGGTTCCGCACCCCCGCCTCGCGGGTATAGGTGCGAATGATGGTCGTCAGGGCCTCATCCGTCAGCTCGAACTCACCCTGTCTCAGACCGTGGTTCTTGACCTGCTTGTCGATCAAGTGCTGCCGGGCGATCTCGCGCTTTTCATCCTCGGTGTAACCGGCAAGGGGAATGATCTCCATCCGGTCCAGGAGGGGGCCGGGCATGTTGTACGAGTTCGAGGTGGTCAGGAACATCACGTTCGAGAGGTCATATTCGACCTCCATATAGTGATCCACGAAGGTGCTGTTTTGTTCGGGATCAAGCACCTCCAGCATGGCCGACGCGGGATCGCCCCGGAAATCCTGGCCCATCTTGTCGATCTCATCCAACAGGATCAGCGGGTTCGTGGTCTTGGCCTTTTTCAGAGCCTGGATGATCTTGCCCGGCATCGAGCCGATATAGGTCCTGCGATGTCCGCGGATCTCGCTCTCGTCGCGCACACCACCAAGGCTGATGCGAATGAACTCGCGCCCGGTGGCTCTGGCAACGGATTTACCCAGCGAGGTCTTACCCACGCCCGGAGGGCCCACAAGGCACAGGATCGGGCCTTTGAGCTTTTTGGACCGCTGCTGCACCGCGAGGTATTCCACGATCCGTTCCTTGACCTTTTCCAGGCCATAGTGATCGTCGTCGAGGATCTTCTCGGCGCGGCCAAGGTCCTTTTTGACACGCGATTTGACACCCCACGGGATCGACAGCATCCAGTCGAGGTAGTTGCGCACGACCGTGGCCTCGGCCGACATCGGGCTCATATTCTTGAGCTTTTTCAGCTCACCTTCGGCCTTTTCTCGGGCCTCTTTGCTGAGCTTGGTCTTGGCGATGCGCTCTTCAAGCTCAGCGATTTCGCCTTCGCCATCCTCGCCATCGCCCAGCTCTTTCTGAATGGCCTTCATCTGTTCATTCAGATAATATTCGCGCTGGGTCTTCTCCATCTGCGTCTTGACGCGGGTCTTGATCTTTTTCTCGACCTGCAAAACGCTCATCTCGCCCTGCATCAGGCCATAGATCTTTTCCAGCCGTTCGGAGACAGACAGCGTTTCCAGCAGTTCCTGTTTCTGATGCACCTCGATGCCCAGATGGCCCGCGACCAGATCCGCCAGCTTGGCAGGTTCGGTGGTCTCACCCACGGCCGAAAGCGCCTCTTCGGGGATGTTCTTGCGCACCTTTGCATAGCGCTCGAACTCGGTGCCGACGGTGCGCACCAGAGCCTCGGTGGTGGTCAGGTCTCCGGGGATCTCCGTGAGATACTCGGCACGCGCCTCGAAAAAGAGGTCATTGTCGAGAAATTCTGTGATCGACACACGCGCCTGGCCCTCTACCAGCACCTTCACGGTGCCATCGGGCAGTTTCAGCAATTGCAGCACATTGGCCAGCACACCGGCCCGGTAGATCCCATCGGTATCGGGATCGTCCATGCCTGGATCCACCTGGCTGGACAGCAGGATCTGCTTGTCGTCGGCCATCACCTCTTCGAGGGCACGGACCGATTTTTCCCGACCCACGAAGAGCGGCACGATCATGTGAGGAAACACCACGATATCGCGCAGCGGCAGCACCGGGTACGAGGAATTGAGGGGGTCTTGCATGCTCTATCCTTATCATTGGCAAGACAGCGCCGTCCCTCTCTGAGGCGACATCGGCTGTCTCCTTTATGGAGTGATAACTTGTGGCTCCGACCGACCGGTTTCAAGCCGAAATGTAAACAGACAATGCCTGTGCGCCGACACAGGTGCAATCGGCCAATCACGGTAAAGACGCGTTTGGGGATCAAAACTTCGTTGAATGGCCGCGTTTGAAGGGAATTCGCGCAGGCCGGACCGTCTGGACACCGGGAAGGTGCAGCCGCAGGGACCCGCGCACATTCCAGAAGTCGACCCGGATTCTGGTTAGGTTTTGACACAAAATCCGAGCGCTTGCAGTCAAACCGGGCGCCAGAAACTGCGTCAGTTTCTGGCCAGAATGTGTGTCACATTCTGCGCCCCGGTCAGGTTAGCGCAACGGCCACCAGTATCGCCGCACACCCCCAACACATGGTAAACACCGCGAAATGCATTTCGTTCTCCCCAGATGACCAGGACCATCTTAGGATCCCGCACCCCTCCGGGATACTCCGGTATTCCTTACCCAAAGCTAAAGCGGGTCGATATCGCCCTGCAAACGGGTGCTGTGGAACTCGGATTGCCAGGCCGCGAACCGCCCCTGCCCGATTGCCGCGCGCATGCCTGCCATGATCTGCTGATAATAATGCAGGTTATGCCAGGTCAGCAGCATCGAACTGATGATCTCCTGACTGCGAAACACATGGTGCAGATAGGCGCGCGAATAGTTGCGGCAGGCCGGGCATTCGCATTCCTCATCCAGCGGGCGCGGATCGTCCTGATGGCGCGCGTTCTTGATGTTGAGCACCCCATAGCGTGTAAACACCTGCCCGGTCCGGCCCGAGCGCGACGGCAAGACGCAATCCATCATGTCGATCCCGCGCGCCACAGCGCCTACGATATCATCCGGCTTGCCGACCCCCATCAGATAGCGCGGCTTGTCCACGGGCAGTTGATCCGCGGCAAAGTCCAGACACCCAAACATCGCCTCCTGCCCCTCCCCCACGGCCAGACCGCCCACGGCATAACCTTCGAACCCGATCTCGGTCAAAGCCTGGGCGCTCTGGGCGCGCAAATCCTCCTCCAGCCCGCCTTGCTGGATACCGAAAAGCGCATGGCCCGGGCGGTTGCCGAAGGCTTCGCGCGACCGGGCCGCCCAACGCATCGACAGGCGCATGCTTTGGGCAATCCGATCCCGATCCGCAGGCAGAGCGGGACATTCGTCAAAACACATCACGATATCCGACCCCAACAGGCGCTGGATCTCCATCGAGCGTTCTGGCGTCAACGCATGTTTGGAGCCGTCGATATGGGATTTGAAAGTCACCCCCTCTTCGGTCAGCTTGCGCAAGCCCGCCAGGCTCATCACCTGAAAACCGCCCGAATCCGTCAGGATCGGGCCGGACCAGTTCATGAACCTGTGCAGCCCGCCCAAGCGATCGATCCGCTCGGCTGTGGGCCGCAGCATCAGATGGTAGGTGTTGCCCAAAAGGATATCGGCACCCGTCGCGGCCACGCTTTCCGGCATCATTGCCTTGACGGTCGCCGCCGTCCCGACGGGCATGAAAGCCGGGGTGCGAATCCGGCCCCGTGGAGTGGAGATCACGCCGCTGCGCGCCCGGCCGTCGCCCGCGTTCACCTGAAATGCAAATGGCCCGCTCATGATACCGCCCCCTTACGCTGCGTCCCGGGCCTTGTGGTTCAAATCCGACGCCTTGCCAAGCCCGTCCGCCAAAGGTTAAACAACGGCGAGGTTTCATAACCTCTTACAAAATCTTCATAAAACCTTAGGATCCGTGTCCCAAAAACCTGATAGTTTTTTGGTGATACATGTCATCGGAGAGACTGCTTCCATGCCCTCGAAAACCACGCCCCGTGTCCTCGCAGCATCGCTATTGACCGCGATGGGCACCGCCGCTGTTGCCGGCCCGGTCTATGAGACCGGATCCGGCGGTACATTCACCTATTACGGCCAGTTCAACCCGTCGGTCCTGTCCTTTGACGACGGCACCACGACAACGGATGACGTGGCCGACAACGCCGCATCCGGCAGCCGGGTCGGATTCCTGATCACCCAGCCTTTCGGCGGGAACGAGCTGCGGTTCCGCTTTGAGACCGCGCTTGGGTTCCGGGGCACCGATGGCATCAGCCAGACCAGCACGCCAAAGGGTGTCGACTGGGACCGCACGCGCTTGCGCCATGTCGATGTCCAGTTCCAGACCGCCAGCTACGGCACGTTCTATTTCGGTCAGGGCAGCATGGCGTCGGACGGAATCGGCGACCGATCGCTGGCAGGCACCGGGCTTGCCACATCCGTGTCCATCGGTGATACGGCCGGGTCATTCGAGTTCCGCACCACAAGCGGGGCCCTGTCAGGCATCGAAATCGGCGATGCATTCGCCAATTTCGACGGCAGCCGCCGCGGTCGGATCCGGTACGACACGCCTGAGTTCAGCGGATTCACATTCAGTATCGCCTATGGCCAGGACATCCTGAGCGAGGGCAACGATGACGATTTTTACGACATCGGCCTCGGCTACGAGAATGAATTCGCCAATGGCATCGAAATGGAAGCGGGCCTGGGTTATCAGGTGCGCGAACGCGACGGCGCGCAAGACCGCGAAGACACATTTGCCTCGATCTCGTTCTTGTTGCCGTCCGGCGTCAACGCGACATTCGCCGCGGGTGATCGCAACACCTCGGGAAACTATTCCTATATCAAGCTGGGCTATACCTTCGACGTGCTGGCTGTCGGCTCCACTGCGGTCTCGGTCGACTTCTATTCCGGGTCTGACAATGTCACAAACGGGGACGAGGCCGAGGCCTGGGGCTTGGCCATCGTTCAGGATTTCGACACTGCGAATGTCGAGGCGTATTTCGGCTATCGCAACTATTCCTATTCCGACACCACTGCCACATCCTATGAGGATGCGGATGGGATGATCTTGGGCGCCCGTTGGCGCTTCTGATGGCCTGACGCGATTGCCTAAACCGGCGCGGCCCGTCACGGAGATGGGCCGCGCTTTTTTGTGCCGAATGCCAAACGGTACGCGGATGATTGTGCTTGGCTTTCACAGCGGCTTGAAACCGCGCAATGTATTGCACCGGGTGCTATACTGCCCCAGCTATTGTGCACGCAATCGTTTGCAAAAACAGGATCACAGATGACCGAAACCCAGATTTTTGACCTGCTCGCCGCCAATCTGCCCTTTATTCTGGCCGCCATCCTGCTTGTCGCGATTGTCTTCGCGGGGCTCAAGATCGTCTCGCAATCCGACAAGTTCGTTGTCGAACGGTTTGGCCGATTGCATTCCGTACTGGGGCCCGGCATCAACCTGATCGTGCCGTTTCTGGATCGCGTGGCGCACCGCATTTCGATCCTCGAACGTCAGTTGCCGAATGCCAGCCAGGATGCGATCACCAAGGATAACGTGCTGGTGCAGGTCGAAACATCCGTGTTCTACCGCATCACCGAACCGGAAAAGACAGTCTATCGGATCCGCGATGTGGACGCCGCGATTGCCACCACCGTCGCCGGGATCGTCCGCGCCGAGATCGGGAAGATGGACCTTGACGATGTGCAGGCCAACCGCTCGCAGCTGATCACAACCATCAAAAGCTCGGTCGAGTATGCCGTGGACGCCTGGGGAATCGAGGTGACGCGCGCGGAAATCCTGGACGTGAACCTCGACAAAGCCACGCGCGAGGCGATGCTACAGCAGCTCAATGCAGAGCGCGCGCGGCGTGCCCAGGTCACGGAGGCCGAAGGCCAGAAACGATCCGTGGAACTGGCCGCGGACGCCGAGCTTTATGCGGCCGAACAGGCCGCCAAGGCGCGCCGCGTCCAGGCGGATGCCGAAGCCTATGCCACACAGGTTGTGGCCGGGGCGATCGCGGATAACGGGCTGGAGGCCGCGCAATATCAGGTTGCCCTCAAGCAGGTCGAGGCCCTCAATGCCCTGGGCGCGGGCGCGGGCAAACAAACCATAATCCTGCCCGCGGCAGCGCTTGAGGCCTTCTCCGACGCCTTCCGGCAACTCAAAGGGGGAGATAAATGATGTTGTGGGTGTCGGTCTGGTGGGTTTGGCTGGCCGCCGCCCTCATTCTCGCAATCGCCGAGGTCGTGGTGCCAGGATTTCTGTTCCTGGGCTTTGCCTTGGGCGCGTTCGCGGTGTCGATGTTGCTGCTCAACACCGGGCTCACACTGTCACTGCCGGTCTTGCTGTTTTTGTTCGCGGGCCTGTCGCTGGTCGCGTGGATCGTGCTGAGGATGCTGTTCAAGGTCCCGCGCGGGCAGGTCAAGCATTTCGACCACGACATCAACGACTGATCTTTCAGGCACCGCCAACCGGACGCGCCCTTTACGCAACAGCGTCCTTTCCCTATATATTTTCTCAGGAACGTGACGAGGCCCAAATGAACCAGCCCATGGAACCGCTTGAAGGGGCGCCGCTGATTGCGCCGTCCTCTACGGATCATCCGCTTTATGATCAGATCGTCGAGGCGTGCCGCTCGGTCTATGACCCGGAAATTCCCGTCAATATCTACGAGCTGGGCCTGGTCTACACCATCGACATCTCGGCCGAGAACGAAGTGCGCATCATCATGACGCTTACAGCACCCGGATGCCCCGTTGCCGGTGAGATGCCCGGCTGGATCGCCGATGCGATCGAACCGATTGCCGGTGTCAAACAGGTCGATGTGGAGCTGACATGGGAACCGCCCTGGGGCATGGATATGATGTCGGATGAGGCACGGCTTGAGCTGGGCTTTATGTAAGGTCTGACAGAACGCAACAGGTTGACCCGCCGTCCTCTGATCAGGGCGGCGTTTCTGTTGGCAAGGACGCTGTACGTCACAGGAGGCGTTTTTTGCGGGCATGCGGTCCGCTCCGGCAAATGTTAGGATCCGTGCTTTGGCCTGGGGACGACAGCCATGGTGCGGGCAACCTGGCCTCTGGGTCGCCAGAACCGGCCACGGTTATCCACACCCCATCACACAGCTTTAACAAAACCATCACGCAGACATCATCCATCTGTCGCATTGCGCGCTCATCACAGCGGTACATCGAAATCTGACTGGAGTTACCCTGATGCGTGTTGTCCCCGTCTGTGCGCTTGCATTGCTCGCACCCGTGCTGGCCGCCACCCAGGCCATGGCAAATGGCCCTGCGATTGATTATGGTCCGCGCCCGGCCTTTCTGATCGATCAACTGCCCGACGGAGAGCTGAAGACCAAATTGCAAAGCTGCGAAGGTCAGACGCCGATGAAGACCGATTTCTCCATCGGTCACAGGGGCGCCCCTTTGTTGTTCCCCGAGCATACGGTCGAATCGAACCGGGCCGCCGCACGTATGGGGGCAGGCATACTGGAATGCGACGTCACCTTCACTCAGGATCTCGAACTGGTGTGCCGTCACGCACAAAACGACCTGCACACCACAACGAATATCCTGCTGACCGATCTGGCCGACACCTGTGTCACCCCCTTCACCGCCGCAAGTGGTGACACGCCCGCCGGGGCCGAGTGCCGGACCTCCGAAATCACGCTCGAGCAGTTCCGCACGCTCACGCCCAAGATGGACAGCGCCGACCGCACCGCCACCACAGCCGAAGCGTACCAGGGAGGCATCGCCGACTGGCGCACCAACCTCTTTACCGATGGGGCCACGCTGATGACCCATGCGGAATCGATCGCGCTCTTCGCGTCTTTGGGTGCGAAATTCACGCCCGAGCTGAAGACACCCTCGGTCGAGATGCCGTTCAACGGCTTCAGCCAAGAGGACTACGCGCAAAAGCTGGTCGACGAGTTCAAGGCCGCGGGCGTGCCCGCCTCGGATGTCTGGCTGCAAAGCTTCAACCTGGAAGACGTCCAATACTGGATCGAGGCCGAGCCGGAGTTCGGTGCCCAGGCCGTCTATCTGGTCGATCACTACAACTTGGATGGCTTTGACCCGCAGGACGCAACCACCTGGCCGATGCCGCTGAGCGATTATGCCGAGATGGGCATCAACTACATCGCGCCCCCGACCTGGGTTCTGGTGGCCACCGAAAACGGCGAGATTGTCCCCTCGACCTGGGCAAACCAAGCCAATGACGCCGGGCTGAACATCATCACCTGGACACTGGAACGCTCGGGCCAGTTGACCGACGGCGGTGGCTGGTATTTCCAAACCATCGCGGACGTGACCACCAATGGCGGCGCCTATTACCAGCTGCTGGATGTGCTGGCGCAGGATGTCGGTGTCGAGGGCGTGTTCTCCGACTGGCCCGCGACTGTCACCTATTACGCGAACTGCTTGGGCCTCTGACATCCCCTCTGCCGTCCCCCCGGCTGTGCAGGCCCTGCCCCTCCGCCCGGTCCCATGTGGTCCGGGCGGTTTTTTGTGATGCGACGTGACACCTTACCCCCTTGAGGCATGCGGTACAGAGACCTAGATTAGCGACAAAGGAGATCCGCTTATGTTCGGCATTCCAGGCAAACAGGCTGTCACATTGACCGACCGCGCAATTGCGCAGATCGTCAGACTGATGGAAAAAGAAGGCCATTCCGGCCTACGGATCGGCGTCAAGAAAGGCGGCTGTGCGGGCATGGAATACACCATGGATTACGTGGCCGAGCAGGACCCGAATGACGAATTGGTCGAGGTTGACGGCGCCCGTGTGATGATCGCGCCCATGGCGCAAATGTTTCTCTTCGGGACCGAGATCGATTACGAGGTCAGCCTGCTGGAATCGGGTTTCAAGTTCAACAATCCCAATGTTGAAGATGCCTGCGGCTGCGGTGAATCGATCAAGTTCAAGGATGTCGACGAACTGACGGAAGAGCGCGCCGATCACGGCTGAGGCCATGATCCTGACGGCGATCACTCTGTTGGTGCTTGTCGCCCTGTCGTTGGCGGCCGATAGCCGCTTTCGCGCTTATGATCTCTTGCCGATGCAATTTGGCCCGACCGGCGGGGTCGGATGGTCGGCACCGCGTGCCCTTGCGCTCAGCTTCATGCCGGTCTTGAGCGCGCTGATGATGATCCCGGCTGTATTTTTGACGGATGACCCGAGTGTCATACCGATCATGGCCATCGGGTGCCTGGTCGGACATCTTCTGCACCTGGGTCTGATTGCGCGCCACCTGCGCCGCTGACCACGATCCGGTGCGGCATGACCTTGATCCATCCACCACACCAGAGCGCCAGCGTTTCAACGAAACTGATCCCGAAAAACACCCCGCGCGGCGGCCACGGGCGCCCGGGCATCCCCGTATCCCGGCCTCGTCGGCCCAGACGACCCCTCAGCCGCAGTCGGGGACGGGCAGCCATCATCCCGCTGCGCCGCACTCCCGAAATTCCGCGCGCCAGCCACTTTAGGCCCGGTGAGGTAATCCCCTCTCCGCGACAGCGCGATGGCCATGTCGCGTGCGGCAAAGAAAGCCGCCTCCGCCTCGCTTAATGCACTCAAGACGGCACGCGGACCCTCTGTCGCCACGCAGGCTCTCCGGCATCGCGCTGTTGCATGAAGCGGAGGCTCAGTTTCCGCATCTGCTCCGTCCCGCTCTCCCGGATCGCCGATTGTCTCGGCCTCAGGCCGATGCTACGACAAGCCTCAATCATCGAACAGGGGACAGCGATGCGACGCAGACTGGCGGCCGGAAACTGGAAAATGCACGGCGGGACCACGTCCCTGACCGAGATCCATGCGCTCACCCGCGCCCACCCCGCTCCGGCCGTCGATATCCTGATCTGCCCGCCCGCCACACTGATCGAACAAGCCGCACGCACCGCCTCGGGCAGCGCCGTCGCAATAGGGGGTCAGGACTGTCACCCCGCCCCCTCAGGCGCCCATACCGGCGACATCTCCGCGCCGATGCTAAAGGAGGCGGGCGCAACCCATGTTATCTTGGGCCATTCCGAACGCCGCACCGATCACGGCGAGCATGACACCGATGTGCGCAAAAAGGCCCATGCCGCGCAGACAACAGGGCTCGTCGCGATCATCTGCCTGGGCGAAAGTCTGGCCCAACGCGAAGAGGGCTCCACCCTCGGCGTGATCTCTGCCCAGATGACCGGGTCCATCCCCGACAACCCGACGGCGGGCAAACTCGTGATCGCCTATGAACCGATCTGGGCGATCGGCACAGGTCTGACCCCCACGCCCGCGCAAATCGGTGAGGTGCACGGCCACATGCGCGCCGCGCTCACCGCGCGTTTCGGCGCGGAGCTGGCTCAGGGCGTCCCGCTGCTTTATGGCGGGTCGGTCAAACCGGGCAACGCGGCCGAGATCTTCCGTGTCGCCGATGTCGACGGCGCGCTTGTCGGCGGCGCGTCTCTCACCGCCGAAGATTTCTCCCCCATCATCAGTGCCCTAGAAGCGTCCTGATCTTCTTCTCGCTGCAAATACGCCCCACAACGCCTGCCCTGGGGCGCGGCTTTCCAACTCCAGGACAATACCGTGACCGCACCAAAGACACCGCCCCGATCATGTCCCTGAAAACCCGCGATTGACCACGCCCGCGCAAAACGGTCAGAGCAGAACCTGCCAGGCCTTGCACTTGCCCTGATCCCTGCCCCACGGTGCGCTCATGCAACGCCTGTCCCAATCTCCCACCGATCCCGCGTTCGTTCAGGATCCCTATGCCTTTTACACTCGCGCCCGCGCGGCGGGCGAACTGATCTGGTGGCAGGATTACGCCATGCCTGCGGCACCGACACATAGGGCCGTCCACGCCATTTTGCGGGACAAACGGTTTGGCCGCGAATGTCCGTCCGAGCTATGCGCCCCCGTGCCGGACCATCTGGCACCCTTTTGGGCGATCGAGCAACATTCCATGCTCGATGCCGAACCGCCGCGCCACACCCGCCTGCGCGGCCAGGTTCTGCGGGCCTTCACCTCGCGCCGGATTGCAGCACTGGCGCCCGAGATCGCGGCGCTTTGCGATCAGTTGATCGACCGCTTCCCCGCAGGTCCGTTCGATCTGCTGCCCGCCTATTGCACAGATATTCCCGTCATCATCATCGCGCGGTTGCTGGGCGTGCCCGACACCGACGCACCGCAATTGCTCGGATGGTCCCATGCAATGGTCGCGATCTATCAGGCGGGCCGCGACCGCACGATCGAAGAGGCCGCCGCAAGCGCCGCCAAGGAGTTCGCCGACTACCTTAAGCACCACATCGCCCTCAAACGCCGCAGCCCCGGGCATGATCTGCTGTCAACCCTGGTCCAGGCCACCGATGCCGACGCGCAGCTGTCCGAAGACGAACTGATCGGAACCGCCATCCTGCTCCTGAACGCGGGGCACGAGGCGACGGTTCATGCGCTCGGCAACGCCGTCCGCTGCCTGCTGTCACACAACGTGCCGCAGGACCTTCTCGACCCCGAGCGGATCGCCACCACAGTCGAGGAACTCTTGCGCCTCGATCCGCCGCTCCACCTCTTCACGCGATACGCCTATGAACCGCTGACCCTCTTCGGGCACGGCTTCGCCCGCGGCGACCAGGTGGCGCTGCTTCTGGCCTCCGCCAACCGCGATCCGATCATTTGGCCTGACCCGGATCGCTTCCTGGCGGACAGGCCCTCCAAAACCCATCACAGCTTTGGCGGCGGTCTGCATTTTTGCGTTGGCGCCCCGCTGGCCAGACGTGAGATGCAGATTGCCCTGCCCCGTCTGTTTCAGCGCTGCCCCAAGCTGCAACTGGCCGGGCCTGCGACCTATGCCGATACCTATCACTTCCATGGCCTGAAGGCCCTCATGGTCCAAACCTAGCGCAATCGCGGCGCGCCGGTCTTCCGTGATCTTAGACATGCGCGGTAGCGCGCCTTTGGATCACCGGCCCTGCAAAGGCAGCATGGTGGTGGATTTGATCTCCTCCATCGACAAAAGCGCCGTCACATTATAGATCCGCACCTCCGAGATCAGCGCCTGATAGAACACGTCATAAGCGCGTGCATTCTTCACCCGCACCTTCAGGATATAGTCGATTTCTCCGGCCAGCCGATGCGCCTCCTGCACTTCGGGCCGCGCGCGCAGCGCTTCCAGAAACCGGTTCTGCCAATCCGCCTCATGCTCGGAGGTGCGGATCAGGACAAAGAAACACGCCTCGAACCCCAGCGCCTCGGCATCCAGCACCACGGTGTGCTGCCCGATCACACCGCCCTCGCGCAGCTTGCGAATCCGGTTCCACACGGGCGTCTTGGACGAGCCCACCGCGCGGGCGATCTCATCGAGAGACTGGCTCGCGTCCCGTTGCAGTTCGGCCAGGATGTTCCGGTCCATCTCATCTATGCGCACCGACATTCGCGATTCCTTCAATTCATGGGCATTCCGTCCTACGACATCATCTACTTAGAACAAACGTCCTTATTTTTGCAATGGGATGGCGTACTTTCGGAAAAATTTCCTATATTTCACATCAGAAAGCACCGAACCGGCAGGATCCCATGCAGCATTTTCCGATCTTCCTCACCGTCGCGGGCCGCCGCATCGTGCTGTCGGGCGGCGGCGATGCCGCCCGTGCCAAGCTTCGGCTGCTGTTCAAGACCGAGGCACATCTGACCGTGTTCGCGGCACGCCCGGATCCGCAGATCGAAACCTGGGCAGTCGAAAACCGCCTCACTCTGATCCGCCGACCGATGGAGGCGGGCGACGCGCTTTGTGCGGTGCTCTTTTATGCGGCCGACGAGGATCCCGCCGAGGATGCCCGCACCACAGCCCTTGCGCGCGCCGACGGTGCGCTCACCAACATTGTCGACAACCTGCACGACAGCCAGTTCATCACCCCCGCCATCGTCGACCGCGATCCGGTGACCATCGCCATCGGTACCGAAGGGGCGGCCCCCGTGCTCGCCCGTGCCATCAAGGCCGATCTGGAGGAAAAGCTGCCCACCGCCCTGGGCACCCTGGCGCGCATCGGCAAAACCTTTCGCAAGGCCGCCGACGCGCTGCCCTTCGGCCGCCCCCGGCGCGATTTCTGGCGCGCGTATTACTTCAACGCAGGCCCCAAGGCGATCCAGACCGGGGTCGAGGCCGTTCAACCCGCCCTTGACGCCCTGCTTGATACCCATCTGACAAAACCGCAACGCGCGGGCCATGTGGCCTTTGTCGGCGCGGGTCCGGGCGATCCCGAGCTTCTCACGCTCAAGGCGCGGCGCGCGCTCGATGAGGCCGATGTGGTCATCCATGATCGGCTGATCACGCCCCAGATCCTCGAACTGGCCCGGCGCGAGGCCATCCTGATCGACGCGGGCAAGGAGGGGTTCGGCCCTTCCATGAGCCAGGCCGAGATCAACGCGCGGATCGTCGAGCATGCCCGGACCGGCGCCCAGGTCGTGCGCCTCAAGGGCGGCGACGCCACCCTGTTCGGACGGCTCGATGAAGAGATCGACGCGGTGACCGAAGCCGGGATCGGCTGGCATATCGTTCCGGGCATCACCGCCGCCTCCGCCGCGGTGGCCTCCATCGGTCAGTCGCTGACCAAGCGCGGGCGCAACGCGTCGGTGCGCTTTCTGACCGGGCATGACATGAAGGGCTTTGCCGATCACGATTGGAAGACGCTCGCCCAGCCGGGCCAGATCGCCGCGATCTATATGGGCAAAAAGGCCGCCCGATTTATCCAGGGGCGCCTCTTGATGCATGGTGCAGCCGCCGACACGCCCGTGAGCGTGATCGAAAACGCCTCGCGCCCCGACCAACGGATGCTGGACACCACGCTGGCCCGGCTCCCCGCCGATCTCGCACAGGCCGGTCTGACCGGCCCCGCGCTCACCTTCTATGGCCTCGCCCCCCGCGCCACTGCGGCCGAACTGGACGCTGTGCCGCCGTCTTATCTGCAAACACCCGCCACCGATCTGCAACAGGAGGCTCTGTAATGCCGCGCGCCTTTACCCCCAAAGTCGTCACCGCCAACCACCTGCTGGAGGGCGATGTGATCTACCTGACCGCCCAGGACGGCTGGACCCGCGATCTGGCACAGGCCGAGGTTCTCACCGACGAGGCCGACGCCCAGCTTCGTCTGCTTTTTGCCGAGCAACAGCCCACCACGGTGGTCGGCGCTTATCTGGCCGATGTGACACCAGGTACAACAGGCCCCGAGCCTGCACATTTCCGCGAAGACTTCCGCCGCAAAGGTCCCTCCAATTACGCCCACGGCAAACAAGAGGCAGAGCGCCATGTATAATTACACCGAGTTCGACAAGAGCTTTCTGGCGGAACGCAACGCCCAGTTCCGCGCCCAGGTCGAGCGCCGCATCGCGGGCGCGCTGACCGAGGATGAGTTCAAGCCGCTGCGCCTGATGAACGGGCTCTATCTGCAACTGCACGCCTATATGCTGCGGGTGGCGATCCCCTACGGCACGCTCAATTCGGCACAGATGCGCCAACTGGCGCTGCTGGCCGAAAAATGGGACAAAGGCTATGGGCATTTCACCACGCGCCAGAACATCCAGTATAACTGGCCCAAGCTGCGCGACGTGCCCGATATGCTGGACGCGCTGGCCGAGGTCGGGCTGCATGCGATCCAGACCTCCGGAAATACGATCCGCAACGTCACTGCGGATCATTTCGCCGGTGCCGCCGCCGACGAGATCGCCGATCCACGCCCTTATGCCGAGTTGATCCGGCAATGGTCCACCGATCACCCGGAGTTCCAGTTTCTGGGCCGCAAGTTCAAGATCGCCGTCACCGGCGCAAGCGAAGACCGTGCAGTGATCAAAGCGCATGATATCGGCCTGCAACTCGTTCGGCAAAACGAGCAGACCGGGTTCCGCGTGCTGGTGGGAGGCGGTCTGGGCCGCACGCCCATGATCGGCAAGGTGGTCCGCGATTTCCTGCCCGAGGCGGACCTGCTGCCTTATCTCGAAGCGATCCTGAGCGTCTACAACCTGCTGGGACGCCGCGACAACAAGTATAAGGCGCGCATCAAGATCACCGTCCATGAAAACGGGATCGAGACGATCCGCGCCCTGACCGAAGAGCGTTTTGCGCGCATCCGTCCCAGCTTCTCGGGCGTTGATCAGGATCTGTTGCCGGGTATCGCCGCCCAGTTCGCAACACCGTCGTTCAAATCTGCTGACACCGCCGGGTTCACAGCCGCATATGCCGCCGATCCGGTGTTTCAAAGCTGGGTCGACACCAATACTGCACCCCACAAGGCGGAGGACTATGCCATCGTGTCGATCTCGCTCAAGGCGCATGGCGCCACGCCGGGCGATGCCACGGCCCAGCAGATGCGCGTGATGGCCGATCTGGCACACCGCTATGCCCATGATGAGCTGCGCATCAGCCATGAGCAGAACGTGATCCTGCCCCATGTGCACACATCCGATCTGGCGGCGATCCACGCCGCCTTGCGCGATCACGGGCTCGCCACCGCAAATATCGGCCTGATCTCGGACATTATCGCCTGCCCGGGCATGGACTACTGTGCGCTGGCCACCGCCCGCTCGATCCCCATCGCGCAGGAGATCGCCACACGGTTCGAAGAGCTTCAGATCGAACACGATATCGGCCAGCTCAAAATCAAGATCTCGGGCTGCATCAATGCCTGCGGCCACCACCATGTGGGCCATATCGGGATCCTGGGCCTGGACCGGGCCGGGGTGGAGAATTATCAGATCACCCTGGGCGGCGACGCCACCGAAACCGCGTCTATCGGCGAGCGCGCAGGCCCCGGGTTTTCCGCGGATGAGATCATCCCGGCCATCGAACGGCTGGTCTATGCCTATCTCGATCTGCGCGAAAACCCGGAAGAAACCTTCCTGCAGGCCTATCGCCGCCTGGGTCTGGACCCCTTCAAATCCGCGCTCTACCCCGCAGCAGCGGTCGCGGCCGAATGACCGCCGTTCCGCGTCCTCCCACCAATGCCCTGCCGGTCGGCCAACCCGCCGACCACAGGGAGAAGGTGCGCGCGCTCAACAGCCGCTACCGCCACCACAGCGCCACGGATGTGCTGCGCGGCGCGCTCGACGATCTGGGCAGGACGGCTCTGGTATCGTCGTTCGGTGCGGAATCAGTTGTGCTTTTGCATATGGTGGCGATCACCGACAAACACCTGCCGGTGCTCTTTATCGATACCGAGATGCTGTTTACCGAAACGCTCGTCTATCAGCAGGAGCTGACCGAACGGCTGGGCCTGACCAATGTCCAGATCGTTCGCGCGAACGACAGTGCGCACCATGACCCAGATGGCACCTTGCACCAGCGCGATACCGATGCCTGTTGCGCGTTGCGCAAGACCCGGCCCCTGCATGGCGCGCTTGCGCCATACGGTGCCTGGATCACGGGGCGCAAACGCTTCCAATCCGGAACCCGGGCGCAGCTCGACTTCTTTGAGGTGGAGGACGCCACCGATCGGATCAAGATCAACCCTTTGGCCCATTGGACGCCCGAAGACGTGCGCAACTATATGGATGAAAACCGCCTGCCCCGGCACCCGCTTGTGGCCCAAGGCTATCCCTCGATCGGCTGCGCACCCTGCACCTCGCCGGTTCGTGACGGCGAAGATGCACGCGCGGGCCGTTGGCGCAATGACACAAAGGACGAATGCGGCATCCATTTCGTGGATGGTCGGCTCGTCCGCATAGGAGCATAAAGATGACCGTCATCGTCACCGACCAGGGTTTTCAACCCGACGACTGGACCCAAGGCTACACCCCTCTGTACGAGGCCGCAAATGACGTACCCGCCCTCGACATCCCCTCACAAGCAGATCCCGATACCGTTCCGCTGTCGCCCGGCCTTGCGATGATCCGGGTTGATTTCCCCAGCTTTGCCGATGGGCGCGGGTTCACAATCGCCCGCCAGCTCAGGCTGCGCGGATACCGGGGCCGGCTGCGCGCATCGGGGCACGTGATCTCGGACCAGTATGCGATGGCCCGGCGCGCGGGCTTTGACGAAGTCGAGATATCCGACGACCTTGCCGCCCGCCAGCCCGAGGCCGACTGGCGTGCCCGCGCCAGTTGGCAGGCACATGACTACCAGGCCCGGCTGCGCGGGTGATCGCAATCGACGGCGGGCAATCCACCTAAAGCGCTTTTCTTGATCCAGATCACAGCCTAAAGAAGGAAGGCGCGTGTAAGCGTGCCCTGACAGAAACGATGACCGAGCCTCAAACCGTGACCGAAGCCAAACCCGTCAAGCTGCCCACGCTGCCTGATGCGCAGATCGTCACGGACGTGACGCATTGGACCGACCGTCTGTTTTCCTTCCGCGTCACGCGGCCTGCCTCGCTCAGGTTCCGCTCGGGGGAGTTCGTGATGATCGGCCTGATGGGCGATCCCGATCCCAAGACCGGCAAGCAAAAGCCGCTGCTGCGCGCCTATTCGATTGCCTCGCCCAGTTGGGGTGAGGAACTGGAGTTCTATTCGATCAAGGTACAGGACGGCCCGCTGACGTCGAAACTCCAGCATATCCAGCCCGGAGACGAGATCATCCTGCGCCCCAAACCGGTGGGCACGCTGGTGCATGACGCGCTGCTGCCGGGCAAACGCATCTGGTTTTTTGCAACCGGCACCGGGTTTGCGCCCTTTGCGTCGCTCCTGCGCGACCCGCAGACCTATGAGGACTATGACGAGGTCATCATCACCCATACCTGCCGCGAAGCAGGAGAGCTGGAATACGGCCGCCGCCTGATCGAGGATCTGAAATCCGACGAGATGATGATCGAGCTTTTGGGCGCCGACAATCTCGCCAAGATCCGCTATTACCCGACCACCACCCGCGAGACGAGTGCAAAAATGGGCCGGATCACGGATCTGATCCGCTCGGGCGAGGTTTATGCCGATCTTGGTGTCGAGCCGATCCATCCCGAATCCGACCGCGCGATGATCTGCGGCAATCTGGCGTTCAATCTGGAACTCAAGGCCATGCTGGAGGAGTATGGGCTCGAAGAGGGCGCCAATTCCAACCCCCGGCATTACGTTGTCGAAAAGGCGTTTCTCGACTGACGCGATGGTCTGAGCGGGCGGCGGGACAAGTCCCGCCCTACTGTCTGGCCCGTAGGGCGGGACTTGTCCCGCCGCCCCTGCAATACAGACCGGGTTGACAGTGAAGGTTCTGCATGCGGCACCCAGCAGTCTTGCTCATACGTGCCCCTCGATCCAACCACGATTGCCGCAGAGCATCTCCACTCCTCTGCCCGGATGGCATCCCATGCGACCGGAGGCGACGCCATTGACGGAGCGCGTGCCGGACCATGTGCCATCCCACTGCGCGCAGGTCAGGTCTACCCCGCCCCGGTTTGATCGCCCGCCCAGGGGCCCCTTCTGCCCTTTTTACCATCCCCCAGCCCACC
>NZ_JAAWWD010000056.1 GCF_021404545.1 Aestuariivita sp.
TTCCCGGGGGGGGGGGGCTCGCCGAGGGTTAAATGGGGCCAGAGTTGGCTGACCCTGGCCCAGGCCCCCGGGCTGGATACCGGCGCGGCGCCCCACGCGCTGAGCGCCCGGATGACCCCCAAGCAAATCAATACCGCTCAGGCCCGTGCCGCAGCGCATCGCCGGACATCCACCGCCAAACCCGCCACCGATGGGGCCGACAAGACCGATTGAATTAGCCTTTTTTGTGGGCAACCCAACATGTTCATGTCATATTAACGAAATAATGCCGCGCAGCGTCTCGATCTTGTTGGACGACGGTGACCGGCAGCACCAGCAGTCTGGAGGGACCATGTTTAACATCGTGCGCGGCACATCCCTGGCGGTCATCCTTGCGATGGCAGGGCCGGTTTGGGCTGCGGATCCTATAGAACAACATAATTCCAATGCGTTCTGGTTCGAGAACTTTATCGGACTGAGCAATGCACAACTGAAGGTGACCGCGCCGAATGGCGAGATCATCGTCGTCGAGGCCGCATCGGGTACGCCGGTCTTTCAGCTGAGCGGTGCCGAAGCTCTGGACGGTATCTACCGCTATGAGCTGGGGGCCGCGACCAGCGAGCTGGTCAAGATCGTCAACCCCGTCGACAATGGCCGCGGCGATGCCGCGCGCGACACCAAGGCCAAGCCGTTTTACACCTCGGGCCATTTCACCGTATCGCGCGGTGTGATCATCACACCCGAAGACATCCAGGAAGGCGACGACGGCTGACACCGCTGACTTGAACCGATAAATTGATAATTCCGGAGGGATTTTAGAATGAAACACATACTCAATATCGGCGCCGCGGCGCTTTTATCGACAACCGCATTGACGAGCGCATTCACGGGCGCGGCGCAGGCCACTCAAACCATCAACCAGGATCTGGTTGTCGTCGGCAGCCTCTGCGTGGGCACCGACTGTACCTCCGGCGAAAGCTTTGGCTTTGACACGATCCGGCTGAAGGAAAACAACCTGCGGATCCGGTTCCAGGACACCTCGGTCTCGGCCAGCTTCCCCAGCAACGACTGGCAGATCGTGGCCAACGAAAGCGGCAATGGCGGGGCCAACAAATTCTCGATCGAAGATATCGATGGCGGGCGCATCCCGTTCACCATCGAAGCCGGCGCCCCCTTGAACGCGCTTTATGTCGATGACGGCGGGCGGATCGGTATGGGCACCGGCGCTCCGCTGGTCGAAGCGCATATGTTGAATGGCGACAGCCCGACCCTGCGGCTGGAACAGGATGGCAGCTCGGGCTTTCAGTCCCAGACCTGGGATGTGGCCGGCAACGAGACCAACTTCTTTGTTCGTGACGTAACCAATGGCAGCGCCCTGTCGTTCAGGATCAGAACCGGTGCGCCGGCGCAATCGCTTTTCATCGACACGGATGGCGATATCGGGTTTGGGACGCAAACACCCGATGCACCGCTGGATGTCGAAGATAACGCGGCCACGACCCTCGCCCTGTTCCAGGGCAGCGGTGTCAAGGTCGTCGATGTGAAAAGCAACGACAACAACCCCGTGCAATACCGCCTGCAAAGCGATTCCGACAACCGCCGCCTTGTCGCCCTGAACGCGTCAGGCACACCACAATCGCAGGTGATTCTGGGCAACAGCGAAGTAAAGATCGCAGGCATCAATGACAGCGCCGAACTCTTTGCAACGTTCAGCGCGGCAGGCATCGTGACCAATATCGGCACCTGCACGACGGCCAACCCCTGTGACGGGGTCTTCGATCCCGAGATCTACGAGGTTCCGACAATCGAAGAGCACGCCGCCAAGATGTGGGGCAACAAATACCTGCCCGCAGTCGGTCCGACCCAGAATGGACCGGTCAACATGAATGCCAAGATGACAGGCATGCTGAATGAGCTGGAACATGCCCATATCTTCATTCAGCAGCTCAATGAGCGGATTGCCGTATTGGAAACCGCGCTGGACGCTCAATAACGCCGTCCAGACACTCGCATTCCAGGGGCCGGTGCGTTATCCGGATACGGACGCACCGGCCCCTTTTTATTGAGAACCCATGAAATACCTGTCTGCTCTGGATCTGTTGCACAACGGATTGCGGCCCCGCTCCTATGTCGAGATAGGCTGTCGCAAAGGGGTTAGCCTGGCCAGAGCGCGGTGCCCAAGCTTGGCCATTGACCCCGATTTCGAGATCACCGCCCCGCTGACGGCCCCGACGCGGCTTTTCCGCGAGACAAGCGATGTGTTTTTTGCCAAGCGCGACCTGACCGCCCTGCTGGGAGGGCCAGTGGATCTTGCCTTTGTCGACGGGATGCACCGCGCCGAATTCGTTCTGCGCGACATACTCAACCTGGAACGGCACTGCACCCTTCATTCGGTGATCGTCGTCGACGATGTGCTGCCCGAGGATATCGCCTGGACCACGCGCGAGCGTCAAACCCAGGCCTGGACCGGCGATGTCTACAAGGTGATCCCGTTTCTGCGCGACCACCGGCCCGATCTGCAAATCGAGGTGTTCGATATCGAGATGAAGGGCCTTGCTGTCATCACCCGGCTCAATCCGGGGGCGCAGCTGTCACCTGCCAGGCAGGCACAGGATGAGGCATACCTGGCGTCGGATGCCTCCGCGCTCGACCGCATTGCCGATATTCGCATCGCGTTGGCCCCTCGTCCAACGGCCGAATTCCCCGAATGCGTTGCCCGGTTCAAGGCGCGCCGCGGGTCTCTTGTACCGACCGGTGGCGGCTCCGCGACGGATGGTTATCTCGATCTGCTCAAACGCAGTCTGCTCAACGAGATCTATCTCGATGATGAATTGCGCCTGATCTATCTGCGCGATTGCCTGGCCGGCACGGAAACGTTTGACTATCGGGTCCTGCACGATATCCGAACGGAACGGGCCGATGGGTTGAAACGGCTGAAAGCCAGCCGCCAGATCGGCCAGTTTCCCGACCGCAAGATCGAGAAATCCGGGTTCAGCCACACGATGATGGGCCGGTTGCGCCTGGACAGCCTGCATGCCTGTCTGGACGACATACTTGCCCGCCAGATACCGGGTGATCTTGTGGAATGCGGTGTCTGGCGCGGCGGCGGATGTATCCTGATGGCGGGGTGGTTGAAAGCACATGGTCTGAGGGACCGCAAAGTGCTGGTGGCCGACAGTTTCGAGGGTTTGCCGCCCCCCACCCATACCGAAGACGGAACGCTGGACCTGACCAAGGAAAAATTCCCGCAGCTTGCCATCTCTGAAACGGCGGTTCGGGACAATTTCGCAGCCTATAATCTGCTGGATGACAACGTCACGTTCCTCAGGGGATGGTTTCGCGACACGTTACACGATGCCCCGACCCGCCAGATTGCTCTGCTGAGGCTCGATGGGGATCTCTATGAAAGCACCATTGATGCTATGAATGCGCTCTATGACCGGGTCAGCCCCGGTGGGATCGTTATCGTTGACGATTACGGGGCCCTGGAGATGTGCCGCCGCGCCGTTGCAGATTTCTTCTCGGCCCGGCACATGCCGCTTCCAGAGATGATCGAGATCGACTGGACCGGTGTGTATTTTCACAAGCCTCACTGATCGGCCCCTGACATGCGTTCTTTCAAAACCGCCTTCCCCGCCCCGATGCTCGATGCCTATCAAGCGGGCGTGATGCGCTATACCTACAAGGGCATCCGATGCCTCAAGAGCCCTTTGGACATCGCCATCTACATGCGGGTGCTGTGGGATTTGAAACCGCGGCTCATTGTGGAAATCGGATCGCATTCAGGCGGCAGCGCGCTGTTATTCGCGGATCTGGCGGACATGATGGGGCTGGACACCCGGATTGTCTCTGTCGATTTGGCGACACCCGAGGGGGTCACACACCCGCGCGTTCAGTTTGTTGAGGGAAATGTCCTCGATTTAGAGCCTGTTTTCGAAACACATGCGCTGTTCGGGATACCCCATCCCTGGTTTGTCACCGAGGATTCGGCCCATAGCTATGACGGCTGTCTTCGGGCGCTCTGCTTTTTTGATCGCCACATGCGCCCGGGGGATATCCTGGCCATGGAGGACGGCGTTCTGGACGAGCTGGGATTGTCGGCGCAATATCAGGGCGGCCCCAACCGCGCCATCCAGGACTTTTTCGCGACGACCCCCGGCCAATTCGAGATTGCGCTCGAATACTGCGACATGTTCGGACAGAACGCCACCTATAACCCCAATGGCTATCTGAAGAAGCTCTGACAACGACGTCACCCAGAAACCGGGCAGGCCATGCTGTTATCCATCATCGTCATTTTCCACAACATGCGGCGCGAAGCGGCGCGGACCTTGCATTCGCTATCGCCGGCTTACCAGATCGGTGCAGATGCGGACAGTTACGAGGTCATCGCCATCGACAACGGCTCGGACCGGCCGCTAGACCCCGAAACTGTTCGGGCGCATGGCGCCAATTACCGCTATTTGGCCTATGACACGCCGTCCATCTCGCCGGTTGATGCGATGAACCACGGGGCCAGCCTGGCCGAAGGCACGGCGCTGGCCTTCATCGTGGATGGCGCGCGAATGGCCACACCGGGTCTGGTCCGCGACACCCTTGCGGCGCTTACATTGGCGCGGGACCCGTTTATCGCGGCTCTCAGTTGGCACCTTGGACCCAAGGTTCAGAATGTCTCGATGCTGGAAGGTTATGATCAAGCGGCCGAGGATGCGTTGCTGGATGCCATTGTCTGGCCCAGGGATGGCTATCGCCTGTTCGAGATCTCCACCCTCGCACAATCCTCCGGGTGCGGCTTTCTCGGCGGGATGCCCTCGGAATGCAGTTGGCTTTGCCTGCCCCGGCAAAGTTTCCAGGCACTTGACGGATACGAGGCCCGTTTTCAATCGGGTGGCGGCGGGCTGGTCAATCATGACTTCCTCAATCGCGCGCTGTCCCGGCACGGCGTCACACCGATCGTGCTGCTGGGCGAGGGGATGTTTCATCAGTATCATGGCGGCGTGGCGACCAATGTCCCCCAGGCGCAGCATCCAATCGGCGCGTTCCGTGCAGAATATGAGCAGATCAGGGGCGAGGCCTTCAAACCTCACCCTGTCGAAAACGTACTCTATTACGGGCATATGCCCAAAGCGGCACAGGCCTTTGTCACCGGCCACAGATGACGTCACTTTTATCACCGACCGGCAGGTTTGAACCTACACTGGTCTTGCTGCCTAATGTATGTTTCGCACATGACTTCTTTGATCGTCCCTCCCTACAATCGTAGATTTGTTTTCGCGTCCCTGCTTATCGCGCTTCTGGCCTATCTGTTCTGGACCGGGTCGCGCTATCCGGCGCTCGATGAAAAGGCGATGATGTCGGGCGCGATCCAGCTGGAGGATTCGCTCAGCTTCGAGGCGATGTTCACCATCACCCCCGACATGAGCTTCGTCGAACAGGTGTTCTGGTCGACGCTGAATTGGATCAACACCAATAAAAAGGGCATGACCTTCGGCGTTCTGTTTGCCGCGGCCTTTCTGACCGGGGCGGGTTATCTCAAGACACGCAGTTTCAGGGGCGGGTTCTCCAATTCGCTTCTGGGGCTGGTGATCGGCACGCCGCTGGGGGTCTGCGTGAACTGTGCCGCCCCCATCGCGCGGGGCATGTATTCGGGCGGTATGCGGGCCGAAACGGTCCTGTCGGCCATGATCGCCTCGCCCACGCTCAATATCGTGGTGCTGACCATGACCTTCAGCCTGCTGCCGGTCTATATGGGGCTGGCCAAGGTCGCGCTCAGCCTGATCGTGATCCTGGGGGTGGTGCCGCTGATCTGCCGGATGCTGCCGCGCGATCAGGTCGCCCCACAGGTCAGCGCCCCCGACCCGGTTGCCTGGAGCGCTGCGGAACTGGGCCAAACCGGCCAGTCAGAGCCGCTGTGGAAGGCGCTCTGGGAAGTGGCGCGCAGCTATACCGCGAACCTGTGGTTCATCGTGAAAATGACCGTGCCGCTGATGCTGCTGGCCGGATTTCTGGGCGCGCTGGTGGCGACATTGCTGCCTGCCGGGCTGATCACCGATCTGCCCTTCATGTTCTGGGCACTGATAATCATCGCGCTGGTAGGCCTGTTCCTGCCGGTGCCCATCGCCTTTGACGTGGTGATGACCGGTACCCTGCTGGGGCTGGGGCTGGAGCAAGGCTATGTGATGGCGCTGTTGTTCACCCTGGGCACGTTCAGCATCTATTCCTTCTTCATCATCGCGCATACCGTGTCCTTGCGCGCCGCAAGCCTGTTGTCGGCGGCGGTTCTGGGCCTGGGCATCCTGGCCGGGATCGGCGCGCAACTACACGCCAGGCGC
>NZ_JAAWWD010000083.1 GCF_021404545.1 Aestuariivita sp.
CTGCGCGCCCCTCCCCCCCTGCTCTGGTGTTGCTATGTTCGCCCGCGCGCCCGCCGCTGCACCGCTCTCCACTCGGGGTTGTGTCGCCAGTATGGCCCAAGGCCGCGACGGAAACGGCAGTGGGGCGGGCGTGCGAGCTTCCACGCCACATACGGATGACGTGCGCGATACTCTGGTGCCGATAAACAAGCGATCGCACATCGCCACGCTGCTGAACACGCTGCGCGAATATCCGCGCCTGAGCAATTCCGAGCGTATCACCTTTGAATATGTCATGCTCAAAGGTGTCAATGACAGTGATGCCGATGCCCGCCGCCTTGTTCAACTGATCAAGGGCATTCCGGCTAAGATCAACCTTATCCCATTCAACGAGTGGCCCGGCAGCCCCTATCAACGCAGCGATTGGGAGCGGATCGAACGCTTTGCCGACATCATCTACAAGGCTGGGTATGCCAGCCCGATCCGAACGCCCCGTGGCGAGGATATCATGGCCGCCTGCGGCCAGTTGAAATCCGCCACCGAACGCTCCCGCAAATCCCGCGCGCAGATCGAGGCCGAGGCAGGGCTTTAGCCCAATGACCGCCTTTGCCCCCCTGCCGCAGCCATTCAACGCTACGGGTGATCCCCCCCTTGTCGGTGTCGAAATCGAGCTTGGCGGCTTGCCGGAATCGCGCGTGGCGGACCTGTGTGCATCCAAACTGGGGGGCACGGCGCAACAGGTGGACAGCCATATCTGGCGGGTTGGGAATAGCCAGATCGGACAGATCGACATCTATCTCGACATCTTTCTGCGCAACGCGGAATCATGTGGATGGCCTTGCCCGTCTTGATGATTTGCGGATGACGCTTCGGGATGCAGGGGCTTTGGGCAGCGGCGCGGGCTGGTTCTTTGGGTTTGGCCTGCATCTTAACATTGAGATGGCCAGCGATGCTGATGCCGACACGGTTCGCCCTTTGCTTGCCTATGCGCTGATCGAGGACTGGCTGCGCGCCGCCAATCCTATTGACGAGGCCCGCCGTCTCTTACCCTTTACAGACCCATACCCGATTGATTTTACCCGTGCGCTGATCGAAATGGGGCCAGAGGCCGCGCGTGAGAGGGTGATCGGCAGCTATCTCGAAC
>NZ_JAAWWD010000059.1 GCF_021404545.1 Aestuariivita sp.
CGCCGATGGGCCCCCCGGGGGCCTGCCGGGGACCATTCCTGGCGACAACGCCAAGGGGTTCCGGTCCAAAGCGATGAAGGGGGGCGCTGAAGAGCATGGGATCTCGCTGCAGCACCGCCCGCCCGGCACACCGCGCTATGGCGGGCATATCGAGCGGCTGATCGGCACGATGATGGGGGCGGTGCATCTGCTGCCGGGATCGACGTTCAGCAGCATCAAAGACCGCGGTGACTACGATTCCGTATCGAACTCCGTGATGAGGCTGGACGAGCTGGAACACTGGCTGGCGCTTGAGATCACGCGCTATCATGCGGAACGCCACCGCATACTTGGTATTCCGCCGCTGGCAGCTTGGCTTGAAGCCCACGCGCGGCGGAATGTGCCGCTGAGGACGCCCCGTGATCCTGAAGGCTTCCGGATCGATTTCCTGCCAAGTGAGCAACGGATGGTACGGCGCGACGGTATCCACCTGTTCGGTCTGCGCTATTGGGACGACATTCTGAGCCTTTGGGCTGGCCAGGAAGGCCGCCGATTGCGCGTATCCTATGATCCGCGCGACCTCTCGACCGTGTTTGTGCGCGGTCCGGACGGCCAGAGGTATCCGGTGAGGTTCGCGGATTTGCGGCATCCGCCGATCACTTTGCCCGAGCATCGCCGCGCGCAGATGATCCTACGAGAACGTGGGCGGTCCCTGGAGGATGAAGACCTGATCTTCGAGGTGATCGTGGAGCAACGAGCGCTTGTCCGAGATGCGTCGGCGCGGACCAGGGATGCGAGGCGGACTGCCGAGCGCCGTGAGCGGGCGCTTGATGGTACTGCCGCCGAAGGGACCGAAGTCGAGGATCACATGTCTGAGATGGATGAGAACGCGCTCAGGAGCCATCCCGGGTTCGAAGTGGAGGAATGGTCGTGAGCGAGCACAGCGCATTCGATCGTCTCGATCCGGCCTATCGGCGCTTTGCAGACCTGCCAGATGCAGAACGTATCGCCTGGATCCGGGCGGACCGCTGGATTGGGTTCGATCAAGCAGGGAAGGCTTTTGCACGGTTGGACAACCTGCTGACCTATCCGCCCCGCGACCGGATGCCATGCCTTCTGATCTACGGCGATGTTCGCCATTGTGCTCGAACCAATGGCGCATCAATGGCTCACCATGGGCAAGACCAAGATCGTGCGTAAGTTCGAACGGGCGCACCCACCAAAGTTCTGCCAGGTCAAAGGCGTCGATTACCGTCCTGTGGTGGTCGCTCAGGTGCCTTCGGAGCCGATCGAGCGGGATCTCTACCGCGAACTCCTGGCGGCCATGGGCGCGCCGGCGATGGCGGGCGGGACGCTGGCCCGCGAGAAGGATGTCTGCCGATCGCTCCTGCGCACCGTGGAGGCAAAAATAATCATCCTCGACGAGGTGAACGGCATGTTGGCCGGTACCTTTCGGCAGCAGCGGATTTTTCTCAATGCGATCAGGTTTCTGGCCAATGATCTGCGGATCCCACTTGTTTGCGCCGGAACCGACCTTGCGCGCCAGGCGCTGCTGACTGATGCGCAGCTGGCGGAGCGGTTCGAGGCGTTTCACCTCACGCCCTGGCAGAACGATGCGGCCTTTGCGGGCCTTCTGAAGAGTTTCGAGCGCATCCTACCGTTGCGGGAGGCCTCCGATCTGATGAGTGCTGAGACGCGGGTGAGTGCTGAGACGCGGGCCCGCATCCACACACTCACTTCCGGCGTGACCGCGCGCATCTTCCGACTGATAGAGACCGCGGGGGAAGATGCAATCCGCACGGGCAAGGAGCGGCTGGACCTTGAGAGTTTCGGCGATGGTCTGGTGCTGCCGCTGGTTTCAATGACCCAGCTACCGCGACGGCGGGGGAAACGTGCGCCGCATCCGGCAGTGGCATGACAGCGCCAACGCGCTTACCGGCTGCGCCACGTCCTTTTTCAGACGAACTCCTATCTTCCTGGATGGTGCGGGTCGCCGCCCGCTCTGGTTTGGCGGCCCCGGATATGACGACGTGGCTCGCGGGGCAGGGGAGGGAAGCGCAGCCGCATCGCCTCATTGACGATATCGCTCCCGATCCCGAGCTGCTCAGGCTGTGGGCACGGGCCTGCCGCGTCGACCCCACGCGACTGACCCGCCTTTCGTTGGCACTTCGCTTTCCTAATCGCGTCCCAACATGGATCCTGGAGCGATCGAAGATACCGGTCTGTCTTGGTTGCTTCGAAGCCGATCAAGCCATGGGCCGTGACAGCTACATGCGATCAGACTGGAGGCTGGCCGACCACCTCGTCTGTCCAATCCACCGGCAGATGCTGAACGACCGCTGCCCGGCTTGCAGCGCTCAGCTGCGCGTGTCTTTTCAGTTTCGCAGTGGTCTGCTGCGCCCGTTCTGCAGCAGGTGTCGCGGTTTGCTCACCAGCAGGAGAGGGGAGCCGGATCACAATTTGGACGCGGGTTTCGCGGCAGGCGTTCTCGACCTTCAGCGCCAGATAAAGCGGGTTCTCCAGCGCCATGACGATAGTCGCGTGCGCTTGGAGCATGCCATTCGCACGCTGTGGGCGCCGCTTGATCGGGTGGACGCGGTGCGGCCCGTTCTGGCCCTCTGGTTCGAGCAACCCGGGTGGCACTGTCCGTTTGAGGCGCGAGCGGCCGTTAGCACGGATGCGCCGTTCCAGCACTTGCCTCTGCGCTGGCGGGCGTTGACCCTCATCATTCTGGGCGACCTCTTCGGCGCGGAGCTCGATTTTGGTGCTGAGATGCCCGAGACAGCGCGTTGGCTGTTCAGCAGAGCCGTGCCCGTGCTTCCGCACCGTCAGTGCCTGTGGCGGCGGTCAGACGAAGAAAAGAGGTCCGTTGACTGGGCCACAGGAAGAGTCCAGAGGTTGAGCAAGAGCCCGGTCCACCGGTTGAGTGAGAACTTCCTCGACGAGAGACGCGATTTCGGGCGAATCCACCCATGAAATCAAAACGACACTGCATGTTTCTGAGCCTATCCCAATTATGTCCGATAAGGCAAACTTATTGGACATAGCGGTGAGCCGCAGGGTGGGGCGCTTTGTACACTATATGGTAGCGGAAAGCGCCGCCACGGGATAGTCTTGTGCCATGACATACGAACCCGCCACCTTCCCAGACGACGCAAACAAGCTACCGCAACTGCCGGGCTGGGTCACCCCTGGGCCAGACACGCTTCAACACCTGGGCCTTCCACAAACGCCCGCGGCGGCGTCACAGACAGCCGCCAATGAAACAGCAAAAAA
>NZ_JAAWWD010000086.1 GCF_021404545.1 Aestuariivita sp.
GTGTGCTCATCGCGATGAATCCAACGGGCGAGAACTTTTCCCTTGTTGCGATCCTGCCGCTTCTGTGCGCCGTGACCTACGCAATTTCTCAGATCATCGCACGCCAGATCGGCGACCGGGAAAGCACGCTTACGGTGGGGCTTTATACCCTGACCTTTGCGGGGCTCTTGATCCTGCCCATGGGCTGGCTGGTCAATCAGGTGATCGAGATCACCCCGGCGACCTATCACCTGCGCTGGGAGATGCCGCCGCAGGCGTTGGACGACCTGCCGCGTCTTGCGCTGTTGGGGGCCATCGGGATGGCGGCCTACACGCTTGTCTCGCGCGCCTATCAGGTGGCGAATGCCGGCCCCGTCGCACCGTTTGACTAAACCTATCTGCCCTTTGCCGCCCTGCTGGCCTATGTGCTCTGGGATGAAGTGCCCGCGCTGAATACGCTGGCAGGCATGGGGATCATCACCGCCTCTGGTCTGTACCTTGGATGGCGCGAACTACGAGCCTCGCGTCATAGTGATGCCACGCCGGTCACGGCCGAGGCGATCTTTGCCCCCGGCAGCCCTCTGCCGCCGCAAATTCCCGAGGAAGAAACCAGCCGATGACCACTGTCACGATCCAACCTGAACGCGATATGCGGGGCTATGTCCTTGTTTTTCTTGCAGGGCTGGTCTGGTCTACCGTTGGCTTGGGCATTCGCTTGATTGACGAAGCACAGGTCTGGCAAATTCTGTTTTACCGCTCCGCGTCGATGACCCTGCTGCTCTATGTGGTGATCCGATTGCCCACCGGGCAAGATGCACTGCGTCTTGCGCTACAGATGGGCTGGCCGGGGGGGATTGGTGGGCTGTCGCTGGTGGCGGCCTAAACCGGCCCAAACTTTGCCATTCAGACCACCTCTGTCGCCAAGGCGATAATGCTCTTTGCTTGCTCCCCGCTTTTGGCTGCGATCCTCGGACGGGTGGTCCTGCGCGAATATGTGCGCCCGCAAACTTGGGTGGCTATCGTGGTGGCGGCCTGTGGCATTGCGGTCATGGTTTGGGACAAGTTCGGGGGAGCGGCGCTTGGGGGCAATCTGGCCGCCATCGGAGCGGCAGAAGGGTTTGGGAACTTCCCCATCACCCTCGCGCAGGGGCAAGGCAACCAGAAGGAAGACAGCGAAGCTTGTTCCTAGGGGCTTTTGGCAGGGG
>NZ_JAAWWD010000029.1 GCF_021404545.1 Aestuariivita sp.
CGACCGTCGCGGTGGCCGCGATATCGCCCTCCGCGCTTTCCAAACTGGCCTTTATGGTCACGATATCCTGGGCAAGGGCATCGTCGGCCTCGGATCGCACCAGCTGCTCGGACTTGAGCGATGCGGCGGTGTTGTTGATCGCGGCTGCGAGTAAGGTTTCGAGGCTGGCAATCGCCACCCGATCCTCGACGACCAGCGCTCGCATGTCCTGGGCCGAGATGGCGATGGCCTCCCCCAAATCGCGACGGGCGTTATAGAGGTCGACAGCGGCGCGAAGGCTCACGATATCCGCGTCGGCATCCGCCTCGGCCGTCGATACGCTCAGACTGTCGAAGCGGCGCCCGCTGACGGCCAGACCGTCCTCGGTCTGGGCCACACGCGTCTCCACGGCCGAAACGGCGGCGGCTGTCAGGGTGACGTCCTCTTCGACCACCACAAGGTCCAACTGGACCTGGTGGATGGCACGTGCGGCGGGGCTGTCGCTGGCGGCGGAAACGTCATTCAGGGCGGTGATCGACGCCATGGTCGCGTCCGTCGTCGCCTGAAGCGTCAGTATGTCCGCCGCAAGTGCTTCATCGGCCGTGGCCCGGGCGGTGGTCTCACGTTCGATCAGCGCGACGTTGCTGTCGATCTGTGCGCCGAACGACACTTTCAGCGACGCAATCGCTTCGCGATCCTCGCCGACCAGCGCCCGCATGTCCTGCTGCACATAAGCGAGGGATTGGCTGACGGCCTTGCGGTCGCGGTAGCCCTGAATAAGCTGCGCCAGAGTGGCCGCATCCGCGTCCGTTTGGCCCTGTTGCAGATACCGGACATCCGCGACCGTTTGCGTGATCGATGGCGCATCGAGCGTCCCGAGCTGGACCTCGGCGGAACTCACACGGGTTTCCAGCGCAGTGAAGTCGGTTGTCTCGACCTTCAGCACGATCGCGGTCTGCAACGCGTCGATATCGACCTTGGCGCTGTCGAGGCGAACGTTCAGACCATCGACAGTCGTGACATCCGCCTTCAGGGTTACCGCAGCCTCAAGCGCGTCGATATCGACCTGCGCCGTCGCCACCTGCAATTCCAGATCGTCGATCAGCGGTGTGAAGCTGGGATCGAGCGTGGCCTGCGCAAGCTGCTGGTTCACCCAAGTTTGTGTTGCCGTCAGGCTGATCGCCGCGTTTTGCGCATCCAGGCTGATCTGTACCTCGGAGAACTTGGCGGCGATGTCCGTTTGCAGCCCATCGAAGGCTGCGATGCGGATCGTGCCCTCGTCGGGATCCTCGTAGATCCCGGCGCCGCGCAATGTACTCTCTGTGCTGCTGACCTTTGTCATCGCCCAAAGCAGGTTCTGGCCGATCCGGTCTAGCGTGTCGAAGATCGACTGCTGCCTGACATCCTTAAGCTCGAGGTCGATGTCGATCCTGCCGATGTCCTGCAAGATCTCCGGGATATCGGCCTGGATACTGCCGATCTCGACATCGATCCGCGCGATATCTGCGGTGATCGGCGGGATTAGGTCAGCAATCGGCTGGATTGTTTCAAGCTCAAACGCAGCAATCAAGCTGCTGGCCGTGGCCCGCGCATCGTCATCGATCGCCTGAAACACCTCGGCGCTCAGATCCGCAATCGTCAGGCGCACATCGTCGGTGTGGACCAGGATCCATCCCGTCGGAACACTCGGCAGAGAGGTGACCAGCTCGGCGCGAACCTCATAATCGGTATCGGGGATCAGACCCTCCGATATGAATGCCTCACCCGCTGCCATGCGGGATGTGCTCCCTTGCGTGACCTGCTGGCCTGTCGTGCGCAGGCGAACCTCCCAGCGGATGCCCGGCGCCTCAATCGCGTCCGCGTTCCAGACGATGCGGATCTGGACGCGGCGCTCTATCTCCAGCGCATCGGTCTGGACAAACGCAAACGCATTGAAGCCCGGAACGCTCAAGGTGGGAATGGGCACCTTGCGCGACGCCGGGGCGCTCGATGGCAGGGTGAATGTCGGCGACCAGTCGTAATCGCCGGGATCGGTCTCGCGCAGGCCAAGCGTCGGGTTACCGGTGATCAGGGGGTCGGTCGTGGCGGTAAGCTCAAAGCTCTTTGAGATGTACCCGTTGCGCCCCGAGCTGTAACCGACCACGTCGAGCGGTTCGAGCTGGGTCGCATCGGGGCCCAGCGTCAACGAGTGCTGGCGCGCGCGGCGCTCGTTCTTGAGATAGCTCAGCTGTAGGCGTTGGACCTGATCGGGATAGGGCGCGGTGGGCAGGCGCAGATCGGCAACCCGGCGCTGGCCACCATCCTCCAGCTCATAGATCAGGTTATAGCGGGCCGGGGCTTCGCGCGATTGCCAGGCCGCATCCGGGTCGGGATAGCTGGCATGCACACCATTATAGATACTGTTGGCGGTCGGAAACGGCGTGAAGCTCTGTGTTTCCGAGACAACCACATCGTCATCGGTGAAGTAGAACACCGGCAGACCGGTCCCGCCGACGCGGATTTTGTAGGCGCCGCCCACTTCCGCCATCCGTCCTCCGCAGGCCTTGAGCAACTCATCGATGACGCTGGCCGGTTCATCGCTGACCGCAATCTCGAAGGCCGATCGATAAGCATTCTCAAAGCTGCCATCTGCGCGCTCGATCTGGACATCGCAGGCGTTCATTGCGGCCCACCAGATATCGAGCGGCAGATCCTCCGCCTCCGCGCCACCGCCCCAGATATGTCCGTCACCCAGGTCGATCCCGCGCAGAATGTTGTAGATCTGGACGGCAGTATTCGAGCTGGGCTCCCAACTCGCAGGATCCGCCCAGCGATGTGCGCCGACACCGCCGACCGAGCTGTCCTTGCGCGCATCGTAAAGCGGAATACCGCCCACCACGAAGCGCACGCGAGGAAACTGGACAAAGATCTCGCGATTATAGCGGAAGGTCAGAACGGCATAGGCAATACCCGCCCCGATGCGATCAGAGCCCCAGGGCCGCTCGTAGTCGCCGTATCTATCCATCAGCATCGGGTCGGCGGCGGTCTGTGTGCCGTCGTAGAACCGGACCCAGGCATGATCCGCGAACCGCCCCAGAACCGGCAGGCCATAATCCGCATGTGCCTGAGTGCCCAGCTCGACAAGCTCGCCATCCAGCACCAGCATATTAAGACCCGATAGCGGCAGATCGGACAGCTCGATCACATAGTTCAGGTAGGCATTGGGCAGCCCGCCCGCGCTGCCATGGCTCATCGGCGGGGTTACCAATTGACCGTCGGTGGCATACTCTGCCCCGATTACGAAAGATGCCGGATTGGTGCCACCCGTCATCGTCTGACTGGTCCGCAGACCGGCGACCTGGCTCGTCGGTTTGTCCATCTGCGCGGCCTGCAAGGCGCTCAGAGCAACGGTCACCAGCAACCGCCCGACCGTCGATGTCAGAAACTTGCCAACCGTGACACCCGCAAGCCAGGTGCTGGCAGCGGCCGTGCCCGCAAGCCCGGCGGCCAGGCCAGCCCCGGCGAGACCCGCGAAGAAAGCGCCAACCGGGGGCATCAGACCGTGAACCCGTAAGCCGCCGAGGTCAGCGGCATCACTTCCTGCCGCTCATACCCGACCAGGTATATCGACGGGCCCTGCACGACCCCCAAAGCCGGGCCCAAAGGCGTATCGACCACCGCTCCATCGCCGACCTGCAAAAAGGCTGTTGGGCGCGTCTCGAGATGGTAACGGGCCAGTGCGATATGATCCTCGAACCCGTCTTTGCGCAGAATGCGCAGGCCGCCCCGCAAGGTGGTGTAGCGGCCGCGATAGGGGGCGGCAAAGTCCACATCCGTCATCGCCAGCACGGCGCCTGCGAGAAACAGCGCGCAGTCATGAGTGCCGGGGTCGATTGACAGCCGCGCGGTCCTGCCGACATAGCCGGTCAGACGCGACATCCAATCCTTGCGCCGCTTCATCTTGGCTCCTCCACAGCTGTCGGCCTGGACGGGATCGCCGATGGGCTCGGATCGTTCGCGGGCGGTGCGCTCGCGCGCAGCTCGCCCCAGACTGCATCGACGGAACCTGTCATGTCGGTATCCTTGCGGAACCCGTCATCGGGTGCCCGCGCCCGCAGTGCGGCATCTGATTTTTTGAGCGAAAGCGTATTGCGCAACCGATAGGCCGCGCTGATCAGGGTGCAGGTCGCAGCGGCTTCTCCACCGGCTTCCGGCGTGATGATTTCCAGCTGGTCGATCACCCCCTTGAAGCGCGGCTCCGGCTCTTCCAGCAAGACACCGGAGAGCGGGTCGAAATGCGCCAGATGCATTTCTACCGGCGCCAGCTTGGTGTCGTAACCGCGCAGCGCGAGCTCGACCTCGGGTGCGATTGCGGAAAAGACCACGCGCTGGGTCCTGACCTCAAGGCCGATGGTAAGGTTGAGCGGGTCGGCCCCGAGCAGCGTGCCCGCACCGTAATAGGTACGGATCTCGCCCGCGATCTCGAAATCCAGATGATCGTCCCCGGTCCACAGACCCAGTGTCTCGGTCTGCTGGGTATCCCGATCGCGCGCCGCGACCCAAAAGAGCAGACGGGCATACCGCCCCTTTCGCGCGGCGTAGTGGCTTCTCAGAAGGGGGCTCCAAATCCGCATTTCTACCTCAGCGTCTGCACATAGGAAAACGCGACGCCTTCGGTCATCCAGGCGCCCTTGGTGCCCGCTGTCACCGAATTGGGTAGGATCACCGCCTTGCACGCCGGTTTGATCAGGGTCACGGCGGCCTCGGCCGCCGCCCCGGCCCGCACGAACGGGATCACTTCGAACTCCGGTGTGGCCCCGCCCTGATTGGCGGTCACCGTCTCATCCACCACTTGATGCAGCGCTGTCCGCACCGGGCCCGCGCCATAATCGAAGGACAGCATGTCACCACGCAAAAGCACATAGTCGGCTGGAAGACCGTGCAGGCTCAGCGTGCGCGGATTTGCGCCCAGGCTCTGGATGCGCGGCGTGGCGCCGACAAGCCCGCTGCCATCGGGGTCGTTCCGGGGCGCGGGATGCCGCGTATCGTAGGCCATGAAGGACCGCCCCGGACCGCGAACCGCCTGGATCAACGCCATGGCCGCTGACGCCTCGTCGGGGGTCAGTTTGGCCAGCAGAACCTCGCCGCGCCACAAACGCGGGCTGAGATCTTCGGTGAGGATATCGCCACCACCGGTCTGGCTCATCGAGACAATTTCGGGCAAGTCGGGCGTCACCGATTTGATCGGTAGCCGATCGATGAAATCGGCAGGCGACAGCGGGAAGGTCAGCATCGCCTAACGCCTCCAGGGCTCGCGCCGCTGGCGCTCGAAACTGATCGGGAACTGCACCCGATCATATTCTTCCAGTGCCCGCTGCATACCGCGATAGGCGGCGTCCTCGGTGTCGGTTGATGTCTGACTGCCAGTGATCTCGATGGTAACATGCAGACCTGGCGCTTGACCGCCGGTGGATGGGCCTGGGGCAGGGGAGGCATCGGTGATGTAGGCGGGCGGCGTTCTGGCCAGCTCCGCCTTCATCGCGTCGATCACGCGGGATGGATCGAAGGGCGAGATCAGGTTCACGGTGGGGGTTGACGGTTGACGCGGATGAATGGCACCGCCTGAGGCAGCGGTGACCGGCGCCAGCTCCTGCATCGAGGCCAGCTGTCCGGCGTTCATCGCCTCCAGCAGATCGCCGTATTGCGCGGTCGCGGCGGCGGTGACCACGAACTCGCCCGTCGACAGGAACGCAGGCACGCTGTCGGAGGTTCCGGTCCCGGGCCCTGTGACCCGCCCCCCGGTCGATAGGTTCGGGAAGAGCCCCTTGAGTGCGCCGCCGATCAACCCGCCGCTATCGGCGGTCCCGAAGATCCCGGCAAACGGTCCCTGACCAAAGAGCTGCGCCTGGATGGTCGCATCAAGGATCGCGGCGGTGATGTTTTCGAACACATCCTCGACGCTTGCGCCTTCGGCGCGGATGCTGGACATGCTGGCCGAGATGGTTTGGCTGAGGAAGTCGTAGGCGCTTTGCTGGGCCTCGATCTGGGCGGTCTCGGCGACGCGCTGCGCGATCAGATCGGCAATGGTCCCGGTCTCCGCCTCGGTCGCGCCCGCCAGTTCACCCCGCAGCCGCAGCATCTCCTTGCGCACCGGATCGCTCTCGCGCAGCACGTCAAGCTCGGTTTGCAGTTCCGCGATCAGATCTGAGACTGCTTCACGTTCCCGTTCGTAATCCGAGGCACCGCTGCCTCCGCGTGCGCTTTTTTTGGCCGGTTTGCGGGCCTCGCGGCGGCGGTTGGCCAGAATACCCGCCATCGCGCGATCAGCGTCGGTCTCGGGCAGATCCTCGCGGGCCCAGTCCGGGATGTCGCCCCCGGCAATGCCGCTCTCGACTGAGCGCGCGCCATAGGTCGGCGACAGGTTGAGCGCGGCCGAGAGATTGGAAAATAGCCGACTGGCTTGGTCCGCCGCGAGCGAGATGTTGCCCGCCATATCGACGGATGCGATGCCGCGCGAGGCATCGAACGCGGCGCGGATTTCGTCCTTCAGGTTCTGAACCAGTTCGACAGAGGCACGGGTGTGATCGGCGCTGGCCTGAAACGGGTCGGATGTCTGCTGACGCTTCGCGGCAAGACCATGGAGATCGCCGCGCCGCCAGGCGAGAAACACCTCGATAATCTGGCGGCGGGCTTCACGGGCCTTGGCGGTTTCCGCCCACATGCAGATAGCGACAGCTTGATGCTCGTTGAGAAGGTATTCTTGCGCCGGCCGCCCGCGACCGGATTTAGCCTCGGTTCGAGGGAGAATTGAATTTTGGCCCGCACGGGCCAAAATTATCTCGCCGTAGTCGGACAGCTCGGATTGATGGCGACGAATGATCTTGTTGACCTTGCTGATCGCCGAATAACCGAGCACGTCTTTCAACCGGGCACTGCTCACACGCGCATCGCCTTCAATCACCTGAAGATCGCTTTTCGTCAGGCCGCTCATTTCAGCAGCCCGGCATTGCGCAGCCGCATCTCATAAAGCGCGCGAAACGTCTCTTCGCCCACGCTCTCCAGCATCAACTGACGGATTTTCTTGGATTTTTCACCGTTCGTGCCACCGGTTGCCATCGGCTTGATACTGGCAATGGCGAACCCGTGATCGTTCGCCCACTTCGTCACGCTCAGGCCTTGGGCCTTCATCGCGCCCGCCCAAACCTCATAAAAGAAGGGACCGGGCTGTATTAACACCTCTGGCTTTGGCATAACTTTCCCTTGAGTTTTGATTCTGCTTTTGTTTCGAGAGCAGAATTTTCATTATTAGAAGCATTTTTGCTTTCCTTAAGGAAGCAAGTCAATGGGAATTTGTGACCAATGAGCGAAAATCCCGGTAAACGTCTGGCATTGTTTCGAAAAAAGATCGGCCTCAACCAAAGAGACTTTGCGTATCAATTGGGTTTCAGTCCCGGTCGCGTTGGCTCAATAGAAAGCGGTGCGTCCGCGCCCTCGCGGAACTTTCTGGAAAGAATGTCAGAGCGTTACCGCGTAAACGCTGATTGGTTGCTGTATGGACGAGGAGAGATGCTACACGATCAAGGTGTTGGGTTTGCGCCGGCTAATCCAACCCGTCCCAACATCAAGCCGCCTGACCGCGCGATGCCAATGGGAGGCGATTTCGTCTCGGGTGATCAGGCGTTCAGCTTTGTACGTCAGTTCGAATTGAGGGCGTCTGCTGGACCAGGTGCCGTTGTTGAAAGCGAAGACAGCAACTCTCAGATAGCATTTACACGCAAATGGCTTCTTGCGCGGGGTCTCGCCCCTGATTTGTGCGGTCTGGTCCACGCCAAGGGGACCAGTATGGAACCAGTCATACCTGATGGAGCGCTTATGTTGGTGGCTTTCAACGTAATGCCACCAATCGAACCGGGAATTTATGTGTATCGAGACGGCGACGACATATATGTCAAGCATCTGACAGTCTTGGAGAAAGATGGCTTTGATCGCCCAACTAAGGTATTGGCGACGTCTCAAGACCCTTCTCTACCGCCTGTCGTTCTGGCACCATCAGATGATAACGCGTTCAGAATCCTGGCCAGAGTGGTCTCGGTGATCTCTGACATAAGAATCTGAAATGGTTGGGTTTAGTTTGGTCTTGAGGTGCTTCGTGGAGTTATGCTTATGAACGGTTATCACAGCCATATTCTCGCACCCTTTGTGGCTCTCCTACTTTCTTTCCAGCCGGTGGCGGCGCAACGCGGCGATCATGATGTTTGTGGTTTCATAGCCTTTGGGGCCGAGCTCATCATGATCAACCGCCAGAATGAGGACTACAAGGCTCTGAGAGAAGACCTGCGCGGCTTATCTGGTCAGGATCCTGATTATCGCCAGCTCATTCGAGAAGCACTGGATCAGCCGGTCATGCCGACACTGGAGCAACAGCGGGACGCAATCATTGCTTTTCGTGAGAGCGCCCGCTCGCGATGCGAGAATTACCGGTTCGGTGCCCGTCGATACGACTGATAGCCCCGAAAATCACTTCCCAGTTCCAGCGACGATATGAACGCGATTTACTTTGCCAAGGCATTGTTATTGAACGCATAATCGCGAAGTGGGAAGCGCTGAGCTAAACTGGGAAGGCTTGTTCCCAGTTCGGACACCGGTTTTGGCGCGTTTTGGGACGCCATCTGCGCTCTTGTGCCGGGTTTTATCCTTTATTAAACAGGCCTTAGGCGGTTCGGGCGGCTTTGCAGAAATCCCTGTCACAAAATCCGGTCGGAGTCGCATAAGGGTCATTATGAGGCCGTTCTGCGTGACATCCATTTTGTGTTCCCAAAAGAACTTACAACGCTCTTAAGCCACTGTTTTATAGCCCTTTTTGCCGGGTTCTTCCGCCATCTTCGACCCTCTTCCGTGTACTGCAATAATAAGTGTCAAACTACAGTAGCTGTTGTAGCGGGTGTAGCGGGACACGGATTTTTTCCAAAATGACAGAGATATTTTCAACAAATGTTTTTCACAGAAGAGACATCTGACTGTCTACCGGCGAGCCCTCGCGGTCGCCACAAACCTTGAGGTAGGCGCGCATCATCAACTTAGGTGCATCTGGATGGTCGCTTGCATGGATCAGATAGAAGGACCTCTTTTTTCCGTCGAGGGTTTGATAGATCGGAAATGGCTTCACGAACTTGTATCCAAGCTCGTTCTGGAACCGGTCAGCCATGACTTGCAAGAGTTCGTGTTGCTTGAGCTTCGTGAGCTCCCTCCAATTGTCGTCGCCCCACCATGCGTCAAGCTCTTCAATCCTGTCGGGGCGTTAGCCGAGGCGTTCTTGGCCTTGTGAGTTGAGTGGCAAGATATCGGTCCAGACATCCGAGTATGGAAGCCCACGCTGTTCATCAAGATACCGTTTCTGCCTGGGGACTTTCCCGGGTGCACTTTGATGGATCATGCCTGCTTCGTAGGCTGCCTCCATCCGTTCTTTGGTCCAGCGCCAAACCTTCGTAACGCCCAAGAATTCGTATGTGAGGTTGGGGCGGTTCGGGTTCGGATTGACTAGGCTCAGGACCCATTGATTTCCCTTTATCATCATGATTCACGGCTCAAAAACGAGCGGTGAACATGTCTGATCTTTTCTGGTTAAGTGACGCTCAGATGGCGCGTCTGGAACCTTTCTTCCCCAAGTCCCACGGAAAGCCACGTGTTGACGATAGGCGCGTATTGAGTGGGATTATCTTCATCAATCGCAACGGTTTACGGTGGCGCGATGCACCCGCCGCCTATGGCCCGCACAAGACGCTGTACAACCGATGGAAGCGGTGGAGCGACAAGGGCATCTTCGCTCGCATGATGGTGGGTCTGGCCGCCGAGCACGGTGAAGAGAAGACGGTCATGATCGACGCAACTTAGGCCCGGTCGCCAGCAC
>NZ_JAAWWD010000023.1 GCF_021404545.1 Aestuariivita sp.
TTTTGGGGGGGGCTCAGGGTGCTGAAGTCTGGCACCGACCAGTCAAGGCCGACCAGGCGCAACAGGCTTTCGACGAACCCGGTCGTCTGTCTGAATGGCAGTATCGCTGTAGGTCTGTTGGCGACCACGATTGCCTGTCGGCGCGGCCTCCCAGCACATCTCGGGATCGAACCAGATCGTCAGCGAGCCCCGGCGCTTGAGCGCTTCATTGTAGGCTGGCCAGTTCCTGGTCTTGTAGGTCGGGGATGTCGGTTTGCTCATGGAGCCCGGCTACCACGCTGGATTCACAAGATGAATCCCTCACGCGATTTGTGCAACAGAGCCCTCTGAAGCTAGATTGCAAGCAGAACTTGCATAAATAGTTCTCTTTATGCAAAGAATGTTTGCTGATACTGATCCGGCAATCATCAGTGGCAACGGAGGTCCAAGCACCTTGTCGAATATATCTACGGTTCTTATCAAGTCCAAGGACAAGGCTTTGACCCTGTCCGCTTCCAGCGCTCTGAGCGAATTGGATGGGTATCGGCTGATCTTTTGCGAGGATGATAACTCCGCAAAGAGCCGCCTTGACGAAGTGAACGTGGACCTCATTCTCTATGACGTCGATGAGGATGATTTTGGACCGGACAACGCGTTGGCGCGGTCTCGCTTGTCTCATACCGCGTGTTGGCGCATTGTTATTTGCGAAAAAAATGAAATGAGCTGCGGCGCGCAACTCTGCGAAGATACGGCGTCCTATTTGTATCTTGCCAAACCGGTGCAAGAGCAGCAGATCCGCATCGTCGTCAAGCGCGCCCTGGAACACGCCGAGCTGTCGCGCCGGCACCGGATACTGAGCAGAGAGCTCAAGCTGTCGCTGGATGACGAGATTTTCAACGACGAGGAAGGCGGATCGGTTCAGGGTGGCGTTTCACGCTTTGAAAGACTGGTCTATGCAAGCCCCAAGATGGCCGAAGTTGTCGCCGAGGCGAAAGTCGCGGCCTCCACGGGCATGCCGGTCCTGATCCGAGGCGAGACGGGCACCGGCAAGGAGCTTTTGGCGCGCGCCATTCACTTTAACTCGGATCGCGTGAATTCACCCATGCACAGCCAGAATTGCGGCGGTGTGTCTGACGATGCCTTGTATTCCGAGCTGTTTGGCCACATGCGTGGCGCCTTTCCGGGGGCGATTGCGGATCGGCTGGGCCTTTTTCGGGCGGCTGATGGGGGCACGGTGTTTCTGGACGAGGTGTCAGAAGTATCACCGCATTTTCAGGTGGCCCTTTTACGCTTCCTGCAAGAGGGCGAAGTCAAACCACTTGGTTCAGACAAGACACTGTACAGCAACGTGCGGATCATCGCGGCATCCAACCGTTCAATTGAGGAGATGGTGGAAAAAGGCAGTTTCCGCCGCGATCTGTATTATCGTTTACGCGGGTTTCAACTGGAATTGCCACCGCTTCGCGACCGGACCGACGACATCCCGGTGCTGACACAGTTCTTTGTTGAGAAATATGCCGGTGTGGTTGGTCGCCGGGTATTGGGTGTCACATCTGACGTTCTGAAGCGGTTGGAGTATTACCCATTTCCGGGCAATGTCCGCGAGCTGGAAAGCGAAGTTCAGCGCATGGTCGCGGTTGCGGAACAAGGTGGATATGTTGCTCTACGACATTTATCGGAAAAGATCGCGCGCACGCCAATCGAAAACGGCGAGGACGCAGCTTTCGTGCCATCCGGTGTAACGCTTAAAGACAAGGTCGAACATTTGGAGCAGGTCGTTTTGACCAAGGCGCTGGAGGCGTTTCATTGGAATCAAAGTAAGGTCGCGGAAGAATTGGGCTTGTCACGAGTCGGGCTGGCAAACAAGATCAAGAGATACGGTCTGCGCAAAGGGTAAGACATGGACGATGACGCGCCTGCCACGAAAGTCATTGGTTTCCCCTATGCCCGATCCGGACTGGCCAAGACCCGGTCCAAGCCGCGCAATCTGGGCCTGACCGCCATGTCAAAGGCCGTTGCTCCTTCGGGCACGGGCGCCAGGGGCCATTGGTGCAAGAGCTGCAAGGGGATCTGGTACAGCTACTTCGGAGAGGCCGAATGCCCGGCTTGCGGGCGACGGGGCTAAGCCCTGTCAGCTGTCAGCCAAGTTTACATTCCCCCATGGCAACTTAGTTTTCAGTTTACACTTTGTTACCAGAAATCGCCGCGCTGACCGCTAGTGTTGATTTGCTCGACTGTGCGCAACGGTACACACTTCCACCATAAATGCCGCGACTTTCGCAGGGTCGACAAGCAACAAGCCTGGCTCTGAGGCGAGGATGTCGCGGCAGGAATGATAGTCTTTGGGAGGAAGAAAAATGGCAAACCTGTTGTGGCTTCAGGGGGGCGCGTGTTCCGGCAACACGATGTCTTTCCTGAATGCAGAGGAACCAAGCGCATGTGATCTGGTCACTGACTTTGGGATCAACGTCCTTTGGCAACCCTCCCTCGGGCTTGAACTGGGCGATCAGGTCAAAGCGATCGTCGAGAAGTGTATTTCTGGCGAGATCAAGCTGGACATCTTTGTCTTCGAAGGCACCGTCATCAATGCGCCGGACGGCACCGGCGAATGGAACCGGTTCTGCGGGCGCCCGATGAAGGAGTGGGTGAAAGAGCTGTCAGCGGTTGCTGATTTTGTCGTGGCGATCGGCGATTGCGCGACCTATGGCGGCATTCCGGCGACGGCGCCGAACCCGTCCGACAGCGTCGGCCTGCAGTTTCTCAAGCGCGACAAGGGCGGCGCACTGGGTGAAGGTTTTGCCGCTAAATCCGGATTGCCTGTCATCAATATTCCGGGTTGTCCGGCACACCCTGACTGGGTAACGCAGATTCTGGTGGCGGTTGCCACGGGTCGGGCCGGTGATCTGACGCTGGATGAATTCCATCGCCCCAAAACGTTCTTTTCCTCTTTCACGCAGACCGGGTGCACGCGCAACATGCATTTTGCCTACAAGGTGTCGACCACGGCGTTCGGCCAGCGCAAGGGGTGCCTGTTCTACGATCTGGGGTGTCGTGGTCCTATGACTCACAGCCCCTGCAATCGCATCCTGTGGAACCGCCATTCGTCAAAAACCCGTGCGGGTATGCCCTGCCTGGGCTGTACCGAACCGGAGTTCCCGTTCTTTGATCTGGCGCCGGGAACGGTCTTCAAGACACAAACCGTCATGGGTGTACCCAAGGACATGCCCGAGGGCGTGGACAAGAAGGGTTACATCAAGCTCACCTCCGCCGCCAAAGGCGCGGCACCTGCGTGGGCAGAGGAAGATATCTTCGTAGTCTAACTGCGAATTGGGAGAGAGAATTATGTCTGCAGCAGTAGAAACACTCGACATTTCGCCGGTTGGCCGCGTCGAAGGCGATCTGGATGTCCGGGTCGATATTGAAAACGGCGTTGTCACCAACGCCTGGACCCACGCGGAGATGTTTCGCGGGTTCGAAGTCATCCTGAAAGACAAGGACCCCCAAGCCGGTCTGGTCGTCACGCCGCGCGCCTGCGGGATCTGCGGTGCGTCACACCTGACCTGCGCAGCCTGGGCACTCGATACTGCCTGGGGCACCACCGTGCCGCGCAACGCCATTCTGGCGCGCAACCTCGGCCAGATCGTGGAATCTCTGCAGTCCCTGCCGCGCCACCATTATGGGTTGTGGATGATCGACTATACCAACGAAAACTACGCGATGAGCCCGTTTTACGAGGAAGCCGTCAAACGCTATTCCCCGTTTACCGGCACATCCTATGAAGCAGGCGTGACAATCTCCGGCCGTCCGGTCGAGATTTACGCGCTGTTGGGCGGTCAGTGGCCGCATTCGTCCTTCATGGTGCCTGGCGGCGTCATGTGTTCTCCGACACTTACGGATATCACCCGCGCCTGGTCTATTCTGGAGCATTTCCGTCAGAACTGGATCGAGCCACTGTGGCTCGGCTGCTCAATGGAGCGTTACGAAGAAATCCAGACCTTGGAGCAATTCGAGGCATGGCTGGACGAAAAGCCCGAGCACGCCAATTCTGATCTGGGCCTGTTCTGGCGCATGTCCAAGGACATTGGCCTTGACCAGTACGGTAAAGGCCACGGCCGGTTCACCACATGGGGGTATCTGCCCCACGAGGACAAGTATCAGAACCCCACGATTGATGGTCGCTCAGATGCGGTGATCATGAAATCGGGCATCTACGACGGTGCATCCGACACATTCAGCCCGATGGACCAGTCCTTTGTCCGCGAAGACACGCAGCACGCCTGGTACGACGAGGCGGCGGGTGCGGTCCACCCGTTCGACCGCACCACGAACCCAGTGAGCAAGAACCCCATCGACCCGGAGGGCAAGTATTCCTGGTCGACGGCCGTGTCGCATGCCGAAAGCGGTCGCCTCGAGGCCGGCCCGCTGGCGCGGCGTCTGGTGGCGGGCAATGACACGGGCCATGACTTCCAGCACAGCGACGGGTTGGTGCTGGATATGTACCGCAAGATGGGCGGTGCTTCGACGATGCTGCGCCACTTTGCGCGGATGCACGAGCTTTGCATTCTCTATCGCGAAGCCGAACGCAATTTGCGCGAGTTCCAGTTGAACGACGAATGGTATATAAAGCCAACTGAAAAAGACGGACAGGGCTGGGGTGCGACCGAGGCGATTCGCGGTGCGCTGTGCCATTGGATCGATGTACGCGACGGCAAGATCGCCAATTACCAGATCATCGCGCCGACGACATGGAATGTTGGGCCGCGTACATCTGACGGCGCCCGGGGGCCAATCGAAGAAGCGTTGATCGGCACGCCGATCAAGAACAGCGCGGATCCGGTCGAGGTCGGTCACGTTTGTCGATCCTATGACAGTTGCCTTGTGTGTACTGTTCATGCGCATGATGCCAAATCCGGTGATGAACTGGCACGCTTCCGAACAGCCTGATGTTTATGTTTGGCCGGCGGATCAAATCTGCCGGCCAAACGACATCCGGCAATTAGGGAGGAAGCTGAATGTCAGAAAATCCGGAAGCATCAATAACCCAAGCGCAGCGCCAGGCCTACTTGGACAGATATGGCCTGACACCCGCCGAAGCGGGGCATGAAATGCTCCTCCAGATGATAGAGGACCATTTCGCGGAAGGACTGGAAACCAAGGTCGAGCCTTTTCCGGAAACGGATCGTGAATTCGGTGCGCTGCTTGACGAATTGCGGCCTCTGAGCGCGGATCAGCTGCGCGAAAAACTGGTGATCTCAGGCTGGCTTTTGCAGCCCTACGGCGAAGACGAGATGCGGTGCCAGGAATGTATGTACTACCTGGTGCACAAGCGCTGGTGCGACCTGCCAGAACTTGATCTCCCGGCAAAGCCGGAATGGTGGTGCCGTCTGTGGCGGATCTGAAAGGAGCGCTGACATGGATGATGACGAGACTCGCGCAACAATCGCCGAGATGCTGGCTTCGGGTCTGGAAACCGAGGTCTGGCCACGGGCCGGAACCAGCGAAGAGGTCAATGAAATCGTGGCGCGCCTGCAGGTCGAGGCAGGTCAGGATCTGGAAAAGAAACTCGTCATCGCCGGTTTCACCGATCACACGATCGAGGCTGACGAGATTGAGCAACCCTGCGAGACCTGCATGTACTACAAGGTCCATGCGAAATTCTGCGAATTGCCGGAACTGATGGTGCCGGTCGAACCGGAATGGTCCTGCCGCCTGTGGCGGATCTGATGCCGCTTGATGTTGTCGTCATCGGATGCGGCAACCCAAACCGAAGCGACGACGGCGTCGGTCCGCATCTCATCGCTCAAATGCGCGAAAACGGCGTGCCGGAGCACACTCGCATATTCGACGGCGGAACCGACGGGATGTCGGTCATGTACAGCGCACGCGGCGCCACGCATCTGATCATTGTCGATGCCCGGGTCCCCGAAGGGTCGCCGGGCACCATTTATGAGGTTCCTGGAGAGGTTCTGGAAGCACCGCCCAACAACAGCCTGAACCTGCATGATTTCAGGTGGGATCATGCGCTTTACGCAGGACGCCGTATCTATGGTGATGCGTTTCCCAAGACGACATCGGTGCTGTTGATCGAGGCCGCGACGCTGGAGCTTGGGTTAGGCCTGAGCGACGAGGTTTCTCGCGCGGCGCGGACGGTTGAGTGCCGCATTCGGGACCTGATCGATACGTGGTCGGAGGCATGAGCACGATCGCGATCAGGGATGGTGCGATCTATCTGCCTTGCGCCGTGGTGGACACCTATTTCCGCGGCATTGATGCGGTCATCGTACTGATCCAACAGGATGAATTATTGGTGATGCCCGTGCATCAGGCAACCGCCGGAGGGTGCCTTTTGAAGGTCCGGAATGCTGCAGGTGATCGGGTGGTTCAGGCCCGTGATGTTTTCCAGGATCAAGACCTTCTGGACTTTGCAACCGACAGCCTGACCGTCGCGTGGCAGGCCAGCAAAGGGGCGCTTTGTGCAGAATTGAAGCCGGATCAGCGCGGCGAGGATGTGTAAACTAAGTTTTCTATAAACCAAGTAAGTTGACAGCGCCCGCTTTGAGTGCTTTTCTCGGTCGAACACAGAAATCGAACCAGATTCGATTCGAGGGAGAAACCGGTTTGACGAATATCAGTCGTGCTCAGCAGCAGGTGCAGGCGGCCATGACCGCGGTCGAAACGGCTGCGGCGACGCAGGCCGAAAAGGCCGAGATGCTGATGGAAATCGCGATGGGGCTTCAGCAGAAACCCGAACGTGCCGAAGACATCTTTGCTGCCGTGGATCTCTACAAACTTGCCATGGATCTTGCGCCGGAAGGCGAAGTTCTGGGGGTCGCCCGCATTCGTGCGCGTATGGCCACAGCGCTGATGGCCGTGCCCGCCGAAGATGCGACGCAGCTAAAGGAAGCGAAATCCGAAATAGAGATCGCGCTTGCAACCCTGACTGCGGAAGGGTCGGACGCCGAAGTGGCCGAAGCCGAAATGAACCTTGGTCTGATCTGCCAGACACTTGCGGGCATGCATCTCTTGCCGATCCAACCTGCCATCAGCGCCTATCAGCGGTCGCTCAGGACCTTCGACAAGACCAACTACCCCAAGGAATTCGCGGTCCTGCAAAGCAACCTGGCCACGGCGTTCCTGTCCATGCCGTTCACCGACCAGTCCGGGAAGATGCGCGAGGCGCTGGCAGTGCAGGCCTTTGAAGAGGCGTTGACGGTCGTCAACCTGATAGACCATCCCAACGAATACGCGATGCTGCAAAACAACCTTGGCAACGCGCTGCAGTACGTGTCCTCGTCTCACCGGGTGGAAAACGGATATCGCGCTCTAGAGGCTTATGATGAGGCGCTCAAGGTGCGCACCATCCGCGACATGCCCGAAGAATATGCCAACACCATCGCGAACAAAGCCAATTGCCTGTCGAACCTGCCGGACGATCCGCAAAATCCCGACGGCGGCAACTTTGGCAACCTGACCGAAGCGGTGCGTCTGCTGGAAGAAGCGCGCGGCGTATTCGCCAAGCGCGGGGCCGGCGAAAAGGCACAAGCAGTAAGCGAAGCCATTGCCGAACTGAACGCGGCCCTTGGCCCATCAACAATTCTGGAACGGAGCGGATTACAATGATGAATGGAGAATACAGTTGAGCGCTATAGTCGTAATTTTGGCCCTGGTCGCCGGCCTGGCCGCCGCCTTGGGTGCAGGGGCCTTGTCGGGTCTGCGCATCGGTAAAGATGCACTGGGCGCAGAGCTGGCCGCCTATATGGGCGCGCTTTACGGCGGGCTTGCAGGTGGCGGCGCAGTTGTCGTGACCACGCTTGTTCTTTTGCTGATCTAGGAGGTCGCCATGCTGGGAATGGCCATGAATTCTGCAAAACTGTTTTTTGCAGGCAAGCTTTTCAAAGACAACAAAACCGTGGTCCGACAGTTGATGATGGGGGCTGGCGCCGGCGTGATCGCCGGTATCGTCATCGGGTTGTTTGCACCGATCTGGGTGGCAGCCATCGCCGCAGGCGCTGTAAGCGGCGCTGTGCAGCCTGTGTTGTTCAAAGATCTGAAATACGCATAAGCAATGCCGGATGCCGCATCTCTTGAAGGCGAAGAGCCGACTCTGGATCGCCTGATCGGCGATCTGAAGGCGCTTGAAATGCTGGCAGACGGCTGGGATGAGGCGGCCCGCAACGGAGCCCATGCAAGGGCTGAAGCCGTAGATGCATTGAACAAGGAGGCGTTCCGACGGTTGATCGGAGCGCTTAAGGACAACCCAGAGTTTGGCAACGCCCTGAAAGAGGCGGCCCGGGATGAAGTGGTCTACGCCGTGTTGCGCCGCCACGGGATATTGCGGCCATCGCTCTACGAACGGGTCGAGGCGGCGCTGGAAACGGTGCGCCCGAGCCTGGTCAGCCATGGCGGCGATGCCGAGGTCGCTGCGGTCGAAGGCAAGCGCGCAGAAATTCGGTTTCTGGGTGCCTGTGATGGGTGCCCGGCGTCACAACTGACGTTCTATGCGGGTGTCAAAAAGGCCATTCAGGATCAGGTTCCCGAGATCACCGAAGTGAAACAGGCCAAGGGTCTGGGCGGTGGCGGGTCGGACGGCGTTCAGTTCACGTCGCCCTTTGCAAATTACGGCGACAACGAGTGGACAACGGCGCTGCCGCTGGATGATCTGGCCGATGGCGAAACGCGCTTTATCGACATCGACACTCATTCAGTGATCATCACCCGCTTTGCCGACAAGGTAAGCTGCTTCAAGAATGCATGCGCCCATATGGGCCTTGAGATGACCCAAGGCGATATCATCGAGACGATCCTGTCCTGCCCGCATCACGGGTTTCGATATGCGCTTGAGAGTGGCGAGTGTTTGACTGCTCCCGAGGTGCAATTGCAGCCGCACGCGGTGCGGGTCAAAGGCCCCAATATCGAAGTGAGGATTATCGCGTGAAAGTCTCGCTGTCCCGCTCGTTCAGCCCGCAAAAGGCGCCCGGCACCATAACCCCCGGTGCGCCGTTGTTGGGTGGGCAGGGCGCCCGCGTCATTTTGGGCAGCGACGGCGGTTCACTTGTACAGGCGATCACGCCCGCGCCGCACCTGATGTTCGGGCCGCGCGGCGTGTGCCTGCATCCGGACGGCTCGCTTTGGGTGTCAGACACGGGGCATCACCGGGTGCTGGGATGGAAAACCGTCCCGACAAATGACGACACACCTGCCGATATTCTTTTGGGTCAGCCCGACTTTGGCCGCGAGGGCCGAAACGCCAAGGGCCCGGTGGCTGCGAACACCGTGAATGTGCCGACCGGGATCGTTGCATTTCGGGGTGGGCTGGCCGTGGCCGACCCGTGGAACCACCGCGTGCTGATCTGGCGCGAAACGCCCACCGGTCCCGACCACGAGGCTGATATCATTCTTGGTCAGCCTGACGCCCACAGCGCACTGGCAAATTTGGGTCTGTCGCATGCGCGCGCTGATACGATGCACTGGCCTTACGGGGTCTCGGCGGATGGCAATCGGTTGATCGTATGCGACACCGGAAACCGCCGTGTGCTGATCTGGGACGATCCGCAAACCACGGGTCAACCGGCGGATCTGGTTCTGGGACAGCACGATTTCACCTGCCGGGATGAAAATGCGGGCGGGGCGGTTTCGGACGTATCGATGCGCTGGCCGCACATGGCCATCGTCTGGCAAGGCGGTCTGGCGGTGGCAGATGCCGGCAACAACCGGGTGATGATATGGGATGCGTTTCCCGGCCAGAACGGCACCCAATGCGACACGGTGCTGGGACAGGCGGATATGACCGCCTGCGACCACAATATGGCGTCGTATTATCCCACGTCACAAGCGATGAATATGCCCTATGCGCTGGCAACACTTGGGTCGACGCTGGTGGTGGCTGACACGGCCAATTCACGACTTCTGGGATTTGAGGATACCGGTATGGCGGCCCACGCCGACCGGCTGACGGCGCAGCCGGATTTTGCGGCCAAAGGCGACAACCGCTGGGGCATTGCCGAGCGCGATACGGTGTGCTGGCCCTATGGGCTGTCTGCTCTGGGCTCGACGGTGGCGGTGGCCGACAGCGGCAACAACCGCATTCTGATCTGGGACGCGGCGACATGACCGGTGCCCGCTTCACCGTTTCTGGTCAGGTTCAGGGCGTAGGCTTTCGCCCGACGGTCTGGCGGCTGGCGCATGAAATGGGCCTGACGGGCGATGTGAAAAACACCGGCGAAGGCGTAGTGATCCAGCTTTGGGGGGACCATGTCGCAACCTTTCCAGACAGGCTGCACAGCGCACTGCCGCCGCTGGCGCGCATCGAACGGCTCGATGTCACACCCCTGACCGACCCAGCCCCTTGCGGATTTGAAATCACCGCATCGCAAGAGGGCGAGATGCGAGGCAATGTGACGCCAGATGCCGCAACCTGCGCCGATTGCCTGGAGGAAATCCGCAATCCGTTTGAGCGGCGCTATCGCTATCCGTTTGCCAATTGCACCAATTGCGGGCCGCGCTTTTCGATTGTGCAGGCCGCTCCCTATGACCGCGCTAAAACAACCATGGCGCCGTTTGATTTCTGTCCACCTTGCGAGGCGGAATATTCCAACCCGGTCGACCGCCGCTTTCACGCGCAGCCGGTGGCCTGTGGCCGGTGCGGACCGAACATCTGGATCGAGAAACTTGGCAAGGGCGCGGTGAATCTCGAAGCGTTTTCAATGCTGGATGACGTGGATGCCACCGGCGGGATGATCATGAATGGTCACATCGTCGCAATCCGGGGTCTGGGCGGTGTGCATCTAGCTTGTGACGCCACCAACGCCGCGGCCGTGGCCGAATTGCGCAGGCGCAAATCGCGCACGGGCAAGGCCTTTGCCCTGATGGCCCGCGATCTGGATGTGGTGCGCGCGTATTGCGAGGTGTCGAAGATCGAGGCCGATCTTCTGTCGAGCCCGCAAGCACCTATCGTTCTGCTGAAGGCCAAGCCCAACGGTCTGCCAAGCGAGATCGCGCCGGGTCTGGATCGTCTTGGCGTAATGCTGCCCTATACGCCGTTCTATCACATGATCCTGCGGCGCATCGGGCGCCCGGTGATCATGACCAGCGGCAATCCTTCGGGTCAGCCGCAATGCATCGACAATCAGGAAACCCGCGACCGTCTTGCCGATATCGCAGATTTCGCCTGTCTTCATAACCGCGACATCGCCAACCGGATCGATGACAGTGTTGTGCGCGTCGATCTGGGCCGTCCGCGCGTGCTGCGCCGGGCGCGTGGATATGCGCCGCAGGGGCTTGAACTGCCAGCCGGGTTTTCCGACGCGCTTGAGGTTCTGGCGCTCGGTGCGGAACAGAAGAACACATTCTGCCTCGTCAAGGACGCCCGCGCCATCATGTCCCAGCACATGGGCGATCTGGAGGATGTGGCCACAAACGCGGATGTGACGCGCAATCTGGGTCTATACGAAAACCTCTTTGATCATGCTCCAGATATAATCGCTGTCGATCAGCATCCGCAATACCTGTCCACGCAGCGCGGGTTCCAGATGGCAGGCGACCGGCCTGTGATCCAGGTACAGCATCACCACGCGCATATCGCCGCGTGCCTGGTCGAGAACAACCGGCCCCTGAGCGCAGAACACGTGCTAGGCATCGCGCTGGACGGCACAGGCCTGGGGGATGACGGCACGATCTGGGGCGGTGAATTCCTGATCTGCGACTACCACGGGTATCGCCGGGTCGGCTGTCTGAAACCAGTTGCACTGCCCGGCGGTGTGGCCGCCGTGCGTGAGCCATGGCGCAATGCCTATGCGCATCTGATGGCCGAGATGGGCTGGGGCGAGTTTGCAATCAACTTTCCCGATCTGGAGGTCTTCAGCCGTATGCGGGACCTGCCTCGCGACACTTTGGATGCGATGATCAAGTCTGGAACGAATTCGCCCTTGGCGTCGTCCTGTGGCCGGCTGTTCGATGCCGCTGCCGCGATTGCAGGCATCGCTTGGGACCGGCAGAATTACGAGGGCGAAGCCGCGATCCTGTTCGAGGCCGCCCTTGATCCTGACGCGCTGAACGAGCCAGATGATCTGGCCTATCCGTTTTCAATACCGCTGATGGGCGGCAAGGGCATGCCCTATATCGAGCCGCTGGCCGTCTGGCGCGCCATGCTGGGCGATCTGGTTCTGCAGACACCCATTGGCACGATTTCGGCAAGGTTTCACCGGGGATTGGCCCGCGCCATTGTCGAAATGGCGGTGCGGCTGACCAAAGACACGGCCATCGACACCGTCGCCCTGTCGGGTGGCTGTTTTCAAAACGCGACGCTGTTCGCGCTGGTTCATCAAGGCTTGGAAGGAGCAGAGCTGACGGTTCTGAGCCATTCCGACTATCCGGCGAATGACGGCGGTATTTCACTGGGGCAAGCCGTGATTGCCCTGGCAAACACACAAGGGGAGGACGCAAAATGTGCCTAGGAATTCCAGGACAAATTACCGAGATCTCGGATGCGACCCGCAAGCTCGCCATGGTCGACATCTCGGGCGTGAAACGTGAGGTCAACGTGGCCTGCATCGCGGGTGATGACCCGTTGGAGGACTTGATTGGCACGTGGACCTTGATCCATGTCGGTTTTGCCATGAGCAAGATCAACGAAAAGGAAGCGGCCCTGACACTGGAGGTCCTGCGCGAACTTGGCGAAGCGCAGGAAGAGATAGAGGCGATGCGGGCCAGTGCGGCCATGCTGTCGGAAGCGTCATGAAATACGCTGATGAATTCCGCGATCCGGTGGCCGCCAAAGGCGTGCTGGCTGCCATCGAACGCGTGACCAACGAGATCGGAGCGACCAAGGAAAAGCCGGTTCATATCATGGAGATTTGCGGCGGGCATACGCACGCGATCTTTCGCTATGGTCTGGACAAGCTGACCCCGCCGGGGCTGGAGTTCATTCACGGCCCCGGCTGCCCGGTTTGCGTCCTTCCGATGAGCCGCGTGGATGAATGCGTACAGATCGCCGAAGATCCGAATGTGATCTTTACAACCTTTGGCGATGCGATGCGCGTGCCGGGCACCAAGAAATCCCTCATGCAGGCCAAAGCCGACGGCGCCGATATCCGCATGGTCTATTCGCCGCTGGACGCGTTGGAACTGGCGCGCCGCAACCCCGACCGCGAGGTGGTGTTCTTTGGCCTTGGGTTCGAGACGACCACGCCTTCGACGGCCCTGTCGATCCTTCAGGCCGATACCGATGGGCTGACGAATTTCACTATCTTCTGCAACCACATCACCGTGCCGCCGCCGATCAAGGCGTTGCTGGATGACCCTTATATGGTCTTGGATGGTTTCGTGGGCCCGGGCCATGTGTCGATGGTGATCGGCACCGAACCTTACCAGTTCATCGCGCGCGACTATGGCAAACCCATCGTGGTGGCGGGGTTTGAACCGCTTGATCTGTTGCAATCGGTGCTGATGGTGCTGGAACAAATCCGCGATGGCCGTGCCGAGGTGGAAAACCAATATGCGCGGATCGTGCCCAACGAGGGCAACCCGGTATCCATCGCCGCCTGCGAGCAGGTCTATGAGCCGCGCCCAACCTTTGAATGGCGCGGTCTGGGTGAGATTGATGAAAGCGGATTGCGCATTCGCGACCGGTACAAGGCATACGATGCCGAGGTGAAATTCAACATCGGCTACGGCCGCAACACATCGTTCACAGAAGAACAGGAAGGTTGCGCCTGCGGCGACGTCATGACCGGGCGGATCAAGCCCCACGCGTGTCCGCAATTCGGCAAGGGCTGCACGCCCGAGATGCCGCTGGGGGCCCTGATGGTCAGCTCGGAAGGGGCCTGCGCGGCCTATTACCAATATGGCGGCCTTGATCTGGAGCCGGTAGAATGAACGCGATGGACCGCCAGCCCAGACGCGTCGTTGCCGACAAGGTGACGATGGCCCATGGCGGGGGCGGCAAGGCGATGCGCGACCTGATCGAGGATGTGTTCACATCGGTCTTCTGTCCGCCCGGCATGGAAGATCAAGCGCGGCTGATGGATGATGCGCTCACCGTACCCGGAGCGCGGCTGGCCTTTACGACGGACGGGTTCGTGGTGTCCCCGATGGAATTTCCCGGTGGCGATATCGGTAAGATCGCTGTCTGCGGCACTGTGAACGATCTGGCTGTTGGCGGGGCGAAACCGCTGTGGCTGTCAGCGGCCTTTGTCATCGAAGAAGGTGTCGAGATTTCGACGCTGCGCCGGATCGCGGCGTCGATGCAAAATGCCGCCGATGATGCGGGCGTTGCCATTGTGACGGGTGACACAAAGGTCGTCGGCAAAGGATCAGGCGATGGAGTTTTTATCACCACATCCGGCATCGGCGTGATCGCGCCGGGCCGCGACCTGTTGGCCGAAACCGTGCAGCCCGGTGATGTTGCCATCGTCAACGGCGTGCTTGGTGATCACGGTGCGGCCATCCTTGCCGCGCGCGGCGATATGGCGCTGAGCACCGAAATCCCGTCGGACTGCCAACCGCTCAATCATCTGATGGAGGCAATATTGTCTGCTGCCCCCGGCACGCGGGTTGCAAGAGATGCGACACGCGGCGGGCTGGCCTCGGCCCTGAATGAAATCGCCGATGCTGCCGGTGTCGGCGTTGAAATCGGCGAAGACGTTCTGCCTTTGCGCACCGAAGTCAAAGGCGTTTGCGAGATTTTGGGGCTGGATCCACTCTATCTGGCCAATGAAGGTACATTGGTGATCTTCGTTCCCGAGGATCAGGCCGACGCGGCGTTGTCCGCGATGCACGCCACCGATGCGGGCCGCGAGGCCGTGATCATCGGCAAGGCCACCACCCAGCATCCCCGAACGGTGGTGATGAAAACTGTCTTTGGCGGTCTGCGCATTGTCGACATGCTGGTCGGTGAACAACTTCCGAGGATTTGCTAATGGCCTTACTGGAAAATCTTACATTTCTTGATGCGTCGTCATCGTCTGGGTTCCTGGTTTTGGGTCTTCTGTTTGGCATGGTTCACGCCCTCGAAGCAGATCATTTGGCTGCGATCATTACGCTTAGCAGGGGCGGAAAAAACAAGCTCCTGCTGCGAGGCGCCGTCTGGGGCCTGGGTCACACGGCGACGTTGCTGATCATGTCCATTGGCGTGATTGTGTTCAGCCTCGTTCTCAATGAGCAGCGCGCGGCAACGTTCGAATTTGCTGTTGGCGTCATGCTGGTTTTTCTCGGAGCACAGGTCGTGCACAGGTTTCGCAAGGACAGGCTGCACTATCACGTCCATCAACATGAGGGACAGGGGTATCACATGCACGTGCACAGTCACGCGTCCGATGTGGCCGACCATTCCAAAAGCTCGCATGCCCACGTACACGCCGAGCGATTTCCCCTGAAAGCCTTTTTCATTGGTCTGCTGCACGGCGCGGCCGGATCGTCCGGGCTCATCGTGCTGGCGGTCTCCAAAACTGGCGACCCCTGGCTGGCTGTCGGATATGTCGGTCTGGTCGGCCTTGGGTCCGTTCTTGGCATGGCGGCCATGTCCGTTGTTGTCGGTTGGCCGGTGCTCCAGGCGCCGAAAATCGCAAAAGGCCTTCATACCGCCGTGCAGATGTCCATTGCTGCGGTCGTTGTCGCCATCGGCCTGTCAATCATGTGGGAAACCGGACCAGTGGCCTGGGGGACTGGTTGATGCACGAGCTTGGACTGGCCCGCAGCATTGCGGGTATCGCAGAAGAAAACGCCAAAGGGCGAAGGCTCAAGGAAGTCCGCGTGGCGATCGGCCCACAGGCCTGTGTGGAACGCGGCGCACTGACCTTTTGCTGGGATCTGGTGACCGAAAGTACCGCTATTTCCGGGGTGTCCTTGGGATTTATCGATGCGGACAACGACACATTCGTCGTACGCGAAATAGAATTTATGGAGGAAGCATAATGTGTGGAGTATGCGGCTGCGCCGACCCTGCAAACGAGGTTTCGATGACCGATTCTCAAACCGGCGTCAAAGTCCTGTTGCGGGACGATCATGCGCATGACCACGGACATGATCATGATCACGCGCATTCTCATGACGACCATCACCACGGTCATGATGAGCCGCATGTCCATGGCCCGGGCGGCGAGATCATTTCCCTGGAAACTGCAATTCTCGGCAAAAACAACGAAATCGCGACCCGCAACCGCGGCTGGTTCGAAGGGCGCGGCGTCATCGCCCTGAATATCGTCTCCTCGCCCGGATCCGGTAAGACTACGCTGCTTGAAGAGACGATCAAGCGCATGAAGGACAAAGCCGATATCGCGGTCATCGAAGGTGATCAGATGACGTCGAATGACGCCGATCGTATCCGCGATGCAGGCGCCCGTGCCGTCCAGATCAACACCGGTGCCGGGTGCCATCTCGAAGCGGATATGATTGCCTTCGCCGTACAATCTTTGGATCCCCAAACCGGGTCAATCCTGATGATCGAGAATGTGGGAAATCTGGTGTGTCCGGCCATGTTCGATCTGGGCGAAAAGATGAAAATCGCTGTGATTTCAACGACGGAAGGCGAAGACAAGCCGACCAAATACCCACATATGTTCCGCGCCGTGGAATGGGTCGTCATCAACAAAATGGATCTGGCTCCGCATGTGGATTTCGATGAAGAAGCCTGTCGGCAAAACATATTGGAGGTCAATCCGGGAGTGAAAATCTTCTGCCTGTCGGCCCGAACGGGGGATGGCATGGATGCATGGTGTTCGAGCCTGGCCGAATTGAAAGCCTGAAATTGAACGGATTGGTGAGTTACCTCTCCTGTCAAGTCACTGCTGTGAGACCCTCATCCATATCGTGAGTGCAGCGCACCAATCCGTGTAAAAAAAAGATCACCACCCAGCCGCAGATGGACTATCGAATTGCGACCCCTCCACCTGCCGGATTATTTGCGTGCCTAGAGCGCCAATTTAGGGTGTGTACCTGCGCGCTGTTGAAAGCATTTAGCTGCTCCAATTTTGCAGCGGTCTGAACGGTCTTTGGTACGGCGAGCCATGAATTCGCCCCCGGCTTCTTGCAGCGACCAGAATGAGTGACCGGTTCTCCCGCTGCACTGCGGCACAAGCATTTTTGCTCGTGCAACATTTTTCACGCTGCGAGCGCGCGCAGCGAAAACTAAAGACTTCTGCAATGGGCTCGTTTGAGACCTTCGCGGCATCCCGCCTTAACGTCGGCAATGGCGTGAAAGGGCGTCTGTGCGCAGATGTTTTGGTCATCCCCATAATGTAGAGATCTCAAGAGTCTTATCGTCCGGGAAGTTTTGCTGTAACGTTCGATCGTCGCGTGAACGGGGACTCTGAGTGGCTCTGTTGCACAAATCGCGTGAGGGATTCATCTTGTGAATCCAGCGTGGTAGCCGGGCTCCATGAGCAAACCGACATCCCCGACCTACAAGACCAGGAACTGGCCAGCCTACAATGAAGCGCTCAAGCGCCGGGGCTCGCTGACGATCTGGTTCGATCCCGAGATGTGCTGGGAGGCCGCGCCGACAGGCAATCGTGGTCGCCAACAGACCTACAGCGATACTGCCATTCAGACTTGCCTGACAATGAAGGTGCTGTTCGGCATGGCACTCAGACAGACGACCGGGTTCGTCGAAAGCCTGTTGCGCCTGGTCGGCCTTGACTGGTCGGTGCCAGACTTCAGCACGCTGAGCCGCCGCCAGAAGACCCTCGCGGTCAACATCCCGTATCGTGGCTCCAAAGGGCCGCTGCACCTGCTGATCGACAGCACCGGCATCAAGGTCGAGGGCGAAGGCGAATGGCACGCACGCAAGCACGGCGGCCCCAAACGGCGCGTCTGGCGCAAGATCCATCTCGGGATCGACGAGCAAACGCTGGAGGTTCGAGCCGTCGAGATCACCGGGAGCCATATCGGCGATGCACCGGTGCTGCCCGACCTGCTCAACCAGATACCGGAGGGCCAGGAGATCGGCCGCGTCACCGCTGACGGCGCCTACGACACCCGCAAGTGCCATGATGCGATCGCTGACCGTGGCGCCCACGCCGTCATACCGCCCCGCAAGAACGCGAAGCCGTGGAAGACCGTCACCGCTGGTGCGGTTGCCAGAAACGAAGCCCTTCGGGCGGCGAAATATCTCGGCCGTGCGATCTGGCGAAACTGGAGCGGTTACCACCGACGAAGCCGTGCCGAAACGAAGATGCACTGTATGAAACTGCTGGGGCAGCGCCTCATGGCGAGGGACTTTGACCGACAGGTCGCAGAGGTCCAGATCCGCATCGCCGTCATGAACGGCTACACCGCGCTTGGCATCCCTGTCACAGAAACCGTGGGATGAATCCGTCCGGGGAAAGGGGAACTCCGGACATCAGAGGCTTTGTGCAACAGAGCC
>NZ_JAAWWD010000024.1 GCF_021404545.1 Aestuariivita sp.
TTTTTTTTTTTTTTTCTCCTCTTCATTGTCTCCTTTAGTCTTGATTTTTTATTCAGTTGTCGCCTGGCAGTGGGAATGCACACGCCACACTTTTCGGCGGCATCCCCCGCGCGGGAAAGGGGCAAAAGGGGGACTCTCCGTCAGGCTAACGTCGCCATTCCAGCAGGGGAACTCCAATCCGTCTGAGCACCACCTCAGGTTCGACCGCATCATGATGACCTTGCCATCGTGGTTTCGCTCAGGCCGATCAAATCCGGATCGCTGCAGCAGCAGGTTGTTGCGCTCCATGCTGTGGCCACCGCCATCATTGGGAACCTCCGAGTTTCAACGACTGCGCAAGCAAGGTCTGTTTTTTTGAGCGGCTCTTTTCCAGCGCTTCCTTCAGGATTTCGTTCTCGAGCGTCTTGCGCCCGAGCTGGCGTTCAAGCTCCCGAATGCGGTTTTCCATCTCCCGTACGGCCTTGTTGCCAGTAACGCTGTCGTCTTCTGCCGCGGCGATGCTGCCCCCTTCGAGCATAAGCTTGCGCCAACGATACAGCAGATTGGGGGCACGCCATTGCGCCGGGCAACACCTGATATGCTCTCCCCATCATACATGGTCTCTTCAACGATCCGCAGCTTGTCCGCCGCAGACCAGCGTCGACGGCGACCACCGTCGGTAATGATTTCAATCTCAGACATGAGCATGTGCTTAAGGATAGCCTTAAGCCTCCCTGGTCAGGCCAAGGTGTCCGGTCCAAATGGGGGCCAGTTCAGGGGCTACGATGCCCGGGTTCCGCGATGAACTGCTCAATGGCGAGATGTTCTACACCTTGAGAGAAGCCCAAATCCTAATCGAGCAATGGCGCATCCACTACAGCACCGTCAGGCCGCACAGCGCATTGGGCTACCGCCCGCCCGTGCTGGAAAGTGTCGTTCCCATGGACCCAAGGCCCACGATGCACTAACAATCAAACCGCACCACCCCATCGGGGCACGCCAGAGATGCGTGACCTCGCTCGCCCCGAGCCCGCCACCATAGGCCACGCTGAACGCGGCCCGAAATCTGAGCCCGGGCCCCGGCGCGGCCTCGAGAATGCGCGAGACTTCCTCGGCGCTCAGCACGACGGGGATCTTCTTGGCCGCCCGCTGACAGCGCACGTGCCGCTTCATCTCCGGGCGCAGGCACGTGGTCGCGTATAGGAAACTCAGCACCGCCGGCCGGTTGTTGAAGGTCGGTGCCCCGACGCCCCGTTCCTTCATATCCTGTTGAAACGCCCGCAACTCCTCAGGCGTCGCGCTATCCGGTGTGTGCACCAGAAACCGCGCGACGTCGCGCATCGCCCGCAGATACATCGTCTGCGTCTCGGGCTGCAGCCCCTCGATCCGCATATCTTCAAGGAACCGCTGGCGCAGCTTCGGTACATATTGCTCTGACATTGAAATCTCCTGTCATCAGATTGGGAAGATCCCAATCGTCCAACAGGTGCGTCAGTTCACAAAATCACGGCGCTCCGATCAGCACACATCACCCGCAACAAGCACCAATACCGCCAGAGCGGTTTCGTCCGCGTCCCGCACATCCGTCATCCGCCCGGAAGATAGTGAAGGTCCGGTCTGGATGCGAAATGATTGGATTTTGGGTCGAACCTGAATGACGCAAACGCTTGATAGAATTAAGATTGATCGCTGCATTGAGGCCACGGTGCGCGACGTTTCACATCAGGTCGTGAGCGCATCCATTTTTCGCGCCAATTTGGCATCCAGCGCGCTCAGCCCCTCCACATCATGCGTGGCCAGTGTCACATGCACGGTTTTGTAGACATTGAACCACTCAGGGTGATGATCCCATTTCTCCGCCCAGATGGCGACACGGGTCATCCAGCCGAACGCATCCACGAAATTGGCGAACACGAACTCCTTTTCGATCGCGTCGCGCCCCTCGACCATCTTCCAACCGGTATCAAACAGAGGCTGCAAGAGCGGCCCGCGGGTTTCTTCGCTGAGTTTTTCGGTCATTGGTGCTCCTCTACATGTGCTTTGCGAAACGGGCCGTAATCGGTGAGGATTTCAATTTCCTCCTCGACAGCCTCCCGTTCGGCCTGAAGATATCGCGCGATCGCATCGGCGAAACCCCGATCGCCCACCCAATGCAGCGAATGCGTGTGCGTTGGCAGGTATCCGCGCGCCAGTTTGTGTTCGCCCTGCGCGCCCGCCTCGACACGCGTCAGCCCGTTGGCCAACGCCCAGTCGATGGCACGATAGTAGCAGAGTTCGAAATGCAGGCAGGCCTGGTGCCGTGTACAGCCCCAATACCGTCCAAAGAGCGTTTCGCGACCGGCAAAGTTCAAAGCGCCCGCGAAATAGCCATCCGCATCGCGGGCCATCATTAGCACCATATCCTCGCGCAGATGCGCCTGTGCCTCGTCAAAGAACCGGCGCGTCAGATAGGGTGTCCCCCATTTGCGCGCACCGGTATCCTGATAGAACACCCAGAAATCATCCCAATGATGCGGTTCGATCTGATCGCCCGTCAGGATGTCGATTTCGCCCAGAAACGCGTTGGCCTGTTGCCTTTCCTTGCGGATATTCTTGCGCTTGCGCGACGACAAGGACGCCAGAAACCCGTCGAAATCGCCAAAACCGTCATCGCACCAGTGAAACTGCTGCGTGACGCGCGGCAGCAAACCCATCTGGCGCCCGGCATCCGCCTCCGCCTCGGTGCAAAACGTGATATGCAGTGACGAGACATTGTTGTTGGCGGCCAGTTGCACAGCCCCTTGCACCAGCGCCGATTGCGCCGTTTCGGCCCGATCCGGGCGCACCAGAAACCGGCGGCCGGTGGCGGGCGTAAAGGGCACCGCCATTTGTAGTTTCGGGTAATATTGTCCGCCGGCACGCTCATAGGCATGCGCCCAGTTATGATCGAAGATATACTCGCCCTGGGAGTGGCTCTTTGTATAAAGCGGCGCGCAGCCAATCAGCACCTCTCCCTCGTAAGCGGTCAGGTATTGCGGCTGCCAGCCGGTGCCCGCCCCCACCGAGCCGCTGTCTTCCAGCGCCTTGAGAAAACGGTGCGTGGTAAAGGGGTCGTCCGGCCTGCCGCCATCGGCGGCTTCGGGGCAGGCGCAGCTGTCCCAATCTGTTGCGCTGATCTGCGACAGGGATCCCAAAACACGAATTTCGATCTCAGATTGGCTCAACGCTCTGCCTTTGCATCTGCGTGCTATTATCTGTGGCCCGGTATCGCGGGTTCAAGGCGGGATAACGGCCCCGTACCCCTCAAACGTGATGTTGTCGCAGAGCGGGCGCGCGGCGTCCTCTTCTGCCTGTGAGTTGATCGTCCAGCACAGAACCGGCAGCCCTTGGGCGCGCAATGCCTGAACGCGGGGACGGGCCAGGTCTGAGGCCTCATGGCTGATGAACCGCGCGGCGGTGCGGCCAATATCCGGGATGTCGCGCAGGCGGTCGCACATCTCGCGGCTCAGCGGCCAGTCTTCGATGGCATAGGCGCTGGTGGTCAGGCCGCGTGGGATGGCGGGCGCCAGATCCCCGAAGGCGGCCACGGAATGAGGGTTGAACGACATCACGGCGATCGGCCCGTCATACCCTGCCAGCGCGCGGGCGGTCGCCGCCTCCAGTATCCCGACATCGGGACCCATGCCACCATCCTGATCCTTGATTTCGATCAGCACCGGGACCCGCCCGGCCACCATCGACAGAACCTCCGCCAGGGTCGGAATACCCTCGCCGTCGCCGCCCTTGAGCGGGATGCAGCACAGCTCTTGCGCTGTTCGCAATCGAACCGGCCCGGTCTCGGCCGTTAGCCGCATCAGCGCATAGTCGTGAAAGACCATCGCCTCTCCATCCGAGGAGGCCTGTAGATCGATCTCGATACCGTATCCCGCCGTAATCGCCGCCGCTACCGCGGCGCGGCTGTTTTCCGGGCGCCCCATCTCACCATCATGCAGCGCTCGATGCGCCAGCGGCAGACGGAGGAACGCCTCGGGCAGAGACGAACTCATCTGACTTGAAAGATGCCTTCGATCTCGACCGCGACACCAAAGGGCAAAGAGGCGGCGGAGACTGCCGAACGGGAATGCCGACCTGCGTCGCCCAGCGCCTCGACCATAAAGTCCGACGCGCCGTTGATCACCTTGGACTGATCCCCGAAATCGGCGGTCGAGTTCACGAAACCGGTCAGCTTGACCACACGCACCAGCCGTTCGATGTCGCCGCCGCAAGCCGCCTTGACCTGGGCCAGAAGGCTGATCGCGCATGTCTTGGCAGCGGCCGCGCCTTCTTCGACACTCATATCTGCGCCCAGCTTGCCGGTGATAAACCCATCCGGCCCGTTCGAGATCTGGCCCGAGATATAGACCGTGTCACCCAGCTGAACGAAAGGGACGTAATTGGCCGCAGGCGCCGGTGCCTCCGGCAAGGTGACGCCAAGCTCGGACAGTCGGGATTCGATGCTCATCTCGTTTTACCTCTCGCTGATGATGTCGCGGACGCTAGCGGGGATCGCAGATCAGGGAAAGGGGGATTAACTCTCCCGGAATGCCTTGGTGAAATAATCCGCCAATGGCTTGATCAGAAACGCAATCGGGCTGCGATCATCGGTACGGATAAAGGCATCCACCGGCATTCCCGGTACCAGCGTTACATCGTCGGGCAGGCGATTGGCCTCCTCCTCACCCAGAACAATTTCCACCCGGTAATAGGACTGGCCGGTTGTTTCATCCTGAAAGGCATCCGCCGAGACCTGCGTCACCTGGCCGGTCAATTCCGGCGTGCGCCGCTGGTCGAGCGAAGAAAACCGCAGGATCACGTCCTGTGTCACATAGAGCTGATCGATATGGATCGTATCGACGCGCGCCACAATCACCAGCGGCCTGTCTTGCGGCACAAGATAGAGTACCGGCTCGGCCGCGCGAATCACAGAACGCGGAGTCTGCACCGTCATCCCATAGACGATGCCAGAAACCGGCGCTCGGATCTCGGTCCGCGCAAGCTCTGTCGTCAGCGACCGCCGCTGTTCGGCCAGTTCGAACTCGCGATAACGCAGGTCGCGCAATTCGGTGATCGCCTCTTCCCGGCGCGCGGTGCTCAGGCGCAGGGTTTCAAGCTCGATCTCGGTAATCCGGCCCTCGGCTTCGGCTTCCGAGGCTTCGAGTTCTCCCAGTTGACCGGTCAGCCGGGCCGCCTCGCGTTCCAGGTTCAGCACGGTCGCGGCCTGGGCCAGCCCGCGATCCAAGAGCGAGCGCTGATTGCCCAGCTCTTCCTCGATCAACTCCAATTGTCGCGCCAGTGACGCCTTTTGCGCCTCGATCCCATCGATCTGGTTGCCGATCTGCAATCGACGTTTGCCCAGCTGTTCAATGCTCTGGTTGACCGAGGTCACGCGCGCCTCAAACAGGCGCGACTGCCCGTCCATCAGATCCTTGACATCCGCGCTGGTCTGGGCGGCCTCGGCAAGTTCCGGATCGAACTGGACCGCTTGCGCATTGTCCCGCTCCGCCTCAAGCCTGCCGCGGCGTGCCATCAACTCAAAAAGCTGCCCTTCGACAACAGCAAGCTGGGAGCTGATCAAATCCGTGTCCAGAAGGATCAGCGCAGACCCCGCCTCGACACTGTCACCTTCACCCACCAACACCTCGGCCACGACGCCGCCTTGCGGGTGCTGGACAATCTGGCGGTTGCGATCCACCTCAAGCTGGCCAGGGGCGATGATCGCGCCCGCGATCAGAGCCGTGACCGACCAGTAGCCAAACCCGCCAACCAGCACGAACAGCGCGACACATCCGATCACCAGGGGTCGACGGGCCGACCATTTGAGCGTCTGGGGATCCGAGGTCATTGTGCCGCCTCCTGACCTGGCACCCGGGAAATGCTTTGATAATTCTGCACGGTCTTTCGCAAAACCTCTTCCTTTGGCCCGAACGCAACGGGCGAGCCGTTATCGATCACCAGAAGCTTGTCGCATTCCTGAATGGCGGCGGGCCTGTGCGCCATGATCAGCACGGACCGTCCGTCCGCCTTCATCTCACGTACCGCGGCATTCAACGCGGCCGACCCCACACTATCGAGATTCGCGTTCGGCTCATCCAGGATCAAAAGCACCGGATCGCCATAAAGCGCGCGCGCCAGTCCGACGCGCTGTGCCTGACCCCCCGAGAGGCGAAGGCTCGCAGTGCTGACGGGCGTGTCATAACCGCCCGGCAGTTTGGTGATCAGATCATGGGCGGCGGCCTTTTGCGCGGCCTGAACGACCCTTTCGCTGTCGGGCGCCTCTTGGAGCCGCGCGATGTTCTGAGCGATCGTTCCTTCAAAGAGCTCAACCCGCTGGGGCAGATATCCGATATGCTGTCCCAGCGCCTCGGGGCTGTATTGGTCCAGCGTGGCGCCATCCAGGCGAAGCGACCCGCCCGCTGGGCGCCACACGCCGGTGAGGGCGCGGGCAATCGTGCTTTTACCCGACCCGGACGGGCCGATGATGCCAACAGCCTCCCCCGGTTCGACAGAAAATGACAGGTTCTTGACCACTGCATGCCGCTCGCCCGGGGGAACGACTGTCAGGTTTTTGACCTCGACCCGGGCCTTGGGGCGGGGCAGTTCCGTCCGCTTGGCTTCAGGCGCCATCTCACCCAAAAGCTCGCCCAGGCTGGACCAGCCTTGCCGGGCGATCTGAACCAATTGCCATTGACCGATCACCAGCTCAATCGGTGCCAGCGCCCGGCCCAACAGGATGGAGGCTGCGATCATTCCACCTGGCGTCAGTTCATTCTGCAACACCAGATAGGCCCCCAGACCCAGCATCGCCGATTGCAGAAACAGACGAATCGACTTGGTTATCGACGTGAAGCTGCCGGTCACATCGGTGGAGTTGATCTCTTCTTCCAACGAGGCGGTGCGCGCCTTGCCCCAGCGGATAAAGGCGGCCTGGCGCATGCCCATGGCCTGAACGGTCTCCGCCTCGTTCCTCAGCTCCTCCGACAAACGGCTTGACGCATTCTGCGCTTGTGCCGCTCCCATCATGGGACGGCGCGAAAACACCTGATTGAGGAGTGTGATCAGGATCAAGATCCCACCCCCGGCAATAGCGAGCAAACCCAGCCAGGGGTGGAAAAGCGCGATGCCCGCCAGGAACACCGGTGTCCAGGGTAGATCAAAGAACGCGACAAGAACCGGGGAGGAAATCAAACGCCTGATCGAGCTAAGATCCGCCAGTCCGGTCTGGGCCCGGTCGTTATGCCCCTGAACGGACCTGCGGATTACCGCATCGAATACCCGTGCATCCATGCGCGACTGAAACCGGGCAGCGGCGCGCGCCATCACCCGACCGCGCGTATAGTCGAGGATCCCCATGATCCCGTAGAGAAACAGAACCAGAAGCGAGAGCGCGATCAGCGTCGCCTCCGACCGGCTGCCCAGAACCCGGTCATAAACCTGTAGCATATAAATCGGGCCGGTCAGCATCAGCAGATTCGCAAAGAAGCTGAACAAACCCACCATCCAGTAGAGGCCACGGCTTTCGCGCCGCGCCTCTCTGAGTTCCTTCAGCCCGGCTTCGGTCGATTTACTTGTCATCAGTGATCCCTTGACGCGAGTGGCGCAGTTTGGCCTATATACCGGGCAGTTGCACCATTAGATTTTAGATTTGTTGTTTCCAAAGTGCCACATCTCGCTCATTAACGCTGCGTGCGCATTGGAACCGCGCACCGCTCCTCTAGGTATCGCATTATCGCCTTAACGAATTCCCATTCTAAGAAAGCCGCCTCACCAATGTACGCGTCCCGACTGTTTCCATGCCTGGCTGTTGTCCTGGTTACTGGCCTAGCGGCCTGCACCGTTCCACCAGAGGGCGTTACGCGCGATGATGGGGTGTTCGATCCCTATGAGCAAGGCAACCGAAAAGTGCACAAGTTCAACCGCGGACTCGATCGCGCATTGGTGCGACCGGCGGCGCGCGGATATTCTACCATCCTGCCCGACGAGATCGAGACCGGCATCGGCAATTTTGCCGGAAATGCCTCCATGCCTGGGGTGATGGTAAACGGGTTGCTCCAGGGGGATCTTGAGACGACGGGTATCGCGCTCTCGCGGTTTTTTATCAACACAGTCTTTGGGTTTGGGGGCCTCCTGGATGTGGCCACCGCATTCGAGATCCCCGAAGTAGACACGGATTTTGGCGAGACACTTTACGTCTGGGGAGCGCCCGAAGGAGCCTATATCGAGCTGCCCGTCCTGGGCCCTGCCACCGAACGGGCCGCGGTGGGCAAATTCGTTGATCTTTTTACCAACCCGCTGAGCTATGCTCTGGACGATCCCGAAAGCTATTACGGGACTGCCGCGTCCGTGGGCGCACGCTTAAGTGATCGCGACAAGTTCTCGGATACGGTCGATTCCATTCTATATGAAAGCTCTGATAGTTATGCGCAGCTGCGTCTGATCTACTTGCAGAACCGCCGGTTCGAGCTGGGGCAGACCGACGGCGGCGCAGAGATTGATCCGTTTGCATTGGAAACCGAGGGGTTTTGATATGTTCATGTACAGACGCCAGGTCCTGATGGGCCTGACATCGGCGGCCATTGTGGCGCCGAATTTCGCGCTGGCGCTCAACGAGGGTCAGGCCGAGGATCTGATCAACCGGCTGATCACCGACATCAACCAGGTGATCGCCTCGGGCAAATCCGAAAACGCCATGATCCGCGAATTTGAACGGATCTTTGCGCGCTACAGCGATACCTCCTACATTTCAGCCTATGCGATGGGCGTTGACGGGCGTCGCGCGTCGTCGGGCCAAAAGCGTGCCTTCTCCGACGCGTTTCAATCGTATATCGCGCGCAAATACGGTCGCCGGTTCCGCGAATTCATCGGCGGACGTCTTGAGGTCAGGGGCGTGCAAAAGGTCAAGAACTGGTTCGAGGTGTCGACCATCGCATATCTTCAGGGCCAGTCCCCGTTTGAAGTGACGTTTCACGTGTCCGACCGTACCGGCAGTGATCTGTTCTTCAACATGTATATCGAGGGCGTGAACCTCTTGTTGACGGAACGGACCGAAATCGGCGCGCTGCTGGATCGTCGGCGCGGCGATATCGATGCGATGATCGGGGATCTGCAAAGCCTCAGTTGATCGTTAGCTGCGCAGCACCGGGAACCAATCCTCGCGCAGGATCTGGCCTGGGCTCATGCCATGGCCCGGAAACGGAGGCGAGGTCGGCCCCGGACGCACCACATACCGCGCATCATCCCCGACCAGGCGCAGGGAGAACGCGCGCCTGCGGCTGCTGGATGTATTTCCACGCGCGCCATGCAATGTCCGGTAATGGAACGCTACGGCATCGCCCGGCTCCATCTCCCATTCGCGGATTGTCATGTCTTGGGCGTCGGGGTCGGGCACCGGCATGTAATCGCCCTCGAAAAAGGCGGCCTCCGACGTCCACCGGGTCGGCAGCACGTCTTTCTCCCAGATATGCGACCCTGCCACGCAGCGCAGCGATGCCTCGCGCACCGGGTCGAGCGGCACCCAGAAACTGACGGTCTGGCGCCCGTCGACAAAGTAATAGGGCCCGTCCGAGTGCCAGGGCGTCGCCATCGAGGTCCCAGGTTCCTTGACCAGAACGTGATCGTGAAACAATTGGACGCGGCGCGAGCCCATCAATGCGCCCGCTGCGGCGATGATCGCCGGATCGTGAATCGCGGCATGAAACTGGGGGAGTCGCGTCCAGTTGCAGTAATCATCAAAGAATCGCCCCGTCTCCCCGGGCTTGTCGTTGTTTGAGGCAAACGGTCCTGGATTTGTCATATTCGCCTTGACCCCGTCGCGCAACGCCTCGACGTGGTCGGAAAAGAGCCCGCGAATACACACCACTCCTTCGCGTGCAAACGCGTCTATATCGGCTGCGGTTGCCGCAGGCGACGTCATTCGATCAAGTTTTGCGCAGCCGGATTACCACATCAACCGAAGCGATCTCGGCGCCCGCAGGTGCTTGCGGCAGCCGTGTGATCTCAAGCTGATCGGCCGGTGCGTCCGTCAGACGGCCCTCATCTTCCCAATAGAAATGAGGGTGATCGTGGGTATTGGTGTCGAAATAGCTCTTGGAGCCATCCACCGTGACTTCCTGAAGCAATCCCGCCTCACAAAAGGCCCGCAGAGTATTGTATACAGTGGCCAGCGAGACCGAAGCGCCCTCGGCCTTGACCGCGTCAAAGAGGCTCTCGGCGGTCACGTGGCGATGCTGCCCGTCACCCACCAGCAATTCCGCCAGTGTCAGACGCTGTCGCGTCGGGCGCAGCCCCGCATGACCAAGCCAATCCGAGGCCACCTGCGTATGCGTTGAACTCATCCGAAACTCTCATTTACTCTGTGTCCCTTGATATATAGAGGGCGCATACCCGAAATTACAAATGAAATTGAGTCGCAACTGGGCCGCATAGGCCTGAAAACGTGGCGTCTGCCGCTCAGTCAGGTCGGGATGCACGCCCTTGCAGGACCCTTTTGCGCGGTGTTACAGGGGCACAAGGGAAGCAAAAAAGATTTCAGGGCAGGAGAGGGACGGGCATGGCGCTCTATCCAACAAGTTTTAGCAAAGAAGACCTGTTAAAATGCGCACGGGGTGAGCTTTTCGGGCCGGGCAACGCCCAGCTGCCCGAACCGCCGATGCTGATGATGGACCGGATCACCGACATTTCGGGCGATGGCGGCATGCACGGCAAAGGCCATGTGGTTGCTGAATTCGATATCACCCCGGATCTTTGGTTCTTTGAGTGTCATTTCCCCGGCAATCCGATCATGCCCGGCTGCCTGGGTCTGGATGGCCTCTGGCAACTGACCGGATTCAATCTGGGCTGGCGCGGCTGGAAAGGGCGCGGCTACGCTTTGGGCACCGGAGAGGTCAAGTTGACCGGCATGGTACGCCCGGACCGCAAGATGCTGACCTATCATGTGGATTTCACCAAGGCGATCCAGACACGCCGCCTGACGATGGGTGTTGCCGATGGCCGGGTCGAGGCCGATGGCGAGGTGATCTATCAGGTCAAGGACATGAAGGTCGCTTTGTCCGAAAGCTGACGCTCCGCTGGACCGATCACCACGGGCCGAAAGCATCCTGAACCTGGCTCTGACAGGCATGTCCTTGCCGGTTCGCCCAGTTGTCGACGCAAAATACCGGCAGCGACAGCAGACGTATCAACAACGCAGAGGCTTCGCCTATGCCGTTGGCGCTTTGGCGGTTTCTGCGGGTGTACCGCAAGCGGCCCGGCACCATTGACCCATATCAATCAACGGTGCGCCAGGCATGCTATGCGATGCTGTGTCTGCATCAACCCATATGGGAGACTGAGATGGTTTCGCGTCGAACGCTCATCATGTCCGGTCTATCGGTCGCCGCACTCGGTACGGCTGGATATGGCCTGTGGCCCCGGCTGGGCGCCTATACCGACCAGGCAATGCGTCAGCGGCAGCTCTTGTCCGCTGATCCCGGCATGATGGATGTGGTGCGGCTTGCGACCTTGGCCGCGAATGGCCACAACACACAGCCCTGGCGGTTTGGCGTGGATGGCGAAACGCTGCGCATTTTCCCCGATATGTCGCGTCGAACTGCCGTGGTCGATCCGGACGATCATCATCTTTATGTCAGCCTTGGCTGTGCTGCGGAAAACGCGGTTCTTTCAGCCGCCGCACAAGGACGCGGTGCGGATCTCACCATTCAAAGCGGCCCTGAAACATCGGTAACGATTGGGCTGCGCCCCGGCCCCGAGCGCGCTTCGACGCTCTACCGGGCGATCCCACAGCGCCAATCGACGCGGTCGATTTATGATGCAGAACCAATCTCGGCTCAGGACATGGCCCTGCTCACCGCGGCCGCGCGCGAAGAGGGCGTCGCGGTCCTGTTCTTTACCGAGCCCGCCGACTGCGAGGCCATCCTCGATCTGGTCATCGCGGGCAACAGCGCACAAATGGACGATCCCGCCTTTGTCGAGGAACTGCGGGCCTGGATCCGGTTCAGCCCAGATCAGGCGCTTGCAACCAGGGACGGGTTGTTCTCGGCCTGTTCTGGAAATCCGGTCATGCCCGGCTGGATCGGCGATTTGGTATTCGGCGCTGTTTTCAGAAAAGACAGCGAGAACGACAAGTACCGCGATCAAATCCGCTCCTCTGCCGGGATCGCCGTGTTTGTTGGGGACAAGGCCGACCCCGAGCACTGGATCAAGGTAGGGCGCAGCTTTCAGCGATTTGCATTGCAGGCCACCGCGATGGGTATTCGCAATGCCCATATCAATCAGCCGATCGAGGTGCCGACACTGCGCCCCCAGTTCGCGCAGTGGCTGGGTATGCCCGACGCCCGCCCTGATCTCATCGTGCGATTCGGGCGTGCGCCAGCATTGCCAATGTCCCTGAGGCGACCGGTTGCCGATGTGGTGATGTGAACGGATCGCTCGGACGAGGGTGCCGGTTCTCGATCACTCCTGCCTGATCGGGTTTACCGACTGAACCACTACCGGCTGGCGCCGGTAGGATCGGCAATGTGCTGCTCCAGGTACTGAAGTACGATGTCTTCCGTGATGGCACCGTTGGTGGTCGAGAAATACCCACGGCCCCAAAACCGTCGTCCCCAGTAGCGGCGCTTCAGTTGCGGGAATGCACGCTGCACCTTGTGGGATGATCTGCCTTTCATCAGCCGCACCAGATCGCTGATCGCCAGCTTCGGCGGAACCGACACAAACATGTGGACATGATCCGACGACAGCACGCCCCGGATGATGTCAACGCCGTTCTCTCGACAGACCTGACGGCAAATGTCGCGCACCCGCAGCCGGATATCGCCATACAGCACCTTGTAGCGGTATTTGGTTGACCAGACGAGGTGATAGCGGTGGTAGAAAACGCAGTGGCTGCCGGTGTCGTATTGCATGTGCTTACCCTCTGGAAAATGAGCCTTCGACCCGGCTGCGGCTCATTTTCCAGAGGGTAAGGACATTAAAGCATCCCGTCTTTAACTTGAGACATATCCGGCAGCCTTGAAGTAGTTCCAGCACTCTTGAGGTGAGTCGAGATTGCAGACTTCGGCGATGGCGTCGAACATCTCGTTGAATGTCCGCGCACCGATACGCCCGAGGTGTGCCTTTAGCTTAGAGAATGTCATTTCGATTGGGTTCAGATCGGGGGAATACGGCGGTAGGAACAGGGCACCATCCGGCATCTCCGAGCCCTTGGGACCTGTGTGCATTCTGTATGCGGGGTTAGGCTAGAAAAAAAAAAACATACAAATATCACCTAACCAAAACACACCTACCATTCAGTACACGCCTA
>NZ_JAAWWD010000107.1 GCF_021404545.1 Aestuariivita sp.
CGCATGTTATGCTTGCGGTGTCGAACAGTTTTTTGTGTTTGCCCGCACCGGCCGGCATACGAGCTGGCGCGCTGTCCCGTGGGCCCGGCGGTTGGTATAGGGGACCGCCACATAATACCGAACATGTTGCGGCGCGGGTTATGTTGCGACGGCGAGTCTCGCGTCGGCTCTGCAGGGGCGGACGGCCATCCGCGCAACATAATGTCAGCACAAAGCGGGGGACTTGGTGATGTCCCGCGATGCAGCGGAGCTGTCGCGTCGGCTCGCGCGGGACGCTGAGGCCGTGTGTCGGCATTACCTCCCCAACGGGCGGCGGCAGGGTCAGTACTGGACCGTCGGTGATGCGCGCAACACGCCGGGCCGGTCCATGTTCGTCCGGCTGAAGGGGCCTGAAGCGGGCCCCGGTGCTGCCGGTCATTGGACCGATGCCGCGACGGCCGAGCACGGCGACCTGCTCGACGTGATCCGGGAGAGCTGTGGCTTCACTTCGTTCGGCGATGTGGCCGAGGAGGCGCGGCGCTTCCTGAGCCTGCCGCGGGTCGACCTTGTCCAGACCATCAATCCTGAGCCTGCCCGCGCCGCCATGGGATCGCCGGAAGCGTCACGGCGGCTGATCGCCATGGCGCAGCGGATCCGAGGTACGCCGGTCGAGACCTATCTGGCCGGTCGCGGCATCGTGCCGGTCCACGATGCCGGGGCGCTGCGGTATCATCCGCGCTGCTACTATCGCCCGGGCGATGGGTCCCCGGCACGGAAGCGGCCGGCGATGATCGCCGAGGTCACCGACCTTGGCGGCACGATTACCGGCGCGCACCGCACCTGGCTCGCTCCGGACGGTTCCGGCAAGGCGAAGATCGGCACGCCGCGCCGGGCAATGGGCGAACTCCTCGGGCATGCCGTCCGCTTCGGCACCGCCAATGACGTTCTGGCCGTCGGCGAGGGGATCGAGACGATGCTGTCGCTGCGCCTGGCCCTGCCGGACATGCCGATGGCCGCGGCGTTGTCGGCGGGCCATCTTGGCGCGCTCGTGCTGCCACCGGCCCTGCGTCGCCTCTACATCGCCCGCGACACGGATGCCGCGGGCGACAGGGCCGTTGCAAGCCTGACCGAACGCGCGGTGGCGGCGGGTATCGAGGTGTTGGTGCTCTCACCGGCACTGGGTGACTTCAACGACGACCTGCAAGCCACCGGCCTCGACGATCTGCGGGCGGCACTGCGCCCACAGATCGCGCCCGAGGATGTCGCGCGGTTCATCCAAAACGGAACAACCGGGAGATGCTGACCGCGAATCCGCAGGGTCATTTGCCGTCCACGGCGCTGAGAATGAACCACCCCAGTGCTGTCAATGAAAACCTTTGGGGCCCTGGGCAAATGGGCCCTTCGCCCAGGGCCCCCGAAAACC
>NZ_JAAWWD010000108.1 GCF_021404545.1 Aestuariivita sp.
TTTCCCCCCTCTTTTTCTCGGGATGCTTAGAGTTTTATAAGGGACATTTCTTGAGGTGTTTAACAACCTGTTCATGTCCATCGCGGAACAGATGGGCGTGACCCTGCAAAACACCGCGCAATCGGTCAACATCAAAGAGCGATTGGATTTTTCCTGCGCGGTCTTTGACGCCACGGGTGCCTTGGTCGCCAATGCCCCGCATATGCCGGTGCACCTTGGTTCTATGGATCGCAGCGTCGAGACGATTATTCGCCTCAATGAAGGCGACATTCACCCCGGCGATGTCTTCGCGCTCAACGCGCCCTATAACGGTGGAACGCATTTGCCCGACATTACCGTTGTCACGCCGGTTTTTGATGAGGCTGGGCAAGGCATCCTCTTCTGGGTCGCGTCGCGCGGTCATCATGCCGATGTCGGCGGCACCGCTCCCGGTTCGATGACACCGCTTGCGACCACCGTGGATGAAGAGGGTGTGTTGATCGACAATCTTCGACTGGTAGACCGGGGACAATTCCGCGAGGATGCTTTGCGCTCAATCCCCAGTGACCACCCCTACCCCTGCCGCAACATCGACATGAATCTGGACGACCTCAAGGCGCAGATCGCCGCCAATGCGCGCGGCATCAACGAGCTGCGCAAGATGGTGAGCAATTTTGGTCTCGATGTGGTGCAGGCCTATATGGGCCACGTTCAGGACAACGCCGCCGAGGCGGTGGCGCGGGTGCTGGAGAAGTTGTCGGATGGCGCGTATGAGTATGAAACCGACACCGGTCAGGGGATCCGGGTCAAGATCACGGTAGACCGCGCCGCACGCGAAGCGACGGTGGATTTCACCGGCACCTCGGAGGTCCGAAAAAACAACTTCAACGCGCCAGAGCCGGTGACGCGCGCCGCCGTCCTTTATGTGTTCCGGGTCATGGTCGAGGCCCCAATTCCCATGAATGCAGGCTGCCTGCGCCCCATTCGGATCATCGTACCCGAAGGCTCTATGCTTTCACCACGCTATCCGGCGGCGGTGGTTGCGGGCAATGTCGAAACATCGCAGCATGTGACCAACGCGCTGTTTGGCGCGATGGGGGCGATGGCCAATAGTCAGGGCACGATGAACAATCTGACCTTCGGCAATGACGAATTCCAGTATTATGAAACCATCTGTTCCGGCTCTCCTGCCCGGCAATTCAACGAAGGGCGGAAGTTTCCCGGCACTTCGGGCGTGCATGTGCATATGACCAATTCGCGCCTGACCGATCCGGAAATTCTCGAATTGCGCCTGTCTCTTTTAAACATTCCCGGGCCCACGGAACCTCCTCACAATTCGAATGCCGCCTTCGGCTTTGAAAAAAAAAAACAAAACACCA
>NZ_JAAWWD010000089.1 GCF_021404545.1 Aestuariivita sp.
CCCCCCCCCCCCCACGCCCCAGGTGCGCTCCAACTCGTCCCCCCACCGGCCCCACTCCCCCTGCTCGACCTCGACCCCCCCCCCCGGTGTGCCGAACCCGGTCACCAGCGAAAAGGCCGGGTGCGCAACCCATGGCCAACGGTTTCCCAGCTCGGAGCATCAGGGGCCCCCCCCCCCCGCCCGCGATAGGGGACGCCCACGATCCCCTCGCCCCGCAACGGCCGACAGCAGCGGGCCCGCCCAAAACTCTGATCCGCGCCCAGACCGATCACCGCGCGGTCGCGCGTCACCTCATTGCCCGCCTCAGGCATGAGATCCGGGTAAACGGCATGCAACACTTGATGCGCGGTCAACTCGGCACTGCCCAAACGCGCGCGCACCTCATCGGCATCCCGCAGACGCAGCGTGCGCGCCGCAGCCTCCAAGGCTTTGTCGGTGGCCTTCTTGCCCACATGCTCGAACGCCGAACGCGCCAATTCCCGCCCCAGCTTGATATAGCGATCACGGTCCAGCTCGCGCAGAGCCCGCCGGATGGCGGCGCGGGCCTTGCCGGTGGGGGCAATATCAAGCCATGTTGCCTGTGGCGTCTGCCCGTCGGCGGTAATCACCTCGACCGATTGGCCATTCTTGACCCGCGTCCAGAGCGGCACGCGCATCCCGTCCACCTTGGCCCCGACACAGGCATGACCAATCCAGGGGTGAATGGCATAGGCAAAATCAATCGGCGTGGCCCCACCCGGAAGTTTGATCACATCGCCCTTGGGGGTAAAGCAGAACACTGGGTCCGAATACATCTCGAGCTTGACCGCTTCGAGAAAATCCTCGTGATACTCCTCGGCGTCGAACTGCTCGCTGACGCTCGAAATCCACTTGGCCGGATCGACGCCAAAAGAATTCTCAGACGGCATCCCATCCGGAACGGACCAATGCGAAGCCACGCAGTGTTCTGCCAGTCAATGACGGGCTGTCTGGCGGGACAGACCACGACCCGTATGGCCGCACGGACCCCACAGGGTGGGGGAACCAAGCGGACAACGGTAAA
>NZ_JAAWWD010000062.1 GCF_021404545.1 Aestuariivita sp.
ACGAAACCGGCAGCAGCTCAAAGTCATCATCACAGCCGTCGCCAGAAAGCTGGTCACCATCGCGAACGCTTTATGCAAAAGCCGTCAGAAATGGGCGGCATCCACAACCTGACAGATACAGTTGCTAGGGTCCGATCTTCTTGGATGTCCCGTGATCTATTTGCCGTCCAACGTCCGGCGAGCATCAACAATGCGCAAGAGATGGCTAGCGAGCAAAACAATCTCAATCGCTTCTTGAGCATCATCCATAGATACATTTCGGTGAGAGTGCGGGTTCTTGTAGGACCCGATGGCCCCCGCAAAAAGGTGCATCAATGCTTCGGCCTCGGCGTCCTGTTGTGTAGGGTCGCGCAGTGGTCCATCCTTGAGATTGAAGGCGCGGCGTATCATTGGGACGCCATGATCTCCTTCGGGAAAGCCTGCGGCAGTACGAACTGCAATCTCGACCGCCCGCATTGCCTTAAATACGGCCTCAGCATAGTCTCCCCGAACAAATGCGATCCAGACGTTTGTGGCAATCTCAGGGTGGAGTAAATCGCGTTGCAACCGACGCGCGGTCACATATTGGTCGAAATCTGTCACTGTTTTTAGAGATTTAGCTCGCCTGCTGAGAAGCTTCCAACTCTCGTTTCCAGGTTCCGGCACAAGAAAGCCCTGAGATTGTAGCCATGCCAGAGCTTCTGAAACAGCCAGGCTAACTCGCTCTATATATTCTCTTGGATAACTAGGGGTCCTGTCATTGTGCCCGGCCGAATTCTTTGTCTCCAACATCAAGTTGTGAATGCTGAAGGTGCGATCGCCGCGTTCACATCTTTCGCGAAGGAAGAAAAGCAATTTACCCGCCAACTCTTCAGGTTCAAACGCAAGTACAACCTCTGGATCCGGAAAACCTGCAGGAAGCTCGTGCACAATTAGACCCTATCATAAAATGAGTGTCCTTCTTTGCGCATGTATCAAACCGTTGGCCGAACTCCAAGATGCACGAATGGCCGCTTTGGTGAAGCTGCACAGCAGCGCTCGACGATGTTGCAGGAGTCAGCTTTGGGCCGTCTTCGCCGACAGACAGCCGCTCGAGCGCCAGAAGACCCTAGCAGCGTGACATACTCTGTTGTCTGAAGCACTAGATCCGGAAGATGCGAACCGGACGTCTGCGACCGAGCCACAAGCATCCGGTTCGCGGTGATTGGGTCAGTTCTTGACGTAAAAGCCAATTTCGTCTGACGTTCGACAGGAGGGCAAGTGGCGGACCGAGGAGGATTCGAACCCCCGACCCCTTGATTCGTAGTCAAGTACTCTATCCAGCTGAGCTATCGGTCCACTAAAGTGGGATCTAGACGTCACGGAGGTGCATTGCAACCCCCCAAATTGCAGCGCGAGCTGGGCCGAGTTCTGTGTCATTCGCATCCGCGCTTATACGGGTCGCTTAAGACCGGTCTGTCCGGTTTGTAAGGTCAGTGAAGGTGGCGCCAATTTCGACCGGGCGCCTTGGCCTGGCCCAAGAGGCTTAAGGACGGCTTTGAGCACATGCTGATGTTTGAGATCGAAATCATCACCGATGGCGGCCGAAAAAATGCGGATCGTCGAGAAAACGAGGCCGACAAGGGTATCCTTGCGGTTGCCTGGCGTAATGGCGTGGTGATCGCTGTATCGGTGGCGCAAACTCATGCTCGATGGGGGCTGTAATGCCATGGCCGAAGACGACGATTTCACCGGGAACAGCACCGCATGTGTGAGCGGCGCCTAGATCCATAGACGCTTTGCTTGGTACTTTGCGGACGCAACGGACGATGCACTTGTCAGGTCAGGTTCGATATTCGGACGTGTTGAGGACCGACGCGGTGGCGCAGGTCACCGAACGCGGTTTCTCGGCCAAAGAGGTGGCGGAAACGGCTGGGGCTCAGCACGACCTCGCTCTAAAGATGGACGGCACGGTTTTCGAGGCCGCTGGGGCAAACGCACCAGGAAGCGGAGGGCCGCCGTCTCAAGAAGGAGCTGGTCCGGGTTGGGGAGGAGCGTGACATCCCAAAAAAGGCCACCGCGCAGTTCGCCAGGGACGCCAAGCGCTCAGTGACGCACATCGTCCGCACCATCCGGTCCGTGTTCTTTGCAAGATGCTCAGCGTTCAGGCGCCAAAACTTTCCGGCGTATCGATGTTTCGCACCGAAAAACATCGCTGCAATGGACCATGGATCGACAAGGCACAAACATTCATACCAGACCGGCCGACGGCCGCACGGCACCTCTTAAGACGAGCCGACCCGCCCCGAGATCGCGAGATTGTTTGCTGGCATCTCGTGGATCTTGACCGTGAGGCCTTCGGCCCGCATCCAGCCGGTGACGATGCCGACATCTTTGTAACCGATCATCGGGCCACTGGCGGTCAGGCTTGCGTGAAAGCGGCTGTCGCCCTCCGATGTGAGCGCACCGTCGCGCATGAACGGACCGTAAAGGACAAAGCACCCCTTCGGTTTGAGCGCATGGGTTGCCTCGGTGATGACCGTGCGCGCTTCATCCGTTCGGATGAGGTGCAATAGGTTGATCAGCACGATCAGATCAACCGAACGGGCTTCTCCCCAACCGGGCTGTGTCGCGTTAAGCATGTGCGGGGCCTTAAGGTTGGCAAGTTCCGCCCCCGATGCGTAGGCTGAGATCGAGGACAGACGGTCCTGCGCCACTTCGGTTGGTTGCCAGGTGAGTTGAGGCATCGCGCGGGCGAAGGCCACGATATGTTGGCCGGTCCCGCTGGCCAGCTCCAGCGCGGTGCCGGATCCGGGTGCCGCATCCATCAACAAGGATACAAGCGCATCGGCATTGCGGTCCGCGGCGGGCGCATAGAGTTTGTCCGCTTCTAGCGGGTGCGCGACCGAGGCCGTGGCGGGCAGGGTGCGCCGGGCCATCAGCGCAGCCTTGCAGGCGTCAGATCGGCGACCGTTTCGACCGGCAGATCGGCGGGGCGACCAGCGACCAGATCTGCCACCAGCTGTGAGGCGGCCGGCGCGGTCTGGAAACCGTATCCGCCTTGCCCTGCGACCCAGATGAAATCGGGGTTGGCAGGGTCAGGCCCCAGAACCAGCGCGCGGTCGGGGCTGAAACTGCGCAGGCCCGCCCAACTCCCTTCCAGCCGGGTGACGGGCTCGGTCACCATCTCTTCATACCGCGCGAGGCCCTCGGCCAGCACCATATCATCTGCCCAGGCGTCATGGGCGTGGGTTGCGTCCTCTTCGGCTGGTGAGACGAGCCACTTGCCCGCATCCGGTTTGGCATACCAGGTCTCTCCGGTCCCCAGCAGCATTGGCCAACCTGTCACATCATGTCCGCCCGGGGCGGGCAGGCGGGCCATCGAGCGGCGCTTCGGCGTGATACCCATGGGCTCAATCCCGGCCATTTCGGCAAGCCCGTCGGCCCAGGCGCCCGCCGCGTTCACCAGCATGCGCGCGCGGTATTCCCTGTCACCTGCCATAACTGCCCATCCACCATCCGCACGCCGGATCGCGGTGGCGCGCGCATTGGTTACGACGCTGCCGCCACTTGCGCGGATTTCCCTGGCGAAGTCCTGGATGACGCGGTCGGTATCGATGTCCCAGGCGTCTTTGTGAAACCCGGCATGGGCGACCGTCTCAGGGTTCAGGATCGGCACAAAGGCGCAGGCTTCGGCTACGCTGATCACATCGAGCGTAAGATCACCCACATCCTGGGTAAAGCTCTCGTGCTGATCGGCGCGGCCCAGTACCATCAGCCCCCGGTCCGAGAGGTAGCCACCATGCGCGGTGCGAAAGTAATCTCCCGACGCCTTGTTCAGCGCCACGGTGGCGGGCAGACCATAGCTTACCTCATAAAGGGCGGCCGATCGGCCCGACGCATGATAGCCCAGCGCGGATTCGGCCTCCAGCAGCGTCACCTGCCCCAGAGCGGAGAGCCGTGCGCCGACAGACACACCGGCGATGCCGCCGCCGATCACCAGAAAGTCGATCATGCCTGTTCCTCGATCCGGTCGGTCGGAGGGGGAGGTGTTGGGCTCAGCGCGCTGAGGCGGGCATAAAGCGCATTGTCCATGTCGAACGCCAACGCCGCCAGTGACGGGGCCAGTTGCTCTGCCGTGCGGCCCGAGATGATCGGCATCGGCGCGGTCTCATGCCGGGCGACCCAAGCAACGGCAAGGGTCGCGGGATCAGCACCGATCTCTGCGGCGACCTCGGCGAGACCGCGCGCTGTGTCCTGCATCCAATCCTGACCATAGCGCGCGGCATAGCGTGTGTCCTCGCTCAGCCGCCCTGCGCCGCCTGCGCTGTATTTGCCGGTCAAGAGCCCGCCGCCCAATGGCGAATAGGCCGCCACGGCAATGTCCTGATCGGCGCACATGGGCAGGATTTCAACCTCGGCCTGACGTTTGACAAGGTTGTACATCGGTTGCAGCGCGTCGATGGCCAGGTCGAACTCCCGCGCGACAGAGACGGCCTTCATCACTTGCCAGGCGGCGAAGTTCGACAGACCGATATAGCGGATCCGCCCCTTGGCCTTGAGCTGGGCAAAGCTCTCCATCGTTTCGCGCAGATCGGTGTCGGGGTCGAACATGTGCAGGTAGTAAAGATCCACGACATCCAACCCCAGCGCGGCGCGCGTGGCATCGAATTGCGCGCGCATGTTTGCGGCGCTCGCCCCGTCGCCATGTCCGAATTTCGAGGCGATGAACAGCCCCTCGCGGCCCTCTTTCACGAATTGGCCAAGCAACTCCTCCGACGCGCCACCGGTATAAACGCGTGCGGTGTCAAAATGGGTGATCCCGGCGGCGCGGCAGGTGTCGAACATCGCGCGCGATTGGGCGCCATCGGCCTTGCCGCCGAATTGCATCGTGCCAAAGATAAATCGGCTTGGGCGGGCGCCATCGAGGCATGTCATCTGTGTCATGGACCAAGGGGTGCCATGGCTCTAGGTTTCTTGCAACGGGCAATAGCACACCAGCGGAAAGGCACACAGATGGCAGACGGGTTCGAAGCGATGATCCATGCCGCGCGCGGCTTTTTCGCAGAGCTTGCCCGCAACAATGAGCGGGCGTGGTACGAGGCCAACAAGGCGCGCTATGTTGACCAGATCAAGAAGCCGGCAGAGTTCTTTGCAGATCTGATCGCCGAGGATCTGGCGCGTCTGACTGGGGCAGCGGTCAAGCCCAAGCTCTTTCGGATTCACCGTGATGTGCGCTTTTCCAAGGACAAGACGCCCTATAACACACATCTGCATCTGTTGTGGTCGCCGGTCTCGGGCGGTGTGCTGGCGCCCGGCTGGTTTTTCGGGCTGGGGGCGGATTACTTCACACTGGGGCTGGGCGTAATGGGCTTGCAGGGCGAGAGCCTGGCGCGCTACCGCGCCTTTGTCGACCGGCACGGCGATGCGGTGCAGGGGGCGCTGGCGCGCTCGGGTGCCACGCTGTCGGATTGGGGCCCTGCGCCGCTCAAACGGGTGCCCAAACCCTATGCGGCGGACCATCCGCATGGGGATCTGCTCCGGCGCAAGGCGTTGACAGTCGCGCTGGAGATGCCAGAAGATTGGGAAGCGGTCGGGTTGGTCAAATCGGTCAACGCTCAGTTCGCCCGGCTGCGGCCCCTGCACGATGTGCTGGCCCGGAGCGACGGGTAGTCGGGTCGGGGCCTCAGAGGGTCAGACCGCCATCCACGGGCAGGCAGACGCCGGTGATGAACCCCGCCTCGTCCGAGGCCAGGAACGCCGCCGCCTGGGCCACGTCCCAGGGTGTGCCCTGACGGCCCATCGGTGTCATGGCAGCCCGTTTGGCAGCCAGTTCCTTGGGGTCGGCATCGGGAGCGACAACGGCGGTGACATGCGGCGTGTCGATGGGGCCGGGCAGCACCACATTGGCGCGGATGCCTTTCGGGGCGTATTGCGCCGCAATGGAGCGTGCCATCCGGTCAAGCGCGGCCTTGGAGACCTCATAGGAGGCATAGGAGTAGAGCCCCGACCGGATCGACGCCACGGATGAGATAAAGACCAGCGCGCCGCGCCCGGCCTCCTCCATCATCGGCAGAACCGCGCGGGAGAGGTGGAAGGCAGCACCCAGATTGATGTCGAAGACGCGGGTCCAATCCTCGGGCGTGGTCTCGGTCACGCCGCCGGGCAAGCTGGTGCCGATGTTGAAATGCATCACATCGATCCCACCCCAGTCGCGCAGGATGCCCGTGGCCCGCCCGATGGCGGCGGGATCGGTCATGTCGCCCGCGCAGGCCATGGCCTGACCGCCCTCGGCAGTGATCAGGGCGACGGTCTCCTCCGCCGCCTCAAGCGCGCGGTCCACGACCAGAACGCGGCCCCCCTCCCGCGCGTAAAGCAGCGCTGCCGCTTTGCCATTGCCCATGCCGGGCCCGATGGAGCCGCCACCCGCAACCAGGATTGTCTTTCCGTCAAAGCGCCTCATTTCAGCAGCACATTCGGCAGGTACATCACAAAGCTCGGGTAAGCGATGAAAAGGCCCAAAGCGATCAGTTGCAGCACCACGAACGGCACGATCCCGCGATAGACCTGACCCATCTGAACCCGGTCGCGCGCCGCCCCTTTGAGATAGAACAGAGCAAAACCGAAAGGCGGCGTCAGGAACGAGGTTTGCAGGTTCACCGCCATCAGCACCGCGAACCAGTAAACCAGATCGGCGCGCGGCACATGGTCACCCAGATCCATCACCTGAATGATCGGGGTGAAGATCGGCAACAGGATCAGTGTGATCTCGATCCAGTCAAAGAAAAAGCCCATCACAAAGATCAGAATCATCATCATCGCCAAGAGCCCCCAATCGCCCAGTTGCAGCGACCGCGCTGCGTTGATGATGAAGGTCTCGCCGCCTACATGGCGGAACACATAGGAAAAGGCAGTCGCCCCCACGAAGATGAAAAACAGCATCGCGATGGTGCGGATCGACCGGTCCATCGCGTCGCTGAGCACCGGCAGGTTGAGCCGTCCGCGCACAAACCCCAGCACCAGCGCGGCAAAGGCGCCGACGCCCGAAGCCTCCGTCGGGGTGGCGATCCCGCCGAGGATAGAGCCCAGGACCGCCACGATGATCAAAAGCGGCAGGGCAAGGGCCACCAGGAACTCGCGCCAGAGGCCGGTTTCGCCATCGATCTTGGGCGCGGCTGGCGCGCTGGCGGGATCGAGGGCGGCGCGGATCACGATATAGACCACATAGATCGCCGCCAGCGCCAGACCGGGCAGGAAGGCCGCGACGAACAGCTTGGCGAGGTTGAGCGTTAACAGATCGCCCATAAACACCAGCATCACCGAGGGCGGGATCAGGATGCCCAGAGTGCCGGCACTGGCGACCGTGCCCGAAGCGAGCGCGGGCGAATACCCTTTGTCCAGCATCGTCGGCAACGCCAGCACCGTCAGCATCACCACGGATGCGCCGATGATGCCGGTGGCCGCGGCCAGGATCGTGCCCATCAGCGTCACCGCCAGCGCCAGCCCCCCGGGCACGACACGCAGCGCCTTTTGCAGGGCGATCAGCAGATCCTCGGCGATCCGGGTCTTTTCCATGATCAGCCCCATGAAGATGAACATGGGCGCCGCTACCAGCACCGGGTTCTCGATGATGCCGCCAAAGATCCGGTTGGGCATCAGCGTGACCTGAACGAACCGCATCTCGCCCAGGGCAATGGCGATGCCGCCAAAGCTGAGCGTGACCCCCATCAGAACAAGGCCCACCGGCAGGGTGGAAAAGAGCCCCAGCATCAGAAACAGGAACATCAGGGCGGGCAGAAGGGTGTCAAGATCCATCAGTCACGCTCGAACGGATCAGAGAGGCGCGCGGGATCGCGCAGGACCACCCAGATGCGCAGGGCAACTGACAGGGCGGCGGTGATGGTCAGCACGGCGGTCAGCGGGATCGCGGATTTGATGATCCAGCGGTTGGGCAGACCCAGACCACCCGGCGCGCCTTCGCCACGGACATAGGCGCGCATCGCAAAATCATATCCGAACCAGGCCAGAAAGATCATGAAGGGGATCAGGAACAGGAGGATCGCCACCAGTTCCAGCCAGAGCCGCAGGCGCGGACCCAACTGTTTGGCAAAAAGGTCGATGCGCACATGGGCATCCTTGAGATAGGCATAGCCGAACCCCAGAATCGCAATCGCCCCATGCAGGTGCCATTCCAGCTCCGACAGCACGAACGAGCCTGTGTCGAAGAACTTGCGCCCGATCACATCGTAAAGGATCACCGCCGTCAGAACGAGCAGCAGGCACCCGATAAAGGCGGCGGCCAGGCGGCTGGGCAACGACAGCCAGCGGGAGAGGGTGAGCGCATTCATTATTCAAACCCCCGGGCGCGGGGAAGCCCCGCGCCCGAGATGGACCTCAATCAACGGTGCCCAGACGTTTCCAGTCGGCATATTCCTCGCGGAAGGCGCTGATATGATCCCAGACACGGGCGAATTCTTCGCTTTCGGCGGTCTTTTCGGCGACGACTTCCTGCCAGGCGCTTTCGAAGGCCGTCAGCATCTCATCGGACCAGCGGTGCACGATGGTGCCGTTTTCGGCAATCATTTTGGCCAGGGGCTCGGCCTGGATCGATTCGCCCTGAGCGATGGTGCGGGCGACATTGGCGGCACAGACCTCGGTGATGGCGGCGCGTTCCTGATCGTTCAGCCCGGCCCAGGTGTCGGTGTTCATCATGAACACGATCAGTGATGTCTGCTGGTGCCAGCCGGGGAAATAGTAATGTGTGGCGTGCTCATACATCCCCAGCGCGTTGTCGATCGCCGGAAAGCTGATTTCGGCCGCGTCGATGGTGCCCAGGTTCAGCGCGCTCATCGTATCTGCGGGGGGCAGGGATTGGGCCTGCACGCCCAGCTTCTGGAACACGGCGGCTCCCAGACCGAAGACCCGCATCTTCTTGCCCGCCAGATCCTCAACCGAGTTGATCTCTTCACGGAACCAGCCCGACGCCTCGGGGGCAAGGATCGCACACAGCTCGGAATGTACGTTGAAGGGCGCGCTGATCTCGTTCCACAGCTCATAGCCGCCGCCATTATACCACCAGGCGACGTATTCCTTGACGTCCGGCCCGAACGGGAACGCGGTAAAGAGCGAGGCCGAGGGCACCACGCTTTCGGCAAAGCCGGGCGAATACCACGCGGCCTCGATGGCGCCTGTGCTGATGGCATCCCAGATCTCGTTGCCCGCGACGATCTCACCAGGATTGCGGAACACGATCTCGATCGAGCCACCGGTGAGCGTCGAAATCCGGTCGCCCAGCCCCTGGGCGCTGTCGCCCAGCAGGGGCAAGGTGCCAGGATAAATCGATTGCATCTCGATCTCGCGCGCGCTGACCGCCGTGGCGGCAGCGGTAAGGGCGATGGCGGCTGTGACTGTTTTGAGGTTCATGTGGGTCTCCTCCCTTGGAACGTCATGATTTCAGGGTGATGCGCCTGCCCCCTCTTTTCACCGGGGGGCTTGGGCGGGTGATCAGGGTGGTGCCTGCGCATAGGCGCGGGCCTGGGTCACGCCGACACCGGCGGCAAGATAGCCGCCATCGACGGCCAGGCATTGGCCGGTGATGTGAGACGCACGCGGGCTTGCCAGGAATGCGGCGGTCTCCGCGATCTCTTGAGGTTGGGCATATCGCCCCTGCGGGATGGTCGCGACATAGTCGGCCACCTGTTCGGGCGGGTGCGATCCGGCGGCCAGCGGCCCTTCGACCGGGCCGGGGGCGATGGCATTGCAGGTGATGCCGCGCGGGGCAAGCTCTACGGCAAGCTGGCGCGCGAGATGGATCATCGCGGCCTTCGACGTGCCGTATCCGACGCGCCCAAACCCGGCCCGGATGCCGGAAACAGAAGCGACCATGATCACCGCGCCTCCTTCCAGCATGGAGGGCAGGGCGGCCTGGGTCAGAAACACCGGTGCGGTCAGGTTGACCGTCATGAAACGGTCCCACAGCTCGCGGTCGAGTTGGTCGAAGGGCACGATCTGACCGATCCCGGCACAGTGGATCAGGGCACCGATGGGGCCGTCTTCGATTAACCCATGTGCACAGGCGGCTGGCTCGGTGATATCCACCACCCGGGCTGCCGCGCCGACTGTGCGCGCGGCCTCGTGCAGATGCGGGTCGATATCCCACAGCACCACATGCCAGCCGTCGCGGATCAGCGCGGCCCCGATCGCCAGACCGAGAGTGCCGCCGCCTCCGGTCACGATGGCGGTGCGCGACGTCATGCGACGCGGTCCCCCTTCTTGACCTGAACGGTGCGGTTGTCGACAGCGGGCAGCATGCGCGCGGGATCGCGGGTCACCATCACGTCGATCACGCTGGGCCGGTCGGTTTCGGCAAAGGCCGCCGCCAGCGCCGGGGTCAGTTCATCCGGCGTTTCGACACGCTGGCCGTGACAGCCCATCGCGTTGGCGACGGCGGCGTAATCCGTCTCGGCCAGATCGGCGCTTTGGTAATTGCCCGCGCCATACATCAGATGTTGCAGCGCCTTGACATAGCCGGAGGCAGCATTGTTCACCACGATCACCGTCACGCCCAGACCCATGCGGCGGGCGGTCTCCAGCTCTCCCAGAACCATGTTGAACCCGCCATCGCCTGTCAGGCCCACGACCGTCGCGCCGGGTTTCGCAAGCTGCGCACCCATGGCGCCGGGTAGCCCATAGCCGATGGAGGCGAAACCGCGATCGGGCACGAAATGCCGTCCAGCCTGCCCGGTGTCGAACAGCAGCCCGCCCCAATGCGCGGCAAAGCCCCCATCGGCAATCAAATAGCCATCGGCGGGCAGCGCCTTTTGCACTTCGGTGATCAGCCGGGCCATGTGAACCGGGGTTTCCTCGGACTGCAGCCGGTCGGATACCTCTGTGCGCCAGGTCGCCATCCGAGCAGGGATCTGGCTGAGGTAGTCCTCCCGCATTGCGCGCTGATCAGCGGCGGTCGGTTGCATCGCCTCTGCCATTTCTGCCAAAGACACCTTGGCATCCCCCCACAGCTTGATCGTGGGCGCATAGGTACGCCCCATCTCTTCGGCCACGATGTCAAGATGGATCATGGTCTTGCCCGGGGCAGGCACGGTAAAGCGCTTGGTCGCGATCTCGCCTAGCTTGCAGCCCACCACCAGCAGGCAATCGCTTTCTTCGATCAGCGTATTCGCGATCCGGTCATAGCGGCCAAAGAGTCCGGCACTCAGCGGCGAGGTGCAGGCGATGGCGCCCTTGCCGGTCATGGTATGGGCGACAGGAATGCCGCAGGCCTCGGCGAGGGCCGTGACCTCTGCGGTGGCGCCTGAGATATGAATGCCGCCACCGCAGAGCATCAACGGGCGTTTTGCAGCCCGCAGCAGAGCCACGGCCTCGGCCAGCGCCTGTGCCTCGGGACGGCTTCGCAGGGCGGGCGCGGCCTCATGCGCGGGGTCTGTCTCGAAATCGCTGTCGTCAAAGCCATGCAACCCGTGGGCCACATCTTCGGGTACATCAACGACGACGGGACCGGGGCGACCGGATGTGGCCACGGCAAAGGCCCGGCGCATCGCTTCGGGAATGCGGCTGACCTCCTCGACGCGGATCAGCTCCTTGCAGGCCGGACGCAGGATCGATACCTGATCGGTCTCTTGCGTCATGTTCTTGCCCGCATGCTGGCGCTGGGCATCGCCCACGATAGCCACCAGCGGCGAGCCCGCATTCAGCGCCTCCACCAGACCGGTGACCAGGTTGGTGGCACCGGGTCCCAGCGTGGCGTCGACCAGCCCGACACGGCCCGATACCTTTGCATAGGCATCGGCGGCAAAGACTGCGCAGCGTTCGTCATTGACCAGATTGTGGTTCAGGCCCAGCCTGCGCGCGGCATCGTAGAACGGCAGAAGCTGAAAGCCGCCCATCCCGAACATCGGTCCCGCGCCATGGGCGATCAGCATCCTGGCAAGCGCTTCGCCGCCGGTCATTTCATTGGTGGTCATGTGCACATCTCCCGCGCGGCGGTGGCGATCATATCGACGGTCACGCGCAGCTGATCTTCGAGGTTGGGGGCATAAGGGATCAGCGCGCGCGGCGCGCCGAGCCGTTTGGGCGGGGCTTTCAGCGTGGTGTTTTCCACGACCGAGGCGACGACTTCGGCGCCGAAACCGCCAACCGCCACACTCTCATGCGCCACGATCAGCCGACCCGAGCGGCGCACTGAGGCCAGAACGCCGTCCTTGTCCCAGGGCCAGAGCGTGCGCAGATCCATCACATGGGCATGGATGCCCTCGCCCGCCAGCGTCCGGGCCGCCCGCGTTGCGACATTGGCGGTGTCGGACCAGCTGACAATCGTGACATCGTCGCCCTCGCGCCGGGTGGCGGCACGGCCCCAGTCGAACGGGGCGTCGGTGTCGACCTCGCCCTCATTGGCCCAGATATTCTTGTGTTCCATATAAACCACCGGATCGTCGGCGGCGATGGCGGCATGCATCATCGCGTAGTTGTCCTGCGGGGTTGCAGGCACCGCAACCACCAGCCCGGGCGTATGGACATACCAGTTTTCCAGGCTCTGTGAATGCTGCGCGGCCGAGGATCGCCACATCCCGATCGGCTTGCGGATCACCATCGGCGCACGGGACTGGCCGCCGAACATGAACCGCGCCTTGGCGATCTGGTTGATCAGCTCATCGGTGGCGCAAAGCGCGAAATCGGCAAAGCGCATTTCGACCACGGGGCGGGTGCCGACCATCGCGGCGCCGAATGCCGCCCCCATGATCGACGCTTCCGATATCGGCGCGTCGGACACCCGGTCCGGGCCGAATTCTTCCCTTAGACCCTTGTACTGGCCAAAGACACCGCCGCGCCCCAGATCCTCACCCACGCACCAGACGCGGGGGTCGGCTTGCATCGCTTCTTTCAGGGCGGCCAGCGCGGCCCCGGCATAGCTCATCTGCACCATCAATACGCCACCTCTTCGGGGGATCCGATGTCCTGGACATCGGCAAAGACGGTGTCATCGGAGGGGAATGGCGTGTCTGCGGCTGTCTGTAGGGCCGCATCCATCTCGGCCCGTGCCGCGTCGCGGATCCGGTCGAGATCAGCCACGCCGAGGCCCGCGGCCAGCAGCGCCTCGCGCTGGCGCGCGATGGGGTCGTCGCTGGCTGTGCGGGTCTCCGCCTCTCCCTGTGGGCGATAGGTGGCGGGATCGAAATAGGTGTGTCCGCCCTGCCGGTAGGTGCGTGCATGCAGAAAGGCGGGCGTGCGCGTATCGCGAATACGCGAGACAAGGTCCTGAGCGATGTCTGCGACGGCTTCGGCATCGTTGCCGTCGACCTCAACCGTATAAAGACCCATGGATTGGGCCCGGGCCGCCGCGCCCGCGCCGCCGGTCATATCGGAGGTGCGCGTGGTGGCGGACCACTCGTTATCCTCGCAGACAAAGAGCACCGGCAGGTCAAAGACCTGTGCCCAGTTCAGCCCTTCCAGAAACGGGCCGCGGTTGATCGCGCCGTCCCCAAAGATATCGACCACGATCCGGTCATCGCCCAGCAGCTTGATTCCGTGGGCCGCCCCGGCGCCGATGGTGATATTGGCCGAGACCACGCCATTGGCACCCAGCATGCCCACACCGAAATCGGCGATATGCATGGATCCGCCCTTGCCGCCGCAAGAACCGCCTTTGCGGCCCAACAGCTCGCGCATCATGGCGGTCGGATCGGCGCCTTTTGCCAAGGTATGACCATGGCCGCGATGGGTCGACAGAATAAGATCGTCGCGGCGCAACGCGTGCATGACACCCGCCGCGCAGGCCTCCTGCCCGATGGAGAGGTGGATCGCCCCCAGCACCAGCTGGTCGCGCGTTGCGGCCAATTCGGCGACTTGCTCAAAGGCGCGAATGCGCTCCATCATCGTCACGAGCGCGGTGCCGCGCGCGATATCGTAGTTCGTGGCGGTCATTGGTCTGTCGTGTCCTCCCAGTCAGACATGCGTTGCGCGAGGCGCTTGGCCTCTTCTCGCAATGCCGGCAGGATGACATCGGCGATCCGGTCATCCCCCATGCGTTCATTGATGGCCCCAACCGCGAGGGCCGCGACCGCGTGACCCGGCCCAGTGAGGATGGGCAGGGCGATCGCACTCATTGCGCTAACGACCGAGCCGTCGTTGCGCGCATATCCCGTGCGCTCAAACGCGGCATGGGAGCGTTCCAACCGGTCCGCATCGAACCCGTATTCATCAAGCCACAGGCGATTGACCTTGGTCGCGGCTTGGCGTGCGGCATCGGGCAGAGCACAATAAAGGGCCAGCGCTCCGGCACCCACACCCAGCGGACGCCGGTCGCCGCGATCCAGTGTCAATGTGCGGATCGGATAGGCGCCCACGCGCCGCGCCACACAGACTGAAACCGGACCTTCGGGCACCGACAGAAACACCGTGTCTTCTGTGATTTCGGCCAGCCGATCCATCCCGCGCGAGGCCATGGCGCCCACATCGATCATCGATGCGCGCCGCGACAGCTCTCCCAGTCGGGTGGCCAGGCGGTAGGTGCGCGTGGCCGGTTCCTGAAAGACATAGTTGATCTCCTGAAGGGAGGCCAAAACCCGGTGTGCCGTCGTTTTGGTGAATGCGGTCTGGCTCACCACATCGGTCAATGCCGCCCCCTGGGGCCTGTCGGCCAAGACATCCAGGACACGTGCGGCACGGGCGATGGAGCCGATGGTGGCCATGTCAGTTGACAAGTCTTCCCCCCTGACAGAGTTCCGTTTATCGGAACGAACTATTTATATTATCGGAACATACTTTACCGCAACGCGTCAAGTGCCTAGAAATCGAGCATGAGAGAAATCGTTTTTTTGGGGTCCGTGACCGATGCAAGGCCAGCGCACGCAGGCTGTGTCGCGGTATGTGGATCGCATGGCGGGCTATATCCGGGCGTGGTGGCCAGCCGGTCCGGGCTTTGCGGTGTGATCTTCAATGATGCCGGGCGGGGGCTGGAGGATGCGGGCGTTGCAGGTGTGATGCGCCTGGCCGATGCGGGATGCGCGGCTGCGGCTGCCGATTGCATGTCGTGTCGGATCGGGTCTGCCGATGACATGATGGGCAATGGACGGATCAGTGCGGTGAACGCGCTCGCCATCGGGCTTGGTGTCGCTGTGGATCAGCCGGTTGCCGACGCGATTGCCTGTCTGCGACATGTTGGAGCGCCGGGAGGACAGTTGCCGCCCATGAAGGAGGCGCGGCGGAGGCGGGTGTTGCCCAATGGTCTTTCCGTTCAACTCCTCGATTCGGCCTCGCTTGTCGGCCCTCAGGATGTAGGGGCGGTGGTTGTGACCGGCTCCCATGGCGGGCTGATCGGTGGCGATCCCGCCCGCGCGCTCAAGGTGTCGGCGCGGCTTGCGGTATTCAACGATGCGGGCGGCGGCAAAGATGGGGTCGGATTTGCCCGTCTGTCGGCATTGGAGGCACGGGGGATAGCTGCCCTGACCGTCGGCCATGACAGCGCGCGGATCGGGGACGCGGCCTCGGCGCTTGAGACCGGTGTCATCTCGCAGGCGAATGGGCCTGCGCGGGCGATGGGGGCCGCTCGGGGGCGCCCATTGTTGGAGATGCTCTCGGCACTGTCGGCCATGTGATCTGTTCAACCCGTGCGCCGGGTCTCGCTCACGCTCTGTTCGAGGATGTTCAGCCTTTGCGCAGGCAGCTGTGCCAGCAGATCTGCCACCAGGTCGCGGCATGCCTGACCCGCCCAGTCTTTGGGAAAGACATGGCCGGGCAGATCGGGGGCCTTGAGAGCAACCCGCCGCCAACTGTGAACGACCAGAACCCGCAGTGCGGCGATCTGGGGTGGCGACAGGCTGTGCTGTTCCAACTGTTCGCGAAGTGCGCGCAACCGTTCGACAAGGTCGCGCGATTGCCGGGCCAGTTCGGGGGCGCATATGCGGGCTGTCATCCAACCGGGCAGCGTCGCCTCTGGCCCGATTAGGGAGGCGTAGACACCCTCTCCGGTCGGTTCTGCCGGTGCGATCAGCGTATTCGCGGTGAGCCACGCACCGGTCCCGTCGTATTCCATGGCGGGCAGCGCGGGGTCGGTCAGAACCAGCCATGCTTCCTGCGCTTGCGGCGACTTTGCATAGATGAGCGGAGAGGCTTCGGCACTGCGCGCGCGACCAAAGGGGGTCAGATGATAGGCGCTGGTGCGTCCGCTGCGCTGGCTGTCGATCCAGCCATCCTTGCGCAAACGGTGCAGCGCCACACGCACCGCTTCGGGTTTCAGACCGATCAGCCGGGCCAGGTGGTTCAGCGCCTGGCCGCTGATCCGCGCCGTCTCTTGCTGAGCCAGATCGCCAAAGACCGTGACCAGCAGCGACCAGACCCGCGGCGTCTGCGCACCGCTGATGATGTGGACCAGATGGTCAAATGGGGGTGCGGCGGTCGGTGGCGTGGTCAGGGTCCTCAGCGGGAAAAGGCGTTCATCGTCAAAAGCTCGTATTCGGCGACCGTGTCATTGTCTTGGTTCGTCAGGGTCACATGCCAGCGCACCTCGCCATACTCGTCATTGCGGGGCGTCTTTTTCTTGACCGTCAGGCGCACCTTGATGCTGTCGCCGGCTTCCACCGGTTTCATGAACCGTAAATTGTCGAGCCCGGTATTGGCCAGAACCGGCCCCTCGTTCGGCTCTACGAACAGCCCCGCGGCAAAGCTGAGCAACAGATAGCCATGCGCCACGCGCCCCGGAAAGAATGGGTTTCTCTTGGCCGCGGCATCATCCATGTGCGCATAGAACGTGTCGCCGGTGAAATGGGCGAAATGCTCGATATCGTCCAGCGTGACCTGGCGCGGGGCGGTGTGGATTGTCTCGCCGATCTGCACCTCGTGGAAGGTGCGGGTAAAGGGGTGCGCGGGCGCCTCTGTCTCGGTCCCGCCGGGCACCCAGGTCTGGCCAATCGCGGTGAGGATATCGGGGCTGCCCTGCACGGCGGTGCGCTGCATATAGTGCATCACGCCGCGCACGCCGCCCAGCTCTTCGCCGCCGCCTGCACGTCCTGGACCGCCATGCACCATGTGGGGCAGGGGGGAGCCGTGGCCGGTGCTTTCGCCCATGCTGTCACGGTTGTTGAAATAGAGCCGCCCGTGAAAGGCGCCGGCGCCCAGCACGATCTGACGCGCAACATCGCTGTCACCGGTGATCACGGATGCCACAAGCGAGCCTTCGCCCCGGTTTACCAACTGGGTGGCGTGATCCAAATCGCGGTAGCCCATGATGGTCGAGACGGGCCCGAACGCTTCGGTGTCGTGGATACGATTCGCGCCATCGGGATCGGCGCAGTGAAACAGCATCGGCGGCAGGAAGGCACCTTTGCTCGCATCCGCGCCTGCAACCTCGAACGCATCGGGGTTGCCGTAGACACGCTCGGCCTCGGATCCGATAATCGCGGCCTTTTCCAGAACGTCGCGTTTCTGGCTGCCCGAGACCAGCGCGCCCATCCGCGTTGCCTCGGCCTGTGGATCGCCGATCACCGTTTGCGCCAGACGCTTGGACAGTGCGGCAATCACCGCATCGACCTGGGATTGGGGGGCGAGGATGCGCCGGATCGCGGTGCATTTCTGGCCCGCCTTGGTGGTCATCTCGCGCTGGACCTCTTTGACAAAGAGATCGAATTCGGGCGTGCCGGGCACCGCATCGGGGCCAAGGATCGAAGCATTGAGGCTGTCTTGTTCGGCAACAAACCTGATCGAGTTCTTCAATAGATGCGGGGCGGACCGCAGTTTCAATGCGGTCTCGGCGGAGCCGGTAAAGCTCACCACGTCCTGGCTGGTCAGATGGTCGAGCATATCGCCCAGCCCCCCCGTCACCAGTTGCAGCGCACCGGCGGGCAGGATGCCGCTGTCAATCATCGTCCGCACCGCCAGTTCGGTGACATAACATGTCGCGGTGGCCGGTTTCACGATTGCCGGAACCCCGGCCAGCAGGGTGGGCGCCAGTTTTTCAAGCATCCCCCAGACAGGGAAGTTGAACGCGTTGATATGCACCGCCACACCGCGCATCGGGGTGCAGACATGCTGGCCCAGGAATGTGCCGCCCCGCGAGAGCTGTTCGACCTCGCCATCGAGATAGACATGGCCGTCCGGCATCTCGCGCCGACCTTTGGAGGCAAAGACGAACATCGTGCCGATGCCGCCATCGATGTCGATCAGGTGATCGGCCTGCGTGGCGCCGGTGGCAAAGGACAGATCATAAAGCGCCTGTTTGTGCTGACCCAGATGGGTGGCCAGCGCCTTGAGCATCCGCGCGCGGTCGTGAAACGTCATCGCGCGCAAGCCGGGCCCGCCCACATCGCGGGCATGGGCCAGCATCGCGGCCACATCCAGCGTGTCATTGCCGGCGCGCGCCATCACCGCACCGGTCACGGCATTCTCGATCTCGCGCGCGCCGGGGCCCGGGGCGATCCAGTGACCGGCGGCAAAACTGTTGATCTCAAGAAGGCTCATAGATGTCTTTCCTTTTTATCCGTCAGAGCGGTGTCACGCGGCCTGAAACGTCAGGCCCAGCCGTGCCAGCCCATGACCCAGCTGATCCTGCCAGAGCGCGCGCAGCTCAGGTCCGGTCAGATCGCGCAGGCCCCAGCCTTGCAGTTGCGCCATCCGATCCGCGCCCACATCGCCAAAAATCGCCGCGACGCGCGGGTGCCAATAGGTCAGCGCTGCGGTGATCGCGGGACCATTGCCTTGGGCCAACAACCGCTCCAAACCTTCCTCAGCCAGTTCTGCATGCCGTTGCTCGGTTGGCAGGATCTCACGTATCGCCTCTGACAGGGGCTGATAGCTGACCTTGGTCATCTCGCGCAGTTGCACACAGACGCCCAGCCCCATGCAGAAATTCATCACCACCGCGTCGGCCCATCCTTCCAGAGGGTAATTCATCACCGACAGGCGCATATCGTGGGTGCTGCGGTGCGAACCGGGAGCGGTGTCGCGCGGCAGCCGGTCCGCCCAGGGGTGGTGATTGGCATAGCGGTCGGTATTGGCCCCGAACTCGCCCATCAGGCGCAGCACCCGGTCGGCATTGTCGGTCTTTTCCAGCACGATGCGGGCGGCCGCGATCCGTTCCTTGATGCCGGGGCCGGCATTGATCACATCGGCAAAGCCCGCCGCGCCAGCCAGTTCGCTGTCGACAAATGTCGCCATGATCTTCATCAGCTCGGCGCGGTAACGGGGCGGCACATTGGCCGGGTTGGTCAGCCGCCCCCCCTTGGCCAGATAGTCGGTGATATTCATTTCGTCTGCCATGGCGTGCTCCTATTGATCGTAATCCACGACCACCGTGTCGGTGACCGGATAGGACTGGCACGACAGCACATAGCCTTGGGCCACCTCGTAATCCTCAAGCGCGTGATTGGCGAGCATCTCGACCTCGCCCTCCAGCACCTTGCATTTGCAGGTCGAGCAAACGCCGGCCTTGCAGGCAAAGGGCGCATCCAGCGCGTTTTGCAAAGCGGCATCGAGGATGCTGATATCCTTGCCCATCTCAAAGCTGCGCGCGGTGCCATCCATCGTGACGGTGGCCTGGGTTACTTGTGCCCCGACAGCCGCGTCACCCTTCGCGTTGGCCTTCTGTTTCAGCCGCCCCGGTTGGGAGGAGGCGAAAAGCTCGAACTTGATCTGCGTGTTGGTGAGCCCGTTTGCGCGCAACGCCTCGGCGATGGTCAGCATCATCGGCTCTGGCCCGCAGATGAACGCGGTGTCGACCGAGGCGATATCGACCCAATGCTCGAACAGGGCCGCGCATTTCTCGGCGTCCACCCGGCCCTGGAACAGGTCGATTTCCTGCGCGTCCTGTTCCAGCACATGGATCACGCTGAACCGGCCCATATAGGTGTTCTTGAGGTCCTCCAGCTCTTCGCGGAACATGATCGTGTTCACCCCGCGATTGGCATAGACCAGCGTGAATTGCGATTTCGGCTCACCCGCCAGAACAGTGCGGATGATCGACAGGACCGGCGTGATGCCCGACCCGCCCGCAAAACCCAGATAGTTGCGTGCCGCCGCGGGATCCAGGGGGGTGTGAAAGCTGCCCATGGGCGGCATCGCCTCCAGCACCATGCCGGGTTCCAGGTTGTCATTGGCCCAGGTCGAGAACGCGCCGCCTTCGACCCGTTTGATGCCCACCTGCAACGGCCCGCCATCGGCGGCCGAACAGATCGAATAGGACCGGCGCAGCTCCACCCCGTCGAAGTCACGGCGGAAGGTCAGATACTGGCCCTGAATGAACTGAAAATCCGACCCGTCGGGTTGGGCGAAGGTCACTTCGACCGCATCGCGGATCGTCTTGCGGACCTGTTGAACGGTGAGAGGGTGAAAACGGGCCATGGGATGTGCCTTCAGTCGTGGCGGAAAAGCTTGGAGACGATGCGCCAGCTGTCATCGTCTTGCTGCGCGATATGGAAATGATTGACGAATGAGAGGCCCAGCAGGTTGGCCTCCACCAGGGTCGCCGTTGCGATCTTTCCGGTTTGGTTCAGCGCGGTGATCTCGGCCGTGTAATCGGGACCGACATCATTGGCCTCCAGCGCTTTGTAGAACGGCTTTGGCCCTTTGTTGAGCAGATCGGATCCCATCCAGCCGGTCATCACCGCGTTCTCGTGAAAGATCGCTTTCAGAAGGTCGATATCGCGAGTGCGCGTCCCCTCCACATAAGCCTCGACAACGGCGCGTGGGGTATCGGTGGGATCGGACATCACGGGGCTCCACTTGGTCAGAGACACTTGAAATAGTCGAACGGCTCAAGGCAGTCGTTGCAGCGCCAGTGCGCCTTGCAGGGGGTCGAGCCGAACTGGCTGACGCGCGAGACGTTCTTGCTGGCGCAGCGCGGGCATTTTTCCGGCCCGCCTGCTTTTTGCGGGGGGGCTATGCCGTAAGCCTCCAGCTTGTCGCGGCCCTTGTCGCTGAGCCAGTCGGTGGTCCAGGGCGGGGCGATCTGGGTCCTGATGCGGATATCCTTGACCCCGTGATCGCGCAGCGCGGTTTCGATATCCATCGAGATCACGCGCGTCGCGGGGCATCCCGAATAGGTTGGCGTCACCGCCACCTCCAGCGTGTCGTCGTCCCAGGCCACGGCCCGCACGATGCCCAGATCCACGACCGAGATCACCGGGATCTCGGGGTCGGGCACCTGATCGAGCCAGTCCCAGACCTGATCGACCGTCGGTTTCATCCTACCACGTGGCCCCAGGGTATGCCCGTTGCAGCCACTGCATCTGGGTCAGGATATGGCCCAGATGCTCGGAATGGCGGTAGCCCGTCTTGCCGCCGGAATGGGCGAAATCGCTCTCGGGCACGGTCAGGGTCGCATCGGCCAGCGCGCCGCGCACGGCGGTGTCATAAGCTGGACGCAAGGACGCGGGATCGGGTGCAATCCCCGCCTCGACCATCGCGGCATCGACCTCATCGCTCTGGAACATCTCGCCGACATAGGGCCACAAGAGATCAAGGGCAGCCTGCATGCGCGTGTGGCTCTCGCTCGTTCCATCGCCCAGACCGATCACCGTATCGCCGGAGCGTTCCACGTGATAGCGGACCTCCTTGACCGATTTGGCGGCGATGCCCGCGACCCTCTCGTCCGTGCTGCCTTCCAGTGCCTCCAGCATCAACAGATGAAAGCTGTCGAACAGGAACTGGCGCATCATCGTCTGACCGAAATCGCCATTGGGTTGCTCGGCCAGCAGGACATTACGGAAATCCCAGGCATCCCGCAGCATCGCTAGATCATCTGCTGAGCGGCCCTTGCCCTCGATCTCGCCCGCGAGATCCAGCCACATCTGGGTCTGCCCGATCAGGTCGAGTGCGGTATTGGCCAGCGCGATGTCTTCCTCAAGCACCGGTGCGTGGCCGCACCATTCGCTGACCCTGTGACCCAGAACCAGCGTGTTGTCGCCCATCCGGCAGACAAATTCAAAGAACGCCGCATCCCGGTCCATTACATAGCCCCCACATCGTCGGGGATGTCGAAAAAGGTCGGATGGCGGTAGACCTTGGATTCCGACGGCTCATAGAGCGGCCCTTTTTCCGAAGGCGAGGAGGCGGCGATATGCGCGGCCTCGACCACCCAGATGCTCACGCCTTCGTTGCGGCGGGTATAAACGTCGCGCGCGTTCTTGATCGCCATTTCGGCGTCTGGCGCGTGCAGGCTGCCCACATGGCGGTGGCTCATACCGTGCTGGCCACGGATGAACACCTCCCAAAGCGGCCATTCATGGCGCTGCGGGCGTTCCGGTGTGCCGGGCGTGTCGGGATAGGCTGAGTTCGGAGCGCTCATTCTGCTGCTACCTTTCTTGCGGCCCGTTTCTCGGCATGGGCCAGAAGGCCGTCGCGGACCCATTTGCCGTCGTCCCAGGCCTTGTTGCGGTCGGCGAGCCGTTCCGTGTTGCACGGGCCGTTGCCCTTGAGCACGTCATAAAATTCCGACCAGTCGGGTTCGGAGAAATCGTACCCGCCCTTTTCTTCGTTCCAGGTCAGATCGGGATCGGGCACGGTCAGGCCCAGATATTCCGCCTGCGGGACGGTCTGGTCGACGAATTTCTGGCGCAGCTCGTCATTGGTGTTCATCTTGATCTTCCACGCCATGGATTGCGTGGAATGCACAGAGTCCTTGTCGGATGGACCGAACATCATCAGTGACGGATACCAGAAGCGATTGAGCGCATCCTGCGCCATCTTCTTCTGCGCCTCGGTCCCGCCTGCCATCTTCATCATGATGTCGTAGCCCTGCCGTTGGTGGAAGCTTTCTTCCTTGCAGATGCGGATCATCGCGCGCGAATAAGGGCCATAGGAGGTCCGTTGCAGCGGCACCTGGTTCATGATCGCCGCGCCATCGACCAGCCAGCCGACCGCGCCCATATCGGCCCAGGTCAGGGTCGGGTAGTTGAAGATCGACGAGTATTTCATTCGCCCATCCAGCAGCATCTCGGTCAGCTCATCGCGGGACACACCCAGCGTTTCGGCGGCACAATAGAGATAGAGCCCGTGCCCAGCCTCATCCTGCACCTTGGCCAGCAGGATCGCCTTGCGTTCCAGCGTGGGCGCGCGGGTGACCCAGTTGCCCTCGGGCAATTGGCCCACGATCTCGGAATGGGCGTGCTGTCCGATCTGGCGGATCAGCGTCTTGCGATAGCCCGCAGGCATCCAGTCCTTGGGTTCGATCTTGTCGCCCGCGTCGATGCGCGCCTGAAAGGCCTGCGCCTCGGCGCTGTCATCGGCGGCTTCGGATTTGACCATCTGTGCATACATCTTGGGGATCCTCCCGGTTACACGCGTTCCAGAATCAGGGCAGCGCCCTGACCAACTCCAACACACATTGTGCAAAGCGCATAGCGCCCGCCGGTGCGCTTCAACTGATGGGCGGCGGTCAGCACCAGCCGCGCGCCCGACATGCCCAACGGATGGCCCAGCGCAATCGCCCCGCCATTGGGGTTCACGCGGGGATCGTCATCGGCCACACCCAAGGCGCGCAAGGTGGCAAGGCCCTGGCTGGCAAAGGCCTCGTTCAGCTCGATCACGTCCATCTGGTCGATGCTCAGCCCCGCGCGCGCCAGGATCTTCTGGCTGGCAGGCACCGGACCGATGCCCATCACCCGCGGCGCCACCCCGGCCGAGGCCATGCCGACCACCCGCGCCATCGGCGTGAGCCCATGCGCGCCCGCTGCCTGTTCGGAGGCCAGGAGCAGCGCCGCCGCGCCGTCATTCACGCCGCTCGCGTTGCCGGCGGTGACACTCAGGTCGGGGCCGTTCACACCGCGCAGCTTGGCAAGCTTCTCGACCCCGGTGCCCGGGCGGGGATGCTCGTCGGTGTCCACTACAATCGGATCGCCCTTGCGCTGGGGTATGGTGACCGGCACGATCTCATCGGCAAAGCGGCCCGTCTGATGCGCGGCCTCCCAGCGGTCCTGGCTGCGCGCGGCGAAGGCGTCCTGGTCTTCGCGGCTGATCTGGTAATCCTCTGCCACGTTGTCGGCGGTCTGAGGCATCGAATCGATACCGTATTGCGCTTTCATCTTCGGATTGACGAACCGCCAGCCAATGGTCGTGTCATAGACATCATTGGCGCGGGAAAAGGCGGTCGTTGCCTTGGGCATCACGAAGGGCGCGCGGCTCATGCTCTCCACGCCACCGGCGATGGTCAGATCGTAATCCCCTGCTTTGATCCCGCGCGCGGCAAAACCCACCGCGTCCATCCCGCTGGCACAGAGCCGGTTGACTGTTGTGCCGGGCACATCAATGGGCAGGCCCGCGAGCAGCGCCGCCATCCGGGCCACGTTGCGGTTGTCTTCACCGGCCTGATTGGCCGAGCCGTAAATGACCTCATCCACCCGCGCCCAGTCGACACCGGGGTTCCGTTCCATCAGGGCTGCAATAGGCAGTGCCGCCAGATCGTCGGTTCGCACCGAAGACAGCGCACCGCCATAGCGCCCAATCGGGGTACGTACGCCATCACAGATGAATGCATTCACGGATAAAGCCCTCCCAAGCATAATCGACCGCATGGTCGGTATAGGTCAGCAGAAGGATTCGTGCAAGAATTAAGTTACACAAATTCAGCATTTGATATTTTCGGTAACATATTGGGTGCTGCCGGGGAGTGTTGCGCCTTATGTGGCGGGGCGCAACCCCAGCATCCGCCGCGCCTGGGCCGGAGTTGCCACGGGCCGCTCATATCGCGCGCACAGCTCGGCCGCGCGCCGGATCAGGGCGGCGTTCGATGGGGCGAGCGTATCGCGATCCAGCCGCACGTTGTCCTCCAGGCCCGCGCGGGTGTGGCCGCCCGCGGCAATTGCCCATTCATTGACCACGATCTGGTTTGCGCCGATACCCGCCGCACACCATTCCGCCTCTGGCGCGCGGCTGCGCATCGTCTCTACGTAGAAATCGAACACGGTCTGATCCGCAGGCATGGCGTTCTTCACTCCCATGACGAACTGCACATAAAGCTTGCCATAGAGCTTCTCTTCCCGGTGCATCCGGATCGCTTGCAGGATGTGCGACAGATCGAACGCCTCGATCTCGGGCATGACCTCATGGGTCCGCATTTCGTCGGCCAGCCAGTCGACCAGATCGGGCGGGTTCTCATAGACCCGCGTGGGGAAGTTGTTGGACCCCACCGAGAGCGACGCCATATCGGGCCTGAGCGGCAACATCCCGCCGCGCTCTTGGCCTGCGCCCGAGCGCCCACCGGTCGAGAACTGAATGATCATGCCCGGGCAATGCGCTTCCAGCCCCTCCTTGAGGCGGGCGAACTTCTCGGGATCGGAGGAGGGCGTCTGATCGTCGTTGCGAACATGGGCGTGGCAGATCGCGGCACCGGCCTCAAAGGCTTCATGAGTGGATTCGACCTGTTCTGAAACGGTGATCGGCACCGCCGGATTATTGGCCTTTGTCGGCAATGATCCGGTGATGGCCACACATAGAATGCACGGTTTGCTCATGACATGTCCCCTCATCTGACGAGGTTGAACTAATCAGAACGGAACCGGGATTGATATTGAGAAATTGCGCCGGATGCATAACCAACCGGGTATGAAACCTGTCGGACGGACCGCAAGGCGACCGACAAGGAACAAGGCGCGATCCTGACGAACCGCGCCCTTTGGTTGGCCTATCGGATCAGGTGATATCGAAGCGATCCGCTTCCATCACCTTGGTCCAGGCCTTCACGAAATCGGCCACGAAAATGGAGCCCGCATCATCCTGCGCATAGGTCTCGGCCAGCGCCCGCAATTGCGAGTTCGATCCAAAGATCAGATCGCAACGGGTCGCGGTCCACTTGACATCGCCGCTGGCGCGGTCCCGGCCTTCGAACTCCTGCTGGCTGTCACTGGTCGGTTTCCACTCGGTGCCCATATCCAGCACGTTGCGGAAAAAGTCGTTGGTCAACTGACCTTCGCGATCCGTGAACACCCCATGCCTCGAGCCGCCATAGTTGCCGCCCAGAACCCGCAGCCCGCCGACCAGAACGGTCATTTCGGGTGCTGTCAGGGTCAATAGCTGCGCGCGATCCACCAACATCTCCTCGGCGGAAACGCTGAACTGACCGCTGGCATAGTTGCGGAACCCGTCGGCTTGCGGCTCAAGCGGCTCAAAGCTTTCGGCATCGGTCTGCTCGTCCGAGGCATCCGTACGGCCCGGCGTGAAGGGCACCTCGATATCGTGACCGGCGGCCTTGGCTGCGGCCTCGACCGCGGCCGTCCCACCCAGAACGATCAGATCGGCCAGCGATACTTTCTTGCCACCCGAGGCGGCGGCGTTGAATGCACCTTGGATCTCTTCCAGCTTGGCCAGAACCGATGCCAGTTGCGCGGGTTGGTTTGCGTCCCAATCCTTTTGCGGCGCCAGACGGATGCGCGCGCCGTTGGCTCCGCCCCGTTTGTCCGATCCCCGGAAGGTCGAGGCAGAGGCCCAGGCCGTCTGGATCAGTTCCGCACCCGAAAGGCCGCTGTCCAGCAGCTGCGCCTTGAGTGCGGCGATGTCGCCTGCGTCGATCAGCGGATGATCAACCGCCGGGATCGGATCCATCCAGATCAGATCCTCGTCCGGCACCTCATCGCCCAGATAGAGGCTCTTGGGTCCCATGTCGCGGTGGCACAGCTTGAACCAGGCGCGGGCGAAGGCGTCGGCCAGCTCTTCGGGGTTCTCGTGATACCGGCGCGAGATCTTTTCATAGGCAGGGTCCATGCGCATCGCCATATCGGCGGTGGTCATGAAGATCGGAACTTTTTTCGAAGGATCCTCGGCATCGGGCGCCATGTCCTCTTCCTGCAGGTCGATGGGGGTCCAGATGTGGGCGCCTGCGGGGGTCTTGGTCAGCTCCCACTCGTATTTGAACAGCACGTCGAAATAGCCGTTGTCCCATGCGGTCGGGTTCGGCGTCCAGGCACCGTCCAGACCGGATGTGATCGCGTCCCGGCCCTTGCCGCTGCCATGGGTGGAGAGCCAACCCAGACCCATCGCCTCGATCGGTGCGGCTTCGGGCTCGGGGCCCACATGCGCGGGATCGCCCGCGCCGTGCATCTTGCCAAAGGTGTGGCCGCCCGCGACCAGCGCCACGGTTTCCTCGTCGTTCATGGCCATCCGCGCGAATGTCTCGCGGATATCGCGGCCCGAGGCCACAGGATCGGGTGTGCCATTGGGCCCTTCGGGGTTCACATAGATCAAACCCATCTGCACCGCCGCCAACGGATTTTCCAGCTCACGGTCCCCGGAATAGCGCGCGTCGGCCAGCCATTCGGTCTCCTGACCCCAATAGATATCCTCTTCGGGCTCCCACACATCGACGCGACCGCCGCCAAAGCCAAAGGTCTTGCCGCCCATCGACTCGATTGCGGCGTTACCGGCCAGGATCATCAGATCGGCCCAGCTGATCTGGTTGCCGTATTTCTGCTTGATCGGCCACAGCAGCCGCCGCGCCTTGTCGAGGTTGCCGTTATCGGGCCAGGAATTCAGCGGAGCAAAGCGTTGGTTGCCCGAGCCCGCGCCGCCACGGCCATCGGCGGTCCGGTACGTGCCGGCGCTGTGCCAGGCCATGCGGATGAACAGGCCGCCATAATGGCCGTAATCCGCAGGCCACCAATCCTGACTGTCCGTCATCAGCGCATAGAGGTCGTCTTTGAGCGCCTTGAGGTCGAGGGACTTGAACGCCTCGGCATAGTCGAAATCCGGACCCAGCGGGCAGGACAGCGCCGTGTTCTGGTGCAGGATCTTCAGGTTCAGCTGGTTTGGCCACCAGTCGCGGTTCGACTGAACGCCAAAGCTGGTGTGCATCACCGGGCATTTGCCCGCGCCGATGTCATTTCCGTCCATGAAACTCTCCATTCTTTCATGCAGTATCCGCCCTGACCCCAGGCGGGATCGTGCGGCTTTTGATGTCTGGCACAGCTGTGCAAGCAGCAATGTGACAGCAGGCCCGATTGGGCATGGTCCTCCCATCCGTCAGGCGCTGAGTGGTGCATACCAGATCACATGCATTGGTTTAAGTTGCATTTTCCAATCACCTTGATAAGTTTTCCTTATAATGAACGTGACCCTGAAACAGCTGAGATATTTCGAGGCGCTCACCCGCCATGGCCATTTCGGCCGGGCGGCCGAGGCATCCTCGATCTCGCAGCCCGCATTGTCCCAGCAAATCAAGGAACTTGAGGCAGAGCTCGGTGTCATCCTGTTTGAACGCAGCGCGCGTCAGGTACGTCTGACCGGCTTTGGCGAGGATGTTGCAGGCCGGGTAAGCGATATCTTGCGCTCGGTCGATGAGCTGGGCGATCTGGCGCGCTCGGCTCAGGACCGGTTGGTCGGAAGGCTGAGAATCGGGGTGATTCCCACCATCGCGCCCTATCTCCTGCCAACGCTTCTGGGGCGGTTGTCGGATCTGCATCTGGATCTGGATATCCATGTGCGCGAAACCCTGACCCCGCGCCTGATCCGAGAATTGGCGGACGGGCAACTGGATTGCGCGATCCTGGCCCTGCCGGTATCCGATCCGGCCTTTACCGAGGTCGCACTCTTTTCCGAAGCGATGGTTCTGGTGCGCCCCGGAGATCAGGGCGGCATGCCGGTCCCGACCGCCGACGAACTACGCGAGACGCGGCTATTGCTGTTGGAGGAGGGGCATTGTTTTCGCGATCAGGCCCTGTCGTTCTGCAATCTGGGGGCGGCGCGGCCGCGCGAAGGCCTCGACGGCAGCTCGTTGTCGACCCTGGTCCAGATGGTGGGCGCAGGGATCGGCGTGACCCTGATCCCGGAAATGGCGGTTCCGGTGGAAACCCGCTCGGCCTCGGTCGCGCTGGCGCGGTTCGATCCGCCCGAACCGGGACGCACAGTGGGTATGATCTGGCGCAAGACCAGCCCGCTTGCCACCCGGTTGACGCAGATCGCCGATGTGGTGCGGGACAGCGCCGATCACCTGCGCGCGCTTCGGGCCAGCACATCCGTGATCTGAGTTTTTCGTGACAGTTTGCAGCGCAGCCCTATCTGTCTTGTCATGCTCAGGATCTGTTTTGCCGCCGCCCTTTGCCTGCTTGCCCTGCCACTTGCCGCGCAGGATCAGCGCCGCCCCAGCCACTGCTTCGCGATCGCGGATGCAGCCCCCGGTCTGACCTATATTCACAAGGCCAGCTGGACCGAGCCGGTGCCTGAGTTTTCCGTGCGTTTGCAGTATATTGCCCATGCGAGCTTTCTTATCCAGACACCCGGTGGCCTGACGGCGGTGACCGATTTTACCGGCTTTATCGGCAATACCCGCCTGATCCCCGATGTGGTCACCATGAACCACGCCCATTCCACCCACTGGACGTCCAACCCCGATCCGGCGATCCCCCATGTCCTGCGCGGATGGGGAGAGGAGTTCGGCGCAGGCATCGACCACCACCTCGATCTGGGCGAAATGCTGGTGCGCAATGTCTCCACCGATATCCGCTCGCAGTTTTCGGGGTCCGAGCCGGCCGGTAACTCGATCTTTGTCTTTGAGGTGGCGGGCCTTTGCATCGGGCATCTGGGGCATCTGCACCACGTGCCCAATGACGAACAATTCGCGGCACTTGGGCGGCTCGATGTGGTGATGGCCCCGGTCGATGGGGGCTATACCATGGCGCTGCCAGAGATGATTTCGGTGCTCAAACGGCTGAAATCCTCCGTCGTGATCCCGATGCACTGGTTTAGCGGCTTTTCACTCGACAGCTTTCTGACCGGCATGGCGGATGAGTTCGCGATCGAGCGTCCGGGCGAGGCGTGGCTGGAGGTGTCGCTGCGCAGCTTGCCGGATCGGCCGACGGTGGTGGTGCTCCAACCCGCCTGGCTGCGCGACCCCGAATAGACTGCGAGGTGCGGCCCCGGAGCGGCGCCCGCATTGTGAAGCGTGCCATTGTTTGCTAGGCCTCTGACATGTCCCTCTCTCCGGTTACCGAAGCGGTCGAAAAAGACTTGCGCGCGCGCCTGCCCGCACAGACATTTTGCGCGCCGGAGCCGCGATTTCTGGAAGAGCCGCGCGGACGATACGCAGGCAGCGCAGGCTTGGTTCTGGCACCCCGGACGGCGGCCGAGGTGGCGACCATTCTCGAACGTTGCAATGCGGCCCGGGTTCCCGTGATCCCCTATGGCGGCGGCACCGGTCTGGTCGGTGGTCAGGTGGCCGACGGTGATCTTGCACCGGTCATTCTGACGCTGGAAAGGATGACGACGATCCGCGCGGTTTACCCGGATGAGAATGTGCTGGTGGCGGAGGCGGGTGTGACCCTGGCGGATGTCCAACGTGCCGCCGCGGATCTGGACCGGCTCTTCCCGCTGTCGCTTGCATCCGAGGGATCGGCCCGCATCGGTGGCAATCTTGCAACGAATGCGGGTGGTACCGGAGTGCTGCGCTATGGCAACGCGCGCGATCTGTGTCTGGGGCTTGAGGCGGTTTTGCCCGATGGGCAGATCTGGCACGGCCTCAGCCGGTTGCGCAAGGACAACACCGGCTATGATCTCAAGAATTTGCTGATCGGGTCGGAAGGGACATTGGGCGTCATCACAGCCGCCGCGCTGAAACTGGTGCCCCGCCCCGCGGGCGAAGGCACGGCGGTGATCGCGGTCCCTTCGCCGCAGGCGGCATTGCAGCTCCTGTCGCTGGCACGCACCCAGTTGGGAGAAGGGGTGAGTGCATTTGAACTGATCCATCGGACCGGATTTGACTTTTTGTCCGAAACGCTGCCCGAGATCCGGCATCCCTTTGCGACGCCTCCCGAATGGTGCGTCCTGATCGAGCTTGGCCTCGCCAAGGGGCTCGACCCTGAAATGGCTCTCGCGACGCTGTTTGAGGCTGCCCTTGCGGCCGGGCTCGCAAGCGATGGGCTGATCGCGCAATCCCAAACGCAACGGGCCCAGTTCTGGTCCGTGCGCGAGCATATCCCTGAGGCCAACCGGCGGATCGGCTCGGTTTCAAGCCACGACATCTCGGTGCCACTCGGCGCGATTGCCGAATTCATCGCACGCGCGGGCGAAGCGGTCGCGGCGCGGGGCGCGTTCCGGATCAACTGCTTTGGCCATGTCGGCGACGGTAACCTGCACTACAATGTTTTTCCTGTCCCGGGCAAAACCCGTGCGGATCATCAGCATCAGCGCGAAGAGATCAAACGCGCGATACATGATCTGGTGCATGAGATGGGCGGATCGGTCAGCGCAGAACATGGGGTTGGCCGCCTCAAAGTCTCGGACCTGGAACGCTATGGCGATCCGGCGAAACTGGCGGCGATACGCGCGATCAAGACGGCGCTTGATCCGCAAGGCATCATGAACCCAGGCGCTGTGCTGCGCCAACTGACCTAAAGGCGCGGCTGCGCCGCACATGATTTATTCGTGCGCGGCCGCACGGGCCTTGAGGGACATCTCCCTCAAACTCCCTGTGGCGTTGCGCACCGACATGACCGACAAAAGCACTCCCTGATGCTTCTTCTCGCTTGAAATACGACCTTTGGGCGCAGCCCTAACAGCCGCGCGCGGTCGCAAATACGCGTGCCTCAGGTCCCCTCAAAGGCGCAAAGCGCATGCACGTCCATGCCCAGGTTCTCCAGCACCTTCCGCCCGCCCAGATCGGGCAGATCGATCACAAACGCGCAGGACACGATCTCCCCGCCCAGCCGCTCGATCAACGAAATGCCCGCCGCAGCAGTGCCGCCCGTGGCCAGAAGATCGTCTACGACCAGAATTTTTTCACCGGCCTCGATGGCATCGTCGTGGATCTCCACAATTGCCTCGCCATATTCCAGTTTGTAGTCTTGGCTGATCGTGGTGCCGGGCAGTTTGCCTTTCTTGCGAATGGGCACGAACCCGACAGACAGCTGATGCGCGATCGCACCGCCCAGGATGAACCCGCGTGCTTCCAGACCGACGACCTTGTCGATCTGCTGACCCGCATAGGGGTGCAGCATCTGGTCGATGGCCATCCGAAAACCGCGTGGATCGGCAAAAAGCGTGGTCACATCGCGAAACATGATGCCGTCATGCGGGAAATCCACAATGGTGCGGATGTAATCCTGTACTGTTTTCAAAACCTTGTCCTTTTCGTCACACGGGCCGGATCCGCCCGCTATGTCGCCCGTCGCACCGTCGCGGTCAGCAGTCCCATCGCGACCAGCATAGCCCCGCCTGCCCGGGTCAGCCAGGTGATAACGGACGGTCGCCCGATGGTCTTGCGCAACCGATCAGCCAGCAGCGCATAGGCCAGCGCGTTCAGCGCCGCCAACCCCACGAACGTCGCAATCAGGATCGCAAATTGCGGCGGCAGCGGCGCATCGGGTCGCACGAATTGTGGAACGAAGGCAATAAAAAACGCAATGGATTTCGGGTTGAGCGCCGTCACCGTCGCCGCATGCCCAAAAACACCGCGCGGTGTCACGTCGCGACCGGTTGTGACCGGATCCAGACCCGCCGATGGCGCGGAGCGCAACAGCTTGATCCCCAGCCATACCAGATAGATCGCGCCCACCCATTTCAGAAGGGTGAACGCCGTGGCCGAGGCCAGCACCAGCGCACCCAGGCCCGCCAGGGATGCGGTCATCGCAATCAGATCGCCCAGGGCCACACCCCCGGCGCAGGCCACGGCCACGCTGCGGCCCTTGGACAGCGCATAGCTCAGCACCAGCAGTACCGTGGGTCCGGGGATCAGCAAAAGCGCTATTGAGGCGGCAACGAAAGCCAGCCAAAGATCGAGTTCCATGCACCATACTCCGTCGTTTTCCCAAAAAGGGCATTCACAGAGCGGATTGTCCAGTGATCAGGGCAACTTGATCGCTTGTACGTGCATCCAATCGAAATTGCGGACCCGGCCCAGCGACAGCCAGCCCTCTTCCTCCCAGAACGTCCAGAAATCCAGGCAATCGGCGCGCGCCAGCCGCGATTTCTTCCACCCCCAGTCCAATCTGTTACGGCCCGGATCGAAATCGATGGCTGCGGCGAAGGAGTGCGTCGACCAGGTGGATCCGTTCTGCTTGGCCCTAACGAATTTGCACCCGCCATACAGATCGAGACCCATATCGATGCGCGCGGCTTCGTCATATCTGTCCGCGATCTTGACCAGCACGCGCTCAAGGCTTTCGGCGACTTTCGGATGGCAGCCGATCCGGCTTGTCGTCACACTGCGTTGCCAGTCCAGCTTCATTTCCCACGGCACCGTGACGATCGTCGTTTGCGGTTCGCCACCGTGATTGGGATTGAAATCGAAAAAGTCGAAAAGCGCCTGTTGACCTGCGTGATCCGCAGGCCAGCCATTGGGATTGGCGTCCAGCGGCACGATATCGCGGAAATTCAGCGGCCGTTCTCCGGTTTCCTTGAAAAAGGCGAAATCGGCATAGGCCGTCTCCGTCAGGCTGCCCCAGAGCCCGTCTGCCGGTCCGGGCTCGATCCCGGCATCCTTGCAGGCCAACTGGAACGCGGCCACGCGCTTGCGCGCTGTACTCCAGCCGGATGGATCGCCGCTCAGCTCGGCGGGACGTGCCTCGATCACACCGGCAGCGGATTGATCGAGCGTGTCGTTCAACTGGCCGTCGATGGGACCTTGGTAAAGGCCCGCCGTGGCAAGCTCTTCTTGCAAAATGCGTAATGCGCCCTGCTTCATTCTGTACCCCCAAATAAATGAATAGCCTAAATAGACCTTCACTCTACCAGAGGGGGAAGATTCGCGAAACGTTCGCGTATCAGATGATGCGCCCGGCCACGGCGCTCAGTTTTTCGACCATTGCCGGATCGCGTTTTTCGGGGGCAGTCAGGATCGCATGGTCCAGCGCGCGGTCGCAGCCATGTGGGCAGGGTGCGCGATCGGCTCCCAGAAGGGCTGGCAGGCGCGCAATCAGGCCGCGCGCCTTTTCGGCATTGCCCATCAAGGTCGCGATGATCCGGCTGACATCGACCTCCCCGTGATCGGGGTGCCAACTGTCGTAATCGGTGACCATCGCGACAGAGGCGTAGCAGATCTCCGCTTCGCGGGCCAGTTTGGCCTCGGGCATATTGGTCATGCCGATGACATCCGCCCCCCAGCTTTCGCGATACATCTTCGATTCCGCCAGTGTTGAGAATTGCGGTCCCTCCATCGCCAGATACGTGCCGCCGCGATGCACGGCGATGCCTTGGTCGCGTGCGGCTGTCTCGCACGCCTGGCTCAGGCGCGGGCATGTCGGATGCGCGACCGAAACGTGGGCCACCAGACCCGGGCCGAAAAACGACTTCTCGCGCGCGGACGTCCGGTCGATGAACTGGTCGACGACCACGAAATCCCCTGGCGCCATTTCGTCGCGGAACGAGCCCACCGCAGAGACGCTGATGATATCGGTCACGCCGAGCCGCTTGAGCACATCGATATTGGCGCGATAGGGCACCGAACTGGGGGTGTGCACATGCCCGCGCCCGTGTCTTGGCAGGAACGCCATGTCGACCCCGCCAAGAGTTCCGGTCAGGATCTGATCGGAGGGCGCGCCGAACGGGCTTTCGACGGACTGCCATGCGGCGTCGTGCAGGCCGTCGATCTCATAGATGCCGGATCCGCCGATTACGGCAATCATGGTACGGGTCATGGAGCCTCCAGGGATGTCGCGTTGCCAGTTTTAGAGCCTTGGGGCCGACATGCAACCGCGTGTGTACATATGAGTAACGCGCAATCCTGGCAGCGCTTGCTATGCGCTGGATGCATGGCGGCATTCTCCTCCGTGCGGTAGCGCTGGAGCCGCGCACTGGATATGACACGGGATTGCCCGAAATCCATCAGACAGGACTCCTATTTTGCCCCGTGCCATGCTTGCCTCGTTTGCCGAGCGCCTATCGATGACCGACCTGCGCCGTCCTCAAGGGTTCGGGTTTGAGCGGCTGAGGATCGAGCTGTTGTCCGGTTTGACAGTGGCGCTGGCCCTGGTGCCAGAGGCCGTGGCCTTTGCCTTTGTCGCCGGTGTGCATCCTTTGGTGGGGCTTTACGCTGCGTTTCTGGTGGGGCTGATTACGGCGCTGATCGGGGGGCGACCAGGCATGATCTCGGGGGCGACAGGGGCATTGGCTGTCGTGATGGTCGCGTTGGTCGCGCAGCACGGGGTCGAGTATCTCTTTGCCACGGTGGTGTTGATGGGGATCCTTCAGATCGCGGCGGGGGTGCTGCGGTGGGGCAAGTTCATCCGGCTGGTGCCGCATCCTGTGATGCTTGGGTTTGTGAACGGGCTGGCGATCGTTATCTTTCTGGCGCAGCTCACCCAGTTCAAGGTGCCCGGCACCTTGGAAAACACCGGACACGGCATGGCCGGAGGAGAGTGGCTGCCGCCCGCCGAGATGGCACTGATGCTGGGCCTTGTGGCACTGACCATGGCCATCATCTGGGGCATGCCGCGGCTGACCAAAGCGATTCCGGCACCGCTCGCGGGGATAGGGGTTGTCGCCGGGCTGGTGATCGCCTTTGGGGTGGACGTGCCGCGGGTGGGCGATCTGGCCTCGATCCAGGGCGGATTGCCCTCGTTTCACATCCCCAGCGTGCCCCTGAGCTTTGAGACCTTCCAGATCATCCTGCCTTACGCGGTCATTCTGGCCGCGATCGGGCTCATCGAGAGCTTGCTGACGCTGAACCTGGTGGGCGAGATGACCAACAAGCGCGGTGGGGCCAGTCAGGAATGTGTCGCACAGGGCGTGGCCAACACGGTGACCGGCTTTTTCGGCGGTATGGGCGGGTGCGCGATGATCGGGCAGTCGATGATCAACGTGAAATCTGGCGGACGCACGCGGATTGCCGGTGTGGCGGCGGCGCTCTTTTTGCTGGTTTTTATCCTCTTTGCCTCCCCGGTCATCGAGCTCATCCCGCTGGCAGCCCTTGTCGGTGTGATGTTCATGGTGGTGATCGGTACCTTTGCCTGGAACAGCCTCAAGATCCTGCGCAAGGTGCCGCTGACGGATGCATTCGTCATTATCCTGGTGACCGTTGTAACCGTGATGGAGGATCTTGCGGTTGCTGTCGTTGTTGGGGTGATCGTCTCGGCGCTGGCCTATGCCTGGAACAATGCGCGGCGCATTCATGCGCGGACCTACGACACGCCCGAAGGCGCGCGGGTCTATCAGGTGCAAGGGCCCCTCTTTTTCGGTTCGGCCGAAGGGTTTGCCGAGCTTTTCAGCCCGCAGACCGATCCGGCGCGCGTCATCGTCGATTTCGCAGACAGCCGGGTGGTCGATCAATCCGCGCTCCAGGCGATCGAGGCTGTGGCGCAGAAATACGAGGGACTTGGCAAGCAGATCCAGCTGCGCCATCTGAGCCGGGACTGTCATCAACTGCTGAACAAGGCGGGGCATTTGATGGTGGATAGCGACGACGATCCCGATTATGAGATCGCGGTGGATTACTCGGTGCGGACCGGCATTCTAGGCGGGCATGGGTGATCAGAAACTGACGCAGTTTCTGATCATTTTCTGACCCAGAAAATGTCCGCACTCACTTCAGCGTTCGCGAAAAACTGCGTCAGTTTCTCACCATTTTCTGTCTCAGAAAATGGCCCCTTCAGTCATCGGGGCGCGCCAGCTCGAATACGTCCTGCACCCGGACATAGTCGCGATACCCCAACCGGCTGAGTGGCTGATACGTTGTGACATCCAACCGTCCGTCCTTGAGGCAATCGTCACGGATATGCACGCCGGTGACCTCGCCCAGAACCATATAGTTCGACTGGCCCTCCAGTGTCAGCACCTGTGTCAGCTTGCATTCCAGTGCGGCAGGCGCACCGCCCACACGCGCGCAGTCGATGGTGTCGCATTCAAGGGCCGTCAGACCAGCATGGGTGAACTCATCCACGTCCTTGGGCAGTGTGGCCGAGCTGGCATTCATCGCGTCGCGCATCGCGTATTCCACCACATTGACGCAGAACACCCCCGTTTCGCGGATATTGGCAACACTGTCCTTGGTGTCGCCCTGATCGTCCTTGGCTGTGGTCGATGTGAACATCACCTGAGGCGGCACATAGGCCGTTGCATTGAAGAACGAATAGGGTGCTAGATTGTTGCGGCCCGTTCCATCTCGGGAGGAAATCCACCCAATCGGGCGCGGCGTGACAATGGCGTTGAAGGGATTGTGCGGCAACCCATGGCCGTCCTGGGGTCTATAGAACATCTCGGTCTCCGGTCGGTATTTGCCGAAGACCTAACGCCATGCTAGGCCGAGCGCCACGGAAGAATTGAGCAGAGCGGCCGCCACGTGTTGGAACTTTATCGCGAAACCCCCGAGGACTGGTGGGAGGTCGAGGCGCTCTATGACTTGTGCTTCGCTCCGGGACGGGAGGCCCTGTCCTCCTATCGGTTACGCCAGGACGTCCCGCCTGTGCCCGGTCTGTCGAACGTCCTTCGCGATGAGGCTGGCATTCTGGCAGGCGCCATCCGGTTCTGGCCTGTCCGCGTGGGGGCTGACACCGCACTGCTGCTCGGGCCGGTTGCGGTCCATCCGACCCATCAGGGCGAAGGGCTGGGCGGCTTCCTGATCCGCTCCGGTCTCGATGAGGCTACGCGCGCCGGTTGGGCGCGGGTCATTCTGGTGGGCGACGCCCCCTATTATGCGCGGTTCGGCTTTGGCGTGTTGGACGGTGTCACGATGCCCCCGCCCACCAACCCCGACCGGGTTCTGGGTCAGGCGTTGCAACCAGGCGCCTGGGATGGTGTGACGGGCGATGTTCTGCGTTGGGAGGCTTAGGGGGATTGAAACCGCGCCCCTGCATGCCGACCTTATCTGGTATGAAGGAACTGCGCCCATGAGTGATATCGTCACCACAACCCCCGTCGATCTCGATGCCGAGATGGCCGAGATCTCACGCCGATACCAAGCGGCCTCAAGTCCCGGACTTCAGGTTCTCAACCTGCTGGGGGGGCAGGCCGAAGGGCTGCTTGACCGGTTGCCAGGCCCGGTGCGCAACGGTCTGGATGGCGCCACCGAGCGGGCGCTGTTGATCGCCCTGGATGCCGCGCAAAGCTCGCGCCGGGCGGTACCGGATCAGGCCGGTTGGCTGAATACGGCTGTTGCGACCGCGATGGGGGCTGCGGGCGGTTTTGGCGGCATGCCCTCGGCGCTGGTGGAACTGCCGGTGACCACAACGGTCCTGTTGCGCTCGATCCAGGGGGCGGCATCCGAGCAGGGGTTCGACCCGGCTTCGGAAAACGTGCGGTTCGATTGTCTGCGCGTCTTTGGCTCCGCAGGTCCGCTGGCCCATGACGATGGCGCCGATCTGGGGTTCTTGTCTGTCCGCCTGACGCTCACCGGAGGGACGATGCAAAAGATGATCGCCACCGTGGCACCTCGGCTGGCGGGCGTTCTGGGGCAGAAACTGGCGGCTCAGACCGTGCCGGTGCTGGGCGCGGTGGCAGGGGCGGCAACGAATTACGCATTTACCAATTATTATCAACAAATGGCGCATGTTCATTTCAGGCTGCGTCGTTTGGCGGTCGAAGCGGACACGCCGCATGAGGTGTTGGTCGCAGAGTTGGCCAAACGCCTCAATCGGCCGCCCCCGTCCGGGGATTGATCCAGGCAAAGGAACCAAACCTAGTAGTTCGTCACAAAACTGACACAAGATTTTACGCCAGCCCATCGAATTGACGTGATTTTGCAAAGATCGGCCGTTATACTCTGTCAGATGCCAGAAGGAGCAGACCGGTGTCCGCACCGATGATCAAACAACTTCCCTTGAAACTGCGTGCCGCGGCCAAGAACGATGTCCGCAGCCAGTTTGCGGCGCTGTGTTATCGGATCAAGGCGGACAAACCGGAAGTCTTGCTGATCACCTCACGGGGTACCGGGCGCTGGATCGTGCCTAAGGGTTGGCCCGAGGATGGCATGACCCCCGCAGAATGCGCGCTCAAGGAAGCCTGGGAGGAGGCCGGCGTGGTCGGCAAGGCCCAGGACCGCTGTCTGGGTCTGTTCTCCTATGCAAAGATGATCGAGCCGGGTGTCAGCTATCCCTGTGTGGCGATGGTGTATCCCGTTCGGGTCAAATCATTGGCCAAGACCTATCCAGAGCAGGGGGAGCGTCAGCGCAAATGGCTCACGCCCAAGCGCGCCGCCACCCGCGTGGCCGAGCCCGAGCTTGCCCGCATTCTACGCGATTTCGATCCGCGTATGCTGCGCTAAAGCACGGAGATCCCTTGAATTCAGGGCTGCGGCGGATATGTCTTGCGCCATGCAAGGAGCAGTCGTCTTATGATTCAATACGCCCTCAAATGCACAGATGGGCATAGGTTCGACAGTTGGTTCCAGTCGGCCGAGGCATTCGACAAGCTGGCGCGTGCAGGTATGGTCGTCTGTGCCACTTGCGGCACCACAGAGGTTAGTAAGTCCGTCATGGCCCCCCGGGTGAGGCCCGGTCGCAAGGCCGCGCCGGTGCCCGTGCCAAAGGATGGGGCAGGATCGCTTTCGACACCGGCCACACCGCAGGAACAGGCGATGGCGCAGCTCAAACAGCATATTGAACAGAATTCCGACTATGTGGGCACGAGCTTTGCAACCGAGGCGCGCAAGATGTATGACGGCGAGGCGCCTGAGCGCCCCATCCATGGCGAGGCGAAACCCGAAGAGGCCCGCAAGCTGATCGAAGATGGGGTGCCCGTCGCGCCATTGCCGTTCCGACTCACACGAAAGACCAACTGATATGCATGTTGTCATTACCGGCGCAAACCGCGGCATTGGCGCTTGTCTCGCCGAAGGCTATGGCGCACGTGGAGACCGGGTGACCGGCACTGCGCGGGACGGGTCCTGCCAGATCAGTTTGGATGTCACCGATCCGGCGGCGCAGGCAGCCATGGCCCGGGCCCTGCACAGCCAGCCCGTCGACCTGCTGATCTGCAATGCGGGCGTCTACCTCGACAAGGGCCAGTCGCTGGAGGATGGTTACGCGCCGGATCTTTGGGACCAGAGCTTTGCCGCAAATGTCAAAGGCGTCTTTCTGACCATTCAGTCGCTGTTGCCAAATCTACGGCAGGCGGAGGCCGGCAAGATTGCGATCATCTCCTCGCAGATGGGGTCGGATACCCGCGCGCCGGGGGGCAGCTTTATCTATCGTGCGTCCAAGGCCGCTGCGCTGAACCTCGGCCGGAACCTGGCGAGCGATCTGAAACGTGAAGAGATTGCTGTGGGCATCTATCACCCGGGCTGGGTGCGCACCGACATGGGCACCGACGCGGCCGAGATCTCAACGCAGGAGGCAGCAACAGGCCTTCTCGCGCGGTTTGATGAATTGTCGCTTGAAACGACCGGGCGCTTTCTCACCTGGGATGGCCGCGACCACGCGTATTGATCCATGCCGGTTGCCGCGCCCGAGGACTTTGTCCGCGCCTTCACAGCCGCCTGGATGGCGCGCGATGGGACCGCGTTGGGTCAGCTCTTCGCAGAGGATGCGGATTTCGTGAATGTCGTCGGCATCTGGTGGGAGGACCGCCCGGCAATCGCCAGGGCGCATGCATATGCGCTCAAGAGCTTTTTCGCCGAAACCACGCTGAGGCCGGGTCGGATCAAACTTCGGATGCTGGGCAAGGATAGGGCGATCGTTCATTGCCGCTTTCACCTGTCGGGACAACGCACGCCCGATGGCACTGCCGCCGATCCCCGGACCTCGATCCTGATTTTCGTTCTGGAGCGCCGGTCGGAAGGTTGGATCGCGGTGGCGGCACAGAACACCGACGTGGTGCCAGGGGCAGAGACGCATCTGAACACCGGCGCGCTGAGCCCGGCCGATTACCGCAAGACCGATTGACGCGCCATCGTGCACGGCATCTTGCACCCGGCAGGGCAATTCCTTAGACGCGGGCGCAACCGACTGCACAGGACCCAACATGCCCGTTCTGGTGATGAAATTTGGCGGCACATCGGTCGCCAATCTGGATCGCATCCGCCGCGCCGCCAAACGCGTGGGCGTCGAAGTGGCCAAAGGCTATGACGTGATCGTCATCGTTTCGGCCATGTCTGGCAAAACCAATGAGCTGGTCGGCTGGGTTGGCGAGACTTCTCCGCTTTATGATGCGCGCGAATATGATGCGGTGGTGTCCTCGGGGGAGAACGTGACTGCGGGGCTGATGGCGCTGACCTTGCAGGAAATGGATATCCCCGCGCGCAGCTGGCAGGGCTGGCAGGTGCCGGTGCAGACAACCTCGACACACGCTGCGGCCCGGATCGAGGATATCCCGCCCGCCAATATCCGCCAGAAATTCGCCGAAGGTATGAAGGTGGCTGTGGTCGCCGGTTTTCAGGGCGTGAGCCCCGAGGGGCGGATCACCACGTTGGGCCGGGGTGGTTCCGACACTACGGCGGTAGCCTTTGCGGCGGCGTTTGAGGCAGAACGCTGCGACATCTACACGGATGTGGATGGCGTTTATACCACCGATCCACGCATCTGCGGCAAGGCCCAAAAGCTCGACAAGATCGCGTTTGAAGAGATGCTGGAATTGGCGTCGCTGGGGGCCAAGGTGCTCCAGACCCGCTCGGTCGAGCTGGCGATGCGCTATAAGGTCAAGCTGCGCGTGGTATCGAGTTTCGAGGAACAGTCCGACGCCGCCGGGACGCTGGTCTGCGATGAGGAGGAAATCATGGAATCCAAGATTGTGGCGGGTGTCGCCTATTCGCGCGACGAAGCGAAACTGACGCTGTTGTCGGTGGCCGACCGTCCGGGGATCGCCGCGCTGATCTTTACCGCGCTCTCGGATGCGGGCGTGAATGTGGACATGATCGTGCAGAACATCTCGGAAGACGGGCGCACGGACATGACGTTTTCGTGCCCCACAGATCAGGTGGCGCGCGCCGAACGCGCGCTGTCGGAGACCAAAGAGCACGGTGTTCTGAATTTCGCCGAGCTGGTGGCCGACACGGATGTGGCCAAGGTGTCGGTGGTGGGGATCGGCATGCGCAGCCATACCGGCGTTGCGGCGAAGATGTTCAAGGTGCTGTCGGATGACGGGATCAACATCAAGGTGATTACCACGTCCGAGATCAAGATCTCGGTTCTGATTGACCGCAAGTATATGGAGTTGGCGGTGCAGGCACTGCACGATGCGTTTGAACTTGAGAAGGCGGTCTGAGGCCCAGCGATCCGATTTTTCGTATTTGAGGCGAGAAGAACTGTAGGATGACGCCGGATTTTTCAGCGTTTGTCAGCTGTTTTGACCGCAGTGTGCAAGACGGTGCGGCGCGCGCGTCTGCGCGCTTAGAAATCCGTTTCATACACGCATCAGGTGTGATCTAACCCGGTGAGGCGGAAGGGACCCGCGCCCGGGAGGCACGTGTAGGATCATGTCCGAGCAAACCGACAGCGAGAGCCGCAAACTGCTGGGCAGGTTGCGCGATGCCATGGCCAGCGATATCGCGGGGCAGGCGCGTCTTGACGAGATCACCAAGCTGATTGCCGACAGCATGGGAACCGAGGTGTGCTCGATTTATCTGTTCCGGGATGAGGAAACGCTGGAGCTGTGTGCGACCCAAGGGCTGAACAAGCAGGCCGTACATCAGACGCGGATGCGGCTTGGCGAAGGGCTTGTGGGACGGGTTGCGCAGAAAGGCCGGGTGATCAATGCCGCCGATGCACCGCAGGCCCGGGGCTTTCGATTCATGCCGGAGACGGGCGAGGAGATCTATTCCTCGTTTCTGGGGATACCGGTTCAGCGGCTGGGTGAAAAGCTGGGCGTACTGGTGGTGCAGTCCAAGAGCAAGCGCGAGTATTCCGCCGACGAGGTCTATGCGCTTGAGGTGGTCGCGATGGTTCTGGCGGAGATGGCCGAGCTGGGCGCGTTTGTGGGCGAGGGCGCTGCGCTTTCGGCGCGCCACCAGCAATCGGTTCTGATCCGGGGCACGACCGGGCAGGAAGGCTCGGCCCAGGGTCATGTCTGGCTGCACGAGCCCCGCGTGGTAGTCTCCAACCCGATCGCCGATGACCCCGAACGTGAGTTGGCGCGGCTGCACGAGGCGGTAGAGGATCTGCGGGTGGGCGTCGACAAGATGCTGCGGGCTTCCGAAGGTGGCGATGGCGAGCAGCTTAAAGTGCTCGAGGCGTACCGGATGTTCGCCAATTCCAAGGGCTGGATGCGCCGGATGGAGGAGGATATCAGCCTGGGCCTGAGTGCCGAGGCGGCGGTGGAAAAAGAGCAATCTGTCGCGCGGGCCCGGCTGGAGCAGGTCCAGGATGCCTATCTGCGCGAACGGCTCAGCGATCTGGACGATTTGTCGAATCGGCTTTTGCGTCTTCTGACCGGGCAAGGGGCCGAGACCGGGGCAGAGATGCCCGCCGATCCGATTCTCGTTGCGCGCAATATCGGCCCGGCGGAGCTTTTGGAGTATGGGCGATCGCTTAAAGCGGTGGTGCTGGAAAACGGATCGGTTGGATCGCACGCCGCGATTGTTGCGCGCGCATTGGCCATTCCGTTGGTCGTGCATGCCGAACGGATTACGACAGAGGCACTGACCGGCGATCACATCATGGTCGATGGCGATCAGGGGATCGTGCATCTGCGTCCGGACGATACGGTCGTTTCGGCCTTTCGCGAGAAGATCGCGATGCAGGCCCAGGCGCAGGAGCGCTATGCCTCGATCCGCGACAAACCGGCCGTGACCCGCTGCGGTCAGACGATTTCGCTGCACATGAATGCGGGGCTGATGGCGGATCTGCCGTCTCTGGCAGGGTCTGGGGCCGAAGGTGTCGGGCTGTTTCGGACCGAGTTGCAATTTCTGGTGCGCAACCAGATGCCCCGCCGTGGCGAGTTGAGCGGGATCTATGCGCGGGTGCTGGATGCCGCGCAAGGCAAGCGCGTGGTGTTTCGGACCCTCGATATCGGGTCGGACAAGGTGCTGCCCTATATGAAACCCAATGATGAGCCGAACCCGGCCCTGGGATGGCGCGCAATACGCGTCGGGCTGGACAAGCCCGGGGTCATGCGGATGCAGCTTCAGGCGCTGATCCGGGCGGCGAATGGGCGGCCGTTGACGGTGATGTTCCCCTTTGTGGCGCAGTTCGATGAATATCGCCGCGCACGCGCCGAGGTCGATAAGGCCATCGCACGCGAAGACAAGCTGGGTCATGTCCTGCCCTCCAGCCTTGAAATCGGAGCCATGCTGGAGACGCCCAGCCTGGCCTTTGCACCGCCCAAGTTCTTTCAGGAGGTGGATTTTCTCTCAATCGGCGGCAATGATCTCAAACAGTTCTTTTTTGCGGCAGACCGGGAGAACGAGCGGGTCAGGCGGCGCTATGATACGCTCAACGTCAGTTTCTTGACCTTCATCGAACGTATTGTGGAACGCTGTGTCGCGACAGATACGCCCTTGTCCTTTTGCGGCGAGGATGCGGGGCGCCCGGTCGAGGCGATGTGCTTTGCCGCCATAGGGATCCGCACGCTGTCCATGCGTCCTGCCTCGATCGGGCCGGTCAAGAGCCTGCTGCGGCGCGCCAACCTGGACGATCTGCGCAAGATCATCTCGGATGCCCGCCATCGCGGCGATCAGTCGGTGCGCCCGGTCGTGATGGAGTGGTTGCGCGCGCAGGGCTGATCGCCACATTGGATCGTCGATGGTCCTGGGCTTGCGCGCAGATTGCCTGGCATTGCGCGTGCAATCTGGCTTGCAGCTTTCAACCGATTGGCAAAGCCCGGATTTCCCGTCTTATCCACATATGACCCGACTGTCACAAAGGATGTGGATAACGTCATTTTCTGGATACGGCTGATATCCACAGGGTGTCTTCCTGATTTCCATTTCTGAATAAGGTATTGAATTTAAAAGAGTAAAGCTTCAGCAATCGATGAATTCGCGCTGTTAGAAAAACTTCAAGAAAATCTTACACGGCTGTCATGGCTTGCGACGAATGTCCGCGCAGCAAAGCGGGGATGCAGAATGCTGAAAGTTGATGGCCTGAACAAACTGTTCGGGCGGAACAAGGCGGTTGACGATCTGACATTGGAGGTCGACCGTCCTCAGTTCGTGGGGATTATCGGCCGGTCCGGTGCCGGGAAATCGACTTTTCTGCGGATGGTCAACCGGCTTACCGATGCGTCTTCGGGAACGCTGACCTTTGAAGGTCGGGACATTCTTGCGCTCAGCGGCGGCGAAAAACGCGCCTGGCAGTCGGATTGCGCGATGATCTTCCAGCAGTTCAATCTGGTGCCGCGCATGGATGTGGTGTCTAACGTGCTGCACGGTACGCTCAATGAGCGCTCCACCTTGGCCACGATGTTCAACATCTATCCCCAGGCCGACATCTATCGCGCGATTGATATCCTGGAGCGTCTTGGCATCGCCGAAAACGCGGCCAAGCGGGCCGAAGCGCTGTCAGGCGGACAGCAGCAGCGCGTGGCGATTGCGCGTGCGCTGATGCAAGACCCAAAGATGATCCTGGCCGATGAGCCGATTGCCTCGCTTGACCCGATGAACGCGCAGATCGTGATGGATGCGCTGCGCCGGATCCACGAGGAAGACGGGCGCATGATCATCGCCAACCTGCACACGCTCGATACCGCGCGGCGCTATTGCGACCGCATTATCGGCATGCGCGACGGCCGCAAGGTGTTTGACGGCACCGCCGAGCAACTGACCCTTGGCGTTGCCCGCGACATTTACGGGGCCGATGCCTCGTTTACCGAAGAGGCCACCTCCACGGATATGGCCACGCTGAAAAAAGAATACGCCTGATTTCGACTTCCCCGTCGCTCTGCCGAGCGGCGGGTTTTCATCAACTGGAGAGACGTGACGATGAAACACCTTCTTGCAACTGCCCTGATGACAACCGCGCTGGTCGCGCCTGCCTTCGCGGCCGAGCCCATTGACGAATTCCGCATCGGCATTCTGGGTGGCGAAAACGCCCAGGATCGCCTGAACTCCAACGAGTGCCTGCGCGCCTATACCGAAGAGGCGCTGGGCGTTCCGGTGCAGCTGTTTGCGCCTGCCGACTATGCAGGGGTGATCCAGGGCCTAGTGGGCGGCACGCTCGACATGGCGTGGCTGGGTGCCTCGGCCTATGCCGCCACATATCTGCAAGACCCCGACGCGGTCGAGCCGGTGCTGGTCAAGATCAACCTCGATGGCTCATACGGCTATCACTCCATCGGATTTGCCCGCGCCGATAGCGGCATCACCTCGCTGGAAGACATGCAGGACAAGGTCTTTGGCTTTGGTGATCCGAACTCTACTTCGGGCTATCTGATCCCGTCCATCGAGATTCCCCAAACCACCGGAGCGACCATGAGCTCGGGCGACTACTTTGGCGAAGTGAAATTCACCGGCGGTCATGAGCAGACCATCGTGGCGGTGAACAACGGTGATGTGGACGCCGGTGTGACCTGGGCAGATGGCCAGGGCAACTGGGAAGACGGCTATAACTCCGGCGCGCTGCGCAAGGCCGTGGATTCGGGTCTCGTGGACATGAACGACCTGGTGGAGATCTGGAAATCCAAGCCCATCCCCGAAGGCCCGATCGTCCTGCGCACATCGCTGCCCGAGGATGTCAAAGCGACCATGACCGCGCTGGTCGACAACATGTACGAGACAGACCGCGAGTGCACCTACAACATCTCGGCCGGTGAATCGCTGGGCTTTAACCCGATCACACATGAGGCCTATGTGTCGATCATCGAAGCCCGCAAATCCAAGTCCAACTGATCTGAGCGGATCACACCAGGGCAGGCCCGTCTGGGCCTGCCCTTTTGCATGAGGGTTTCATGACCGATCTTTCCGCACCTCACCAACCCGCCAGCGATGTCCGCGCCTCGTATCTGGCACAGATCCAGCGGCGTCGCCTTTACTCCGGCATCACGCTTCTGGTGTTCGTGCTGCTCATGGTTTCGGGTTTCAATACTGCGGCCGCGCGCAACGGCGGCGGGTTCTGGGACGGGATTGGCAATTTCTTCGACTACCCGTCCGAGCTGGTGCTGGAGGCGGTTTCCAAGATCGATCAGTTGCCGGGGCATTTCCTGACCTATCTGCCTGCGCTGATCGAGACGGTGAATATCGCTGCCGTGGCCACCCTGATCGGTGCGCTTTTCGCGGTGATCCTGTCGCTATTGGCGACCCGCGGGCTGGCCAAGTATCCGCGGCTGATCGGGGTGATCCGCCGGTTCATGGATATCCTACGGGCGGTTCCCGATATCGTCATCGCGCTGGTGCTGATCTTTATCCTCGGCGGCGGGCCGGTGCCTGCGATGATCGCCATCGCCCTGCACACTGTGGGCGCGCTGGGCAAGCTTTTTTCCGAGGTCAACGAGAATGCTGATCTCAAGCCTATCGAGGGGCTAAGCTCGGTCGGCGCCAACTGGTCGCAACGCATGCTGCTGGGCGTGGTGCCGCAGGTCGCGCCCAACTGGCTCAGCTATGCGCTGCTCAGGTTCGAGATCAATATCCGCGCGTCGGCCATCCTCGGCTTTGTCGGCGCGGGCGGGTTGGGATACGAGCTGCGCAACGCGATCAGCTGGGGGCAGGGCCGCTACGACGAGGCGGCCGCGATGTTCCTGCTTCTCTTCATCACAATCGTGATCGTCGATCAGCTTTCGGGTCATTACCGCGAACGCCTGACCCATGGCGCGTCGGCCAAAGGGGCTGTGGCATGAGCATGGTTGCCGATACCGCCGATCTGCGCGCTCAAACCGCGCGCCTGTTCCGCCGCAAACGCCGCGCCGCGCTCGCCGTGCCGGTCGTGATCCTCGTCTATCTGATTTATGCGGTCTTTGCCTTTGACATCCCGGGCCTGGTGCAGCGCGCCAGCGGCGACAATGCCCGCGCGCTGATGGCAGATACCTACAGCTACAAAACCCATGTCACGCGCGACAATCGCGATGCATCGGTCTCGGTCTCGATCGAAGGAGAGCGCAAGGGCCGCTATGCCGAAGGCACCGCGCCTGAATGGGTCGCCCTGGGCGAGACCACGGTGATCGATCTGGGCGAGGGGCATATCGTAACCTTCGGGCCCGAGACCATCACCTATGACATTCCGGGCTATGGCCTGATCCGGGCAACGCCAACGACCACCCAAGGCGTGGTGCAGGAGTTCCCGTTCGAGACATTGCCCGACTGGATCAACTCGTCACGCAACCGGCTGGCGATCACGACCGAGGCGGGGCGTCTCAGCGTCACGCGCAACCGGTCCGAGGTGTTTCGCTATTTCACCGGGTGGGAGCTGTTCTTTTTCACGCTCGACAGCCCTTATCACGGACTGAGCGTGGGTCAGGTCGCGTCAAAGGCGATGAGCGGTCAAGCGGGTGCGATCTGGAGCGATTTCTGGAACAACACCATGTGGCGTCACGCCGATGTGGCCTGGGCGATTTTCGAGACGATCCTGATGGCCTTCCTGGGCACGATGGGGGCGGCCTTGGTGGCCTTGCCGCTGGCGTTTCTGGCGGCGCGAAACTTCACGCCGATTGCAACGGTGCGCTTTGCCTTTCGGCGGTTTTTCGATTTCGTGCGGGGGGTCGACGGGCTGATCTGGACGATCATCCTGACGCGGGCCTTTGGCCTGGGACCGCTCACAGGCGCGCTGGCAATCTTGATCACGGATACCGGCAGCTTTGGCAAGATGTTCTCCGAAGCGCTGGAAAACGTGGATGAAAAGCAGATCGAGGGCCTGAAATCCACCGGCGCCAAACCGCTGCAACGCTACCGGTTCGGGGTGATCCCGCAGATCACGCCGATCCTGCTCAGCCAGGTTCTCTATTTCCTGGAATCCAACACCCGCTCGGCCACGGTGATCGGGGCGATCACCGGCGGTGGGATCGGCCTCTTGCTGACCCAGGCGATTATCACGCAAAAGGACTGGGAGGAGGTGACCTATTACATCATCCTCGTGGTTGTGATGGTGGTTGCGATGGACACGATCTCGGGCTGGTTGCGGCGCAAGCTGATCAAGGGCGGCGATGGCGGATATTGAGCCTGCCACGCAAGCGCCGGTGATTTTTCTGCATGGGGCCTCCTCTGCCGGAAAAACGACACTTGCGCAGGCGCTGCTGCCGCAGTTGCCGCGCCCGTTCTGGCACCTATCCATCGACCATCTGCGCGATGCAGGTGTCTGGCAAGTGCCCGGCTGGCGGGCTGAACGCGCGGCGCATTTCGCGGGGTTTCACGGGATGATCCGTGCGGTGCTGGAGGCAGGTAATGCGGTTTTGCTCGAACACATCCTCGACACGGCCGATATGCGGCGCCAGGTGCGGCAGGCTCTGGCGGGGCAGGATGTATTTTTCGCCGCCGTGCTGACCGCGCGCGACTGTCTGGCCGCGCGGGAGGCCGCGCGCGGGGATCGGCCCCATGGCAGTGCTGTGGCCGATGCCGCCCATATCCATATTGGCCAGCGCTATGATCTTGAGCTCGACGGCTGTCGGCCAGCGGATCACAACGCCCAAACCCTTTTGGCGCGTTGGCAGCAGCGCAGCCCCGAATTCAGCATTTTTCGACGGAGAGACCTGATGCCCGCCCGCCTTTCTGACAGCCCTTTTGTCCATCCCGATTGCGAGATCACGGCGAGCACGCTCGGCGCATATACGGAAGTCGGGCGCGGGAGCCGGTTAAACCATGTGGAGATGGACGATTATTCCTATTGCGACCGCTTTGCCGATATCGCCAATGCCCGGATCGGCAAATTCGCCAATATCGCGAGCTATGCCCGGATCGGCCCCACCGATCACCCGATGGAACTGGCCTCACTGCACCATTTCCACTACCGCTCGGACGATTACTGGGAGGATGCCAGCCGCGATCCCGATTTCTTTGCCCGTCGGCACGCGCGGATCGCCCATATCGGCCACGATACCTGGATCGGGCACAATGCGGTTATCCGGCCAGAGGTAACAGTGGGCCACGGGGCCGTGGTTGCGACAGGGGCCGTGGTGACCAAGGATGTGGCGCCCTATACCGTGGTCGCCGGCCTGCCCGCCACGCCGCTGAAACAGCGTTTGCCTGCCCCGGTCGCGGATCGGCTGATGGCGCTGGAGTGGTGGGAGTGGGATCATGACACCTTGCGCGCCCGGCTTGAGGATTTCCGCAGCCTGCCAGCAGAGGCATTTCTTGAGAAATACGAGGCCGCATAATGCCTGTGCAGGCGTATCCTTCGGAGCCCATAGAACGCCTTGTGCCATGCGAAACCGCGACGTGTAGCTTGTCCGGCAAATACGCTGTGGCCGTCTGGCAAAACCTGTCCTCAGCGTGCGCGGCCATTTTCATCACGAGGCCGACGCCCTGCGTGTTGCGCGCGATTGCGGTTCTTAGGATCTTTCAATCCGGCGTCACCGTCAGCGTGATCCGATCCGAAGCGAAATAGGTGATGCCAAATTCCACCGGGTGCCCGTTTGCGTCAATGTTCACGGCGGTCGCGCGCAACAGCGGCGCGCCTTCCCGCAGCTGAAGATGCGCGGCCTGCGGCCCGGTCGCCGCCACCGCCGTCAGCCGTGTCTCGGCCCGGGTGTAATCGGCAACACCGACCTGTGCCAAGGCCTTGGTCACCGAGGATACCTCCCGCAGGATGTCCGGCAGGTCGGCGAACCGGCCAGCCGGGAACAGGCTCTGGAACCACGCAATCGGCTTGCCCTCGGCCAGCGACAGTCCTTCATAGACATGGACCGGCGTCGCGGTGGCGATCTGCAACGCCTCCGCCTCACGGGGATCGGCGGACCGTGTCTCCAGCCGCAGCACCCGCTTTTCGGGGAACTGGCCCGAAGCCTTGATGTTTTGGTGAAACCGGACCCGTTTGCTGATCGGATATTCCGTCGGATGTTGGGCCACAAAGACACCTGATCCGCGGCGCGCAGCCACAATGCCCCGCTCGGCCATATCCCCCAGGGCACGTCGCACCGTGTGCCGGTTCACGCCGAAGCGCGCCGCCAGAGCCGCCTCGGTCGGCAGTTTGTCACCGGACCCGTAATGACCCGACGCTATCTCGGTTTCCAGTGTTTGGACGATGGCTTTCCAGATTGGGGTGCGGGGCATGTGTCACCAAAGTTTCACGAAACAATTCTTGCATCGCGGGACCGCTGAGGTTTATGAGTTGTATAGAAATAGACAAATATAGACAAATCCGCAAGGTGTCTAGATGCTTGATCAAACAGGTCCTGAGATGGACCGAAAATCCTGGATGGGCCTTTTGGCCCGCGCACCCCAGGCGCGGCTGGACGCCCTTCTCCGACAGGTTGGGGGGCTGCCCGCGCATGATTGGCTGCGCCCGCCAGAGACTGGGGGCGTGATGGTACGCGGTCGCGCGGGCGGTACCGGTGCCGCATTCAACCTTGGTGAGATGACGGTCACCCGGTGTGCGCTGCGTCTGACGAACGGGGCGGTTGGCCATGCCTATGTGCAGGGTTGCTTCCGGGCGCATGCCGAACGCGCGGCGTTGGTCGATGCTTTGATGCAGACCGGGCGCGCCGACGAGATCCGCAGTCAGGTGCTTGGCCCGCTTGAACGCGAAGAGACCGAGCGCCGCGCGGCGCGCGCCGCCCGCGCCGCGGCCACCAAGGTCGATTTCTTTACGATGGTTCGGGGGGAGGATTGATGCAGACCGATGTTCTCACGGGGGGCTTCTCCAACCCTGCGGTTCAGTCGGCCACGGGTTTTCGCGCCGCTCTTTCGGCGCTGGCGCGTCCTGGCCGGATTGAGGAGATTGCAGGTGCGCAGGCCCCGTCTCCGGTCTCGGACGCGGCGGCGACGCTGTTGCTGGTCCTTTGCGACCCGGAAACACCGATCCATCTGGCAGGCGCTTGCGATACGCCGGAGATCCGGGAGTGGATTGCCTTCCATATCGGTGCCCCGATTGTGGCGCCGGAAGGGGCGCATTTCGCATTGGGCACATGGTCTGCCCTTGGGCCCCATCACCGCTTTGCCATCGGCACGCCGGAATATCCCGACCGCGCGGCCACGCTGATTGTCGAGACGGAGGCGTTGGAGCCCGGCGGTGCCCGGCTTTCGGGACCCGGGATTGAGGACAGCGCGCGTCTTTGCCTGCCTGATACTGACCTGTTTCAGGCCAACCGCGCCCTCTTTCCGCTTGGCCTCGATTTCTTTTTCACCTGCGGAACCCGTCTGGCCGGTCTGCCGCGCAGCACATATGTGGAGGCGATCTGATGTATGTTGCCGTCAAAGGGGGTGAGCGGGCGATTGACAATGCCCATCAGTGGCTGGCCGAGGAGCGGCGCGGCGACACAGGCGTCGCAGAGCTGAGCCTTGATCAGATCCGGCAGCAGCTTGGCCTTGCGGTCTGCCGGGTGATGGCAGAGGGATCGCTGTACGATCCGGACCTGGCCGCGCTGGCGATCAAACAGGCGCGCGGAGATCTGATCGAGGCGATCTTTTTGATCCGCGCCTATCGCACGACGTTGCCCCGGATCGGGCATTCCGAACCGGTGGAGACCTCCGCGATGCGCTGTGACCGGCGCATCAGCGCCACGTTCAAGGATCTGCCCGGCGGGCAGGTTCTGGGCCCGACCTTTGATTACACGCACCGGCTTCTCGATTTTGCGCTGGCCGCCGAGAGCGAGGGCCTGGCCGAGGTCGCGCAGGCTGCGCCTGATCCTGCGCCCAAACCGCGTGTCACCGATTTCCTGGATCGCGACGGGTTGATCCAGCCCGAAATGCCGTCGGATGCGACCCCCCCCGACATGACCCGCGAGCCGATGGAATACCCCGCCGAGCGGCCCTTGCGGCTTCAGGCGCTCACACGCGGCGATGAAGGCTTTGTGCTGGGCATGGCCTATTCGACCCAGCGCGGCTACGGGCGCAACCACCCTTTCGTGGGCGAGATGCGGGTCGGCACAGTCCCGGTGGAGATGGAGATCCCCGAGCTGGGTTTTGCGATCGAGATCGGTGAAGTGCAGCTCACCGAATGCGAGACCGTCAACCAGTTCACCGGCTCCAAGACCGAACCGGCACAGTTCACCCGCGGCTATGGCCTGGTCTTTGGTCATTCCGAGCGCAAGGCGATTTCCATGGCGCTGGTCGACCGTGCGCTCAGATGGGAGGAGCTGGGAGAGGACAGGACCGGCGCGCCCGCCCAGGATGAGGAGTTCGTGCTCAGCCATGCCGACAATATCCAGGCCACCGGATTTCTGGAGCATATCAAGCTGCCCCATTACGTCGATTTCCAGTCCGAACTGGAACTGATCCGAAAATTGCGGGCCGACGCGTTGGCGGCCACACAAAAGGAAGCTGCCGAATGAAACCGTCTGTTGTGGTGTTTGATATTGGCGGGGTGCTGGTGGACTGGCAGCCGCATCTGGTCTGGATTGACGAGCTGGGTTCGCGCGGCGCGGTCGAGACGTTTATGGCCCGCGCGGATTTCAAGGCGCGAAATGCGCGGGCAGACAATGGCGCGCGGTTTGACGACCTTGCGGCAGAACTCGACGATCCCGAAGACGCCCGCCTGATGCGCCAATACGTGCCGGGCTATGCGCGCGCGGTGGAAAGCGCGATCCCCGGCACATGGGAGTTGATCGACCGGCTCAAGACACGCGATGTTTCGGTGCATGCGATCACCAACTGGTCGGCGGAGACCTGGCCCGAGGGGTTGAAATCCCAGCCGCGCCTGGCCGAGGTTTTTGGCGTCACGGTGATCTCGGGCCGCGAAGGGGTGATGAAACCCGATGCCCGTATCTTTCATCTGCTGTGTGAGCGCGCGGGCGTGACACCGCAGGATTGCGTGTTCGTCGACGACGGGCTGCACAATGTGGACGGGGCCCGTGCGGTGGGCATGGATGGCATTCATTTCACCGGCGCGCCCGCCCTCGAGGCGGCGTTGCAGGACCGGGGGCTGCTGTGAGCGACTATAATTTCGCCTATCTCGACGAGCAGACCAAGCGCATGATCCGACGCGCGATCCTCAAAGGTGTCGCGATCCCCGGCTATCAGGTGCCCTTTGCCTCACGCGAGATGCCGATGCCCTATGGCTGGGGCACCGGCGGGGTGCAGGTGACGGCGGCTTGCCTCACGCCCGACGATCAGCTCAAGGTCATCGACCAGGGTGCGGATGACACCACAAACGCGGTGTCGATCCGCAAATTCTTTGAAAAGACGGCTGAGGTTGCGACCACGGAACACACCAGCGAGGCGACGGTCATCCAAACCCGCCACCGTATCCCCGAAGAGCCCCTGGGCGAGGATCAGATCCTTGTCTATCAGGTGCCCATCCCCGAGCCGTTGCGGTTTCTGGAGCCGCGCGAGACCGAGACCCGCAAGATGCACAGCCTTGAGGAATACGGGCTGATGCATGTGAAGCTTTACGAGGATATCGCGCGCCACGGCCATATCGCGACCGCCTACGCCTATCCGGTCAGGGTCGAGGGGCGCTATGTCATGGATCCTTCGCCGATCCCGAAATTCGACAATCCCAAGATGGAAATGGCCGCGATCCAGCTTTTTGGCGCGGGACGGGAGCAGCGTATCTATGCGATCCCACCCTATACCCAAGTGGTCAGCCTTGATTTCGAGGATCACCCGTTCGAGGCGTCCAAGGCGGATCATCCCTGCGCGCTCTGCGGTGCGGAGGACAGCTATCTTGACGAGGTGATCGTCGATGACGCGGGCGGGCGGATGTTCGTGTGTTCGGACACTGACTATTGCGCTGGGCGCCGCGCGGGGCAGGCGGCATGACGGCCCTGACCCAAGGCATCGACCATCTGGGCCTGACGGTTGGCGATCTGGCCGCAAGCCGCGCCTTTTTTGTCGAGGCGCTGGGCTGGACGCAGTTTGGCGGCAATCCCGATTACCCGTCGACCTATGTGACCGATGGCGTCAGCAAGATCACGCTTTGGCAGCAGACCCAGGTGGATGGGCCAACGTTCGATCGCCATGCCAATCTGGGCCTGCACCACACCGCCCTGAAAATCGGATCCGAGGCGGCGCTGCGCACCCTGTTCGAGCAGGTCAAGGACTGGCCGAAGGTGGTTGTCGAGTTTGCGCCTGAACCTTCGGGCAAGGGCCCGAAGATCCATTTCATGATCCGTGAGCCGGGCGGCACACGGCTGGAGGTCAGCTATGACCCGCGATGAGGTTCAACGATGATCAATCAACTGCGTATCTACCAGGTTCCCCCCGGCAATCGCGGCCCGTTTCTGGACCGGTTTCGCGATCATGCGGCACGGATCATGACCGACCGCTATGGGTTCCGCATTCAGGCCATGTGGACCTCGGACGCGGATGAGGCGCTGCGCTTTGTCTATCTTTTGGCCTGGAACGACGAGGATGAGATGGCCGATTGCTGGGCTGCGTTCATGGCCGATGCGGAATGGAAGGACATCAAGGCCGCAACCGCCGCCGAACACGGCGATTTCGTTCTGGGGATCGAGGATCTGATCCTGCATCCGACCGCATTCTCACACCCGATTGGAGAGGCATCATGACCCGGCTCTTGTCCGTTCGTGACATCGCCAAGACCTATGGTGGCCGCATCGGCTGCACCGATGTCAGCTTTGATCTCTACCCCGGAGAAGTGATGGGGATCGTGGGCGAAAGCGGGTCGGGCAAATCGACCTTGCTCAATTGTCTTGCCGGGCATCTGGCTCCTGATCGGGGCGAGGTTCTCTACGATATGCGAGGCCAAGGCTTGCGCGACACACTGACCCTTAGCGAGCCGGAACGGCGGATGCTCAGCCGCACCGATTGGGCCTTTGTCCACCAGAACCCGCGCGATGGGCTGCGGATGAGTGTCAGCGCGGGCGGCAATGTTGGCGAGCGACTGATGGCCGTGGGTGCGCGTCACTATGGCGATATCCGCGCAACGGCGACCGATTGGCTGGGCCGGGTCGAAATCCTGGAAGAACGGATCGACGATCGTCCCTCGTCTTTTTCGGGCGGCATGCAGCAGCGCCTGCAAATCGCGCGCAACCTGGTGACCGGTCCTCGGCTGGTGTTCATGGACGAGCCCACCGGCGGCCTGGATGTCAGCGTGCAGGCGCGGCTCTTGGATCTGATGCGCGGGCTGGTGCGCGAGATGGGGCTGTCGGCCCTCATCGTGACCCACGATCTGGCGGTTGTGCGGCTCCTGGCGCATCGCATCATGGTCATGAAAGGCGGCCATGTCGTGGAGGCCGGACTGACCGATCAGGTGCTCGACGATCCACAACACCCCTATAGCCAGCTTCTGGTGTCCTCGGTGCTTCAGGTCTGAGGGGCCGGGGGCATGCAACGAAAGGCAACGCCGATGATCGAGATTGAGAACCTGGGCAAGAGTTTCACCCTGCACAATCAGGGGGGGGCCACGATCCGGGTGATGGACGGCGCCAGCCTGTCGGTGGCGGCGGGTGAATGCGTGGCGCTGACCGGGCAGTCTGGCGCGGGCAAATCGACGTTGATGCGTATGGTCTATGGCAATTACCTGGCCGACGCGGGATCGGTCCGCGTGGGCGGGGTCGAGTTGGTGGGCGCCGAGCCGCGCGATGTTCTGGCACTGCGCCGCGAAACCCTGGGTTATGTCAGCCAGTTTCTGCGGGTCGTGCCACGGGTTCCCACACGCGAGGTGGTCGCCGAGCCGCTTCTGGCGCTGGGCACTCCCAGAGATACCGCGCTGGTCCGGGCGCGTGAACTGCTGACCCGCCTGCGCATTCCTGAGGCACTCTGGGGACTATCACCCACGACATTTTCGGGCGGTGAGCAACAGCGGGTGAACATCGCTCGCGGCTTTGCCCATACCTATCCGGCTCTGCTTTTGGATGAACCCACGGCCAGCCTTGATGCCGCCAACCGGGAGACCGTGCTGAGCCTGATTGATGAGGCCAAGGCGCGCGGGGCCGCGATCATCGGGATCTTCCATGATGAGGCCGCTCGAACCCGCGTCGCGGACCGGGAAATCGACGTGGCGCGGTTTACCCCAGGGCTGGCGGCATGAGGTGGGGCCGGATCTATGCGGTGGTCGGCGCCTCAGGGGTCGGCAAGGACACCGTGATGGCGGCGCTCGCCAAGGCGCGGCCCGAGCTGCATTGGGTACGCCGCGTGATCACCCGGCCCGAGACGGCGGGCGGCGAGCCCTTCGAGGGCGTCAGCCTGGCCGCGTTCGAGGCGCGCCGCAATGCAGGTGAATTCGCGCTGAGCTGGGAGGCGCATGGCTTGCATTACGGTATTCCGGTGACCGCGCATGTCGCGCTCTCGGAAGGGCGGGACGCGATGTTCAATGGTTCCCGCGCAATGCTGAGAGAGGCGCAGACGGCCTTTCCTGGCATGCAGGTTCTGCATATCACCGCCGATGCGGCGGTGCGGGCCGCGCGACTGGCCGCACGCGGTCGCGAGACGCCAGACGAGATCGCGCGGCGGATCGCCCGCACCACGCCGCCGGTCCCATCCGGCCTGTCTGTTACGGAAATCGACAACTCCTGCCCGCTGGAGCGCAGCGTTGCCGCCTGTCTGGCCGTTCTCGACCTTGAGACCGCCTGACACATCCATGAAAGGGACAGATCACGTGCAAGAAACAATCCTGACACAGGCCCGTCTGGTCATGGAAGACGCGGTCCGCGACGGTACTTTGGTGATCCGCGACGGACGGATTGCCGACATATCCGACGGGTCCAGCCGGGCCCCATCGGCGGTTGATTGCGAGGGCGATCTGATCATTCCCGGTCTGATCGAACTGCACACAGATAACCTTGAACGTCATATCCAGCCGCGCCCGCGCGTGGACTGGCCGCATGGTCCCGCGATCCTGGCTCACGACGGTGAGTTGGCGAGTGTCGGCGTGACCACCGTCTTTGACGCGATGCGCGTGGGCTCGATTCCATCGGGCAAGGGGCGGTATCTGAGATACGCGCGCCCTCTGGCCACCGAGCTGATGGAGATGCGCAATGTCGGCGCTCTGAGGATCAGCCATTTTCTGCATTTGCGGGCCGAGGTTTGTTCGGAAACGCTGGAGCAAGAGCTGGCCGAGTTCACGCCCGAAGACCGCGTCGGCCTGGTCAGCGTGATGGATCACACCCCAGGGCAACGGCAGTTCCGCGATATCTCCAAGCTCAAGCTCTACGTGCAGGGCAAGAACAACATGACGGATGCGGATTTCGACGTGCATGTCAGCACGCTCAGGACGCTGCGCGATCAGCATGGCGACCGGCACGAACGGGTGGCCGTGTCCGAGGCCGCGCGGCTGGGCGCGATCCTGGCCAGCCATGATGATACGACGCGCGGTCAGGTGCAGGTCTCGGCCGACCACGGCATCCGTCTGGCAGAGTTTCCGACAACACATGAAGCCGCAGAAGCCTGTCACGAGCATGGTATCGCGGTGATGATGGGGGCGCCCAACCTGATCCGGGGCGGGTCGCATTCGGGCAATGTCGCGGCGCATGATCTGGCTGAGGCCGGGCTGCTCGACATTCTGTCATCCGACTATGTCCCGTCTGCCCTGCTGACCGGTGCGTTCCTGCTGGCAGATCTGTGGGGCGATTTGCCCCGCGGGATCTCGACCGTGACCGGCGCGCCTGCGCGCTCCGCCCGATTGGCGGATCGGGGCCGGATCGACCAGGGGCTTCATGCCGATCTGGTGCGGGTCGCGCGGATCGGTCAGATGCCCGTGGTCCGCGCGGTCTGGAGCCATGGCCGCAGGGTAAGCTAAGCACGGCCCCTCCGCGGGTCCGATCAGGGCAGCAAGGCGCACGTTCTTCGCGATACCACCGCCGCTGGGTTGAAGGGCAGGCCCAAGAGAATTTTCTGACAGGGTCTGTGTGGCGGACGGTCTGATCGGCGAACAGGTCAGCTTTGCCACTGGTTTGCCGCCTCACGTCGCGTTCAGCTCTTCCTGCCTCGCCGACGTCATGACCCGCTGGTCGGTATCACTCGCGTCTTCGCCCGCGTTGCCGGACCAAAGGCCTTGCTGGCCATAGGTCGGGTCACGTCCGATGCCTGCGGACGGATCATCCGGCCCGCGATCCTTGCAGCGGGTGGGGTGATCCCGCTCAGGCGTGCCACGTCCGATTGCCGCATGCCCCTTTTTCTTTTGCGATCATGTGATAGCTGAGCAGGCATGCTGCTTGAGATCGAAAACCTGACCAAATCCTACCCCAGCTCCGATGGGCCGGTGCCGGTTCTGCGCGGCGTCGACTTGAGCCTTGATGTGGGGCAGACATTGGCGCTGACCGGCGAATCCGGATCGGGCAAAAGCACTCTGCTGCATCTGGTGGGTGGGCTCGATCACGCCGATAGCGGCAGCATCCGTATCGCGGGGCAGGAGGTGACCACTCTCGATGATCAAGGCCGTGCGGCGCTCAGGCGCCATGAGGTTGGCGTGGTTTTTCAGCAGTTTAACCTGATCCCCTCATTGGATGTTGCCGCCAACATCGCATTTCAGGCACGTCTGTCCGCACAGGCCGATCCGACCCGGATCGAGGACCTGGCGCGCGCGCTGGGGCTGACCGATCACTTGCGCAAATATCCCGAGGCGTTGTCGGGCGGTCAACAACAGCGCGTCGCCATCGCCCGCACGCTTGCCGCGCGGCCCCGGCTGGTATTGGCGGACGAACCGACCGGCAATCTCGACGAGGCCACGGCGGGAGAGGTTCTGACCCAGATGCTGGACCTGGTGGCCGAAACCGGAGCGGCTCTGATGGTGGTGACGCATTCTGCCGGTGTGGCCGCGCGCATGGGCAGGCGCGTGCATCTGAGCGGCGGTCATCTGGCATGACTGGCGCGGCGCTGGCGGCGCTCTGGTCGCACTGGGCGCGCAACCCGCTCCAGCTTTTCACACTGATCGCCGGTCTGGCGCTGGCCACGGCGCTCTGGTCCGGCGTTCAGGCGATCAACGCCGAAGCGCGGGCGAGCTACGATGCCGCCGCGGCAACACTGGGTGAAGGGCGCTTTGATCAGCTCTTGCCGCGTGTGGGCGAGACGATCCCGCAGGAGAGATACATCGCGCTCAGGCGGGCGGGCTGGCAGGTCTCGCCGGTGCTGGAGGGACGGTTGGCCACGCCGGACGGCAGCATACGTCTGCTGGGCCTCGACCCGATGACCAGCCCGGGCGGGCTGTCGCCGGTGGCGTTGGGTGGCGAGGATATGGACCTGGTCTCCTTTCTGTCGGACGGGATCATCTTTGCCGATGCGGTCACGGCAGCCCAGATCGCGAGCGTCGTCGATCTTGAGGTGATCGTGGACCCGTCTGTCGCCCCAGGTCTGGCATTGACGGATATCGGTGTGGCGCAACGGCTCTTGGATCGCGGGGGAGTGTTGACCCGGCTGATCCTGGCACAGGTTCAGCCCAAGGGCCTCGTTCCGCTGACTGAACTGGCTCCGGACCTAATGCGCCGCGTCGCTCAGGAGGGCAGTGACCTGGGTCGGCTGACCGACAGCTTTCATCTGAACCTGACCGCATTTGGGTTTCTGAGCTTTGCAGTGGGCATCTTTATCGTTCACGGGGCGATCGGGCTGGCGTTTGAGCAACGCCGCACCATGGTGAGGACGCTGCGCGCGCTGGGTCTGCCGTTGCGCCGTCTGGTGTGGCTGATGGTCGCCGAACTGGCGGTATTCGCATTGCTTGCAGGCACTCTGGGTGTGGTCTTGGGATATCTCATCGCGGCGATGCTGCTGCCGGATGTGGCGGCCACTCTGCGCGGGCTTTACGGAGCGGATGTAGCCGGTTCCATCCGGCTGCGCCCGGGCTGGTGGTTGTCGGGCTATGCCATAGCGCTGGGCGGAACGGCGATGGCCGCCGCAGGCGCGCTTTGGCAGATCGCGCGCATGCCGCTTCTGGCCAGCGCAAGACCGCGCGCGTGGGTCATGGCACGCGGGGCGGGCGCGGCACGGTCGGGGGCCTTGGCCGCCGGATTGCTGCTCGGTGCGGGCGCGCTGGCGCTATGGGGATCGGGTATGGTGATGGGGTTTGCTCTGCTGGCATGCCTTCTGACCGGTGCTGCCCTCGCGCTGCCACTGCTGCTGCGCATTGTGCTCGGCATCTGTCAGGCCCGCGCACGCGGCGTGGTCGCACACTGGTTCTGGGCCGACACCCGCCAGCAATTGCCGGGGATGAGCCTTGCCCTGATGGCACTGTTGCTGGCGATTGCGGCGAATATCGGCGTGTCGACCATGGTGTCGAGCTTCCGTCTGACCTTCGTCGGCTTTCTTGATCAGCGATTGGCGCCCGAGCTTTTTGTCGGGGTCGAGGATGCGCGCGAGGCTGCTGCCCTCGAGGCGTTCCTGGAGGGTCGCGCCCGGGAGGTTCTGCCGGTTCTGTCGGTCGAGACCCGTATGGCCGGTTTGCCTGCCGATCTCTATGGCGCCCGCATCGGCATGACCTATCGCGAGAACTGGCGGTTTCTGGCCTCGGACGGGCCGGTCTGGGACCGTGTCGCGGCGGGCGAGGCGGTGATCGTGAATGAGCAATTGGCGCGCCGCTCCGGCCTTTGGGTCGGAGGGGAACTGGCGGTGGCACCGGATGTGATCCTGCCGGTGATCGGGATCGTCGCCGATTACGGCAATCCGATCGGCCAGGCGGTGATCTCCGAAGCGCTTTTTCAGCGCCTGTTCCCCGACATCATCGCAACCCGGTTCGGCCTGCGCACCGACGATGCAGACAGGCTGCGCACTGCGCTGACCAGCGAGTTCGGGATGTCAGAGGCCGTGATGATCGACCAAAAAGACATCAAAGCCTTCTCGCTTGAGGTGTTCGAGCGGACCTTTACCGTGACCGGGGCGCTGAACGTGCTGACCCTGGCCGTGGCCGGCTTTGCCATTCTGATGAGCCTGCTCACACTGGCCGCGATCCGATTGCCGCAGCTTGCCCCGGTCTGGGCGCTGGGATTGACCCGTGCGACGCTTGGGCGACTTGAGTTGTTGCGCGCCGTGGTTCTGGCGCTCTTGACCGCAGTGTTGGCGCTGCCGCTGGGACTGGCGCTGGCCTGGGTTCTTTTGACAATCGTGAATGTGGAGGCGTTCGGTTGGCGATTGCCGATGTATCTCTTCCCCCTTGATTATGCGCGGCTCGGCCTTTTTGCGCTGATGGCGGCCGTTATGGCGGCGCTCTGGCCGGCACGGCGGCTGGCGCGCACCGCGCCGGGTGAGTTGTTGAAGGTGTTTGCCAATGAGCGTTAGAGCTCTCGTCCTTGCCCTCTGCCTGCTTCCATGTGCAGCTTTGGCACAAGGCTTTGCCGGGCTCGGCACCGATGCGGACGGCTTTGCGGTCCCACAACCCAATCCGCGGTTCGATTTTCCAGCAGATCATGGCCCGCATCCAGATTACCGCATCGAATGGTGGTATCTGACGGCCAACCTTACCGGACCGGATGGCGCGATCTATGGGGTGCAATGGACGCTCTTTCGATCCGCCCTTGCGCCGCACTCCGAAGAGGGCTGGGGCGACCCGCAGATCTGGTTCGCCCATGCCGCCGTCACCACGCCAGAGGATCACTTTGTCGCCGAACGTCTTGCACGCGGCGGCATCGGGCAGGCCGGGGTCACTGTCCAGCCCTTTGCCGCCTGGATCGACGATTGGCAGATGGCGGGCGCGCGCTTTGACCAGATGCGGCTCACGGCCTCCGGCCCGGCCTTTCGATACGATCTGGCGCTCAGCGCGCAAGGCCCCTTGGTCTTTCACGGCGAGGGGGGCTATTCGGTAAAATCGGCCAAGGGGCAGGCCAGCTATTATTACTCCCAGCCGTTCTTTGCAGTCGACGGCGTGCTCAGTCTTCCCCAAGGGGATGTGCCGGTGACGGGGGCGGCGTGGCTGGATCGCGAATGGTCCTCTCAACCGCTGGCCGAGGATCAAACCGGCTGGGACTGGTTCTCTCTGTCATTTGAGGCAGGAACCAAGCTGATGGGATTTCGCCTGCGCCAGGAGGATGGCAGTCATTTCACCTCTGCCACCTGGATCGAACCGGACGGGGTCACCACCGCCTTTCCCGACGGGGCATTCCAGGCAACGCCATTGGAGCAAACCCAGGTCGCCGGGCGCACGGTGCCCATACGCTGGCGGGTGGAGTTGCCCGAGAAAGGCGTCGATGTGACGGTCGGCGCGGTGAACCCGCAATCCTGGATGGACGTGTCTCTCCCCTATTGGGAGGGGCCCGTGTTGATCACCGGCAGCCACCGGGGCCGGGGATATCTGGAGATGACGGGTTATGAGTGATCTCGCCGATCTGACGGCGTTTCCGGATCTTGCCTGGCAGCGGCTCGCGGACGGGGTGATCACGCCTGGATCGGCCGCGCGACACCCAAGTTTCGCCACCGTCTCGCCCGACGGCGTGCCAGAGGCGCGCACGCTTGTGATGCGCGCCGCAGACCGGCCCCGGTCCCGCATCGAGGTGCCTACCGATCTCGCCTCCGCCAAATGCCGGAGCCTGACCGCTCCTGCGCAGGCAGAACTGCTGGTCTGGGACCCGCACCCGCGTTTGCACATCCGGCTGGCAACACGGGTCGATCGCCTCAGCGCAGACGTCATCGCCACCCACTGGGCCAAAGGTCCCACGATCATGCGGGTTGGGCAGGGTGCGGATCCGCCGCCCGGTCGCCGATACCGGCCCCGTTTGATGTCATCGCGCACCCGGATGCGACCCGATTTGCCGTCTTGCAATGTCAGATCGAGCGGATCGACCGTCTGGAACTGGGCACGCGCCACCGCCGTGCCTCCTTGACGCGGCCGATGGTCGGGCCGGGCAGCGGGTTGCGCCATAGGCGTCCGCAGACGCGTCGTCGATGCGTTGGCCGTCCTCCGTGCCGCCCGTTCCCCTGGCAGGATCTAGACCCGGCTGGCGCCTGGCACCTCTCACGTGCTTCTTCTGGCTCTAAATATTCCCAGGGTTTGGGACAGCGTCCCAAGGCCCGTGCGGCCGCGCACAAATAGAATAGAATGCGGCGCAGCCGCTCTGTTAGCGAACCGTATCCGGCGCGTCCAGCGTGCCTTGGTCTTGCGCATGCCAGACGCGCCCATTGGCGCCGCTGATGCGATGCATCGTCATCTCGAACCGATAGAGCTCGGGCCTGTAGAGGATCTTGATATACTCCACCGCACGCTCCTGGATGTCATAGACGATGCGTCGCACCTCGATCAGCGGAGCGCCCGCAGGCACATTCAGGGCGCCCGACACCTCGGCATCCGCCAGTGTCGCGGTGATCGTCTGGCGCGCGGTTGCCACCGGGACGCCCGCCTCCTCCAGCAGCAGCAAAAGCGGGGTGTTCGACATATCCTGCCCACTGATCTGGGCCCCGATATCGGGCGGCACCCAGGTCACCAGATACGACATGGGCGCCTTTTCCAAATGCCGTACCCGCACGGCGCGAATGACCGTATCGCCGGGCGCCAGCCCCAGCGCGGTGGCGGCTTCCCGGCCGGCGGGCACCTCACCGTTGCGCAGAACCTCCACCGTGGTGGTGCGTCCGATATGGCCCACATTCTCCAAAAGCCCGTCGATTGAGGCGTCGACCGGCTGTGCAGGCCCTTCGGCAACACGGGTGCCGCGCCCCCGCTGACGCTTGACAAGGCCGCGCGTGGCAAGTTCGTTCAGCGCGCGCCTTGCGGTGATGCGCGAGACACCGAACTCAGTGCAGATTTCCTGCTCGGTGGCGACAGTATCGCCTTTTCTCAGTTCTCCGGACTGAATCTTGTTTTGCAGAATCACGAAGATCTGCTGATAGAGCGGCACCCCTGATCGGGTGTCCAGTACCCGACTCTCATCCGCGTCAGCTCTCGAGTACCCTTTTGATTTCACGCGCAAACACTCCGACACTCATCTCAGTTACAAGGCCCATTGCAATAATGTTATATCTATATATCATTTTTGGCTAGATGCCGCGATCCGGCCTGGCGAGAGAGGAAAAACAGTGGATCTGACGCGTGATCCTGTGCTGATTGTCGGGGCCGGTCCTGTCGGTCTGACGCTGGCCTGGCGGCTCAGCGAGGCGGGTGTCGCGTGCATTCTGTTCGAGGCCGACGCCGAGATTGCCGATCAGCTGCGCGCTTCGACCTTTCATCCGCCGACGCTGGATTTTTTTGAAGCCTCCGGCATCACCGAAGCGCTGATTTCCAAGGGACGGATCACACCGACCTGGCAAATCCGGATGCACCCCACCCAGGAGCGTGCCGAGTTTGACCTGTCGGTGCTAAGCGAGGATACCCGCCACCCCTATCGGCTGCAATGTCGGCAGGCGGAACTCAGCCGCGCGTTGCTCAGGCGGTTGCCCGATGGAGTGGTGCGGTTTTCCAGCCAGGTCAATTATGCCGAACAAGATGCCGACGGCGTTACGGTTGTGGTCGGCCGCCAGCGCATTCGTGGCAGCGTCCTGGTGGGCTGCGACGGGGCGCGCTCTCTGGTGCGGCGTTTGATCGGCGCGGAATGGGAGGGTGGGTCCTATCCCGAAAACACCGTGCTGGTGACCACCCATTTCCCGTTCGAGGATTTTCTTCCCGGCCTTTCGGGCGTGAATTACATCTGGAAAGAGGGGGGCACCTTTTCGCTGCTGCGACTGCCCGATCTATGGCGCATCTCGCTGCACCCGCGGACCGGGCAAAGCCCCGACCTGGCTTTGAAGGATGGTGCCATCCGCGCACAAACGGTCGAGATCCTCACCGCCGCGGCCGAGATGGATATTGTTGAAAAACGCATCTACCGGGTGCATCGCCGCGTGGCCTCGCGATATGCCGAGGGGCGGATGTTTCTGGCAGGCGATGCGGCCCATCTCAACAGTCCCAAGGGCGGCATGGGCATGAATGGCGGCGTGCATGATGCCTGGCTCTTGGCCGATCTGCTGATCGAGGTCGCGAATGGCGCGCCCGATTTGGTGCTGGACACCTATGAACGCAAGCGCCGCCCGATCGCGCGCGACGATATCGTGGCGCAGGCGGACAAGAACCGCGCGCGCATGAATGCGACCGACCCCCAGACCCGGCGCGCGCATCTCGATGAGATGAAACGGATTGCCGCGGACCCTGATCTGGCGCGCGGCTTTTTGCTTCGATCCTCGATGATCGAAGGCTTGCGCCGGGCGGAAACACTCTAGGATGTCGCGGCGGTTGGCCATATTGGGCGGATGCGGCGGGATCGGTCGGCAATTGGTGGCAGACGCGCAGGCCGTGGGCTGGACCCCGGTGATCTTCGATCTGCCCGCCTCAATCGACGCGCATGGGATCGGCGGGGTCGAGATGCATCCGGTCGATGCCAGCGATCCGGCCGATGCCGCGCGCGCGGCAGGCGTTTTGGGCGAGCCTCTCGAAGGTTTTGTCAATCTCTGCGGGTTCATGACCGCCAGTGAGCCGCTGCTGGACCGGACGCCGCAGGATTGGGCGGACGTCATCAATGGCAATCTCAACTCCGCCTTTTTTGCCGCCAGCGCGTTCGCGCCGCATGTGACAGAAGGTGGGGCGATTGTGCAGATCGGGTCCGGCCTGGGTCATGTCGCGCGCCCGGGATATGGGCCTTACGCCATTGCCAAGGCGGGGATTGCCGCGCTGACCCGACAAATGGCGCTTGAGCTGGCGCCGGGGATCCGGGTGAATTGCGTCGCGCCCGCCGCCGTCGATACCGCTTTTTTGCGCGGCGGCACGGGCCGGTCGGACGAAGATGCCCCCCTGCGGTTGGAGATCGAGAGCTATGCCGCGAACAATCCGATGAAACGGATCGCCATGCCTGCCGATATCACCGGGCCGATCCTGTTTCTGCTATCGGATCAGGCCAGCTATGTCACCGGACAGGTGTTGCATGTCAACGGGGGGGCGTTCATGCCATGAGTTTTGATCTGCCAATCGAACCGCCCGCGCGCGTCACCGGATGGGCCGGGGATCGCGCCACTGGCGGCGGCGGCACCGAGTTGCCGGTGTTCTATCCCGCGACAGGTGCGCGGATATCGACCCTGGTCGAGGATGATGCGTGCGCCGTGGATCAGGCGGTTATCGCAGCGCGCGAGGCCTTTGACCGGGGGCCGTGGCCCAGCCTTTCGGTACCTGAGCGGATGGACCATCTGGAGCGGTGCCGCCAGACCATTCTGGATCATGTGGATGAGCTGGCACGGCTGGAATGTGCCGCAACGGGTCTGGTGCTGCGCGAGCTGCGCGAGCGGCATATGCAGCGCGCAGCCTACAACTTCCGCTTTTTTGCCGAGTTCATCAGCCAGTCGGCGGGACAACGCTGGGATCAGGCACCAGGGTTCATGACGACCGTAAGCCGCGTGCCGGTTGGCGTGGCAGCATTGATCGCGCCATGGAACGCACCGGTCGCCCTGGCCACGATGAAGATCGCGTCGGCCCTGGCCTTTGGCAATACCGCCGTTCTGAAGCCGTCCGAACAGACACCGCTTGCGCTGGCGCGACTGGTTGAGCTGTTGCAGGACGTGTTGCCCGAAGGGGTGCTGAACCTGGTCAATGGGCGCGGCCCTGTTACCGGGGCGGCATTGGTCGATCATCCCGGCGTCGATCTGGTGAGTTTCACCGGTGGTACTCAGACCGGGCGCACGATCATGGCGGCGGCAGGCCGCAATCTGGTGCCCTGCACGTTGGAGCTGGGTGGCAAATCAGCCAATATCGTCTTTGCCTCCGCCGATATCGACCGGGCGTTGGATGGGGCGTTGTTGGGCATATTCTCCAACAACGGTCAGCAGTGCCTGGCTGGGTCGCGCATTCTGGTCGAACGCCGCATCTTTGACGATTTCGTGGATCGGTTTCTCGACCGTGCGAGCCGGATTCGGGTTGGCGATCCGCTGGCCGACGGGACCGAGCTGGGCCCGCTGGCCAGTGCCGCGCATCGCGACCGGGTGCTTGGATTTGTCGATACCGCGCTTGCGGATGGCGGCGCCGTTCTGACTGGCGGCACCCGCCGCGACGATCTGGGAGAGGGGTATTTCGTTGCCCCCACCGCCGTCACCGTACCCGACAACAGCGCCCGCGTTGCCCAGGACGAGATCTTTGGACCCTTCGCCACCTTCCTGCCGTTCGACGGGGAGGATCAGGCGATCTCCATCGCGAATGATACGCGCTTTGGCCTTGTCTCCTATATCTGGTCGGATCACCTGCCGACGGTGATGTCGGTGAGCGAGCGCATGAGGTCTGGCGTGGTCTGGGTCAACACGCCGATGATGCGCGAGCTGCGCGCGCCTTTTGGCGGGTTCAAGACATCCGGCGTGGGCCGCGAGGGCGGGACGGCCTGCGAGGCGTTCTATACCGAAGAGCGCACGCTCACGATCCCGACCCATCCACCGCCACTGAGAAAACTCGGGGCATGACCCCAAACGGGGACACATCAACAAGGAGGTTGAAATGAAACACTGGAAAAGGACATTCGCCGGAGCGGCCCTTGCCGCTGCCTGTGCGCTCCCGCTCAGCGCGCAAGAGCTGGTCAAGGTGGGTACTTTCGTACCGGAGCAAAGCGTCGGTGTCAGTCAGGTCATCAAACCCTGGATGGAGGCGGTCAGCGCCGCTGCGGGCGATGAAGTGCGCATGCAGGGCTTTTGGGGCGGGACATTGGGCAAAAGCCCGTTCAAGCAGTTCGAGCTTGTCCAGAACGGTGTCGCCGATGTCACCTGGGTGTTGCCGGGCTACACCGCCGGCCAGTTCCCGGAGATGGGGGTCTTCGAGCTGCCGTTTCTCTTCCGCACCGCCGAGGAAGCTTCGGTTGTGGGCTGGCAGATGCATGAGATGGGCCTGTTGACCGGCTTTGACGGGGTGCATGTGGTCGGCTTTTTTGCCGCTGAACCCAATGCGTTGTTCATGAAGAAAAAAATTGGCTCGCTGGACGATCTGGCGAATATGAAGATCCGCTCGGTCGGGGGCATTCACGCGTCCTGGCTGGAGGCGCTGGGCGCTGCCCCGCAGACGCTGAGCTCGGCCGAGATGAATGAAGGCCTCAATCGGGGCACCGTGGACGGGGCCATTCAGGGCTGGACTGGCATGCGCACCTTCAAATCGCTGCCATTGGTGGATCAGGCCTATGTGGTGCCCGCCGGGGCCATTCCGTTCCTGTTGTTGATGAACGAGGATAAATGGAACAGCCTGTCCGAGGCCGCTCAGGCCGCGATTATGGAGCATGGCGGGCGGGCCATGGCCCAGGCGGGCGGCGGCGCCTATTCGGATATCGGCAACGCCATCCGCGACGATGTGATCGCCGAAGGCCGGATCGAGATCGTGACACCGGATGACGCGACCATCGACGCCTATGCCGAACAGGCCAAGGTCGTGCATGAGGCCTGGATCGCTGAAACGCCCAATGGACAGGCGGTCTATGACGCGGCGGTGACGCTGCTGGCCGAGATGCGGGGCGCCAGCTGATGCAAGGCGGCGCCGTGGCCCCCCGGCTCGACCGGATTACGCAAACCGTGGCCATTATCGGCTTTTGCGGGCTGGTGGTCATGGCGCTGCTGATTTTCTACGATGGAACGGCCCGGACGGTGGGCCTGCCGCGCATTTCGGGCTTTTCGGATTATGGCGAGGTGATCTTTCCCCTGGTGATCGCCAGTTGCTTTCCTGCCGGGTTGCTGCGGCAGACCAATGTGACGGTGCGGGTGATCGGTGCCATCGCGGGGCCGCGCGCCAATGCCGCGTTCGAGCTTTTTGCCGCCCTCGTGACGCTGGCCTTTTTCGGCGTTCTGGTCTGGCAGTTCGTAGAGCTGACCGCGAAATACGGCGCGGCAGGGCGTACGACGCGCACCATCGACATTGCATTGGCGCCCTGGTGGTGGGGCACCACCGCGATCATGGCGCTGTGCCTTCCGGTACAGGTCTATGTCACCTGGTCCTGGGGGCGGTCGCTGATCACCGGTCGCGCGCCCGCGCACGAACATCTCAGACATGAAGGCGAGGTGGCCTGAGCCATGTTCGACGATCCGCTGACAACGGGCCTAGTGGGCCTTGCCGCCATGTTCGTGCTGATCCTGGCTCAGGTGCCGGTGGGCATTGCCATGGGCGTGATCGGCGTGGTGGGCACCGGGCTGATCATCGGGTTCGGCCCTGCACTGACCCTGTTGGCGACCGAGCCGTCTGCCGCCATCGCCGCCGAAGGGCTGGCGGTGATCGCGATGTTCCTGCTGATGGGCAACCTGGCACATGTGGGCGGGCTTTCGGATGAGCTTTATCGGCTGGCTTATGTCTATCTGGGGCACCGGCGCGGCGGGCTGATCTTTGCCACCGTGGGGGCCTGCGCAGGCTTTGGCGCGATCTGCGGATCATCGGTGGCCACGGCGGCCACCATGGCGCGGATCGCACTGCCGCAGATGTTGGAGAGGGGATACGCCAAATCGTTGGCCGCGGGGTCCATCGCGGCAGGCGGGACCCTGGGGATGATCGTGCCGCCGTCTGTGGTGATGATCCTGTACGCCATTCTGACCGAAAACTCGATCATCGCGCTGTTTCTGGCCGCCATCGTGCCGGGGCTGATGGCCGTTGCGTTCTATTTCGTGGCCGTGGCCATTGTGGTCAAACGCAACCCTGGTCTCGCCCCTCTGGGCGAAAGGATCGACTGGCCCGAACGGCGCCGCGCCGCGCGCAAGAGCTGGGCCGTGATCCTGCTGGCGGTGATCGTGTCGGGGGGTATCTATTCCGGCATCTTCACGGTGAGCGAAGCGGCCTCGGTCGGTGCTTCGGTCGCGCTGCTCCTGGCGCTCGTTCGCAAGCGGCTGACGCGGCCCAAGTTCCTCTCGGCACTGGGAGAGACGGCCTCCAATACCGGGTTGATCTTCGTCATCATCATCGGCGCATCGGTTTTCAGCTATTTCGCCACCCTCTCGGGCCTGCCCGCGGCAACCGTCGCCTGGATCGAAGGTCTGGGGTTGGAGCCGTTGATGGTGATCCTTCTGTTGATGCTGTTCTATCTGGTGCTGGGGGCGCTTTTTGACACGATCGCTGCGATGGTTCTGACGCTGCCCTTTGTCTATCCGCTGGTGATCGGGATGGGCTATGATCCGATCTGGTGGGGCGTTGTGATGATCGTCGTGATCGAGCTGGGGATGATCACCCCGCCCATCGGCATCAATGTCTTTGTCCTGCATGGCATGGCGCGCGATCTGCCGTTGCGTACGATCTTTCGCGGCGTGGTTCCCTTTGTCTTTGCCGATCTGGCGCGGTTGATCGTTCTGATCCTTTTTCCCGCGCTCAGCCTGTGGTTGCCGGGGCAATTGGGCTGGCTATGAGCGAGGGGCTGGAATACGGGCGCGCCGGTCTGATGGGTGTGCTGACGCCGCAGGCCAACACCACGGTCGAGCCAGAGCTCTGGGCGTTGATGCCGCCCGGCTGGTCGATGTTGAACGCACGCCTGACCTCCACCAAGGGCACGATCCCGGAGCGGCTGGTTGACTACACGACACGCTTTGCCGCCACGTCGGAAGCGTTTGCCAACGCGCCCATGGATGTGATCGCAGCCGCCTGCACCGGCGCCTCGTATCTGATCGGGCTGGAGGCCGAGGCGCGCATCGTCGATGAGGTTGAAGCGGCGCGCGGGGTGCCGTTTTTGACGGCTGCGCTTGCCTCAGTGGCGGCATTGCGGGCCATGAACGCGCGTCGGATCGGGCTTTTGTCGCCCTATCCCGACGATCTGAACCGCGTCTGTACCCCCTATTGGGAGGCGCACGGGTTCGAGGTTGTCGCAAAAGAGGGGTTGGCGCCGGAAGACAGCGCGTTTCATCCGATTTACGCGATGACCGGGGCGGGGGTCTTGGACGCCTACCGCCGTTTGTCGCAAAGCGATGTCGATGCGGTCTTGATGCTGGGCACCGGCATGGCGACACTTCGTCCGATCCTTGCGGGGCGCGCGGCGGGGCTGCGCCCGGCGATTTCGTGCAATCTGGCTTTGGTCTGGGCTGCGTCCCAGAAACGCCGCTGGGACGCATTGGAGGGGAGCGACCTGGCGTCCTGGTGTCAGGGCGCGCATTGGAAAGACCGGTTGGAGTTGCTGTTTCCGGCGTAATCGGCGCGACTGCGGTTGCCAGTGGGCGAAAGCAAACCGAACCTTGAACATACCCGTTCCTTGGGGGAATGCGCGGCAAGGCGTTGAGCGCGCCTGTGGTCGCACGCTCACAGATCCACGGCTTCAGGGTCGGTCGGGCGCGCCGGTGCACTCCGTCACGCGGCTGTTAAGGTTCAACCGGTCTGTGCTGATCCAAAGACATGTCTTTCCCATGACATCCGCGGCAAGTAGGGTCAGCCCAACCACCCGACCGGCGCGTCACCACGCCCCACCCCTGCGGCGATTGAGCGGTGGACCCGCGGCGTTCGGTATACTATTGCATGCCGAAAATGCGAACCCTCCAACAAAAGGCGTGAGACCCATGACCGACCAGACCTCTCCCGATATCATCTACACCAAGGTTGACGAAGCGCCCGAGTTGGCTTCGGCCTCGCTTTTGCCGATCATCCAGCGTTTTGCCCAGGCCGCGGGCGTCAGTGTCGGGACCAAGGACATCTCGCTCGCCGGGCGGATCCTCGCGACCTTTCCCGAAGCGCTGAGCGCGGAGCAGGTGCAAAGCGACGATCTGGCCGAGCTGGGCAAGCTTGTCAAAACGGCTGAGGCGAATGTGATCAAGCTGCCCAATATTTCGGCCTCGGTGCCGCAGCTTGTGGCGGCGGTCAAGGAATTGCAGAGCCAGGGCTATGCTATTCCCGATTACCCTGAAACGCCTGAAACGGCGGCTGAAAAAGAGACACGCGCGCGCTATGATTCCATCAAGGGGTCGGCGGTGAATCCGGTTCTGCGCGAAGGCAACTCCGACCGCCGCGCTGCCAAGGCCGTCAAGGCCTTTGCCCAGGCCAACCCGCACCGCATGGGGGTCTGGGCCGCCGACAGCAAGACCCGGGTGTCGTCGATGCAGGGGGGCGACTTTTTTTCCAACGAAGCTTCCGCGACATTGAGCGCAGATGCCACGGCCAGGATTGTCCTGACCGCGACGGACGGGGCCGAGGCAGTTTTGAAAGACGGCGTCGCCTTTCCGGCGGGCACGGTGGTGGACGCCACATTCATGTCGGCCAAGGCGCTGGACGCGTTCCTGGAAAATGAGATCGCCAGCACCAAGCAGGACGGCACGCTGTTTTCGCTGCACATGAAGGCCACGATGATGAAGGTGTCGGATCCGATCATCTTTGGTCACGCGGTCAAGGCGTTTCTTGCACCCGTCTTTGAGCAGTTTGGAGATGAGCTGGCCGCGCTGGGAGTGAACCCGAACTCGGGTCTCGGCGATCTTCTGGAGCGGGTGAAGGATCACGCGGGCATCATGGCGGCGATTGACGCGGTGATGGCGGATCGCCCGCCGATGTATATGGTCGATTCCGATCGCGGTATCACCAACCTCCACGTGCCGTCCGACGTCATCATCGATGCCTCCATGCCTGCGTTGATCCGTGCGGGTGGCAAGGGCTGGGGGCCGGATGGCAAGGAACACGACGCCAATTGCGTAATCCCCGACAATTCCTATGCGCCTGTTTATGATGAGACGATTGCATACTTCAAAGAGACCGGTGCGCTGGATCCGGCCACGGCGGGCACGGTGCAGAACATCGGCCTGATGGCGCAAAAGGCCGAGGAATACGGCTCGCATCCTACCACGTTCGAGATCCCGTCCGATGGGGTGGTGCGCATGGTGCTTGAGGATGGCACGGTGCTGCACGAACACAGCGTCGAAGCGGGCGATATCTGGCGCTCGGCCTCGTCGCGCAAGGCGCCGATCGAGGATTGGGTGATGCTGGCCATCGACCGGCAGCGCGCCGAAGGCTGCGAGGCCATCTTCTGGCTGGATGCGGACCGTGCCCATGATGCGGAACTGATCAAATACGTCATACCTGTTCTAGAGGCAAAAGGCGTTGCGGATAAATTCAAGATCATGGCACCGCGTGCTGCGACCCGCGCCACGCTCGAGACGATCCGCAAGGGCGAAAACTCGATCGCGATCACCGGCAATGTGCTGCGGGACTATCTGACGGACCTTTTCCCGATTCTGGAGCTGGCCACCTCGGCAAAAATGCTCTCCATCGTGAAGCTGATGCAGGGTGGCGGGCTGTTTGAGACCGGCGCCGGCGGATCGGCGCCCAAGCACGTGCAGCAATTGGTCGAGGAGAACCATCTGCGCTGGGACAGTCTGGGAGAGTTCTGCGCGCTGGGCGAAAGTTTCATGTTCCTTGCGGATGCCCGCGGCAATGCCAAGGCGCGTGTGCTGGGAGAGGCCGTGGAAGCCGCGACTCAGGGCATTCTGGATCACGGTCGATCGCCAGGCCGCAAAGTCGGACAGCCTGACAACCGTGACAGCCACTATTGGTTTGCGCGCTATTGGGCCGAGGCCCTGGCGGCACAAACGGATGATACGGATCTCGCGGCGCATTTCGCGCCTCTCGCCGCATCGCTGGCCGAGGGTGAAGCGGCCATTGTGGCTGAACTGGCTGCCGTGCGTGGAAATCCCGCCGATCTGGGCGGCTATTATCACGCCGATCCTGCCAAGGTCGCGGCGGTCATGCGCCCCTCTGCCACGCTGAATGGGATCATCGGCTAAGAGATGTCTTCGCCGAAGATCTGAGCCAAGAGTTTTCGGCGAAAACGTTTGACACCCGACGCTCCGCCCCAGTGGCGGGGCGTTTTTCGTCTTGGCAGAACGGCCCCCCCGTGTTCCCTTCCGCTGAGGGAGGATTGAGCATGTCGACAGTTACTTACGACAAAGACGGGCGGATCGGGCGGATCACTTTGAACCGGCCCGATGTAATGAACGCGATCAATGACGAACTGCCAGGCGACTTGGCGTCCGTCGTTGCGCGCGCCGACGCCGACCCGGAGGTTCATGTGATGATCCTGTCGGGCAACGGCCCCGCTTTTTGCGCGGGCTACGACCTGACATTCTATGCCGAGGCCAACGGCTCCAACAATGTCACGCAGGAGATGCCCTGGGATCCGATCAAGGATTACCGGTTCATGTGGGAGAACACCCAGCATTTCATGGCGCTGTGGCGCGCGATGAAACCGGTGATCTGCAAGGTGCACGGATATGCTGTGGCGGGCGGGTCGGACATCGCGCTGTGCGCGGATCTCACGATCATGGCCGAGGATGCCCAGATCGGTTACATGCCCGCCCGCGTCTGGGGCTGTCCGACAACAGCTATGTGGGTCTATCGGCTGGGTGCGGAAAAGGCCAAGCGCATGCTGTTTACGGGCGACAAGATCACAGGGCGCGCAGCCGCGGATATGGGCCTGGTCCTGGAGGCGGTGCCGGCCGAAGACCTCGATAACCGGGTCGAGGAGTTGGCCGCGCGCATGAGTACGGTGCCCATCAACCAACTGGCGATGCAAAAAATGGTCATCAACCAGGCCATCGAGCAGACCGGAATCTTGCAGACTCAGCGGCTCGCCACGATTTTCGACGGGATCACGCGCCATTCGCCCGAGGGGATCAATTTCAAGACCCGTTCCGAGGAGGTCGGCTGGAAGCAATCGGTTGCGGACCGGGATGATGGCACCTGGGACTGGACAGAGAATACGCCGCTGCCAAGGCGCAACCGATGATGTGATCCAAAGGCACGGGGTTCTTTCGGCGCGTCCGGTCAGGTACGGGATCGGTCCATCCTGCGCTCACCCTCACAAGCGATATGCCGGTCAGGAAGATCACGGGGGGAGGGTGTGACGCCAGCACATCGTCAGAACCGGCGATTGACCTGCCCCCGTGCGACGCGCCGCGCCTTTTGCTGCTCGCGCAGGAACACGAACAGGCCAGACCCCACGATCAGCACGATGCCCAGCCATACCTCCCATACGGGGAGTTCTGCAAAGACGACCCATCCCCACAAGACCGCAAGCGGCAGGCCGACATATTCGAACGGGGCCACCGTTGCCGCATCCGCCATGCGGTAGGCCTGGCTCAGGCAATAGCCCACAATGGCAGAGTTGAGACCTAGGCCGATGAAAAAGATCCAATCGTCCGCAGTGGGCCACACCCAGGCCCGCAGCAGAAAGACCAGGCTGGGGTTTTCCACCCCTTCGGCGAAACGCCCATCCCCGGCCACCAGCCAAAAGGCCAGCGAGCTGACAAGGAACATTCCCTGCACATAGACCGCCAGCGCGCTGGCCTTGCTCTCAACCCCCAGCTTGCGCGTCAGAAGCTGATTGATGGCATAGGTCAGGGCCGCCAGAAGCGGCAGCAAGAGGATAAGGCGGTCGACCTCCAACGCGTCGCTGCCTGCCCAGGGGCGCTGCATTATGACAACCCCCGCAAATCCGATGGCCACCGCGCTCATGCGCATCGGGCCTACCTTTTCACCCAGCATCGGGATCGATAGCAGCGTAATGATCAGCGGTGCGGCAAAAAATAGCGCGGTTGCATCGGCCAGCGGCATCACCGCCAGGGCCGTGAAATAGGTCAGATTGGCAATCACCAACAGCGCGCCGCGCAGGATGTGCAGCCCAGGGCGCCGTGTTTTGAGGATCTGCCAGCCGCCTTCCCACTGGACCAGCATAAGGCTGAACACGATGCCGATGGCCGACCGCGTGAACACCATTTGATGCAGCGGATAGGCGCCCGAGAGCTGCTTGATCAATACATCGTTGACCGAAATCGCCACCATTCCAGCCATGATGAATGCAATGCCCCATCCGGCACGGTTCTGGGGAGGGGGTGTCACGCGGCAGGCTCCTTGAGAGGGTCGTCCCGTTCCTCCTGACTGTGAGAGGTCCGGGCGTCGCGCCTGTTTGCGACAGGCTTGGCCAAATGTGCTGGGTAGAGTAGGAGGGATGCAAGTGCCAAAGGAGGATGACCCGATGAAGATGCAGGACCAGCGTGAGATCAAAGCGGCCCGCGAGGTGGTGTTCGCTGCCATCCTCGATCCCGAAGTGCTCAAAGACTGCATTCCAGGTGCCAGCGAGGTCACAGGCTCGGTCTCGGAAGGCTATAACGCGGTGGTCACGCAAAAGGTCGGTCCGGTAAAGGCCACCTTCAAAGGGCAGGTGCAGATGTCCGATATCGTCGAGAACGAGGCGATCACCATCACCGGCGAAGGCAAGGGTGGCGCCGCCGGTTTCGCCAAAGGCGGGGCCGTTGTCACATTGGAAGAAATCGCGCCCGAGCTTACGCGCCTGTCCTATGATGTGGAGGCCAAGGTCGGCGGCAAGCTGGCCCAGCTCGGAAGCCGTATCATCGACGGATTCGCCAAAAAGATGGCCGATCAGTTTTTTAGCAACCTTCAGGACGGTCTCGAAGGCCCATCCGAAGAAGAGGCGGACGAGGACGCGCCAAAGAAAGGCTGGTTCAAACGCCTGACGGGCAAGTCCTGATCTGCATCCGCGCGCAAGGTCATGTGCGTTTTAGCCCTGTCGTCTCTCATCTGAACGATTTAGTTTAGCATTTGTGAGACGGGAGAGCACCATGTCGGATATTGTCGAGATCAGGGACCTGCGCAAGACCTACGCGGGCGGGTTCGAGGCGCTCAAAGGTGTGACGCTGAACATCCACGAGGGAGAGATCCTGGCGCTTCTCGGGCCCAATGGGGCCGGAAAGACCACATTGATTTCAACGGTTTGCGGGATCACCCAAGCCAGTGGGGGATCGGTACATGTCGGTGGCTTCGATATCCTGGAGGAGTTCCGTGCGGCCCGCTCGATGATCGGCCTGGTCCCGCAGGAAATCGCGCTGGAGCCGTTTGAAAAGGTGATCAGCACCGTGCGGTTCTCCCGTGGGCTCTTCGGTAAGCCGCGCGACGATGCCCGTATCGAGGCGATCCTGAAGAAGCTTTCGCTCTGGGACAAGCGCGACAACCAACTCAAGGAGCTGTCGGGCGGGATGAAACGCCGCGTTCTGATTGCCAAGGCGCTGGCGCATGATCCCCGCGTTCTCTTTCTTGATGAACCAACGGCAGGCGTGGATGTGGAACTGCGCCGCGACATGTGGGAAACGGTGGCCGAGCTCAAGGCCGATGGCGTCACGATTATCCTGACCACCCATTATATCGAAGAGGCCGAAGCCATTGCAGACCGTGTCGGCGTCATCGCCAAGGGTGAATTGATGCTGGTCGAGGACAAAGACGACCTGATGCGGCAGATGGGCAAAAAGCAGATCGAGGTGCAGCTGTCGGAACCGCTGACCGCGATCCCCGAGGCGCTCGCGTCCTATGCGCTGGAGCTGCGCGGCGACGGCTGCGCGCTCGTCTATTCCTATGACACGCGCGCAGAGCGCACCGGTATCACCACGCTTTTGAACGATGTCGCGGCGGCCGGTCTGGTGCTGCGCGACATGCAGACACGGCAGACCAGCCTGGAAGAGATATTCGTTGACCTCGTGGCCGCGGCCGAAGGGGACGCGGCATGAATTTCACCGCGATTATGGCGATCTACAAGTTTGAAATGGCGCGGTTTTTCCGTACTCTGATGCAGAGCTTCCTGTCGCCGGTTCTGTCCACATCGCTTTATTTCGTGGTCTTCGGCGCCGCCATCGGGTCGCGGATCGACGAGGTCGAAGGGGTGAGCTATGGCGCGTTTATCGTGCCCGGCCTGATCATGCTGTCGGTGATGACCCAAGCCATCTCGAACGCGTCTTTCGGGATCTATTTTCCGAAATTCATCGGCACGATATACGAGCTTCTCTCAGCGCCTGTGAACTTTCTGGAGATTGTCTGTGGCTATGTGGGCGCCGCGGCGACCAAGGCGCTCTTTATCGGCCTGGTGATCCTGGTAACCGCGCATTTCTTTGTCGATCTTGAGATCCAGCACCCGCTTGCCATGCTGGCGTTCTTGGTTCTGACCTGCCTCTCGTTCGCGCTTTTGGGCTTTATCCTCGGCATATGGGCCGGGAACTTCGAGCAACTCCAACTCGTGCCATTGATGATCGTCACGCCTTTGGTGTTTCTGGGCGGATCGTTCTATTCGATCTCGATGCTGCCGCCGGTCTGGCAGACGGTTACCTTGTTTAATCCGGTGGTTTATCTGATTTCGGGCTTTCGCTGGTCGTTTTATGGGATGGCGGATGTGCCGATCGGGCTCAGCTTGCTCGCGATCGGGGGGTTCACCCTGGCCTGTCTGGCGGTGATCTGGTGGATTTTCCGTACCGGCTGGCGCATTCGGAACTGAGCGGTGTTCGACAAGACCGCGCAGGCGCTCCGGTACCTGCGGGACGGCGCTGGGGCAGACATGCGTGAAAGCGGGGCTCTGCCCCTGGCGTTCGGCCTCCCCCGGGAATATTTAGAGCCAGAAGAAGCCGTAAGCGGATCTCTCGCTTCTTCTGGCTTTAAATATTCCCAGGGTTTGGGACAGCGTCCCAAGGCCCGTGCGGCCGCGCACAAATAGAATAGAGTGCGGCGCAGCCGCTCCGGGTTTAGCGCCGCCTATCGTAGAGGCCGAAAGAGTGTGGCAGCGCCCGGGCGTGGCAAAATTGCCGCCGCATGTCGCAGATCATGTGACGTGATCAAACGAACTGGCCACGCCGCCTTGTTTCACCGCACCTGGCAATCTACATGGGGGCAATGATCCGAAGGCTGCCCTTTCTCAAATCCAACCCGCTCGTTGCTGTTGTCCGCCTTTCCGGCGCCATCGGCATGCCCGGTCGTGGCTCGCTCAGCGATGCGACGGCCGCGCCGATCCTGGAAAAAGCGTTCCGCAAAGGCAAACCCGACGCGGTTGCGCTTGAGTTGAACTCACCTGGTGGATCGGCGGTACAATCTTCGTTGATCGCAGCGCGCATCCGGCGCCTTGCCGAACAGACCGAAACGCCGGTCTATGCCTTTGTCGAGGACGTTGCCGCCTCGGGCGGGTATTGGCTGGCGGCGGCTGCCGATGAGATCTGGGCCGATGAGAGTTCGGTTATAGGCTCCATCGGCGTGATCTCAGCGGGTTTTGGCGCGCATGAGTTCCTCTCCCGCTACGGGATTGAACGGCGGGTCTATACCGCAGGGCAGTCGAAATCCATGCTCGACCCGTTTCGCCCCGAACAGAAGGAGGATGTCGCGCGGCTCAAAGTGCTGCTTGAGGACATCCACGCTAATTTCAAGAACCACGTTCAGAGCCGCAGGGGCGACAAGCTGCCCACGGACCGGGACCTTTTCACCGGTGAGATCTGGCTGGCCCGGACCGCGCTTGAGCTGGGGCTTATCGACGGTGTCGGTCATCTCAAACCCAAGATGCAGGAGATCTTTGGCGATAAGGTCGGCTTTCGCCGCTATGGCTTGCGCCGTCCGTTCCTGCAACGGCTGGGCGCACAGGTGGCGCAGGATGCCCTGACCGGGATCGAGGAGCGTGCCGACTACGCGCGTTTTGGCCTCTGACGTGATTCTCAAGATCGTTTCCCTGTTCCTGATTTTCATCGCCCTGCTGGCGATGTTCGGCAAATTGCGAGTGCCGGGCGTGCAGCGCTTGAAATCGGCCAAATGCCGGTCTTGCGGGCGCTACCGGATCGGCAAGGGTCCTTGTGACTGCGGTGCCGGAGGGCGCGACACATGATCCCTTGGCTCCTGTCCGGCCTTGGGCTGGTCATTTTGCTGCTGGCCGGTGATGCGCTGGTTCGTGGGGCAGTTAACCTGTCGCTGCGTCTGGGTGTGCCTGCATTGATCGTCAGTCTGACCATCGTGGCGTTTGGCACCTCGGCGCCCGAGCTCTTGATTGCGATCAAGGCGATCATGGATGACGCGCCGGGCATCGCACTGGGCAATGTGGTGGGATCAAACACCGCGAACATCCTGTTGGTTCTGGGTGTGCCGGCGATCCTGTCGCGGCTTCATACCAGCGAATGCGATACCAGAAAGACCTATGTCTTTATGCTGATCGCTTCGGCGCTTTTTATCGCGCTTGCTTTTACCGGCACATTTACGGCGCTGACGGGCGGGATCCTGCTGGCCGCTCTGGCCTATGTCCTGTTCGACGCGTTTCGCGATGCACGCGCGCATCAAAAGGCCGGGGACGGTGTTGAGATCGACATCGAAGAGCTGGAGGGCGCCGACCCGGAGATGCCCGGATGGCGTATCGCGCTTTTCCTGGTTCTGGGACTGATCGGGCTGCCGCTGGGTGCCGATCTGCTGGTGGATAACGCGACCGTCATCGCCAAGACCTATGGGGTCAGCGACACGGTGATCGGTCTTACCCTGGTTGCGATCGGCACGTCGTTGCCCGAGCTGGCCACCACGGTGATGGCCGCGATCCGCAGGCAGGCGGATGTGGCTTTGGGGAACGTGATCGGCTCGAATATGTTCAACCTGCTGGCCATTATCGGGCTGGCGACGATGGTGGGTCCGATCCCGGTCGACCCGTCTTTCCTGCGGTTCGATCTGTGGGTGATGCTGGGCGCGTCACTGATCATCTTTCCGTTCGTCTTTATGAAACGCGACATTACCCGGCGTTGGGGATTTCTCTTGACCGCTGCGTATCTGGTCTATCTTGCTGCCGTACTGATCTGATCATTCAAAGGCGATGTATATGACCCGAGCATTGGTGACCGGTGCGGGCAAGCGCCTGGGGCGCGCGATGGCGCTCTATCTTGCGGGACGCGGATTTGACGTTGCAGTGCATTACGCCAGCTCGGATGCGGGCGCAGGGAAGGTTGTCGAGGAGATCAAGGCCATGGGGCGCAATGCCGTGGCGCTTCGGGCGGATATGCTGAATGAGGCAGAGGTCGCACCGCTGCTGGGTCACGCCGGCACGGCGTTGGGGGGCGCGATCACCTGCCTGATCAACAACGCCTCGATCTTTGAATACGACACAGTGGCCAGTGCCACGCGCACAAGCTGGGACAGACACCTGGAAAGCAACCTGCGCGCGCCCTTCGTGTTGACACAGGCGATGGCGGCCCAGGGGCTCAGAGCAATGACGGACGAGAACGGTGAACCGCAAGCCGCCGGTCTGATCGTCAATATGATTGACCAGCGCGTCCGCAAGCTGACCCCAGAGTTCATGACCTATACGATTGCCAAGATGGGCCTCTGGGCGATGACCCAGACCACTGCCCAGGCGCTGGCCCCGGCAATCCGCGTCAACGCGATTGGTCCGGGCCCCACGATGCAGGGCGCGCGTCAAGGCTCGGAGCATTTCGCGGCACAGCGCGCCGGCACCGTGTTGGAACGTGGCGCGGATCCTGAGGGCATCTGTGCCGCGTTGGGATATTTCCTGGATGCCCGTGCGGTTACAGGGCAGCTGATCTGCGTGGATGGCGGGCAGCATCTGGCCTGGCAAACGCCGGACGTTCAAGGCGTCGAGTGAGGCAGCGTATCGCGCCATTTGGCGAAGTTTTCCACCGCAAGCATATCTGTAATAATTTCGTTACAAAAAAGCGTGTGTTTTCAGTGATTTGGGATGTGCTCAAGAAAGTTTTGTTTGAATTCAATATCTTACAGATTTGCCTAAATTTTAGGCAAATCGCAGAGAGCCCGGAAACACAACGAAAAATTCCGGGGCACCGAAACATATCTTCAGACTTATCCACAGCAATCGGGGACAGCTTAGGGCTTGATCCGTATGGCTCAAGATTGCAGGCGTGGCCTGAGAATCATATCTGGGTGCCATGACCTTTTCTGACCAATCCCCCCAAGCCGATGCAAAGACCGGGCACGCCGCGATCCAGAGCTATCTCAAGACGCTGGACAGCTCGCCAGGGGTGTACCGGATGCTCGATGATCAGAGCCGCGTTCTCTATGTCGGCAAGGCCCGCAACCTACGCGCGCGGGTGTCGAACTATGCCCGACCCTCGGGCCATTCCGCGCGCATCGACAGGATGATCCGCGAGACCGCCTCGATGATGTTTCTGACCACAAGGACAGAGACCGAGGCGCTGCTTCTGGAACAGAACCTGATCAAGCAGCTGAAACCCAAATACAACGTTCTGCTGCGCGACGACAAAAGCTTTCCCAATATCCTGGTCGCCAAGGATCACGATTTCCCGCAGATCAAGAAACATCGCGGCGCCAAGAAGGAGAAGGGCACCTATTTCGGCCCCTTCGCCAGTGCAGGTGCGGTGAACCGGACGCTGAACCAGCTGCAAAAGGTGTTCTTGCTGCGCAACTGCACCGATGCGATGTTTGAAAGCCGCACGCGGCCTTGCCTGCTTTACCAGATCAAGCGGTGTTCGGGCCCGTGTGTGGGCCATATCAGCCCCGAGGATTATGCCCGCTCGGTCCGCGATGCCGAACAGTTCCTCACCGGTCGGTCGACCAAGGTGCAGGAGGCGCTGGCAACCCAGATGCAGGAGGCGTCCGACGCGATGGAGTTCGAGCGCGCCGCCGCACTGCGTGACCGGATCCGCGCGCTGACCCAGGTGCAGACGGCGCAAGGCATCAATCCGCGCGGCGTGACCGAGGCGGATGTGATCGCGCTGCATCTTGAGAACGGGCAGGCCTGCGTGCAGGTGTTTTTCATCCGCGCCAATCAGAACTGGGGCAACCGCGATTTCTATCCCCGGGTGGGTGCGGATATCGACGAGGGCGAGGTGCTGGAGGCGTTTGTAGGCCAGTTCTATGACACCAAGGAGCCGCCGCGTCAGGTGATCCTCAGCCACGAGATCGAGAACCCCGATCTGATGCAGGACGCGCTGACCCAGAAACTGGGCCGCAAGGTCACGCTGCTGGTACCCCAGCGCGGGGAGAAGGCCGAATTGATCGAAGGCGCGCTGCGCAACGCCCGCGAGAGCCTGGCGCGCAAGATGGCCGAGACGGCCACACAGGCCAAACTGCTTAGGGGTCTGGCGGAGGCGTTTGCCCTGGAGGCGCCGCCCAAGCGAATCGAGGTCTATGACAACTCGCATATCCAGGGCGCGCATGCAGTCGGTGCGATGATCGTGGCGGGGCCTGACGGGTTCATGAAGAACAGCTATCGCAAGTTCAACATCCGGGGTGACGAACTGACCCCCGGCGATGATTTCGGGATGATGAAAGAGGTGTTGACCCGCCGGTTCTCGCGCCTGATCAAGGAAGATCCGGATCGCGAAAAGGGGATGTGGCCGGACCTGTTGCTGATCGACGGCGGCGCGGGGCAGGTGAGTGCCGTGGCCCAGATCATGGCCGCGCACGGGGTGGAGGATATCCCGATGGTGGGCGTTGCCAAGGGGGTCGACCGCGACGCGGGCAAGGAGGAGTTTCACCGCACCGGCGCGCGCCCCTTCGCGCTGCGCCACAATGATCCGGTGCTCTATTTCGTGCAGCGATTGCGGGACGAGGCGCACCGCTTTGCCATCGGCACGCATCGCGCCAAAAGGGCCAAGGCGGTGGCGGCGACCCCGTTGGACGAGATCGCGGGCGTGGGGGCGGCGCGCAAACGGGCGCTTTTGGCGCATTTCGGATCCGCAAAGGCCGTGGCGCGCGCCAATCTGGCGGATCTCAAGGCCGTGGACGGTGTGAGCGAGGCGCTGGCGGAGAAGATCTACGACTTTTTTCACGACCGGGGGTGAGGTCAGACGGTGCTCAGGTTGGGCGGTGTCGATGGTCATGGAAAACAGCGACCGGCTTGTGGCCTCCGTGATCGACGTGTCACCACATGGGACTGGTAGCGCGGGTTGGGGCGGTCAAATGCGTCGCGACACACCGAGGATCGTGCTGACGGTTTGCGCCGATTGACGTTCTGCTGACATGGAGTTGCGGAACACAGGCTGAAAATGTCTGGAAGATCGTCTCGGATGGCTGCCACATAGCGGTGGGTCGGCGAGGAATCCCAGTTGAAATTCCTAACCGGTTGGCGATGATCGCGGCATTGCCAACAGCCAGCGGCGCCGTGGTCCTGAATGGGCGCAGGCCGCGAAGAGGGGGGAACGATGAGCCAACCAGTCGCGCAGTATGCCAAGCGGTCTGCGGTTTTTGCCGTGGTGCTTGTCGCGGTCCTTGCGACAGCGCACAGCATCAGCCCAGGGCACAGCCAGCGGGTGTCCGGCATTCTTCTGGGCCTGGAACAGGTGCTTCTGCCCGCCGCCGCCGAGGCAGCAGACATCTCGTCCGATCGCCCGATCCGCATGACATCGCGCCCTTTCGCTCCGCGCTCGCCCGCCTATGAGACGGTTTTCCAGCGCGTCGAGGCTTCGAGCCACGGCATCGACAAGCCGCTGGAGTTTTCGATAAAGGACATGTGGCCACCATTCTGGGAAGGTCGCAGCCTGTCGACCGGGGATATCGACCACGACGGCGACCTGGATCTGGTGATCGCCTCGACAGAGCGTGGCGTCTATATCTATCTCAACGATGGCGATGGCGGGTTCAGCCCGTGGCCGGGCGCGCTTGGCCCGCTGGCCGATCTGGATGTGTTCAACGCCGCGCTGGTCGACACCGATAATGACGGCTGGCTCGATCTGTTTCTTGCCACATACCTGGACGGCAACTTCATCGTTCACAACCGGAATGGTGATTTTGAAACCGAGAGGCCGCAGCCAGTGGCCAACCGCGACGACGCGATCCTGACAATGTCGCTGAGCTTCGCCGATGTCGACCGCGATGGCGACCTTGATGCCGCTCTGGGCAACTGGGCCGCCGGTTGGTACCGGCGCATTCCGGGCGAGGAGTCGCGCAACCGGCTGATCTTTAACGAAAACGGCACGCTCGATGGCAGCGCTTTCGCCGACTTGCCGGGTCTGCCCGGCGAAACGCTGGTCATGCTGTTGAGTGATATCGACCTGAACGGCACGGCCGATCTGCTGGTGGGCAATGATTTTGAACTGCCCGACTATGTCTATCTCGGTGACGGGCAGGGCGGTTTCACGGCCGTCACCCGGGCCGACGACCTGATCCCGCATACCACCAACACGACCATGGCAATCAAGACGGCGGATTTGCATAACGATGGCATGCCCGAGATCTTCTTCGCGCAGATCGCAGGCCGGTCGTCACGTGTCTCCGAGCGGCTGAAAATGCAGCATCTCTCGGAGTATTGCGATGGCATCATCGACGCTGCAACCAAAGCGCTCTGCGTCCGCAACATGGAAATCAAGGAGTGGTACAAAACCGGCAACCGGTTCGATCCAAGTTATTCCAGCAAGTGCGATGCCCTTTCGGGAATGTTGCGCAGGGAATGCAATGCCATGCTGGTCAAGGATCTCGCGATCCAGAAACAGGATCCGTCGATCTGCGCCTTGATCCCGGCGGGGCAGCGCGAGGCACAAGCCTTTTGCGAGATCCATTTCAAACCATTCGAGCTGCCGCTCATGTCGGTTTTTGACACCACGATCCGGCAGATCCTGCGTACCAACGTCCTTTTGACCCGCCAAGGGGACAGATATGTCGACACCGCTACGGCCGAGGGGCTCGAAATCGGTGGCTGGTCCTGGGACACCAAGATTGCCGATTTCGACAATGACGGCTGGCAGGATGTGTACATCGTCAACGGGACCTGGGTGCCAAACGAGTTCAGCCCGTCAAATCTGTTCTTCCGCAACATCGGCGACGGAACCTTTGCCGAGGCCTCCGGTCCCTTCGGGCTGGAAGACTATCTGATGACCGCGGCTGCCGTGGCCTTCGACATGGATCACGATGGCGATCTCGATATGATCACCCAACCGGTCAACGGCCCGGTGGCGCTGTTCCGCAACGGGTCGCAGACCGGCAATGCCATTCGGGTCGAACTGCGTGATGCAAGTGGGGGCAACAGCCACGGGCTGGGTGCGCGGCTGGTCGTTGAAATGCCCGACGGCACGCGGATGATGCGCGAACTTCAATCGGGGGGTGGCTTCATGTCATTCGATGCACCGGTGGCGCATTTCGGTCTTGGAGATGCCGATGAAATCGCCCGGCTCACGGTCTACTGGCCTGATGGCGGCCACACCGAAATTGCCGGTCCGATTGCCGCCGGCGCCACCTATCGCATCACCCGCGACTGACACAGGGTGCTGCGCGGACTGATCATGGTATCGTTTATCATGACAAACAGTCAGATACCTGCCCGCCTGAAGGCCTCTCCGCGTGTGGCTGAGATGCGACCGTGTTCGCCCCGACGAAGTGGCCGCATACCAAGGGCCCGACACATCGTCTTTGCCGGGCGGCGCGCAGCCACAAACCGTCTGGAGCCGCACTTCGGATGGCTGTAGCCTGAGGGAAACGGTTCAAATAGGAGATTCCGGGTGAGATCCGTTCGACAAAGAGTGCACGCGTCTTTGCTGGCCCTGAGCCTGGCTACACCGGCCGTGGCGCTCGACTTACCCGACCCTCTGAAACTCGAAGATTTTATCCAGTTCGAACCGGCCCAGGTGCAGCTTGGGCAATTGCTGTTTTATGACAAGGTCCTCTCTGGCAACCAGAATATCGCCTGCGCCACTTGCCATCACCACGACTTCAACAGCGCCGACGGTGTAAGCCTTGGCATTGGTGAAGGCGGAACCGGGCTGGGGAAGCAGCGCTCAGCCGGAGCTGGACCCGATCAGATCCACGAACGCGTGCCGCGCAATGCGCCCGGCCTGTGGAACCTGGCGCATCAAGATGTGAAATTCATGTTTCATGACGGACGCGCCGAGGTTTCCGACGATTTCGGCAACGGTTTCAGAACACCTGCCTGGATATTCCTGCCCAAGGGGCTGAATTCCTTGCTGGCGGCGCAGGCACTGTTCCCTGTCGCCTCGGAAACGGAAATGGCCGGGCAACCCGGTGAAAACCCGATCGCCGGAGCTGCGTTTGACGGCGCGCACCATGTCTGGCCACTGATCACCGAACGTGTTCGTAACATCGATGCCTATGTCCCGAAATTCACAGAAGCCTTCGACAATGTGAACGATGCCTCTGACATCACGATTGTCGAAATCGCCAACGCCATTGCTGCTTTCGTGGGCACCGAATTTCGTAACTTCGACAGCCCGTTTGACAAATACCTGAATGGTGATGAAACGGCGCTGGACGATGCGCAGGCGCGCGGCATGGAGTTGTTCTTTGGCGACGTTGGCTGTGTGAGTTGCCATGCAGGGCCATTGCTGTCGAACCAGAGCTTTCAGGCGTTGGGACTGCCACCCTTCGGTCCGGGTCTCACTTTCTTGAACGACCCGATTCCCCGCGACGTGGGCCGAATGGCAATCTCCGACAATCTGGATGACGCCTACCGATTTCGCGTACCATTCCTGCGCAATGTCGCCTTGACGGGGCCATATGGCCATAACGGCGCCATGCCGACGCTCGAAGCAATGGTCCGTCACCACATGAACCCCCAGGAAAGCAATGCCAAGTGGCGCGCTGACATGGCGATCCTGCCCTCTGTTCCGTGGCTCGCTTCCAGCGACTTCGCCCTGCGCGACAACATCGCCGAGAACGATCGGGTTCGATCCAGGATCAGCATTGATCTGCCACCCGTGACCGACGCCGAGATCGCCGATATCGTTGCATTCCTGAATGCGTTGACCGGAGAAACCGCACTGCAACGCCCGATGGGCCGCCCCGACATGGTGCCCAGTGGCCTGCCCGTCGATTAGGGCCGCCTGGGGGCAGAGTGTCAGCGCGCGGCCACGCGGGCAAACCGGCGTGCAAAGAAGGCAGGGATGAACGCGAACAGACGTGCGGCAATCACGGTCACTCGCACCCTGGCATAGTATGATGACGACGGCGCTTCGCGGCGTTTTTTGTGTGTCAGATGTGCCCAGCGGTACGGATGGGGCCAGAGGTCGTGGTCTGAACGGCTCGGCGCTGTTGATCGTTGAATGTGTTTGGCTTGAATCTGCTGATCAGCTTGCCCGCACTGTCTCTGCCATCCTCGGCGCGACCCTTTCCAATGGACCGGAGCGGCTCAGGGTATTGCCGCGGATCGTGAACCTTGTGCGCCCTTGGATCGAACCCAAGCCGCCATTGAGGTGTCGTCCGCGAAGGACGGTTTGACCCAGGGTGCAGACATCGCACCAATCCACCTTCTTGCCATGCCGGGGCTTGCCCTTTCCGGCCGGGCGGGGTTCGATACCTGTTGAACCAAAAGGGCATCGACATGGATATTCAGCAGGGATTTCCCCCCGATCCGGACAAACGCGCGACGCTGGCCAATTGGCGCAGATCGCCTTTCAATCACTGGGCCTTTCATCACGTGCGCGAGATTGTACCCTCGGCAAGGATTGCGAATGATCCCGGCGATGTCTGGCACTTGCCCCATGGCGAAATGGACTTGAGCGCGGCCGACCTGAATCAGGCGGTCACTGGCATGCCCAATGACGCGCTGGTGATTCTGCATGAAGGCGCCATCGTGCATGAAAGCTATCGCAATGGGATGGCGCCACAGGATCCGCATATCCTGATGTCGGTCTCTAAGTCCATGCTTGGCCTTGTGGCGGGCACCCTGGTCGAGCGTGGCGAGGTTGATCTTCAGGATCCGGTCACCACCTACCTGCCGGAATTGGCCGATACCGCCTATGCCGGAGCGACGGTGCGCGATGCGCTGGATATGCGTGTAGGGGTGCTTTTTGACGAAGACTATGAAGCAACAGACGGTCCGATCATCGAATACCGCAAAGCTGCGAACTGGAACCCGCTGGAGCCCGGCGAGGCCGCGATGGATCTGCGCAGCTTTCAGACCTTGCTGACCGGGCGGGATGGCACGCATGGGGGCCGCTTTCACTATGTCTCTCCGGTGACTGATATGCTGGCGTGGCTGATGGAGCGTGCGACCGGCACCCGGTTTTCCGACCTGCTGTCTGACCGTCTGCTCAAACCCTTGGGGGCCGAGCAATCGGGCGATCTGACTGTCGACCGGATCGGCGGGGCGCGTGCGGCAGGCGGAATGAACATCACCGCACGGGATCTGGCCCGCGTCGGGCAGATGTTGCTGCAAGGCGGGACGCGTGAGGGCAAACAGGTTCTTCCCCGGGCCTGGGTGCAGGATCTGTGGTCCGGCGGTGACCGCGCTGCCTGGGCCGCAGGCGATATGGCCGACCGGTTCTCCGAGCCGGGGCGGTCTTACCGATCCAAATGGTATCATGTCCCGCACCCGGACGGAGACATGATCCATTGCATGGGCATTCATGGGCAGTATCTGTTTGCGTGCGCTCAGACGCAGTCGGTCATTGCGTGGTTTTCATCGGCGGACGACCCCATAAACGATGCCAACTCGGCGCATGTGTTTGCCGCCGTGGCGCGCATTCAGGCAGCCTTGCGCCGATAGCCCTTTCCGGCGCGCTTCAGAGCGGGTAGTCAACGGCCATGCAGTGGAACATTCCCAATATCCTGACGCTTCTGCGGCTGCTGGCCGCGCCGAGTGTCGCGGTGATGTTTCTCTATTTCAACCGGCCTTACGCGGACTGGTTCGCTCTGGTCCTGTTCTTGTCGGCGGCGATTACCGATTGGTTCGATGGCTATCTGGCCCGCGCCTGGAAACAGGAGACCAAGCTGGGTGCGATGCTGGACCCGATTGCCGACAAGGCGATGGTTGTCATCGCTCTGATGGTGATCGTGGGTTACTCGTCGATGTCGCCCTGGCTGGTGTTGCCCGCCACGTTTATCCTCTTTCGTGAAGTCTTCGTGTCGGGTCTGCGCGAATACCTGGGCGATACGGCAGGAACGCTCAAGGTTACGCCACTGGCCAAATGGAAAACGACGGTCCAGATGCTGGCCATTTCCGTACTCTTTGCCCAAGGCATATTCGAGCATTATCTGGGTATGTCCGCCTGGGGCATGGATCAGGCGCTGGTCGACCGGATCATGATGGGTGAAGTGGAAGACCTGCAAGGGCTGAAATGGAAATTCATCGCCATGGAATGGACGGGGCGCCTGGGGTTGTGGCTCTTGTGGCTGGCGGCGGGGCTGACCTTGGTCACCGGATATGATTACCTGCGCAAGGCGATGCCGTATCTAAGGGAGAGGCGCTGATGAACGTATTGTATTTCGCATGGGTCCGTGAACGGATTGGCCACCCCATGGAAGAGGTCGAGAGCGAGGCGGAAACCGTTGGCGATCTGGTCGCGGAGTTGCGCGCCCGCGAGGACCGGTATGAGGCCGCCTTTGCCGATGTGTCGGCCTTGCGCGTGGCGGTCGACCAGAAGCTAACTGATTTCGACGCTCCGCTCAAAGGCGCGCGCGAAGTGGCGTTCTTCCCGCCGATGACAGGGGGCTAGCCCGCATGCGCATTGTGGTTCAGGAGGCCCCGTTCGATCTGGGCGATGAGGCCAACCGCTTTGCCGCCGGGCACCGCGATATGGGAGCGATCGTGACGTTCACCGGCGTGGTGCGCGATCTGGCGACCGGCGATCTGGACGCGATGGAAATCGAGCATTACCCCGGCATGACCGAGGCCGCCCTGACCGAGATCGCGCAGCAGGCCCAGAGCCGCTGGAGCCTGGGGGACGTGCTCGTCATCCATCGCTATGGAAGGCTGGAGCCGGGCGCGTTGATCATGATGGTGGCAACCGCAGCGCCTCATCGCAAGGACGCCTTCGAGGCTGCCGAATATCTGATGGACTATCTCAAGTCCCGCGCTCCGTTTTGGAAAAAAGAACATATCGGCGCAGACGCCTCCTGGGTCTCGGCCAAAGACGCGGACGAAGACGCGCTGAGCCGGTGGTAGGCGATCATATCACAACTGTGCCAGGACGGCAGATGACCTGACGAGGACTGTTTCAGGAAAGAGCCCTCTGACAGAGGGTCAGGGCCCCCAACCCACAAGCGTGCAGAGCCCCTGGATCTCTTGCGGGCGGCGGCGCCTTTGACCACATCGTGGCGGCCCAACAGACCCACGCGCTGGCGTTGTCGGATAGCATATGTGCCGACCGGGCAGGCGCCGGGGATCCAGATCGGTTCATTCGTCGTTCCGGGTGCTCTCGGTGCGGTCTGTAACACATCGTGTCCCTGCATGTGCTGCACGTGCCATCCTTCAGCCCGTGCAGAAAACCGGCAATCAGGGCTCGTATGGCCCAAGTCCGAACCTGTCGTTGCATGGCGCGGGCTGTGACATGCCCCGCTGCCCGCTGCGCAAGATCTGCTCAGGCCGTATTGTCACGCGTGGCGCACGCGCTCCAACTCGCCGCGCAGCTCTTCGGCCTCCTGGCGGGCATCGCGCAGACCTTCCATCGCTGCGGTCAGTTCGGCTTCGGTCTGGCTGAGCTGGTTGGTCAGCTCGGCTTCGCGCTGTTGCAGATAGGTGATCGCCTGGTCCCGTGTCTCTTCGGCCTCGTGCAACTCCTGGCTCATCCGCTCCAGCTCGCCCATATCGGCCGATGAAACGCGGGTGAACCGGTGCACCAGCCAATTGGCAAACCAGCCCAGGGCAAAGGCCACAAACAGAATGATCGCCGTGGTGATGATAAACTCAGTTCTGTTCATCGGGTGTTCCTTCATCCCCGTCCGCCTCTGCCGCGGCGTCCTCTGCCATGGCATCGAGCGTTTGTTCGGCCTCGGTCACCGAGGGTTCGGGCCGGATCAGCCGAAACTCGATCCGACGGTTGGCGTCGCGCCCGGCCTCGGTGCCGTTATCGGCGATGGGTCGGGTTTCGCCGTAACCCTTGGCGGTGTAATTCGTGGTCAGGATGCGACGGCTGCGCAGCTCGCTCAACACCGACTGCGCGCGCGCCTGGCTAAGCTGCTCATTCATCACCTCGCGGCCCTGACTATCGGTATGGCCCTGAATTTCCAACCGAATATCGCCGCATTCCGCCAACAGATCCGCAATCGCGTTCATCGTGTCGAGCGATCCCGCGTCGATAGTGGCCGAGCCTGGCTCGAAGGTGATCTGGCCTTCGCTCATGATTTCGGCCAGGCCGATTTCACAATCTTCAGGTGAGGGCGGGATATCGGTGGGCGGGGGCGGTTCGCGAAAGACTACATTGATCTCAAAGGTTTCGGTTTCGCCCAGCTTGTCCGACAGCAGCCGCGCGATCACGTCGCTGGTGTCCGTGGCGTGGGTCAGCCCCCGCAGCGCGACATTATCCGGCGTCACCCGCAGAGACCCGTTTTCAAGATGCGAGAGAGCCTCCAGCCCGGTCAGCACCCGCAGCGGCCAATCCAGCGGCAGTCCTTCGACCACGCGGGCCGCCGTATGGACGCTGGCCGATCCGAAGCGCGCGCGGGCATAGCTGTCGGCCAGATCACGCAGGGCCGGATCGCTGAGCCGGCCACGCAGCTGGACCAGACCTTCGGGGCTGAGCGTCGCGGTGAATTCCGGCGGGCCTTCGGCGGTGGGTGTTTCGGGCGCGGGCAGGCTGGCATAAAGCGCAAAGACATCCGGCAGATCGTTTTCCAGCTCACCCACCACCCGGTCAAAGAGCCTCTCCTCGGTGCCTTGAAGTGCGACGAGCGAGACATCGGCATCCGAGAATGTCACCGTTCCCCCGCCCAGATCGGCAACGGCGGCCAGCGCCAGCTCTGCCGCATCGGCCCAGCTCGGCGTCGGCACGCCCATGCCGATGGTGCATCGGCCCGTCTCGGTCAGGCCGGCGGCTGTGGCGGCGTTCAGGATGCGGACTTGCGCCTCCTCATCCTCGGCCGAGCAGGCATCGAACCGTCCGCCATCCTCGTTCAGCACAAAGCGCAGCGTAAAGGGGGTGATCACCGGGCGCGGTGCCGCAATGTCCATCGAAATCCGCAAAGCCGGTGGCGCACGGCGGGCCAGACGGGCTTCCAGTTCGGCCTTTTCCTCAACGCTGTCGGCAATGGCGGTGATCTCGATCTGGCCGGGATCGACCGAGATCTTGGCGCGCGGCAGCTTGGCCAGCGCGGTCAGCGCAAAACCCAGCGCGTCCTCCCATCCATCCGGCGCGGGATAGTCGGCGGTCTCCAACAGATCAATGACCGGCAGATCGCCCGCAAGCGCCTCCAGCGCATCGACAAACCCGGTTCGATCCGATGTGGCGGGGATCAGCCCGATCAGAGAAATACCGCTGTCATTGCGCAGAATCTCGGCTGAAAACCGCGGCGCCACCACACCGACGGCGTCTATCACCTCAATCTCGTCGATCACTCGGGCCGCATCGACCACTGTGCCGGTCGTACTGATCGCCTGAAACCGAAACGCCTCGGATGGGGCGGTGCCCGACAGCGTCACCGTCAGGCCGTCGGCCTGCACCTCGGCCCAGGTCAGATCGTTTTGATCAAGGGTGTTGCGCACGCTGATCTCGGACCCGTTTTCGATAAGCCGGACGGCGAATCCGGCCGTCACCAGGCTGATCACGGCGGCGCCTGTGAACATTGCAGCGACAATGACAACGGATGAAAGGCGCATCAGCAGACAGGCTCGGCTTTTATGTCCAGGGTCACGCCGCACGCGGCGTTTGACCGGAGTGATACGCCCTGTCCGCCCGGATCGCAATCAGATCAGGATCGCGATGCACAAGAACACCAGCGGAATAAGGCCTGCGTCGCGATTGGACTGAAACAGGCGCAACAGGCGCGGGACGTTTTCCGGATCGAATCGGCGCAATTGCCAGGTCATATGCACGCCCATCGCCCAACAGCCGATGAGCGCCAGCGCCAGAACCAGTGGATTGGCCCCGGGCAACAACGCCCAAAAGACTGCCAGCGCCATCAACAGGACGGTGCTCACCAGAAACCGGCGCAGCCATTGCGGTGAGTTGTCACCAAAAAGTCGTGCGGTGGATTTGATCCCGATCAGCGCGTCATCCTCGGCATCCTGATGCGCATAGATCGTGTCATAAAACAGTGTCCAGACGATCCCCGCCACATAGAGGATCATTGGCGCGGGATGCAGCGTACCGGTATGCGCTGCCCAGGCCAAAAGCGCGCCCCAGTTGAACGCCAGCCCCAGAAAGGCCTGCGGCCACCAGGTAAAACGCTTGGCAAAGGGATAGATCACGACCGGCACCAGCGCCAGGATGCCCAAGGCGATTGCCGTGGTGTTGAAGGTCAGCAGGATCGCGAGGGCGGCAAGCGCCTGTGCGCCCATCCAGATGATCGCGCCGCGCACGCTTGTCTGGCCCGAGGGGATCGGCCGCGACCGGGTGCGCTCTACCGCGCCGTCGAAATCGCGGTCGGTGATGTCGTTCCAGGTGCAGCCCGCGCCCCGCATGAGCCAGGCGCCCATCGCACATCCCAGCGCGATCCAGGCGTCCTCCCATCGCGGCTGCCCGTCATGCAGGATGGCCAGCGCAAGGCCCCACCAGCACGGGATCAACAGTAGCCATGTGCCGATGGGCCTGTCCGCCCGGCTCAGCCGCAGATAGGGCCGCGTGGCGGCAGGCGCCCAGCGGTCGACCCAGTTGTCTTTTGCTGCATCGGCGACCTGTCCGTCTGGCGTTGGCGCGTGGCCTTGCATATCTAGGGCTCATGACTGTGAAAATCCGGCTTTATGTAGAGCACCCTTTGGGGGCGGGGCAATCGGTTCCTTTGACGCGTGACCAAGCGCATTACCTCTTCGGGGTGATGCGGCAGGCTACGGGCTCTGAGGTGCTGCTGTTTAACGGGCGCGACGGCGAGTGGCGCGCCCAGGTGGCCGAGGCGGGCAAACGTGGCGGAACGCTGGCCGTGGCCGAACGGACGCGGGCGCTCAGCCTGCCGCCCGATCTGTGGCTCTTGTTTGCGCCGATCAAAAAGGCGCGTACCGATTTCATCGTTGAAAAGGCCGCTGAAATGGGCGCGGCGCGGATCATCCCGGTGCAGACCGCCTTCACCAATGCCGAGCGGCTGCGCCAGGACCGCCTCCAGGCGCATGCGGTCGAGGCGGCCGAGCAATGCGGCGGCACATTCGTACCCCAGGTCACCGATCTGCAAAAACTGGATCGGGTGCTGGCCGACTGGCCCGCTGGGCGGAAGCTGATGTTCTGCGATGAGGCCGAGGCAGGCGCGGGACGAGACCTGAGTGACGCGCATCCTGGCCCCTGGGCGATTCTGATCGGCCCCGAAGGCGGCTTTTCCCAGGCCGAGCGTGTTCGGCTTGCCGGTCTGCCCTTTGCCCATGTGGTCAGCCTGGGCCCCCGCATCCTGCGCGCCGATACCGCGGCCGTGGCCGCGATGACCCTCTGGCAGCAGGCGCTGGGGGACTGGAGATGAGTTTCATTCGCCCCGAGGCGCGCGCGCTCATCTGGCGCCTGCGCGAGGTGTTGACGGCGCTGACATTGGGGGCGCTGGGCGTCTGGATGATCCTGGGCCGCGGGCTGACGGTCTGGCTGGGCTATGCGGCCATTGCCGTCGCCATCGCTTTGCTGGTCGTTGGAGTTCAGCGCACGCGGTTCCGGCGCGGTGGCGGCGGCATGGGCGTGGTCGCGGTGGATGAGGGGCAGGTGGTCTATTTCGGGCCGCTGACCGGTGGGGTGGTGGCGCTGCGGGAAGTCTCCTCACTGACCCTCGATCCGACGGCGCATCCCGCCCATTGGATATTGTCGCAACCCGGTCAGCCCGATCTAGCGGTGCCGGTCGATGCCGAAGGGGCCGAAGCTCTCTTTGACGCGTTTACCAGCCTTCCCGGCATTCGGACCCAGCACATGCTTTCGATGCTCAAGACGATGCCCGAAGGGCCGGTTGTGATCTGGCGGCGCGACCCCGGTGTGATATCTGCGCTGGCGCGGGACTGAGAGGTGTGGTGGGTCCCGACACACGAAATCGCGCCTTGACACCTCGGGGCAACCGTTTCACCACTGGCGCGAAATACAGCGCGGAGGCCTGTCCATGTCCATACCTCAATCCGGCGGCGGGCCCATCGAACGTCACGAACAACTTGCCGAATATCTTGCTGATGGGTGCAAGCCCAGGGATGACTGGCGCATCGGCACCGAGCATGAGAAGTTCGGCTATTGCAAGGATACGCTGAAACCGCTGCCCTATGAGGGCGAACGCTCCATTCTGGCGGTGCTGGAGGGCTTGCGTGATCATCATGGTTGGGCGCCCTTGAGCGAAGGCGGCAAGCTGATTGGGCTGGAAAAGGACGGGGCCAATGTCTCGCTTGAGCCGGGGGGACAGCTGGAGCTGTCCGGTGCGCCGCTTGAGACGATCCACGAGACCTGCGACGAGGTGAACGCGCATCTGGCCGACGTCAAGGATATCTCGGACAAGATCGGTGTCGGCTGGATCGGGCTGGGTGCGGCGCCGGTCTGGACCCATGACGAGATGCCGATGATGCCCAAGGGGCGGTACAAGCTCATGGATGCCTATATGCAAAAGGTCGGTACCATGGGCCAGGTGATGATGCGCCGAACCTGTACGGTGCAGGTGAACCTCGATTTCGCGTCAGAGGCGGATATGGTGCGGAAAATGCGTGTGGCGCTGGCGTTGCAGCCGGTGGCGACCGCGCTGTTCGCCAATTCCCCGTTTTTTGAAGGCGCGCCCAATGGTCACAAAAGCTGGCGCAGCCGGGTGTGGCGCGATCTTGATGCGGATCGGACGGGCACCTTGCCGTTTGTCTTTGACGAGGGGTTCGGGTTCGAGGCCTGGGCCGACTACGCCCTCGATGTGCCGATGTATTTCGTCTATCGCGATGGGGAGTATATCGACGCGCTGGGCCAGTCGTTTCGGGATTTTCTGGAAGGCGAGCTGCCTGCTTTGCCGGGCGAGACACCGACCCTGTCCGATTGGGCCGATCACCTGACGACGATCTTTCCCGAAGCGCGCGTAAAGAAATTCATCGAAATGCGCGGCGCGGATGGCGGACCTTGGCGCAGGCTTTGTGCGTTGCCGGCCTTTTGGGTTGGGTTGATGTATGATCAGGGCGCGCTCGATGCCGCCTGGGATCTGGTCAAGAACTGGACGTCCGCGCAGCGCGAGGCGTTGCGGATCGCGGCCAGCGAGGACGGGTTGAAGGCCCGTGTCAATGGGATCCGCATGGCAGACCTGGCTGCCGAGGTGGTGTCCCTGGCGGATGCCGGTCTGAGGGCTCGGGCGATGCCGGGCGCAGGAGGGCTGGTGCCCGACGAGACCCATTTCCTGAACGCACTCAAAGAGAGCTTGGCGATCGGTAAGGTGCCCGCCGATGAGTTGCTCGACCACTATCACGGTGATTGGGGCGGCGATCTGAGCCGGGTTTATGCCGAGTACAGTTACTAGTCGGGGCCAGAAACTGACGCAGTTTCTGGCCAATTTCTGATACAGAAATTGGGCGCGTACCCGGGCGGGTTGCGCCCAGAATTTGCGTCAAATTCTGTCCATTTTCTGTGTCAGAAAATGGGTCACCCCTTCGAGCCGATCCGGGGTTCAGTTCCGGCCCGAATCCGCGCGATGTTCTCCCGGTGCCGAAAAAAGATCAGCAAGGTCAGGACGATCCCCAACAGAAACGCGTCCGGCACGCCCAGAAAGACCACCCAGAGTGTTGACAGCGACGCGGCCATCAACGCGCCCATCGACGAGATCCGCGTCACCGCTGCCGCCGATAGCCAAGTGGCACAGCAGGCCAACCCCACCGGCCAGGCAAATGCCAGCCACACTCCCAAAAACGTGGCCACGCCCTTGCCTCCGCGAAACCGCAGCCACACCGGAAAGCAATGCCCGACAAAGGCCGCCAGCGCCGCCAGCTGTACCGCATCATCCGGCGCCAGGCTGCGCGCGATCAGCACCGCAACCGCCCCCTTGCCGCCATCCAGGATCAGCGTCAGCGCGGCAGCCCCCTTGTTGCCTGTCCGCAGAACATTGGTGGCCCCGATATTGCCCGACCCGATCTGGCGCAGATTGCCCAGACCCTTGGCCCGCGCCACGATCACACCAAACGGGATCGAGCCCAGAAAATACCCCACAATGGCCCAGATCAGCAGCGTTGCAGGTGAGGAGATCAGCTCTGGCATCCTAAGGTCTCCGATATACGTCTTGGCCCGCCACATATGTCGCCAGGACCCGGCCTTGCATGCGCTGGCCGTCAAACGGCGTGTTTTTGGACTTCGACTGCAAGGTGGCGCGATCCAGAACGAAAGGCACGTCCGGGTCGAACAGCACCAGATCCGCAGGCGATCCGGCGGACAGACGGCCCGATGCCAGCCCCAACCGCCGTGCCGGGTTCAGTGCCATCGCGCGAAAGAGCGTTGGGAGATCCAGATCGCCCGCATGATAAAGGCGCAACGCGGCAGGCAACAGCGTTTCCAGCGCGACGGCCCCGCTTGCGGCCTCTTCAAAGGGCAGCCGCTTGCTTTCTTCATCCTGTGGCGTGTGCATCGACGAAATCACGTCGATCAGGCCGGTGCGCACAGCCTCCACCACCGCGATCCTGTCGCCTTCCGAGCGCAGCGGCGGTTTGACCTTAAAAAAGGTCCGGTAGTCGGCCACATCCAGCTCATTGAGCGTCAGATGATGGATCGACACACCTGCGGTGATGTCAAACCCGTTGACGCGTGCGCGTTCAAGCGCGGGCAGGGCCCGAGCCGTGGTTATCTGGTCTGCGTGATAGCGCGCGCCGGTCATCTCAATCAGAGCGATGTCGCGATCCAGCCCCATCCGCTCGGCCATGGGCGAGACGGCGGGCAGGCCGCGCAAGGATGCGAATTTGCCGGATGTCGTCGCCGCGCCGGAGGATAGTCCCGGTTCCTGAGGATGGGCGATGACCAGCGCGCCGCACGAGCGCGCATAGCTGAGCGCGCGGGCGAAAACCTTGGTGTCGCGCACCACATGGTCGCAATCGGTAAAGGCCACGGCACCCGCATCCAGCAAAAAGCCGATCTCGGTCATCTCTCGCCCTTGTCGTCCCTTGGTCAGCGCCGCCATGGGCAGGACGTTCACAGGGGCGGCTTCATTTGCGCGACGCGTCACGAATTCCAGTGTTTCAGGGCTGTCGATGGTGGGGGAGGTGTCGGGCCGTGTGATCATTGTTGTCACGCCACCCGCAGCCGCCGCCAACCCGGCAGAGCGATAGCTTTCCTTGTGCCGTTCTCCCGGCTCGCAAACTTTCACGCCCAGATCTACCAGACCGGGGGCGAGGCATTTGCCCCCACAGTCGATGACCTCTTCGCCTGTCGCCGTCTCGGTATCGCCGACGCCCGCCGCGGTGATCTGGCCTGCGCGCACGCGCAACCAGCCGCGGCTGTCGGTGCCTGCTTCGGGATCAATCAGACGGGCATTCTGAAAGAGGATATCGGTCATTGCGGCTCCTCGTGTTGCCGGGTGCGGACGTGCTGGCACATCGCCCGTCTCATCCCGCGATCCACACCATCAAACCGACAAAGATGAACATGGCAACCAACGCCAGCATCGCGACGCGACCGGACATTTTTGGATCGGGGCGTGGCTCTTTCATCGGCGTGCGGCCTCGATGCGGGCGACGGTGGCCTGGGGGTCGGACTGATACTTGATCAGATGTTTGTCGCCCCCATGCGTGATGATCTGCACCATGCTGCCCAATGTACGCAGCTTGGCGATGTCGCTGAGCGCGATATTGCGCTCCATCGGGCCCTTGATCCGCTCGTCCTCGATGACCCAGACGACCGCCAGCTCTTCGGAGGCCAGATACCAGCCGCGCAGCGTGATCGCGGCAAGCCCGGCAATTGCACCGGTCCAGACATGCGGGTTGCCGATCACCCACAGGATCGCCATCGCCCCTCCCATGCCCAGGGCCGCCATCCAGGTATGGCTGCGGATATAGGCGTTGCGGTCGGCGATGAAACGGATCGGCTCGGTCATTCGAGTATCATCCAGAGAAAGGCGAAAATGACCACCATGAAGGCGGCGAAGATCATCCCACCCATCCGCTGTGCCCGGGCGCGGGCCTCACGGGGGGAGGCGAGCTGCGCGCTATAGGGCTTGGCCGCCTCCGAAGGCAGCGTGCCCGAGGAAGACCAATCCGTTCCCGGCTGATCAAAGCTCGCGATATGGGTCAGATCTGCGGTCTCGGCCAGGGTAAAGGCGCGTCCGCCAAAGGCCGAGGAACGCAGGATCAGGCCATACCCTTCGAGCGCGTCGAGCTTGCGGCACAGAGGTGCGAGTGCGGCGGCTTCAACATCATAGCCCTCGGCGAGATACCCGCTGAGGCCCAGATCGGCCAGATCCTCCAGCGGGATCAGCTCGGCCCCGCTGGGGTCGAGATCCGGCGTGCCGGTCAAATCGGTCAGTACGTCATGGCTGGGTTGCAACCGATTGGCCCCCGTCGTGGCCGGCGTGTGATGCAGCGCGATATCGCCTTTGGGCCGGTTGACCGCAAACACATGCAGCCGCCCGCGTTCCTGCGCCGCGACCCGCATCACGCCGCTCCTTGGGCGCGCGCGTCGCGCAGGTTGCGGGCCAGAAGATGCATCGCGGCCATACGCACGGCCACGCCCATCTCGACCTGTTCCTGAATGACCGAGCGGTTGATGTCATCGGCGATCTCGCCGTCGATCTCCACGCCACGGTTCATCGGGCCCGGATGCATCACGATGGCATCATTCTTGGCCAGCGCCAGTTTCTCGGCATCCAGACCAAAGCGATAAAAGTACTCGCGCTCCGACGGGATGAACCCGCCATCCATCCGCTCTTTCTGAAGGCGCAGCATCATCACCACGTCCACGTCCTTTAGCCCCTCGCGCATGTCGTCGTAAACCTCGACCCCGAACTCGGCGATCTGCGCTGGCATCAGGGTGGGCGGGCCGATCAGCCGGATCCGGCTTTCCATCTTGCCCAGAAGCAGGATGTTCGAGCGGGCCACGCGGGAATGGGCGATATCGCCGCAAATCGCGATGCTCAGCCGGTGCAGCCGCCCTTTGGCCCGCCGGATGGTGAGCGCATCCAAAAGCGCCTGCGTGGGATGTTCGTGGCGCCCGTCGCCTGCGTTCAGAACCGCGCAGTTCACTTTCTGCGCCAACAGATCCACGGCGCCTGAATTGGGGTGGCGCACGACCAGCAGATCGGGATGCATCGCGTTCAGTGTCAGTGCGGTGTCAATCAGCGTCTCGCCCTTTTTGACCGAGCTTGCCTGCATCGCCATGTTCATCACATCCGCGCCCAGCCGCTTGCCCGCCAGTTCGAAACTGGCCTGAGTCCGGGTGGAGTTTTCAAAGAACATATTGATCTGGGTGAGACCTGCCAAAACGTCGGAATGTTTGTTGGCCTGGCGGTTCAGCACGACATACTGATCGGCCAGATTGAGGATGGCCTCGATATCGGCAGGACCAAGCGGCTCGATCCCCAGAAGGTGGCGATGCGCGAAGGACATGTCGGGCGCTCTCCCATTGCGGCTGGGGCCTTATAGGAAGGGACGCGTCGGCGGGCAAGGCGGCACAGAGGGGGATTTTATGTCATCGCGCAGACAGGTAGCTTGCGGGCATGGAATCGGTTGATCAGGCGCATCTGGCGCGGACATATCTCGACTGGCTGGTCGAGCTGGGGGCGGATGAGGCAATCTGCGATACGCCCATCGACCGGTATGCGCTTGCGGATCGACCAAAGGCGCCCGCCGTGAAGCCCCCGTCCGAGACGCGTACCCCGATCCAGGCCGAGGGACCGGCGGATGTGGCCGATCCGGTCGAGGCGGCGCGCATGGCGGCGCAAGGGGCGGGGGATCTGCCCGCGTTGCGCGCCGCGCTGCAAAGCTATGAGCATTGCGAGCTGAAGCGCGGGGCGCGCAATCTGGTTTTTGCCGATGGCACACCCGGCGCGCGGGTGATGATAATCGGTGAAGCGCCCGGACGTGACGAGGACCGGGAGGGCAGGCCCTTTGTCGGGCGCGCGGGCCAGCTTCTGGATCGGATGCTGGCGGCGATCGATCTGAGCCGCGGGAGTTCTGTCTATATCACCAATGTTCTACCCTGGCGCCCGCCGCAAAACCGCGATCCCAAACCTGAAGAGATCGCGATGATGCAGCCCTTCTTGCAGCGCCATGTCGAGCTTGCCGCGCCCGATCTGCTGGTTGTGATGGGCAATATCAGTTGCCACGCGGTGCTGGGCAAACGCGGTATCACCCGGCTGCGCGGCACATGGGCCGAGGCATATGGCAGGCCGGTCATGCCGATGTTTCACCCGGCCTACCTCTTGCGCCAACCCGCCGCCAAGCGCGAGACCTGGGCCGATCTCTTGGAGCTCAAGGCGCGGCTGATCGCATGATTGACCCCGTCACGCTCCTGACCTTTGTCCCGGCCGCTTTGGTGCTGAACCTCACGCCCGGAGCAGACATGATGTTCTGCCTGGGCCAGGGCCTGCGCGCGGGAGCGCGGCCCGCGATGGCCGCCAGCGCGGGCGTGTCTGTCGGAGGTATGATCCATGTGACACTTGCTGGATTGGGGCTGGGCGCCGTCGTGGCCGCGGTCCCTTGGGCGTTCGACCTGATCCGCTGGGTCGGCGTGGCCTATCTGCTCTATCTCGCGGCGGGTGCAGTCCGGAACCGGACGCGACCTATCGGTGCCGACCCGATGACCGCCAAGCGAGCGTTCCGGTCGGGCCTCTATGTCAACCTGACAAATCCCAAGGTGATCCTCTTTGTGCTGGCCTTTCTGCCGCAATTCGTCGATCCCGCCAAAGGGCCTGTGCTGGCGCAGTTCCTGATCCTAGGCGCGATCCTCAGCCTGGGCGGCTTTGTGGTGAATGCGGGGGTGGGATTTTTTGCTGGCGGGGCGGGTCGGATGCTGACGGGGTCGCTCCTGGCCCGTCGCATCCTGGGCTGGGTCAGTGGAACGATTTTCGCGGGCCTCGCCCTGAGGCTTGCCATTGTGGAAAGGTAAGGCGCGATGTCGCGACTGGATGAAAGCAAGGAATTCTTGGCGATCCGCATTGCGGTTCTGACGGTGTCCGACAGTCGCGATCTGTCACAGGATCGTTCGGGCCAGGTGCTGGTCGACCGGATCGAAGCGGCGGGTCATACGATTGCCGCCCGGAGCATCCTGCGCGATGAGCGGGCCGAAATCGCCGATCAGCTGCGCGCCTGGGTGGCTGACCCGGAGATTGACGTCGTGATCTCGACCGGGGGTACCGGGCTGACCGGCCGTGATGTGACGGTCGAGGCGCATAGGGACGTCTATGAAAAGGAGATCGACGCCTTCGGTACGGTCTTTACCATCGTGTCGATGAAAAAGATCGGCACCAGCGCGGTGCAGTCGCGCGCCACTGGCGGCGTGGCCGGTGGCACCTATCTCTTTGCTCTTCCGGGCAGCCCGGGCGCCTGCAAGGATGCCTGGGATGAAATTCTGTCCATGCAGCTCGATTATCGTCACCGACCCTGCAACTTCGTCGAGATTCTGCCCCGGCTGGATGAACATCAGCGACGGAAGTAACGCGCCTTTGCGTTAACACCCTTGTGCCTTGGCATTTTTTGCACGCTCGCTACGTTTAGAAGGGCAGGTGTGCGGTGAAGTAGGTGACGAATGCGCTTTTTGCGACAAAGCCTTGTGGGCGTTTTCCTGACGGCTGTGACGTTGGGCCTCTTGGTCTATGCCGGGCAGCTGATCGGCGCGGCCGTACAGGACCGGATGTCGGATGAGCGCACAGCACCGCCCGCGCGCGAACGGGTATTCGCCGTCAATGTGATCCGCGCGGTTGCCGGGCGCGAAACGCCCCTCCTCGAAGCCTTCGGCCAGGTGCAGAGCCGCCGGACCCTGGAACTGCGCACCGCGACCTCTGGGCGTGTGGTTTGGTTGGCGACAGAGTTCACCGAAGGGGGTGTGGTGGAGGCCGGTCAACTGTTGCTCCGCATTGATCCGGCGGATGCGCAATCGCTGCGCGACCGGGCCCGCAGTGACCTTCTGGACGCCCAGGCAGAGGTCCGTGACGCCGATCGTTCGCTCGCGCTGGCGGGCGATGAGTTGGCCGCAGCGCAGGAGCAGGCAATTCTGCGCGACCGCGCGTTTCGCCGTCAGCAGGATCTGGAGGCGCGCGGCGTAGGCACCGCGGCGGCAGTGGAAACCGCCGAGCTTGCCGCCGCCCAGGCGCGTCAGCAGGTTTTGTCGCGCCGGATTGCCCAGGCTCAGGCCGAGGCCCGTGTGGATCAGGCGGCCACCAGTCTGGCGCGCGCCAGCCTTGCGTTGGATCAGGCCGAACGAGATCTGGCCGAGACGGAGGTGTTTGCCGCCTTTGACGGCACGCTCAGCGATGTGACCCTGGTCGAAGGGCGTCTGCTGTCGGCCAATGAAAAACTGGCCGAGCTGATCGACCCTGCCGAGCTTGAGGTGGCGTTTCGCGTCTCGACCAGCCAATATGCCCGCCTTCTGGACACCCGTGGCGTGCTGATCCCGGCGGATGTCACCGCGACACTGGACGGGGCCGGGGCCGAACTGACCGCGACCGGTCGGATCAGTCGCGACAGCGCCGGTCCCGGTGAGGTGCAGACCGGGCGCCTGCTCTATGCCACGCTTGAGACCGCGCGCGGGTTCAAGCCCGGCGATTTCGTGACCGTGGCGGTGCAGGAGCCTGCGGTGGATAATGTTGTCCGCCTGCCTGCCTCGGCCTACGGTTCCGGTGGGACGGTTCTGGTGCTGGATTCCGATGACCGGCTGGAGGCGTTGCCCGTGACGCTGGTCAGGCGACAGGGGGATGATGTGCTGTTGCGCGGCGTTGGCCTGACCGGGCGCGAGGTCGTGCAGGCGCGCACACCGCTTCTGGGGGCCGGTATTCGCGTTCGGCCCTTGCGCGATGCCGCGCCCGGTGTCGAAGAGCAGGCGATGCTGCAACTGGAGCCGGAACGCCGCGCGCGGCTTGTGGCCTTTGTCGAGGGCAGCACGCGCATGCCCGAGGCGGCCAAGACCCGCATCCTGAACCAACTCGCGCAGGAGAGGGTGCCCGAACAGATGGTGAGGCGCATCGAAGCCCGGATGGGTGGGTAACGCGATGCCGCGCGATGTCCCCCGTGCCGCCGGCGGCGTGCTGTCCTATTTTACCCGTCACCCCACAGCCGCAAACCTGCTGCTTGTCATGCTGATGGTTCTCGGCCTGGCTGCGATCCCCAATATGCGCGCGCAGTTCTTTCCCGATGTGATCATCGACAATGTGACGGTCAGTATCGAATGGGAGGGGGCCGGCCCCGAAGATGTGGATGGCGCCATCGTGCAGGTGCTGGAGCCGGTGCTGCTGGCGGTGGACGGTGTCGAAAGCTCCAACTCGACATCGCGTGAGGGGCAGGCCTCGATCACGCTGGAGTTCGAGCCGGGTTGGGACATGGGGCGCGCCGCAGACGATGTGCAGGCGGCAGTCGATGGGATCACCACTCTGCCGGAGGAGGCGGAGGAGCCAAACGTGCGGCGCGGCGCCTGGCGCGACCGGGTCACCGATCTGGTGATCACCGGCCCGGTGGAGCCCGAACAGCTTGCCCTTTTTGCCGATGAATTGGTCACGCGGCTTTTTACCGTGGGGGTCACCCGCACAACGATCCGGGGCGTCGCCGCCCCCGAAACGGTGGTTGAGGTCCCGTCATCTGCGCTGATCGAACATGATGTCACGATGCAGCAGATCGCTCAGGCCATCGCCGAGGAGGTCGATGCCGATCCGGCCGGAGACGTGACCGGCGCCAATGCGCGGGTGCGCACCGGCACCGAGAAACGCACACCCGATGACATTGCACGCATCGTGCTGCGCTCGAACGCCGATGGCTCCAAGCTGACGGTTGCGGATGTGGCGCGGATCCTGGTGGAGGGGCCGGACCGGGAGCGCGCCTATTTCGTGGGTGAGGATCCGGCGATCTCGATCCGGGTGGACCGGTCGGATCAGGGCGACGCGATTGGCATTCAGCGCACCGTCGAAGAGATCGCAGAGCAGATGCAGGCCAGCCTGCCTCAGGGTGTGACGGTCGAGCTGATCCGCACCCGGGCCGAGGCGATCACCGGGCGTCTGAACATCTTGCTCGATAACGGGCTTTTGGGTCTGGGGCTGGTCTTGTGCCTGCTCTTTCTGTTTTTGAACGCGCGCACGGCGTTCTGGGTGGCGGCGGGTATCCCTGCGGCCATGCTGGCGGCGATTGCGCTGATGTATGCCGCGGGGCTGACCATAAATATGATCAGCCTTTTCGGTCTGATCATTACATTGGGCATCGTCGTGGATGATGCCATCGTTGTGGGCGAACATGCCGATTACCGATACCGCCATTTTGGTGAGCATCCCTATGCCGCGGCTGAAAATGCCGCGCGCCGCATGGCGATGCCGGTTTTTGCCGCGACGCTTACCACGATTATCGCGTTCTTTGGGCTGATCGCCGTCGGTGGGCGGTTCGGTGATCTGATCCGCGACATTCCTTTTACCGTGATCGTGGTTCTGGCGGCGTCCTTGGTGGAATGTTTTCTGATCCTGCCGCATCACATGGCCAAATCGCTGATCAAAGCGGAAAAGGAACGTTGGTACGACGTGCCTAGCCGGGTGGTGAATACCGGGTTCCGCTGGGTGCGCGATACCCTGTTTCGGCCGCTGGTCGCTTGGGTGATCTGGGGCCGCTATGCGGTTGTCGCGGGGGTGCTGGTGATCCTGGCGAGCCAGGTGGCCGTGTTCATCAAGGGCGATGTGCAATGGCGGTTTTTCAACGCGCCTGAGCGGGGTTCGGTCACTGGCAATTTCGCCATGGCCGAAGGGGCGACCCGCGCCGACACAATGGCGATGATGCGCGAGATGCAGCGCGCCACCGAAGCATTGGGCGCGCAATATGCCGAACGCTATGGCACAAACCCTCTGGATTATGTCATGGCCGAGATCGGCGGCAATGCCGGGCGCGGGCTGAGCGGGGTCGGGGCCAAGGACACCGACCTTTTGGGCGGGATTTCGATCGAGCTGATCGATGCCGATCTGCGCCCCTATTCCAGTTTCGCCTTTGTGGCCGAGTTGCAGGACAGCGTGCGCCGCCACCCGCTGGCCGAGACGGTGAGCTTTCGCGGCTGGCGGTCGGGCCCGGGGGGCGATGCGCTGGATGTGCAGTTCTTCGGCGCCTCGGTCGATACGCTCAAGGCCGCCAGTCAGGATTTGCAGACCGCCCTTCTGCGCTATCCCGAAGTATCGGCGGTGGAGGATAACCTCGCCTATGACAAGGAAGAGCTGATCCTGGACCTGACGGCGCAGGGGCAGGCGCTGGGTTTTACTATCGACACGCTGGGCAGGGCGCTGCGCGCGCGGCTCAACGGGCTGGAGGCCGCGACCTATCCCGACGGGCCGCGCAGTGCGAGCATCCGGGTGGAACTGCCGGAAGGGGAACTGACCGCCGATTTCCTGGAGCGCACGCAGATGCGCACGCCCGATGGGCATTATGTACCGTTGGCCGATCTGGTCACGGTCGAACAGCGCACCGGCTTTTCGACCGTTCGGCGCGAGAACGGTGTTCGTCTGATATCGGTGACCGGCGATATCTCCGAGGATGACCCGGCCCGCGCCGAACAGATCATGCGGGCGCTCGAGACTGAAATCCTGCCCGAAATTGCCAGTGTGCGGCAGGTGGAATGGCTGCTCTCGGGATTGAGCGAGGATGAGGACGAGTTTCTTTCTGACGCGCTAACCGGTCTGATCTTGTGTCTGACGGGCATCTTCCTGGTATTGGCCTGGGTGTTTTCCAGCTGGACACGGCCCTTGGTGGTCATGGCGATTATTCCATTCGGCCTGGTGGGCACGATCTATGGGCATGGCGCCTGGGATGTGCCGCTGAGCATGTTCACGGTTGTGGGACTATTAGGAATGACGGGGATTATCATCAACGATTCCATCGTGTTGGTGACGACCATAGACGATTATGCCAAGGAGCGTGGGCTGATCCCGTCCATTATCGACGCCACGGCCGACCGATTGCGGCCGGTCTTGCTGACCACTCTGACGACGGTATTGGGGTTGGCGCCGCTGCTCTATGAGACCTCGCAACAGGCGCAGTTCCTCAAACCGACCGTGATCACGCTGGTCTATGGGCTGGGCTTTGGGATGATCCTGGTGTTGTTGATCGTACCGGCCCTGGTTGCGATGCAATACGATGTCAGCCGTCGTATGGCGGCAATGCGCCGGGCTTTGCGCAGCCCGCATCAGGGGGTAAGAGGCACGGTTGTGGCAAGTGGTCTGGCCATTCTGGTTTGGTTTGCTGCGACCCTTGGCGCGGTTCTGGTGCACGGTGCCATTCCGCCTGAGTTGGTGAGGCTGTTGGGTTTTGTCGCCGATATGGACCCGATGCGCGCCGCGCTGCTTGCGTTCTTGGTGGGCAGTTTCGTCATCGTGGCATCGATTTATCTGATTGCCAGCACTGTAGCGGTTCTACGAGGCGCACGAGAGGTCAGAAACTGACGCAGTTTCTGACCAATTCCTGACGCAGGAATTGGTGCATTTGGCCAGCACAGGCACCCAGAAACTGCGTCAGTTTCTGGGCAGATTTTGCGTCAAAATCTGCTTAGTCGCTGCTGCATCCACGGATATCTACCGCGCGCGTTTGGCCCAGCACGGTAAAGCGCAGGGCCGAGCGGTCGAGCGCAAAGCTTCCCGCTTTTGCATGCATCAGCTCCGAAACCGCGATCAGCGTACCGCCTTGGCGCGTGGTTTCGGTCTCCGATACCCAGATCTGGGGATCGCCCGTTTCGGTCACGGTGTACTCGGTCCCGCCCGCATGGGGCATGCGGATATGTGCCTCGATCCGCAGCCCGTCGCTGGTGGGAGAGATCACACATTTGGCCGAAGTCACGCCAGCCTCCACCGCGCTGTAGGGCCGGTCGGACCGGGCCGCGAGGATGGCGGGGTGGCGTGGGCTTGCCGGATCCAGCATACGGTCGAATATAAGCGTGCTGGGAATGCAGACCTCCCGGCACACGCCGATCTCCATCTTGCCCTTCAGGCGCACAGGTTGGCCCGCTCGCCGGGGCGTGATGTCGATGGGCAATACCAGTTCGGTCTCATATCCCACCGATCGCATGCCGTTCTGGTCGAATACCTCGGGCGTTGGCCAGGACATCTGCGTTGCTTCCAGATTGCGCGATCCACGCCAGGAAAACTGCGGCGGGATACCGGCATCGCCGGGCGCGCGCCAATAGGTCTTCCATCCAGGTTCCAACGTCAATCGGATCGCCGCCCGGTGCGTGCCGGTCGCGGTCGTGCCACCATCGAGAACGTCAATCTGAACGACATCGTCCACCCAGCCTTGCGCCGAGACGGGCAGAGCGGTCAGGGCGGCCAGCGCCAAAGGGGCAAATACATGTAATTTCATACCCCTTCAGATGGACCAGGTTTGTCAGTTTGCCAAGTCACGTTCCGGTCAACGCGCTGCACGCGGCAAGGCTTGCACCGATGCGTTGAACCCATCATGTTAGAAGCTGTGTGAAGGGGGCTTCGAGACCGTGGCGGATATCAGATATGCTCGACCTGACCGGTAAACTCTTGATTGCGATGCCCGGTATGGGCGATCCGCGCTTTGAGGCGTCGGTGGTTTTCGTGTGCAGCCATTCCGGCGAAGGGGCGATGGGTCTGATCATCAACAAACCGGCCCCCGAAGTGCGCCTTGCCGAATTGTTGGAACAGCTTGATATCGATCCCCGGGCCGAGGGGCTGAACCGGCCGGTGCATTTCGGCGGCCCGGTCGAAGGTGGCCGCGGGTTTGTGCTGCATGGGCGCGATTACGGGTCAAGTATTCAGACGCTGGAGGTGACCGACGAGATCGGCATGACCGCGACACTGGATGTGCTCGAAGACATCGCCCGCGGGACAGGCCCGTCACAGGCGCTGATGCTGCTGGGCTATGCCGGCTGGGGTGCGGGGCAGCTGGAGGGCGAGATCGGCCGCAATGGCTGGCTGACCGCCGACGCCAGTGCGGATCTGATATTCGGCTTGCCTGATGAGCGCAAATGGAGCGCCGCACTCAAGACGCTCGGCATCGAGCCGATGATGCTGTCGGGCAGTGCCGGACACGCCTGAGTTCAGGTGCGCGGCGCGGCGGCGCGGCGCAGACGATCGTTGATCGCCTGACCCAGACCCGTCTCTGGGATCGGTGCCACGGCAATCGGGCGGCCCAGGGCATCCAACTGATGAAGACAGGCAAAGAGCCGCGCCGCGGCTTCTGAAAGATCGCCCGACGGGGACAGGTTCAAATCCCCGGTGCCGGATCCGAAGCCGAGATAGACCTCCCCCGGTTCGGGGGCCTCGGCGTTCAGGCGGACCCGCACCCGCGGGGCATAGTGCGAGCGCAGCTGACCGGGGGCCGAGATCGCGCGCCCATCGTCCCAACTGGAGAAACGACGGCCCAGAGCCGCCTCCAACGGGTCAAGCGGCACCCCGCCGGGGCGCAGGAGGATCGGTGTCTCGCCGTCAAACCCGACAACGGTCGATTCCACGCCGACAGGGCAGGGGCCCGCGTCGATCACTGCGTCGATCCGCCCCGACAGCCCCGCCAGGACATGCTGCGCGGTCGTTGGGCTGATCCGGCCCGAAGGGTTGGCCGACGGACCCGCCAGCGGCCCACCGAACGCAGCCAAGAGGGCCCGCGCCACCGGATGCGCTGGCACGCGCAGGCCCACGGTCGCCAGCCCTGCGGTCACCAGCTCACTCAGACCATGATCGCGCGCCAGAGGCAGCACCAGCGTGAGCGCGCCTGGCCAGAACGCCTGCGCGAGCCGGGCCGCGTCGTCGCTCAGATCGGCATATTGCGCCGCGTCCGCCATATCGGCCAGATGGACGATCAGCGGATTGAAGGCGGGGCGCCCCTTGGCCGCAAACAGATCGGCTACCGCACGGCCCTGGCGGGCATCCGCACCCAGCCCGTAGACCGTTTCGGTGGGAAACGCGACAAGCCCGCCCTGTCGCAGCAGCTCTGCCGCGCGCGCCAGATCGGGCGCGGTTGTGCCCAGGTGTTGGGTCTCTCGGTCATCCATTTGACATGCGGGGCTCGTGACGCGGCGTTTTGGTTGCGTGGACCCGCACGACCAGTGTGGAATGCGGATCACCATGTCTTAGCGGTGCTGTGCGCGAAGGGAAACCCATGACGGGCGCTCCTGTGATCTCGCCCGGAAGCCGCCGTCTTGAGAGGTTACGCCATGCCCTATCGCGCGCCGGTTTCGGATTTCGAGTTCATCCTGTCTCATGTGGTGGGGTTTGAGGATGTGACGGCGACCGACCGTTTTTCCGAGGCCAGCGCCGACACCGTGCACGCCATCCTCAGCGAGGCCGGAAAGATGAGCGAAGAGGTGCTCGCCCCCTTGCAACGCCCCGGCGATCTGCATCCCGCGCGACTGGAAAACGGGGTGGTGCGCACCTCTCCTGGATTTGCTGATGGCTGGAAGGCAATTGCCGAAGGCGGCTGGGTCGGGCTGGCGGGCGATCCAGACTATGGCGGTATGGGACTGCCGATGGCGCTGGCCACAGCCGTGAACGATATGATGAGTGCGGCCTGCGTGTCGTTGCAGCTGGCCCCCCTGATGGCTCAGGGTCAGATCGAGGCGCTGGAGCATCACGCAAGCGACGCCATCAAAGCGCTCTATTTGCCCAAGCTGATCAGCGGGCAGTGGACCGGCACGATGAACCTGACCGAGCCGCAGGCCGGATCGGATGTGGGTGCGCTGACCTCCAAGGCCGAGCCTAATGGCGACGGCACATACGCGATCACCGGGCAGAAGATCTATATCAGCTGGGGCGATCACGACGTGGCCGAAAACATCTGCCATCTGGTGCTGGCACGCCTGCCGGGCGCACCTGACGGGACCAAGGGGATCAGCCTCTTTCTGGTGCCCAAGCGCCTGCCGGACGAAAGCGGCAATCCCGGCGTGGCGAACGAGCTCAAGGTGGTGAGCCTGGAGCATAAGATGGGTCTGCATGGCTCGCCCACCTGTGTGATGCAGTATGACGGCGCCACTGGCTGGCTGATCGGCGAGAAGAACAACGGCATGGCGGCGATGTTCACGATGATGAACAACGCGCGCCTGGGTGTGGGCACGCAAGGCATCGGCGTGGCCGAGGGAGCCTATCAGAATGCGCTGCACTATGCGCTGGACCGCAAACAGGGCCGGTCGCTGCATGGCTATACCATTGCCGCCCATGCGGATGTGCGGCGGATGCTGACCTCGATGAAGGCGGATGTGTTTGCAGCCCGCTCCATCGCGCTGGCCTGTGCAGTCGCAATTGATATGGAGACCGCGACCGGCCACAAGGACTGGACCACACGGGCGGCGTTTCTGACGCCCATTGCCAAGGCATTCGGCACCGATGTCGGCAATGAGGTCGCGCATACCGGCATTCAGGTGCATGGTGGCATGGGGTTCGTCGAGGAGACCGGTGCCGCGCAATATGCCCGCGATGTGCGCGTGACCACGATCTACGAGGGCACTAACGGCATTCAGGCGATGGATCTGGTGACCCGCAAGCTTTCGGACGGGGGCGAGATGGCGTTCAAGCTGCTCGATGAGATCGAGGCGCAGGCCGAGCAGGTGCGCGCCAAGATACCGGCGCTTGCCGATCTGGCCGAAGGGGTCTGGCAGGCGTCCGAAAGCCTGCGCGAAGCGACCGAGTGGATGGTCGCGCAAGAGGAAGTGACCGACCGGCTGGCCGGAGCGGTGCCTTACTTGCGCGCCTTTGCACGGGTGCTGGGCGGGCATTACCACCTGTCGGCGGCGATGGCCGAGGCGGATGGGCCCCGCGCGGCATTGGCGCGGTTCTATATCACGCGCCTGTTGCCGGAGCATACAGCGCTCCTGACCCATGCGCAGGGCGGGTCGGATGATCTTTACGCATTGAGCCTGGATGACCTCGCGGCGTAAGAGACGCCCAGCAGGCGCCCGCTGAGGGGTCCGCCGGAAAAAGGACAGACATCGTGGACGGATCAGTCGAAGGGTTGCGATACCCCTGGGAGAACGCGCCCGACAGGGGCGAGGCGGTCCAGGTGGCGGACGGTGTGCTGTGGATGCGCTTGCCGCTGCCGATGAAGCTCGATCATGTGAATGTCTATGCGCTGGATGACGGCGACGGCTGGACGGTGATCGACACGGGTTTTGCGTCGCGCCTGACGCGGGAGGTGTGGGGCGCGTTGATGGCGGGGCCGCTTGGGGGAAAGCCGGTCACGCGCGTGATCGTCACCCATCATCACCCCGATCACGTAGGCCTTGCGGGCTGGTTCCAGTCGGAACATGGGGCCGAGCTGATCACAACACGCACCGCCTGGCTCTTTGCGCGGATGCTGATGCTGGACCGGCAAGAGGTGCTGCCCGAAGAGACGCTCGCCTTTTACCGGAGCGGCGGCATGGCCCCCGAGATCCTGGAAAAGCGCAAGGCGGAAAACCCCTTCAACTTTGCCGATGTGGTGGCCCCCATGCCGCTGGGCTATAGGCGGATCAAGCAAGGCGACGTGATCCGCATGGGCGGGCGCGATTGGGATGTGCATATGGGCAATGGCCATGCGCCCGAACACGCCACTTTCTGGAGCCGCGACGATCATCTGGTGATCGCGGGCGATCAGATCCTGCCCTCGATCAGCCCCAATATCGGGGTCTATGCCACCGAGCCGATGGCCGATCCGGTGAGTGATTGGATCGAAGCCTGCGAGCGCCTTGCACCGCTTGCGCGGCCAGATCACCTGGTGCTGGGCGGGCACAAGCTGCCCTTTACCGGTTTGCCAATGCGGATGCGGCAGTTGATCGACAATCATCACGGCGCGCTCAAGCGGCTGATGGGTGCGCTGGACAGCCCAAGGACAGCCGCGGATTGTTTTTTGCCGATCTTCAAGCGTAAGATCGGTGAGGGGGAGTACGGTCTGGCTCTGGTCGAGGCGATTGCCCATGTCAGCCACCTCTATCAGTTGGGCGAGGTGACGCGCAGCCGCCGCGACGATGGCGCCTGGCTGTACCAACGCAAGGGCTAGGCGATGGACAACAAGATCAGGACCACGGCAGAGTTGAACGAGGCAGATGCGCTGCCCCGGGTGCATGAGGTGCATGCGGGGGCCGAGGACCGCGCATGCATGCCGCAGCCGCCCGAAGACATGAAGAAGGCCGTCGAGCGGAAAAGCGCGGCACGCTGGGCCTATGAACGGATCATCCTTTACATCCAGAACTTTGAGAAACAGCTTGATGGTGAGCACGAGGTCGCCATGGGCTTTGCCGGGGGCGAGATCGGCGTGCTGCGGATCGAAGGGATGGGGTATTTCGACCCCGATATCGTGACATTCTACGGCAGCGATCAGGGCAGCGGGCGCACCCAGTTGATCCAGCATGTCAGTCAGTTGAATGTGATGCTGCGGGCGCTGCCCAAACCCGAGGGTCAAAGAGAGCCGCAGCGTATCGGCTTTCGTCTGGCAGCCGATCTGAGCGAGACCGCGACTGCGCCCGATTGACGTGGTGACAGGGGGTCGCGAATCCAGTATCCAGTGCCAAAATCGCGTTGAACAGGACCTATTCGATGGACGAGCATAAACACGGCGAGATGGACGTAACCGGCCAAGAAAAGACTTTTGAAGGGTTCATGAAATGGACAGTTTGGTCCGTTGTCGTGATCCTGCTTTTGATTATCTGGATGGCGATCTTTATCACTTGATCTCAGGTCCCCGGTCGCCGGATCTGAAAAGGAATTGAATAATGCGCGTTTTTGGCCTGCTTTTGGCGGCATCCGTGGCGCTTACGGGCTGTGCGGCGCCGTCCCCCTTTGCCAGTGATGAAACGGTCGCGGCGGTGTCGTTTCGCAATGAAGGGCCAAGCACCCTGACATTGCTGACCATGCTGAACAACCGCACCGATGCGGGGGCGCATACCTCGCTGGTGATCGGCGCGTCCGAGCGTATTCTCTTTGACCCCGCAGGCTCGTTCAAAGCGGCGGGAGTGCCCGAACGCAACGATGTTCTGTTTGGCATCTCCCCCCGAACCGAGCAGATCTATATCAGCGCCCATGCGCGCAGTACGCATCGCGTGGTGGCGCAGACCATCCAGGTGACCCCTCAGCAGGCAGAGCTGGCCTATCGCCTGGCGCTGGCCAACGGTCCGGTGCCGGGGGCGTTTTGTACCAGTGCCACGGTTGCCCTGCTCCGGCAGATCCCGGGGTTTGAGGGGCTCGGCTCCACCTTCTATCCGGCAAACCTGATGGCAGAGTTCGGGCAACTGCCGGGCGTCGAGACAGTCGTGCACCGCGAAAACGACGACCCATCGCTCGAAGCGGCGCTTGCACAGCTGAACTGAGCCCGCGGCCCCGGACTATCCCAGAAGATAGAGCATCCCGTAAAGTGTCGCTGCGCCCGCGCCGACAGCGGCAAACACGTTGCGCGTCACCAGTCCGACGCCCACGGTCGCGGCTGCCGCCGACAGGCGCGCGGGGTCCAGCTCTCCGCCGGTGGCATCGGGCCACAGGATCAGCGGCGCGACCAGGGCCGGCAGGATCGCCACGGCGGTATAGCGCAGGTGCCGCAGCACCCATTCTGGCATTGCGCGGTCGCCGACCAGGCCCAGAAATACAAATCTCAGGCAATAGCTGCCCACGCCCAGACCGATGATGACGATCCAGGTGGTGACAGGATCAAAGGCGCCGCTCATATCCACCTCCCGCGCGCCCTGAGCCACAGCTCTGTCTGTGCCCCGGCCATCATGCCGACCACGCCTGCGATAATCAGGGCCAGATTAAAGGGCATGCCGTTCGCCATGATTGCGACCGCAATCGCCACCAGGGCGGCGACCACATGCGCCGCCGTGCGCAACATCGGCACGGTCAGCGCCAGAAAGGTGATGGGCACCGCGAAATCCAGCGCCCATTCCGGCGGGATCTGGTTGCCCACAAGGGCGCCCACCAGCGTGAAAACATACCACATCGGGCAGACCGGTGCCACGGTGCCAAAGAAATAGGCGACCTTTTGGGCCTGCGTCATGCGGGTGTCTTTTTCATACTGGGCGATCGAGCAGGCATAGGATTGATCCACCAGGAAATAGGCCGCAATCGCGCGCTGCCACAAAGGCGTGCCGCCCAGATGAGGGGTAAGGGAGGCTGAATACATCGCCATCCGCAGATTCACCGCCAGAGCGGAGGCCAGAATGATCGCGGTCGGCGCGTTCTCGACCAAAAGCTGCAGCGCGGTGAACTGTGCGGCCCCTGCGACCACGGCCACCGAAAACAGCAGCGTTTCCAGAACGCTCAAGCCTGCCTCGGTCGCCAGAACGCCGAAGAGCATCGCAAAGGGTGCCACAACCAGAACGAAGGGCGCGCCGTCCCGGAACCCCCGCCAAAAGGCCGATTTCGTGGTGGTGGATGTCATGAGATGTCCCTAGATTGCCGGGAGGGAGTTATCGGCGTTTCGGGAGGGATGCAATTGGCCAAGGCCAGCACGACGGAAGATTTCATAATTGCACCGGATCCGTCCGCTCCGCGCCTGACGCGCGCGGTCGAGGGTGTGGATCAAAACGGCGAGATCAGCCGTATCTCGGTCGTCGAAGAGCGTCCGCTTACGATCTTTCTCAACAGTCAGGAGATCGTGACGGCCATGACCATCGGGGATTACCCGGATTATCTGGCGCTGGGTTTTCTGCTGAATCAGGGCATGCTGAAATCCGACGATCAGATTACGGGCGTGGATTATGATGACGAGCTGGAAACGGTGGTCGTGCGCACAGCCTCGCAGACCACCTATGAGGACAAGCTCAGGAAAAAGACCCGCACGAGCGGTTGTGCGGTCGGGACCGTCTTTGGAGACATGATGGAGGGGCTGGAAGGGGTGACCCTGCCTGCCACACCGGTGCGAACCTCGTGGCTTTATGAGCTGGCTTCGCGGATCAACCGAACCCCGTCGCTCTATCTGGAGGCCGGGGCGATCCACGGCACGGTTCTGTGTCATGAAGCCAGACCGCTGGTCTATATGGAGGATGTGGGCCGCCACAACGCGGTCGACAAGATCGCGGGATGGATGCTGACCGAGGGCGTCAAAGCGGAGGACAAGATCCTTTATACGACAGGGCGGCTGACCTCGGAAATGGTGATCAAGACTGCGATGATGGGCATTCCGGCACTGGCCTCGCGCTCGGGCTTTACCGCATGGGGAGTTGAAATCGCGCGCGAGGTTGGATTGACCCTGATCGGTCGGATGCGGGGGCGGCGCTTTGTGTGCCTGAGCGGTGAGGACCGGCTGATCCGCGATGCCGATCCCGCTTCGGTCGCCGAGGAAGACGGCAAGCATCGCCGCAAAAGTGCGGTCTCATGATGCGGCTATTCGGAGAGAGCTCGTGACCCCGCCGCTTGGAGTGATCCTGGCAGGTGGGCTTGCGCGCCGGATGGGCGGCGGCGACAAAGGGCTGCTCTCTTTGGGGGGGCAGACCATTCTCGCCCGGGTGATCGACCGTCTGTCGCCCCAGGTCGCAGGCCTTGGTCTTAACGCCAATGGCGATCCGGCGCGGTTTGAAGAATTTGGCCTGCCGATCCTGCCCGATACGGTCGAGGGGTTCGTGGGCCCGCTTGCGGGCGTGCTCGCAGGGCTCGAATGGGCGGCGCAAGAGGGCGCGGACAGTATTGTCACCGCCGCGGCCGACACACCGTTTTTCCCCGCTGACCTTGTGCCCCGTCTGCAGCTCGCCTCCGAAGGGATGGCACATCCACTGGTTCTGGCCGCAACCCCCGACCCTGACAAAGGTCAGGTGCGCCATCCCACCTTCGGTCTCTGGCCCGTGGCCCTGCGCGCCGATCTGCGCGCCGCGTTGCAGGGTGGTTTGCGCAAGGTGGTCCTGTGGACCGACCGGCATCAAGGGCGCGAGGCCGTCTTCCCGGTCCACCGGGTCGATCCGTTCTTCAACGTCAATACGCCCGAGGATCTGGCCCGGGCTGAAACGCTTTTGGCAGGAAACACATGAGGCTTTACGGTGTCGTCGGTTGGAAAAATGCAGGTAAGACCGGCCTGATGGAACGTCTGGTGGCCGAAATCACCAACCGTGGCATCACAGTCTCGACGGTCAAGCATGCCCACCATACGTTTGACGTGGACCATCCGGGCAAGGACAGTCATCGCCACCGGGTGGCGGGCGCCACCGAAGTGCTTCTGGCCTCGCGCAACCGATTTGCGCTGATGCACGAACTGCGCGCGGAAGACGAACCGACGCTGGAGGCGCTCCTGCCCAAACTTGCCCCTGTCGATCTGGTGCTGATCGAGGGGTACAAGCGCGACACGCATCCCAAGGTCGAGGCGCATCGCTCCGTGACCGGCAATCCGCTGATCGCGCCCGAGGATCCAACCGTGCGCGCGGTGGCCAGCGACACCCCGCTCGATCTGGATCGCCCGGTTTTTGATCTGAATGACACGCGCGCGATTGCCGATTTCATCCTGTCAGAGGTTGGCTTGTGACACCTTTCGACACCTTTGCGATGGTCGATTGGTCGGGGGGAAATGATACCGGCCCGACCCCGCGCGCCGATGCGATCTGGGTGGCCGTGGCCCGTGCCGGGCAGGTCGACGCGCCGGTCTATCTGCGCAATCGCGGGGCCGCCGAAGCATGGCTGGCAAATTTGATCGACGCGGAGCTTGCCGCAGGGCGGCGTCTCTGCCTGGGGTTTGACTTCCCGTTCGGATACCCCGCCGGGTTTGCGCAGGCCTTGACCGGAGCCGCCGATCCACTCGGCTTGTGGGCCTGGTTTGCCGAGCGGATTCATGACAGCCCCAAATCAAACAACCGCTTTGATGTCGCGGCGATGATCAACCGGGATCTGGGTCACGGCCCGGGCCCGTTCTGGGCGAACGGACTGCGGCGCGATATCGACGGGTTGCCGCGCACGAAGGCAGGATATGCCAACCCGTTCCCCGACCGTCGGGCTGTGGAACAGCGGGCAAAAGGCGCCTTTACCTGCTGGCAGATGGCCGGAGCCGGGGCTGTCGGCTCTCAGGTGATGATGGGCCTGCCGGTGCTGGAGCGGCTGCGGTCCCGGTTTGCCGGCTCGGTTTCGGTCTGGCCCTTTGAGCCTCTGGAACGCCCTGTGGCCTTTGTGGAGATCTGGCCTTCGCTCACTGTTGATGCTGCGCCCGAGGGCTGGATCAAGGATGCCTGGCAGGTCCATGAGGTGGCGCGCGTGCTCGCGGGTATGCCAGATCAGGAGCTGACAACGGCGTTGACCGTAACCGCCCCGGAAGAGGGCTGGATCCTCGGTGTGCCCGCAGCACTGGAGCCACCCCCGCTGCGCAACGATTGCTTTGCCTTGCCCGCCGGGGTGGACTGGACCCCTGTGGATGAGGCGCTTGAGCTTTTGCGGACCCGCCTGGCGCCGGTCACCGGAGTTGACGTCGCGCCGCTGGACCGGGCCTTGGGCCGGATCCTGGCCGGTCCTGTCAAAGCGCTACGCTCAAACCCACCACAGCCCAACACGGCCGTCGATGGCTACGGTTTTGCAGGGCCTGCGCCAGCTGGGCCCCAAGCGATGCCGTTGGTCGCAGGCCGGGCGGCGGCCGGGGTGCCTTTTGCGGGGTCAGTTCCGCCCGGTGCGGCGATCCGTATCCTGACCGGTGCTGCGTTGCCCGAAGGTGTGGATACCGTGATCCTGGAAGAGGATGTGACCACCGATGGCAGCCAGATCGCCTTTCGCGGGCCTCTGAAACGGGGGGCCAATACGCGCAAGGCCGGTGAAGATGTGGTTGCCGGAACCGAAGCCTTGCCTTTAGGTCGGCGCCTGACGCCTGCTGATTTGGCACTGCTTTCGGCAGTGGGCGTCTCCGAGGTCAGCTTGCGCAAACCCCTGCGTGTCGCCGTGCTGTCAACGGGCGATGAGTTGGTGGAACCGGGGGTCGCTGCAGGTGTCGGCCAGATATTCGATGCCAATCGCCCAATGCTTATCTCTATGATGACCTGCTTTGGCTTCGTGCCTGTCGATATGGGGCGCGTACCGGATGATCGTGCGGCGTTGAAGGCGACGTTGAACCAGGCGGCCGAGGTGGCGGATGTCATTCTCAGTTCCGGCGGGGCGTCTGCAGGGGACGAGGACCATGTCTCGGCGCTGTTGCGGGAGGCGGGCGCGATGCAGGAATGGCGCATCGCGGTCAAACCTGGACGGCCACTGGCTCTGGGACTTTGGGAGGGAACCCCGGTATTCGGCCTGCCCGGCAATCCGGTGGCGGCGATGGTGTGTACACTGATCTTTGCGCATCCTGCGCTGGCGGTTTTGTCGGGGCAGAGCTGGGCGGCACCGCAGGGGTTCACTGTGCCCGCTGGTTTTGAGAAGCGGAAAAAACCGGGGCGCCGCGAATACCTGCGCGCGCGGGTCCGGGAGGGACGTGCGGAGGTGTTTGCCTCCGAAGGGTCCGGACGTATCAGCGGGTTGAGCTGGGCAGAAGGGCTGGTTGAGATCGGCGATGACGCGCGCCACATTCACCCCGGCGATCCGGTGCGGTTCATCCCTTATGGCAGCTTTGGCCTCTGATCCGGGTGCTGCGCATTTTCTGACACAGAAAATGGCCAGAAACTGTGTCAGTTTCTGGTGCTTTGGTCGAATGCTGCCATTCTATGCCTGATGCCGGTTGGTGATCCAGCGGCACTGATAGGGTGCGAAATCAAGGGTTCCCGCAACAGGATCGATCCGTTCGCCTGACAAGATATCCACCCACGCGTCGCCCTCAATCAGATTCAGATGGATCGTATCCATCATGACCGTGGCGTCGCTGACATTATGCAGGGCAAAGATGGATTGATCCCGATCAAGGCTCTGCCGCCACACGCCAAAGAGGCGGTCATCGGTTTGCAGGGTGAACTGTGTCGCATTGGGATGAAACGCCGGTTGCTTGGCCCTCAATTCGATCCGCGCCTTCATTGCGGCCAGCATTTGTGCGGTCACGCTGTCTGGATCATCGAGCAGCGCTTGCAGTGCGGGATAATCCCAGTGATGGCGGTTGATCGCGCGTTTCATGCCGGTGCGAGCGACCTTGTCGTGGTCATTCGACGTGGCGAGCAGGGTGTGGATGTAAAAGGCCGGAATGCCTTCCAGCGCCATCACGATGGTTTGCGAGGTCAGCACCCGCGCCATCTGATGTGCGTCTTGCCCCGCAAACGTGCCCTTGAGCGCTTCGAACCAGGTGATGTTCAGCTCATAGACCGATTCCCTGCCCCCCAGCGCCCGCATCGAGGCATCGCCGCCAAAGTCGGCCGTCGCGGTGACCATCGCCTCGATCTGATCGGGGGGCAGGATCCCTTCGGCGGGGCGCATGCCGATCCCGTCATGGCTGGCCGAGAAATTGAGATAGGCACAGCCAAGCTGCGCGGGCGGCATCGCGGCCTGCCATTTGCGCAGATACCGGGCCGAACCCGACAAGAGCGCATGCAGGATCAGCGGCGGCAGCGGGAAGTTGTAAACCACATGCGCCTCGTTCCGGTTGCCGAAATAGCTGAGGTTCTCGGCGCTGGGCACATTGGTTTCGGTCAGCAGGATCACCGGCTCCACCGCGTAATCGCTGAGCAGTCGCATCAGCCGCACGATCGCATGGGTCTGGGGCAGGTGAATCGAGGGGCTGCCCACCTGCTTCCACAGGAAGGCCACCGCATCGAGGCGCAGGATCCGCACGCCATTGTCGATGTGCAGCCGCATGATCCTGAGAAATTCAACAAGCACATCCGGGTTGCGGAAATCCAGATCGACCTGATCATGGCTGAAGGTACACCAGACATGGCGCAGGCCGTTGGCGGTCTCCACCTCGCGCAGCAGAGGGTGGGTGCGCGGGCGCACCACTTCAGAGAGATCGTCATCCGGTGAGGCTTCAAAAAAGAACCGGTCATAGGGTGGGTGCCCCTGGATGTAGTCGTTGAACCAGGTGCTCTGGCTTGACACATGGTTCAGGACCAGATCCGACATCAGCTTGAACTCACCGCCGATGCGCTGGATATCCTGCCAATCGCCCAGCGTCGGGTTCACGGCGGTATAGTCGCTGACTGCGAACCCGTCATCGGAGGTGAACGGAAAGAACGGCAGGATATGCACGCCGTTCACTGTCCCGCGCAGGTTGCGGTGCAGAAAATCACGCAACAGATCCAGGGGTTTATGTGCCCCGTCCATGATCGAGTTGCCATAGGTGATGACCAGCGCGTCCTGCTCGGACCAAAACGAATTGCCCGGAGCGCGCCCGCGCTTGCGCCGCGCGCGGCCTTTGGGCCAGAACGCCTCTATGATCTGGCTGGCCAGGATATGGGCGTCGACATCAGGATAGATCGCGGCGACCAGATCGGCCAGCCGGAGAGAGAAGGCGTCTTTCATGCGGTGTTACGAGGCCGCCTGGGTTTCAGGCAGCGTCAAACCACCCAATGCGCAGATATGGGCCACAACCGCCTCGATACCGTGCCCGTCCTTGAGGCGGGCGAAGACAAAGGGGCGTGTCCCGCGCATACGCGTCGCGTCCCGCTCCATCACCTCCAGAGAGGCGCCCACATGCGGCGCCAGATCGGTCTTGTTGATGATCAACAGATCCGATTTGGTGATGGCGGGGCCACCCTTGCGCGGGATCTCCTCGCCCGCGGCCACGTCGATCACATAAAGCGTGATATCGGCCAGTTCCGGGCTGAATGTCGCCGACAGATTGTCGCCACCGCTCTCGATCAGCACGATATCGAGGTCCGGAAACCGGCGGCTCAACTCCTTGACGGCGGCAATGTTGATCGAGGCATCCTCGCGGATCGCGGTATGCGGGCAGCCGCCGGTCTCAACCCCCTTGATCCGATCCAGTGGCAGCGCCTGCATGCGCATCAGCGCCTCGGCGTCTTCCTGGGTGTAGATGTCATTGGTGATCGCCGCGACCGAGAGATGATCGCGCAGCGCCCGGCACAGACCCGCGGTCAGGGTCGTTTTTCCGGCGCCGACCGGTCCACCGATGCCGACGCGCAACGGTCCGTTGGGGGATGACATGTCAGAAACCTCCGATTGAGAGGATAAAGTAACCGATCCCAAGGGTCAGGCACAATGGCCCATAATATGCACGGTCCAGGCTGGCAAAGGGCTCTTCGGGCGTCAACCTGCGCCAACCGGGCATGAAGGCCGCCAGCCCGCGCGCGATAAAGACCAGCGCGATGAAGGTCATCAAGAGGCCGCGCGCCGGAAACCACATCAGATGGGGCAGGATCGCTGCAAAAAACAGGATCCCCGTCACCGTCGCACAAGAGACCGCGCCGGGCATCCTGGTGATCTCGTGCGAGCCGATCACCGCGCGCGCGAGGGCAGTCTCGTCGTTGATCGGCATCCAGTAACCGATTGCCCATAGCAGGTGAAAGGCGGCAACCACGATCAGAACGCCGGTAACGGAGAGGGCAAGTAAACTCATGAGCGAAAAAGCCTCGTATATTCGATTTCGTGCTGCATCGAGGCGATATCGGCGGCAAAGCATGAGGTGCCGATATCCTCGGTATCCAGATCTGCCGTCTCCCGCGCCAGGGATTGGCAGAGCTGTGCCATCCGCGCCAGCACCTTCTGGCCTTCGGTCTGACCCAGCGGGATCAGCCGTATCGCCGCAGAAGTCAGATTGGCGGCAAAGGCATGCAGGAAGCTGGCCGCTGTCAGGACCGGATCGATCCCGGCAAGCCGCGCAGCGGCACCCACCGCCACGGGATAGGTCGCGGGCGGTGTCGTGGTGTTCCAGATCGCGGCTGTCGTGGCAGCGAATGCCTCGCCTTGCAGGTCCGTCTCCATCCGCCGCTCGGATGACGGGCAGAGCGCGCGCGCCAGGTCATCGATCAGCGGCAGCCGTGCGGTGCCGGTCGCGTGATAGGCCGCGTGCAGCAAAATGGCATCGGATCGGCCCGCGCCATGGGCCAGAACATCTTCAAGCCATGCCTCGAACCCCGCACAATCGACGACATCACCGGCGGATACCGCGTGCTCCAGCCCGTGCGAATAGGCGAACGCCCCCACCGGATAAGCAGGGGAGAGCCATTGCATCAGTGTGAGGTGGGCCAGATCAGTGGGCATGGGAATGCGTCCGCCCATGGCCGTATGCCCCACCTTCGGGGGTGAAGGGTTCGGTGACCTGCCGTGTTTCGGCCCCAAGCAGGGACAGCATTTCGGCAATCACATGATCGGGTTTGATCAGCAGGCGCGCGGGTTCGATCTGGCAGGGGGTGTGGCGGTTGCCGATATGCCAGGCCAGCCGGACCAGATCCGAACCGGTGATTTCCAACAGCGGTTCCGGGGCCGCGATCACAGTAACTTCGCCGCCCCCTTCCAGCAGCAGAACCCCGCCATGGTCCAAAGATGTGGTTTGCGGCAGGTCGACCAACATCTCACCGGCCGAGGTCTCAAGGACTTTGCGGCGCAGGAACCTGTCATCATAGCTGAGTGCGATCTCGGCCACGGGCGTGTCATGGCCATGGGCATGGTACTGACGCGCGATCAGGCGGGGGGTGGTCATACGCACCCCCCGATCCGGATCAGAGGTAGTACATGTCGCCGAACACGTGACGCACGATGTCTTCGCGTTTCAGCCCCTGTTTGGCCAATTCTGCATCGCTCATCGCGTTGAGCGTTTCTACGCGGCGCACGCGGCTGTTGGCTTGTGCGATCATGACCAGCGTGTTGCCGATTGACTGAAAGATCGTGCCCAGGCCAAAGCCGGGGACGGTGCGCGGTGTTTGAGATGTCACATGTGCCATCGTCTTGCCATTCCTTGCGGTTACGGTGTCCTCCCGTTGCAAGGAAATAGTCAGCCACACTGACATAAGCTATGCCCATAGATGCAACCCCGGTCTTCGCCACACACAAGGCTGAGCGTCCTAGTGCAGCAGTTTTGAATAGACATGCGCCGCGATCATCTCGCGCCGCAAGCCGCGCGCCAGCAGCGCCTCGTCGCTGAGGGCCTGGAGCTTGAGATACTCTGGCAGATAGGCGTGGCGGATCGCGCCGGGGTTGAAGCCAAAGCCGATGCTGGAGAGATACCAGTCGATATCGGATGTGTCGTGTCGTGCCTGTCTCATGCGCGGAAACCTCCGGTTTGGTGACGGGTGGCTTCCTCCCCTCGCCCCCAGGATAGGCCAAAACTCTCAGGCAAGGAGATGAATTCTTAGTTAAGTGCGCAGTCGGTGCGGCGATTGGCGCAGATTTCAGCACCTGCCGTGCATTTTGGCAAATCGCAGTCATCTGGGATCCTTTTTAACTGTGAAACCGGGTGGAATATCTGCCGAAATGGGCCTCGCGATGGCAATTGGGGCACAGAGCAAGGGTGTTTTCGACCGTGTCATCGCCATTCTCGGCCAAAGGGACGATGTGATGCACCTCAAGATAAGGCCGATCCGCGTGCGTCGTGAACGGGGCAGGGCGGCGGCATCCGTCGCAGATGCCATCGGCCAGACAAAGCCGCTCGGCCACGACATCCGGGTTCCGACGATAGCGATGAATGACCAAGGCCTCGCGTTCGGGCCTGTTCTGCGCGCTGTTGAGACGGGTCCGACGGCTGGCCGCGCTGTCGGTTCGGGCCGCCGCGATGCGCGCCTGGAAATCGTCTTGCACCTCGGCATATCCGCGCAAGTCGCCCAAGTGCAGCCTGTTTTCAAACCGTTCCACCAGGCGACGCAACCCGGTGCGCCGGGTCTGACGCTGCTGCTCATAATAGGCAATGTGATCCGAAACCGAAGCCAGCCCGCGCGCCAGCGCCTTGGGGCCGTCCTCTTCCAAGATGCGGGTCAATGTGTATTGAACCGTCGCCTCACTGACCGAGCGTTTGTATATTCGCCCTTCGATCATGCAGCGCATCACGCCGATGGTCAGACCGACGCTGCCACGACTGGTTCCAAAGCGCCCATTCACCTGGAGGCGCGCGTTCTCCTTTGACAGCTCACCCGCGATCACCGCGCGCGTGGCCTCGAAACAGGCTGCGATTTCGGGAACAGAGATACGGGCCATGACCGGTCAGAACAGGAAATACCGCTGTGCCATCGGCAGCACCTCGGCGGGTTGGCAGGTCAAAAGCTCGCCATCCGCCCGCACCTCATAGGTTTCGGGGTTCACCTCCACCTGCGGCGTGGCGTCGTTCAGGATCAGATCCGCCTTGCCGATCGTGCGGGTGTTCTCGACAGCCAGCGTCTTTTTGGCCAGGCCCAGAGTGTCCCCGATCCCCGCCGATTGCGCAGCGGCAGAGACAAAGGTGACGGCGGAGTGTTCCACCGACCGGCCATAGGCGCCGAACATGGGCCGGGAATAGACCGGCTGCGGCGTGGGAATCGAGGCGTTGGGATCGCCCATCTGTGCCATCGCGATGGTGCCGCCCAGCAGAACCATCTCGGGTTTGACGCCGAAGAACGCCGGGTTCCACAGCACCAGATCGGCGCGTTTGCCAGGCTCGACACTGCCGATTTCATGGCTGATCCCGTGGGCGATGGCCGGGTTGATGGTGTATTTCGCGATATAGCGACGCACCCGCAGGTTGTCGTTGTCGCCCATTTCCTCGGCAAGCGCACCGCGCTGCTTCTTCATCTTGTCGGCGGTTTGCCAGGTGCGGATGATCACCTCGCCCACGCGCCCCATCGCCTGACTGTCCGACGCGATGATTGAAAACGCGCCCATATCGTGCAGGATATCCTCGGCCGCGATGGTCTCGCGCCGGATGCGGCTTTCGGCGAAGGCCACGTCCTCGGGGATCGACTTGTCCAGGTGGTGGCAGACCATCAGCATATCCAGATGTTCCTCGACCGTGTTGACGGTGAAGGGCCGGGTGGGGTTGGTGGAGGAGGGCAGGACATAGGCCTCGCCACAGATCTTGATGATATCGGGGGCGTGGCCACCGCCCGCGCCCTCGGTGTGAAAGGCGTGGATCGTGCGGCCTTTGAGGGCGGCGATGGTGTTTTCCACGAACCCGGATTCGTTCAGCGTATCTGTGTGGATCATCACCTGCACGTCCATCGCGTCCGCGACCGAGAGACAGCAATCGATGGCCCCGGGCGTGGTGCCCCAATCCTCGTGCAGCTTCATGGCGCAGGCACCTGCCAGCACCTGCTCCTCCAACGCCGCGGGTAGGGAGGCGTTGCCCTTGCCTGCAAACGCAAGGTTCATCGGGAAGGCATCGGCGGCTTGCAACATCCGCCCGATATGCCAGGGGCCTGGCGTGCAGGTGGTCGCCAGTGTGCCGTGCGCCGGACCGGTGCCGCCGCCCAGCATGGTTGTCAGACCCGAATGCAGAGCCTCCTCGATCTGTTGCGGGCAGATGAAATGGATGTGGCTGTCAAACCCGCCCGCCGTCAGAATGCGCCCTTCGCCCGCGATGGCCTCCGTGCCCGGACCGATGACGATATCGACGCCCGGCTGCGTATCGGGATTTCCGGCCTTGCCGATGGTGTGGATGCGCCCGTCCTTGAGACCCACATCCGCCTTGTAGATGCCCGAGTGATCCACGATCAGCGCATTGGTGATCACGGTATCGACCGCCCCTTCGGCGCGGGTGACCTGAGACTGCCCCATCCCGTCGCGGATCACCTTGCCGCCGCCAAACTTGACCTCTTCGCCATACATCGCGGCGTTGGCCCCGGTGCCCCCGTTCTGAGCTGTTCCGGCCCGCTCGGCGGTCAGATCCCGCTCAACCTCGATGATCAGATCGGTATCGGCCAAGCGCACCCGGTCGCCGGTGGTGGGGCCGAACATGGCGGCATAGTCGGAACGGGCGATTTGTGTGGGCATCGGGCAGGCCTATGTTTGGGTCGAGGTTTCACGTGAGGTTGCGATGCGGTTCATGGCATGTTGTGAACGCGCGCTTCAGGACGTTTTTTTTTGATTCAGCAAGAAAGGGAATGGCACGCTTCGTTGATCTGCGAATCGTCCGAAAGAATTGACCGCCCAGACTTGACGAGGAGGGCTATTGGAAAGCCTATCCGATCGAGGCGCTTCGACTGAAGAGACTGACGGCATCTCGTGTCGGCCAATGCGAGTTGTATCGCTGCAATCGTACCTGAGCTCATCGCTGCTATTGCCTTGGGTCTGGCACTTGGCGGGTGAGAGATGTCTCGCCCGGCTCTGTTGCGTATGCGTCACGGTGCAAATCATGCCTGAAACGCCTCATCCACCTCGACCTGGAGCGCGGTCACCAGCCCATTGGTCTGCATGGCCATACCAATGACGGCCAAAAGCTCGCCGTGCTGCGCGGGCGTCATGCCCTTGGCCTTGGCGGCCGCGGTGTGGGAGTGCACGCAATAGGAACATCCGTTCGCGGTCGACACGGCGATATAGATCAACTCCTTGACCAGCGGGTCCAGATCGCCCGGGCCCATGACGACCTTCAGCCGCTCCCACGTCGCTTTCAAAAGCGCCGGGTCATGCGCCAGCGCGCGCCAGAAATTATTGATGAAATCGGTGCCGCGCACCGCGCGGATATCTTCGAAGACGGCCAGCGCCTCGGCGCTGACCTCCTCGTCCGACAAGAGCGGAACCGTCCCCATCAGACCATCGCGAAGATGCGCGCGGGCCCGCCAGAGCCGCCGCGATGTGTGGGTGCGCCCACGACCAATGTGGCGCCCGAGGCAGGCACCTGATCGAGCCCTGCGAGGTTTTCGATCCCGTAGCGGTTGGTGGGCAGCCAGGCGTAATGCGTGGCGAAATCCCCCGACGGGCCGTGATCGAGCGACAGCGTGTCAACAGCGATGGCCACGGCGCCCGTGTTTTCGATCAGCATCTGCGCGGCCTCTATATGAAAGCCGGGAAAATGCATCACACCCTCGCCATCGGCATTGCGAAAACCCGCCCCACCGGCCTTGCCCGCCCAGCCCGAATCCATCGCCACGCAGGCGCCGTCGGGAATATCGCCGTTGGCGGCGATCCAGGCGCTCAGATCGTCCGGCGTCACCTGGGCATCGGGATCGTCCTGGGCCTTGGCGGCGATGTCGATCACGGCCAGGGGGCAGACGAGGTTCGACACCGGGATCTCATCCACCGATTGCCCATCGGCCGAAAAATGCAGCGGCGCGTCGATATGGGTGCCGGTATGCTCGTTCACCGTGAGGTTAAAGAGGTTGAACCCATGTTCGGCGAAATTGAACGCTTGATCGGATGAGATGCCCGGTTCTCCGAAATAGGTCGGGAAAGCCTCGTCATAGACATGGGTCATGTCCACCACGCCGCCATGTCCCGCCGCCAAGCTCGCAGGCGCTGTGGCAAGCCCCCCGGCGGTGGCGGCCACCGTCGCGGCCGCTCCGGCCTTAAAGAAATTGCGGCGCGACAGCATCCTGTCCTTCACCGCGTTCATTATGCATACATCACACATTGTCTTGATCCTCCCGGTTCTGTGTCACCGCTCATAACGGCCCCATGACCTGTTGGTTGAACCCATAGATCGTTTGTGCCCCGGAAACGGGGATCAGCTGAACCTCGCGCCGCTGGCCGGGTTCAAACCGCACCGCCGTGCCCGCGGCGATATCCAGACGATGGCCCCGCGCGGCGTCCCGGTCAAACTCTAATGCGGCGTTGGCCTCGGCAAAATGGTAGTGGCTGCCAACCTGAACGGGCCGGTCCCCGGTATTGGCCACCATCAGCGTGATCGCCGCGCGCCCGCCATTCAGGGTGAGCGAGCCCGGTGCGGCGAAGACCTCTCCGGGGATCATTTGCGGCGCCATACGGCGCGTGCGCGGAGCACCGCGACCCCGCCCGCGAGGGCCAGCAACGCCAGCCCGATGATCCAGGCGGCTCCCTCCTCGGGGTGAACATGCGGACCTTCGCCGGGATGGGCGGCGGCCATTGTGGCGCTCAGCATCAGCGCGGCGGGTAGGGTGAGGTGTTTCATGGGGGTCTCCTGTTGTCGGGAAAGGATGCCGGATCACCGGATCGGGTTGTGAACGGTCACCAGTTTGGTGCCGTCGGGAAAGGTCGCCTCCACCTGCACCTCGTGGATCATCTCGGGCACGCCGTCCATGCATTGCGCCCTGGTGATGACCTCGGCGCCCGCCTGCATCATCTCGGCGACGGATCGGCCGTCGCGCGCGCCTTCGACCACCGCATCGGTGATCAGGGCGATCGCCTCGGGGTGGTTCAGCTTCACGCCGCGCGCCAGGCGGCGGCGGGCCACCTCGGCGGCCATGGCGACCATCAGCTTATCTTTCTCTCTTGGGGTCAGGTTCATCTCAGATCATCCAGACTTTGGGCAGGGGGGCTTGGCGGAACAGCCCGATCAAGGGGATCAGCGCGCGGCGCAGGGCAAAGCCGTCCGGGGCCAGCAGCCGCGCGAATAACAGATCCGGGGCGGGCTGGCTGATGCCGCCGGTGGGCGGCAGGAGGGCACGGGCCGCCTCCAGCAGATCGCCCGCCTCAGGTGCCGCAAAGATCAGGCTGGCCAGCGCGCGCGCGCCCTGACCGGTGGCGCGGCCTGCCAGACGGGCCTGGGCATCGCCCATCATCCGGGTGCGGTCGGCAAAGACGATGCGACCCGCCCGCGTCACCGTGATCCGGTCGTCGAGGTCGAGCTGCCGGACCGTTTCGCCCATCGCGGTGCGGCCGAAAATCAGGCTTTCCACCAGCAGCGCGCGCGCACCTGGGACCAGGGTCACATCCAACCTGCGCGCCAGGGCGGAGCCGTCGTAAAGGATCGTCTCCTGCGGCAGCCAGTCGATGCGCGCACCCTGCTGGACGGTCAGACCGGTGCAGACGCGGCCCCGGCCCGAGGCTGCGCGATAAGCGCGCTCTGCCGCCTGGGTGCTGAGCGTCAGCTGGGTTCCGGGCTGCGCCGTGGCGCGTTGATCGAACCGGTCCCCGCCGGTGATGCCGCCTGCGGTGTTGAGCAGCACAGCGGTCAGCGCCGCGCCATCGGTGCGCGGAAACAATGCCTTGAGAGAGCCTTGTTGATGCAGCCGATCCAGAACGGTGGATCTGTCGCGCGGTTTGACGGACAGACGTACCGCTCCCTGGGCGCGGGGCTGCTGGGTGGCGAGGCGGAGGGGGGCGAGATCTTGAATGGTGTGTCACCCGGGGGATTGTCTGTGTCTGTATCGCCACGCTATGCCACCTGCCCGTGGGAAGCCCAGCAGCCGGGGCGCCCTGCGACGCAGTGTTGGTCCCCATTCGCCGGTTTTGGGTGCTGGGTGATCAAAATTTGAGCATACCCGCAGCCGATTGCACCGGAAGGGCCGTCTTTCTATGCTCTGGTCAGACGAAGGGACGTTTATGGCCGGGCAGACCGAAACAGTGCTGAACGCGGTGGTGGAGGGGATCGATTCCGGTCGTCTGAAGCCCGGAGATGTGATCGAGGAGGCGCCCTTGATGGCCGCGCATGGTGTGTCGCGCACGCCCGTGCGCGAGGCGTTCATCCAGCTTGAGGCCGCCGGTCTGATCCGCCGTTTGCCGCGCAAGGGCGCGGTTCTGTTCAAGCCGACACTGGAGGAGTTTCTGGCGATCCTCGAAGTGCATGCCAAGCTCGAAGGGCTGGCCGCGGGGCTGGCCGCCCGGCGCCTGTCGCCAGCCAATGCGCGCGATCTTGAGGCGGCGGTTCGGGCCTGTGAAGCCCATGCGGATGCCCAAGGCGACGAGGGACCCGCGCAGTATTATCAGCTCAACATGCGGTTTCACGAGGTGGTGGCGATCAGCGCCGGAAATCCGGTGCTGGTGGAGATGATCAAGACCAATGCGCGCAAGCTGATGGCGTATTATCGCGCGCGCTATCGCTATCCCGGCTCGATTGCCGACAGTGCGGCCGAGCATCGCCGGATTGCCACGCTGATCACCGATCATCGGCGCGAGGAGGCCGAGGCGCTGATGCAGCGGCATGTGCAGTTCGATCAGGTGACGGTGATGGATCTGCTGGCGGCCGTGGGGTAGTCGGTGGAGCTTGCGCGTTTGGCGGACGGCGGAGTGGGGGCCGGCCCCCACACCCCCGGGAATATTTAAGGCCAGAAGAAGCAGCAGGTCAGGCCCGTGCCTGCGCGGTCTCGAAGAAGCGGGCGATGGTTTCGGCATAGGCCTTCATGTCGGCGCGCTGTTGCAGCGAGGCGCGGGCGCGGGCCGTGACCTGAGGTCCGAGGTGAGGGGCGATCTCTTCGGTGAGGGCGGCGATGAAATCGGGGGTCATTTCGGGGTGGTGCTGGGTGGTGTAGACATGGGCACCGATGGCCATGCCGGCGATGGGGCAGTCCCGGGAGCTGGCAATCGCCCGCGCACCCGGGGGCAGGGCGGTGACCTGTTCGAGATGGCTGGCATAGAGGTTGACGGTGGCGCCAAGGCTTTTCATCCATGGCATAGGATCTGTGATCCGGTTCCCGGTGAGCCCATGCACATATCCGCCGGGGTTGGGCCCGACCGCGCCGCCGAGCGCCAGGGCGATCGCCTGATGGCCGAAGCAGGCCCCAAAGAGCGGCAGGCGGCGCGCGGTGACCTGGCGGATCAGATCGAGAAGCCGGGCGATCCAGTTCGACCCATCATGGACCGAGGCAGGGCTGCCGGTGATCATCGCCCCGTCGAAACCATCGAGGGTTGCGGGGAAATCCCCGTCTTTGACCATGAAGACCTCAAACGTCCAGCCCGAGCGCACGCGCGCCATCATGGCCGGAAACTTCTCTGCGTCCTTGGGATGCGCCTGAGCGAAGTCGCTTTCATCGGTATTGGTCACCAGCAGGGCCAGATGCATTGGTGTGCGCCTCTCTCAGTCGGATATTTTCGTTTACATATTTATGAGCCTCTATAATATACATATGTTAAGAGCTTGCGGAAAGGGTAAATCATGACCGTTTGGACGCCGACCGATGACGGGTCTGCCGATCTGACCAGCCATGACAGTTATGTCGAGGGTGCGCCGCACAACACCTTTGCGCGGCTCAGGCGGGACGATCCGCTGCATTGGACCGACTATGGGCAAGGCGAGGATTTCTGGTCCGTCACGCGGCATGCCGATATCGAGGCGATGAACAAGCAGCCCGATCTTTTCTCCTCGGCTCGGGGCATCCGGATGGAGGACCAATCCTATGAGGAATACCTCGCGCGCCGGACCTTTCAGGAGACCGACCCGCCCGATCACACACGGGTGCGGCGCAAGCTGACGCGCGCCTTTGCCAAGCCCACCATCGCCGGGTTCGAGCGGGATATCCGCGATATCTGCACCGACATGCTGGACCCGGTGCTGGAGCGCGGCAGGTTCGATGCCACCCGCCTGATCGCGCGGGAATTGCCAATGCGCATGCTGGGCCGGATCATCGGGACGCCGGAGGAAGATCTGCCCTGGCTGGTGGAGAAGGGCGATGCGCTGATCGCCAATACCGATCCGGATTTCACGTCCCATGTGCTCGACAAGATGGAAACGGATGCGTTTCGGATGATGCCGTTCAACTCTCCGGCCGGAGCCGAGCTTTACCAATATGCCAAGGAGCTGATGGCGGACAAGGCCGCGCGCGGCGACACAGACGGGGTGCTGCATCTGATCCTGGAACCGGATGAAGATGGGCAGACGATCTCGGAAGAAGAGTTCCGGAATTTCTTTTGCCTGCTGGTGGCGGCAGGCAATGACACCACGCGGTATTCGATCGCGGCGGGTATCCAGGCGATGTGTCATCAGCCCGAGCTTTTGGGCCAGATGCAGGCTGGGGGTGCGGTTTGGGACACCGCCCCTGACGAGATCATCCGCTGGGCGACGCCCGCCACCTATTTCCGGCGCACCGCCACCCGGGATGTGGACATGCATGGCAAGACTATTCGCGCGGGTGACAAGGTGCTTTATTGGTTTGCCTCGGCCAACCGGGATGAGGCGATGTTCGACGATCCGTTCCGCGTGGATCTGATGCGCAGCCCGAACCGGCATCTGAGTTTCGGACAGGGCGGTCCGCATGTCTGTCTGGGCATGTGGCTGGCGCGGCTGGAGGTCAAGGTGCTCTTTGAAGAGCTTGCCAGACGGCTCAAATCCATCGAACCTGACGGCCCGCACCGCTTTTTGCGGTCCAATTTCGTTGCAGGGATCAAATCGCTGCCGGTGAGCGTGCAGCGCGCCTGAAGGAGACAGACATGAAAGACCGGTTGCGCGCGCTTTTTTGCGATCACCTGAGCATCATGCGCGGCAAATACCTGCCGCATCACAAGATCGGGGATGAGAGTACGCGGTTCTGCCTGTCTGTCTTCGGCACCCACTATGATCGCGATCTGCTGGATGCGCCGGGATCCAAGGTCAAAGCCGGTCTGCCGGATATGGAACTGCGCTGGCGGCATGATGATATCCGCGACAGTTGGGACGGCTCGACAAAGGTGGTGCTGGGCGATCTTTACGATGAAGAGGGCGCGCCGCTTGCCCTCTGTCCGCGGGGCACGCTCAAACGCGCCGTCGCCGCGTGGGAGGCCAAGGGGCTGACACCGAAGGTGGGGATCGAGCTTGAGGCCTTTGCTCTGCAGGCCGATGAGAACGGCCGGTTGCAACCCTATGACGCGCCCGGCGGGGTCGTCTATGGCACAGGGCCCTACGCCGATCCGCTGCGCTTTAACGACCGGATCTGGGAAGTGGCGGATGAGCTTGGCTTCCGGTTGGATATGATCACGGCGGAGTTCGATACGCCGCAGTTTGAGTACACGCTGATCTTTGACGATGCGGTCAAGGCGGTGGATGACATCGTGCTCTTTCGGCTGATGGCGCGTGAGATCGCTCTGGAATACGGTGTCGTGCTGTCGTTCATGCCCAAACCGATTGCCGAGGCGGGCGGGTCCGGCATGCATGTGAATTTTTCATTTACCGATGGGGCGGGGGGGAACGCGCTTTCCACCGGGCCGAAGGGCGGGCCGGATCATATGAACGATCTGGCGCGCGGTTGTCTGGCGGGTCTGTTGCATCACCACAAGGGGCTTGCAGGGCTGATTGCGCCGACGGCCGCGTCCTATCTGCGGCTGCAACCGGGGTCGCTCTCGGGTTATTGGCAGAACTGGGGGGGCGATCATCGCAATGTCACCACCCGGATCAGCGGCGAGGGCGGGGCCAAGGCGCGACTGGAACACAGGATGGCGGATGCCTCGGCCAACCCCTATACGGCTGTCGCGGCGGTGTTGCAGGCATCCCTTTTGGGGGTGAAGCAGGGTTACTCCCTCCCGCCGATTGAGACGGGTGATGGCTTTGACCGGACGGATGCGAAGGCAGGAACGGCGGATGATCTCAAAGGGGCCGTTGCTGATTTGGCGGCAGATACCATCCTGGCCGAGGCCGTTGGAGCTGAACTGGTGGCAAACCATGTCTACATGAAGCAGAAAGAGGTGCGTAAGACGCGCGACCTGGAAGGGGACGCGCTGCGCGACTTCTATGTCTGGTTTGTGTAGGGCGGGACTTGTCCCGCCTTTCTTAACGGGCCGGCGGGACAAGTCCCGCCCTACCGGCCCGAGTACTCCGATCTGGGTGCAAGAGCGAAGGTGGCCGTGCCAGTGCTTTTCCAGGACAGGTTTCGGCGATGCGCTGGCGCCCAGAAAGGCTGGTCTAAGCCGCGGGTGGGTCCGGTGTTGGCTTTTCGCAGGCCACGCATCGCTCGTCTGGTCCGCATGGCAGCTGTAAGGGGTGCGTCATTGCTGCGCTTGCGCCTCGGTGTCGCAGTTATAAGCATCTGAAAAGAAATGAATATAATCGTATGCAAAGGTATTCGGCGCCGTCCTGTCGCAGATGCGCTGAAAGCCGGACGAAAAAGTCTATCTCAAAGATAAGTTTAACAACCAAAAGAGCCTTTGGCGCATGGACACGCTGCTTCTCTCCCGCATTCAGTTTGGAGCGAACATTTCGTTCCACATTCTTTTTCCCACAATCACCATCGCGTTGGGGTGGGTGCTTTTGTTCTTCAAGCTGCGTTTTAACGCGACGGGCGAGACCAAGTGGATGGACGCCTACCGGTTCTGGGTGAAGGTCTTCGCGCTCAGCTTTGCAATGGGTGTCGTCTCGGGCATCACCATGTCGTTCCAGTTCGGCACAAACTGGCCGGGCTTCATGGAGACGGTTGGTAACATCGCAGGTCCGCTGCTGGCGTATGAGGTGCTCACCGCCTTCTTTCTCGAAGCGGTGTTTCTGGGCATCATGCTCTTTGGGTTTTCCCGGGTTCCGGGATGGCTCCACACGCTCGCAACCTTTCTCGTTGCGTTTGGCACGACCATGTCGGCTTTCTGGATCCTTGTGTTGAATAGCTGGATGCACACCCCGGTCGGGTTCGAGATGATCGACGGCGTGGCTCATGCGACCGATTGGGTCGCGATCCTGTTCAACCCCTCCATGCCCTACCGGTTGGTGCATATGTTGCTTGCCTCCGGATTGACCGTGGCGTTCCTGATCGCTGGATTTTCGGCCTTTCGCATGCTGCTCGGGGACAAGGGCCGGGATGTGCGTGCCGCGCTGAAAACTGCTCTGATCATGGGGGCGTCGCTGATCCCTTTGCAAATCCTGGCGGGCGATATGCATGGGCTGAATACGCTGGAGTATCAGCCCCAGAAGGTTGCCGCGATGGAGGGCAATTGGGAGACGGGTACGAACGTGCCGCTGCTGCTTTTTGCCATTCCCGATGAGGACGCCCGCGAGAACCGGATGGAGATAGCGATCCCCAATGGCGCCTCGCTGATCCTGACCCACAAGGCCGATGGTGAAGTTCCCGGACTGAACGATTTTGTCACCGAAGACGGGGAGGTGCTGCACCCACCTGTCGCTCCGGTCTTCTTTGCGTTCCGCATCATGGTGGGTACCGGTATGGCAATGCTCCTGCTCAGCTGGGCAGGGGTGTACTTCATGGCGCGGCGCCGCGATGCCGGAGCTGTGCCCAAGCCGCTGCTCGTGGTGCTGGTGCCCATGGCGTTTTCGGGCTGGGTTGCGACGCTGGCGGGGTGGTACACAACCGAGATCGGGCGTCAGCCCTGGCTGGTTCAGGGTGTGCTCAGCACCAAGGATGCCGTCGCCGACGTGCCGGCCCCATTTGTCGGCATGACGCTGGTAACGTATCTCGCGATCTACGCAGCCCTGCTGGCTGCCTATATCTTTGTACTCTTTTTTCTTGCCACCAAGGCGAGCCGGGGCGAGACTGTGCACCCCAGTGCGCCGCAATCGGGCGAAGCGGTCGCCCGTCAAATCCCGGCGGAGTGAAGACAGATGGGCTTGTTTGGTGATCCCGCATACTGGCTGCCACTGACCTTTGCCGCCCTGATGGGCGTGTCGATCCTGATCTATGTGGTTCTCGACGGGTTCGATCTGGGGGTCGGGGTGCTCTTTCCCTTTGCCGACGGCGCCGAGAAGGACCGGATGGTCGCCTCTATCGGACCGTTCTGGGATGCGAATGAAACCTGGCTTGTCCTGGCAGTCGGGTTATTGCTTGTGGCCTTTCCGGCGGCGCATGGAACGATCCTGACCGCGCTCTACCTGCCGGTTGCGGTCATGTTGATCGGTCTGATCCTGCGGGGCGTTGCGTTCGAGTTCCGGGTGAAGGCGCCGACGCCGCATAAACGGGCCTGGAACGGGGCGTTCTTTGTGGGCTCTTTGATGACGTCTCTGGCGCAAGGCTATATGCTGGGGCTTTACATCATGGGGCTTGAGCAGACCTGGGCAACCTGGGCTTTTGGTGCGCTGACGGCGGTCTTCCTGACCGTGGGGTATTCCTTTATCGGGGCGACCTGGCTGATCCTTAAGACCGAAGGCGCGTTGCAGATCAAGGCCGTGCGATGGGCGCGGGGCGGCATCTGGGGGCTGGTCCTTGGGCTGGGCGCGATCTCTCTCGCCTCGCCGCTGGTGAGCGAGCGGATCTGGGCCAAGTGGTTCTCGGTGCCCGAGATATTCGCGCTTGCTCCGCTGCCGCTGATGTCGGCGGGGCTGGTGGTGCTGCTGTGGCTGGCGCTGCGCCGGTTGCCCACCCGCGATGACAGTTGGGCATGGTTTCCGTTCGTGGCGTCCGTCGTGCTCTTCATGCTGGCGTTCTTTGGGTTAGCCTACTCCTTTTACCCGTATGTGGTGCCCGAAAAGCTGACGCTCTATGAGGCCGCCAGCGCACCTGAGAGCCTTTTCATCATTCTGATCGGAACCTGCGTCGTGCTTCCGATGATCGGCGGTTACACGGTATTGGCCTATACCGTTTTCCGCGGTAAGGCGCGGGATTTGCGCTATGATTGAGGGGCATGCCAGACGTCACGAGGGCGCATTTTCTGACCCAGAAAATGGCCCAGAATTTGATAAATTCTGGTGGCGCGCGGGGTCAGATTGGTCGCAATAGCGGTGGCAGAATCGCGCTGGCCTATGCTAGGTTTTGCGGTATGGCTGCATCTGACCGCAAAATCGGCGATATGCCCCCCGTAATTCGACAGCTGGACGACGGCGCGATCAATCGTATTGCGGCAGGTGAGGTGGTCGAACGGCCCGCCTCTGCTGTCAAGGAGTTGGTGGAGAACGCAATTGACGCGGGCGCCACCCGGATCTCGGTCGATGTGGTCGCGGGCGGCAAAGCGCTGATCCGGGTCACCGATGATGGGTGCGGGATGCTGCCGCGCGATTTGCCATTGGCCCTCGCCCGGCATGCCACGTCCAAGATCGATGGTGACGATCTGTTGGACATCCGCACATTCGGATTTCGCGGCGAAGCGCTGGCCTCTCTTGCGGCGGTCGGACGCCTTACGCTGACAAGCCGCGTATCGGGACATGATGCGGCGATGGTGCGGGTCGCCGGAGGGCGGATGGAACCGATCCGACCTGCCGCGCTGCGCGCTGGTACGGTAGTGGAGCTGCGCGATCTTTTCTACGCCACACCCGCCCGCCTTAAATTCCTGCGCACGGACCGGGCCGAGGGGCAGGCGATCACCGATGTGGTCAAACGGCTGGCCATGGCCGAGCCGGGCGTCTCGTTTACCCTGCGCGACGCAAGCGATGGAGGCAACGACCGTGTTGTATTCCGAGTGGATGCGGAACAGGGGGAGCTCTTTGACGCGCTGCGTGCGCGGCTGTCGCGGATCATGGGAACCGAGTTTGTTGCCAATGCCCTGCCCATCGATGCCGAGCGTGAGGGGCTGCGGCTGGTGGGCTATGCCGCGCTGCCGACGTATTCCCGGGGCGCGGCGGTGGCGCAGTATCTCTTTGTCAATGGACGTCCCGTGCGCGACAAGATGCTGGGTGGCGCGCTCAGGGCCGCCTATATGGATTTCCTCAGCCGGGACCGGCATCCGGCTGCGGCCCTTTTCATCGATTGCGATCCGACGCTGGTGGATGTGAACGTCCATCCGGCCAAGACCGAGGTGCGGTTTCGCGATCCCGGCGTGGCACGTGGGCTGATCGTGTCGGCGCTGCGGCATGCTCTGGCCGAGGCGGGGCATCGCGCCTCAAGCACGGTCGCGGATGCCACATTGGGGGTCATGCGACCCGAGCCATTGGGCGAGCCCGCGCGCGTGTATCAGATGGAGCGCGCTCCGCGCAGTCTTCCGCCCGAGCTTCCAGCCGATCCAGGATTTGCTGAAACGGCCCCTGTCTATGCGCGTGTGGTCGAGGAGGCCGAGCCAGCGCCGGAGGAGACGTCCCACCCGCTTGGAGCCGCGCGCGGACAGGTGCATGAAAACTATATCATCGCTCAGACCGAGACCGGTATGGTCATCGTCGATCAGCATGCAGCCCATGAGCGGTTGGTCTATGAGAAGCTCAAACGCCAGATGGCAGAGACCGGGGTGGCGGCACAAGCGCTGTTGATCCCCGAGATCGTTGAGGTGGGCGCGGACGAATGTGACCGTTTGCTGTCGGTGGCTGAGGATATGACCCGGCTGGGCCTGACGATCGAGCCGTTTGGTGGCGGTGCGGTCGCCGTGCGCGAAACCCCGGCGATTCTGGGGGAGGTCGACGCGCGGGCCATGATCCTCGATATTCTCGATGAGCTTGCCGATCAGAACGAGAGCACCGGCGTTCTGGCCCGGATCGAGGCGATCCTGAGCCGGGTCGCCTGCCATGGCTCCATCCGGTCGGGCCGCCGCATGCGGGCCGAGGAGATGAATGCGCTGTTGCGCGAGATGGAGGCGACGCCGCATTCGGGACAATGCAACCATGGGCGGCCGACCTATGTGGAACTGAAGCTGTCGGATATCGAGCGGCTGTTCGGGCGCACATGAAACCTTTTGTGGCCATAGGACTTCGCGGCTCGCGCTCCCCGAGCTCTCATTCGTGGCCTTTGGACGCGCGGGTTCTACGCCGTGATTGAGCTGGGTGGACAAAGCTATGCGTTCAGCGATCCCGCGGTCCTCGCCGTTCTGGCGGGCGCGGGCGTCCTGGTGTTGATCTTGATCCTGCTGATCGTCTCTGTCCGGGTCGCGGGCCGGTCAGCACGGATGATGGCGCCTGTTTCCCAACAACTGGGCGCTTTGGGCGGACATGTGCAGCAGTTGAGCCTGGGTCAGGAACAGTTGCGCGGCGGGCTTCAGACGGTTTCGGACACCCAGGCCAATGCGCAGACACAGGTGATCCAGACGATGGAGGCGCGACTGGCCACTGTTCAGCAACAGATGCAAGACAGGCTCTCCGACAACGCGATGCGGTCCCAGCGGGCACTGGTCGAGATGCAGGAGCGGATGAAGGAGAGCCTGCACGGATCGTCGAAACAGACTACTGCGTCGCTCAGTCAGTTGCAGGAGCGGCTGGCGACCATCGACAAGGCGCAGGATAACATCACCAAACTGTCCGGCGATGTGCTGAGTTTGCAGGACATTCTGTCGAACAAGCAGACGCGCGGGGCGTTCGGGGAAATCCAGCTCAAGGACATCGTGGGTAAGGCGCTTCCTGCGGACAGCTATGCCTGGCAGGCGACCCTGTCGAATGGCAAGCGGGCTGATTGCCTGATCCGGCTTCCGAATCCGCCCGGACCCATTGTCATCGATTCGAAATTCCCACTGGAGCCCTACGAAGCGCTGCGTCGGGCCAGCACCGACCGAGAGCTCGCTGACGCGGTCAAGCAGATGAAGGTCGCGGTGCGCGCGCACATAAAGGCAATATCAGAGAAATACATCATCGAAGGGGAAACCGCGGATGGCGCGATCCTTTTCCTGCCATCGGAAGCCGTCTATGCGGAATTGCATGCCAATTTCGCCGATCTTGTGCGCGAAGGGTTCGATGCGCGGGTCTGGATCGTGTCGCCCACGACCTGTATGGCGACGCTGAACACGATGCGGGCCATTCTCAAGGATGCTCGGATGCGAGAACAGGCCGGCGCGATCCGCAAGGCCCTGCGCCTGCTTCACCGCGATGTGGAGATCGTGGGGCAGCGGGCCGCCAAGCTCGACACCCATTTCCGGCAGGCGCGCGAGGATGTCGAAGGAATAGGGATAGCCGCGGAGCGCGCAGGGAAACGCGCGGCACGGCTCGACAGTTTCGACTTTGAAGAACTGGCGCCGGGAGAGGCCGAAGGGGGTGTCCCTCTGGTCAAGTCCGACGTTGATCCCGCCAGAAACTGACGCAGTTTCTGGCCAATTTCTGACCCAGAAATTGACCTCGTTTGGCGGGCGTTTCGGCGACCTGTCCGGGCCTCTGGGTTGTTTCTTGTGCAGAAACTGCGCCAGTTTCTGATCATTTTCTGTGTCAGAAAATGGGGTCAGATGGCGCCGAGCCCGGCGTCCAATGCACTCAGAATGGCTTGAACATCCCTGGACGTCAGAACCAGTGGGGGTGACAGGATAATATTGGAACCCGACACCCGGACCATGGCGCCCGCCGCATAGGCTGCTTCCTGCACCTTGCCGATCCTGGCCTTGTCGACGGCCGTCTTGGCCCTGCGGTCTTCTACCAGCTCCAATGCGCACATCAGCCCGTGCCCTCCACGCACATCGCCGACGACCTCGTGCTGGCTTTGCAAGTCCAGCAGCCCAGCATGGAGTTCCGCCCCGCGGGCCGCCGCATTTGTGGGCACATCCAACGCCAAGGTCTCGGACAGACAGGCAAGTGCTGCGGCGGCCCCCACAGGATGCCCGGAATAGGTATATCCGTGACCGATAGCGGCCTTACCCGTCTCATCACGTTCGAACACTTGGGCGATCTCTTCCGAAATCATCAGGGCACCGAAGGGGAAGTAGCCGTTCGTGATCGCCTTTGCCGTGCACATCAAATCCGGTTGCACACCCCAGTGGCGCGAGCCGGTCCAGCTGCCGGTGCGGCCAAAGGCGGTAATCACCTCATCTGCGATCAAGAGGATCCCGTGGCGCGAACAGATCTCGCGCACGCCGGGCATGAAGCTCTTGTCGGGTGGGATCACGCCACCCGCTCCCAGGATCGGTTCCATGATAAACGCGGCGATACTGCCCGGGCCCTGAAACGCGATCTCGTCTTCCAGAGCAGACAGGCAGAGCTGGGCCAGCTTCCCGGGATCGCTCTCGTCAAACGGGTTGCGATAGGTATAGGGCGCGGGGATATGATGGCATCCTGCCAGCAAGGGCTCATATGCTGTGCGGAAATTGGCATTGCCATTGACCGACGCGCCCCCGAAATGGGTCCCGTGATATCCTTTCTTAAGCGACAGGTACTTCACCCGCCCAGCCTCGCCGCGGATCTTGTGGTATTGGCGTGCCAGCCGCAAAGCGGTCTCCACACTGTCGGATCCGCCCGAGGTATAGAATGCCCGGCTCAGACCATCCGGTTCAAAGAAATCGCGCAACTCCTCGGCCAGCTGGATCACCTGATCGTTCGAGGTGCCGCGAAAGATCGAGTAATAGGGCAGCGCATCAAGCTGCTGCGCAATCGCGTCCTTGATCGCCTGGCAGGAATAGCCCAGGTTCACGTTCCACAAACCGCCCACCGCATCGACGACCTCATGCCCGTCCACATCGCGGATGCGCACACCGGTTGCACCGGTTACGATGGTCGGCGGGTGCGCCAGACTGTCGGCGGGATGGGCCATCGGGTGCCAGAGCGAGCGGGCATTCTTCTCTTTCAGAAAATTGACGTCTTTCATCCTGTCATCTCCGATCTGGCTGAGGTGTCTTGAAGGGGGAGGGTCTCGGGCGCAAAGCCCCCGATCCGACGGGTGAGATCGGCGGCACAGGCGGTCAGTTCCGCCTGCGCGCGACGCGCCAGAGCATCGCTCATGCGCGCGACGGGAACCGCCACGGCCAGCGCACCGGTGGGGCAGCGGTCGGGGCCGAAGATCGGCACTGCCAGCGAATGCACATCCGCTTCGAACCCGCCGACGGATTGGGCCACCCCGCTGGCCCGAATGCCGCGCAGGCGGGCGCGGATCCGGTCTGGATCCGTCTCGGTATGGGGCGTGTGAACCGGAAGGGGTCGCGCCAATACGGCATCGACAAAGGCGGCCTCCGAGAAGGCCAGGATCGCAAGGCCGGAGGCGGTGCCGTGAAAGCTCAGCACCTCTGCATCCTCCATCGTGACCCTTGTGCCATGGCGGGTGCTATAGTGATGCGCAATCGCGTTCAGGCGCATCCCCTGAACAACCGACATATGCGAGGTTTCATGGGTCGCCGCGCTCAACCGCGCAAGCATTTCTCGTGCAACCGACAGCAGCGGGACGGCAGCTTCGCGCAAGCTGGCCAGTCGCAGCACCTCAGGCCCCAGCCGGTAGGACGTGCCGCCATGGGATTTTTCAACGAATCCTCTCAAAGCCAGTTCGGACATATGGCGATACACGGTCGCCTTGTTCATGCCCGACAAACGAGCCAGATCGCTCAGCCCGATTTCAGGCCGTTGCAGATTGAAAAACCCTAAGAGTGACAAGGCGTTGGATACGGTTCCCATTTGTCCTGACGTGATGTGTCTGCAAGTGCCGCGGCACAAGGATTGATTTTGTCTGCGCGACGTTCTTCAATTTTCTTGACGGATGGACCCCATGCCTGTCAATCTAAATTAGAACCGATGGTTCAAATAATGAACCACGCTAACAGGGAGACCGTGAGAATGACATTGAAATCACTGAGCGTCGCATTGGTCGCGACGATGAGCCTGGGCGCGGGCGCCGCTCTGGCGGACTACCCTGAAAAGCCCGTGAACTTTATCGTGCCCTGGCCGCCCGGCGATCTTGAAGATGTGCTGACCCGTATGATCGCCGAGGATTTTCAGGCCGAATACGGCGTGCCCGCAGCGGTGGTGAACAAGCCCGGAGGTGGCGGAGGGCCCTTTCCCGGCGCCATCGAGGTCGCCAATGCGCCTGCCGATGGCTATACCATCGGATCGTTTGTGATCGGGGTGCCGGTGGTGGGCCACCAGATCGACATCCCGCCGCTGACCCCGGCCAAGTTCGATCCGCTTGGCATCTTTCTGACCTATCCCTTCGTGATCGCGACCAGCGGCGACGCGCCCTATTCGACGATCGAAGAGCTGGCCGCCTATGCCAAGCAGAACGATGTGGCGCTGGGCCATTTCGGCGATCCGCTGACACCGACCCAAGTGACCAAGGCGCTGGCGGTCAATCAGGGGTTCAGCTGGGGCAGTGACGCGGCCTTTGACGCGCTCGATTGCAACACGCTGGCATCGGGCGACGCGGATGTGATCAACACCACGCTGCAATTGATCCTGCCGTGCCTGGACGATGTGCAGGTGCTGGTCTCGATCACCGACGAGCGGATCTCGCTCGTCCCTGACGCGCCTGCCATCGGCGAGATCGACCCCTCACTCAACATCGCGCTCTGGAACGGGCTTTTCGTGACCAAGGACACACCGCAGGACGTGCGCGACAAGATCATCGCGGTGGCCGAGAAAACCGTGATGAGCGCGCGCGCGCAGGCGGTGGCCCGCGAGACCGGCGCGCTGGTCTACTGGCAAGATGCGGAAACCTCGACCGCCCGTGTGGCCACCGATATCGAGACCGTGGCGCGTATCGGCACACTTCTGGAATAAGACGCGTGGCCCGGAGGCCCGGTGGCCTCCGATGCATCTGGCGGAGCCGTCGATGAGCAGTGAAAAGGAACGCCGTTTTGCTGGACCCAGGCGCGGACAGCTTGTGTTCGCGCTGGGGTTCATTGCGATATCAGGCCTTCTGATCGTCCAGATCGGGGTGCAGACGGTCTGGGTGGATGGCGTCAGGCTGGCGGCCCAGCCCAGGTTCTGGCCCGCGGTGGGTTTGGGCCTGATGGTGGCGATGGCGGGGCTGCATCTGTGGCGCCTGCCATGGCGGAGGGTGACGCGGTTCGACCGGACCGAGGCACTGAGATGGCTCATGGTGCTGGAATATTGCGCTTGGTTTATGGCTTATGTCCTTCTGGTGCCGATCCTGGGATACCTGCCTGTCACGCTGATCTTTGTGTCGGCACTTGCCTGGCGCATGGGATATCGCAGCCGGGGCATGATGGCGATCAGCGCACTTTTCGCGATCAGCGTGGTGGTGATCTTCAAATCCTTGCTTTCGGTACGGATCCCGGGCGGTGCGATCTATGAATACCTGCCCGGCGCGCTGCGCTCATTCGCGATCCTGAACCTGTGATGGAGCTGATCGCCGACAGTCTGGCCATTCTGGCACGCTGGGACGTGGCGCTGGCCCTTTTGGTGGGGTCGGTCGGGGGCGTGCTGATCGGCGCCATTCCCGGCGTTGGACCTGCCGTGGCCATCGCGATCCTGCTGCCCGCAACGTTCAGCATGGATCCGATCGTGGGTCTGACGGTGCTTTTGGGGATCTATGGCTCTTCGATGTATGGCGGGGCGATCCCGGCCATTCTGATCAACACGCCCGGCACGGCGGTCAATGCGTTGACCACCTATGACGGCTATCCCATGACCACACGGGGGGAGCCGCGCCGTGCGCTGTCACTGGCCTATTCCGCGTCGTTTTTCGGCGGCATTTTTTCGGTGATCTGCCTGATCCTCTTTGCCCCGGTCCTGGCACGTATCGCGCCGTTGTTCGGCTCGCGCGAGATCTTCCTTGCGGCCCTTCTGGGGATCATCCTGGTGGTGGTGGCCCATCGCGGCCAGACCCTGATCGCCGCCGCCCTGGCGGGGTTTGGCATCTTTGTACAATCCATCGGGCTGGAGCCTGTCAAATACACCCAGCGCTATACTTTCGATCAGCCGTTCCTGTCGGGCGGCGTTGATCTGATCGTGGTCGTGCTGGGCCTCTTCGCGCTCAGCCAGGCGTTTGTGCTCTTGACGATGGAGGATGAGAAAACCCGCCTGACCCGGCTGCGCGGCGGTGTGTTCCAGGGCCTGCGCGAACTGGCGCGTCATCCGCGCATCGCCAGCGTGTCGGCCGGGTTCGGCGTGTTGATGGGCATGATCCCGGGTGTGGGAGAGTTCACGGCCCAGTTCATGTCCTATACCTATGCGCAGCGCACCTCCAAACGGCCCGAGGATTTCGGTCACGGCTCCTCCGAGGGGCTGATCGCGGCCGAGACGGCCAACAACGCCGTGCCTGCCGCAGCCATGGTGCCGCTCTTGGCGCTGGGCATTCCCGGAGAGGCGCTGACGGCGATGATGCTGAGCGTGTTCTACGTGCATAACGTGGTGCCGGGGCCTGCGCTTTTTCAAAACAGCATGGATTTTGTCGTCGCGCTTTACATCGCGCTCTTGATCCTGAACGTGCTGGTTATGGTCTTTCTTTTGGTGGCGACCAAACCGCTGGTGCAGGTTGTGCGTATCCCCAACCGGTTTCTGGGGGTCTGTATCCTGACGCTGAGTTTCGTGGGCGTCTATTCGCTGCGCAATTCGGTGACCGATTGTCTGATGGCGGCGGCGTTCGGGATCCTGGGATACATCCTCAAACGGCTCTCGATGCCCATCGTGCCGATCATCCTGGGCATGGTGCTGGGCGGCATCATGGAGGTCAAGCTGCGCGCCGCCATGGCGCGGGTGCGCGCGCCGCTGGATTTCATCGACAGACCGGTTGCTTTCATCCTGTTTTGCATGATCGGGGTCGTTCTTTTCATCCATATCCGCCGGGTTCTTTTGGACCGGCGAGAGATCAGGGAGGCCGAATGGCAGACCAAGCACAGATCGACGCGCTTCGGCGGGCTGATGTCGCGCCGCAAAAACTCTTTATTGAAGGCACGTGGCAAAGCGGTCAGGGCGCGCCACTCGCGATCACCTCGCCGATAGATGGCGCGGCGCTGACCACGCTGGAAGGCGCGGCAGCGGCGGATGTGGACCGCGCGGTCGCCGCTGCGCGGGCAGCGTTCGAGGACGGGCGCTGGTCGTGGCAGCCGCCTGCCGCGCGCAAGACGGTGCTGCACGCCATTGCCGACCGGATCGAGGCGGAGGCGCTGGCGCTTGCCGTTCTGGGCGTGCGGGACAATGGCACCGAATTGGCCATGGCGCTGAAGGCCGAGCCGGGATCTGCGGCGGGCACGTTCCGCTATTATGCCGAGGCTCTGGACAAGGTGGCGGGGGAGGTCGCCCCCACCGGGCCGGGCGTCCTGGGTCTGGTCCACCGCGTGCCGGTTGGTGTGGTGGGGGCCATCGTGCCGTGGAATTTCCCGCTGATGATCGGGGCATGGAAGCTGGCGCCCGCCTTGGCGATGGGCAATTCGGTGGTTCTGAAACCCGCCGAAACCGCGTCTTTATCGTTGCTTCGGCTGGCCCAGATCTGTGCCGAATGTGGCCTGCCCGATGGGGTGCTCAACGTCGTCACCGGACCGGGCCATGAGGCCGGGGCCGCCCTGGCCGAGCATGGGGATGTGGATGTGCTGACCTTCACCGGATCGGGGGCCACGGGGCGGAAGCTGCTGGAGGCATCCGCCCGCTCCAACCTCAAACGGGTCTATCTGGAGCTGGGCGGCAAATCTCCCAATATCGTCTTCGCCGATGCCCCCGATCTGGCGCGCGCGGCCAAGGTCTCCGCGGCGGGCATCTTTCGCAATTCCGGTCAGGTCTGTGTGTCCGGGTCGCGCCTCCTGGTCGAACGCGGCATCCATGATGAGTTCGTCGCCCTCTTGAAAGCCGAGGCCGAGTCGCTGCGCGTCGGCGATCCGCTGGATCTGACCACGCAGATCGGCGCAGTGAACTCCGAGGATCAGCTTGCCCGCGTACAATCCTTTATGGAGGGCGAGATCCTGACCGGAGGCACCCGTATTCTGGAGGAAACGGGGGGCAGCTACTTCGCGCCGACCATCGTCACCGGCGTGGGCGCGCAGGACCGGCTCTTTCAGGAGGAGGTCTTTGGCCCCGTCCTGTCGGTCACGCCCTTTGACAGTGAAGAGGAGGCGTTGCGGTTGGCCAATGCCACCGATTACGGGCTGGCGGCGGGCGTATGGACGGGGGGCCTGTCGCGCGCGCACCGGATGGTTGCGGGCATCCGCGCGGGTGTGGTGCATGTCAACACCTATGGCGGGGCGGACAATACCGTGCCTTTGGGAGGGGTGGGCCAATCCGGCAATGGCCATGACAAATCCCTGCATGCGCTGGACAAATACGTGGATCTCAAAACGGCGTGGATCGAGCTATGACAACCATTCTGATCGCGGGCACCTATGACACCAAGGATGCCGAGCTGAGCTATCTGGCGGAGGTGATCCGCGCCCAGGGCGGCGGTGTTCTGTGCATGGATGTCGGCGTGCTCGGCGATCCGGACGCCCAGGTGGATATCTCTAAACACGATGTGGCGGCGGCGGCGGGGTATGGGATCGACGATGTGATCGGCGCCGAGGACGAAAATGCCGCGATGCAGATGATGGCGGCGGGCGCTTCGGCCGTGGCGTTGGAGGCGTACCGCGCGGGCCGGGTTCAGGGCGTGATCGTGCTGGGCGGCACGATGGGCACCGATCTGGCGCTGGATATCTGCGCAGCACTCCCCTTGGGCATGCCGAAATACGTGGTCTCGACCGTGGCCTTTTCGCCCTTGCTGCCGCCCGAACGGATTGCGGCGGATATCCAGATGATCCTTTGGGCGGGGGGGCTTTACGGGCTCAATTCGGTCTGCAAATCCTCGCTCAGCCAGGCGGCGGGGGCCGTGCTGGGGGCCGCGCGCGCGGTGGAACCGCCAAGGTTCGACCGCCCGCTGATCGGCATGACCAGCTTTGGCAAGACGGTGCTGCGTTATATGGTGCGCCTGAAACCGGCGCTGGAGGACCGCGGTTTCGAGGTTGCCGTCTTTCACGCCACCGGCATGGGCGGTCGTGCGTTCGAAAGCCTTGCGGCGCAAGGTGCCTTTGCGGCGGTGATGGATTTTGCACCTCAAGAGGTGTCCAACCACCTTTTTGGCGGCCTCAGCGCAGGTGCGGACCGGATGGAGAGCGCGGGCCGTCAGGGCATCCCGCAGATCGCGGCCCCGGGGTGCTATGATCTGGTGGATGTGGTGGGCTGGCAGCCCTTGCCCGCGCAGTTCCAGGACCGGCCCACGCATGCCCATAACCGCCTTTTGACTTCTGCCGTGCTGACGGCAGAGGAACGCCGCCGCGTCGCGCGCACGATCTGTGCCAAGCTGGGGCAGGCCAAAGGCCCGGCGCATCTGATCCTGCCGCTGGAGGGGTGCAACGAATGGGACCGCGCGGGTGCCGATCTGCATGATGCCGCAGGGCTCGCCGCGTTCATCGACGAGGTGGGGCGGGCCTGCTCCGAGACCGTCCGGCTCCACCGGCTGGAGGCCCATATCAACGACGCGGCCTTTACCGATCTGGTGCTGGAGATCTTCGATGGATGGATCGCTGACGGTACGATCAAGATTTGAGGCTTACGCTTCCGCGTGGCGGGAGGCTGGGCCACCCCGCGGGACGGCGCTCGCACGGCTTTGTGCCTTCGGCCATGGGCGGCCGCAGCCTCAGATCTCCACGTACTCCGAGCCGCGCCGGATGCGGTGGCGGATGGTGTTCTGCTGGCCAAGCGTCTGCTCCAGAAAACACCCCTTTTGCGCGGCATGCACCAATGCGACGGTGTCCTCAAACGGATCCGGGCTGTCGATCAGCACGTCGATCTCAAAGGAGTTGGGCGCGGTTTCATAGACGCGGCCCGCCTTTTGCCAGTCCCAGACGACACGGGTCTCGACCCGCAGATCCTGCAGCGTCACGCCCAGCCGTTTGGCAAAGGCGCGGATCTGGGTCATCAGACAACCGGTCAGCCCGGCCACAAACAATGCCAGCGGCGGCGGGGCCGAAGCATCGCCGCCGTGAAACGCCCCTTCGTCCGAGGCCAGTTGAAAGCTCTCGAAAAAGGGGCGTACCATGTCGACGGCCAGCTCATTGCGCATCTTGCCCACGGCTGTGCCGGTACAGTTGAACTGCACTTGGGCCGTTTGCGGCATCTGGTCCAGATCCACGCTCATGGCTTGACGATCCGGTTGCTGAGCGTGCCGATCTTGTCGATCGTCAGATCGAACCGGTCGCCGGGTTGGAGTTGTTTTCCGATCTCCAGCCCGCAGCCCGTGCCCACCGTGCCCGAGCCGATCACCTCTCCGGGATAGAGCGTCTCGGAGGCCGAGATATGTTCGATGATGCGCCCGAAATCATGGTGCATCTGGCCCGAATTGCCGCCGCCCCACCGCTCTCCGTTTACATGCACCGCCATGTCCAGCGCTGCGGGATGGGCAATCTCATCGGCGGTCGTGATCCAGGGGCCGAGGATATTGCCGGTGTCGAAATCCTTGCCCTTTGCGGGCCCGAGCTGCCCGGGCATCTCGACCATTTGCGCATCACGGGCCGAAACATCGTTGAGGATCGAATAGCCAAAGATATATCCCGGCGCATCCGTCGCCGCGATATCGGTGCCCTTGCGCCCGATGATGATGGCCAGTTCCAGCTCTACATCTAGAAACTGCGCGTACCCGGGCCAGATCACATCCTGCCCATGACCGATAAAAGACATCCGGTTGCCCTTGTAATAGATCGGCTGATCGTACCAGACCGGCGGGATATCAAAGGCGCGGCCGGTCATCTTTTCGGCCTGGGCAAAGCTGTTTTTCAGATGCGTTTCGAAAACCAGGCAGTCGCGGTACTGAACCGGAAGGAGGGGCGGACAGAAGGTGATCTCTTCCTCCAGCAGGATCGCGGCCTCCCGGGCGGTGTCAATCAGGCAAGCCGCCAGCGCCAGGGCCTCCGGCCCGCCGTAGATGACCGACATCATATCGACAAAAAGGCTCGCATTCTCGCCCGCATGTTCGGCCGCAAGATGCAGATCCAGCATGCCGATCTCGCCCAGATCGGCGACCACGCGTTCGCGTTTCTCATAACAGACTGTTCCAAGGCGCATGTCGCTTACTCCTCCAGGATGGCCACGGCGCGGGTGAAGCCCGCACTTGCGGCTTTGATTTTGAATGGGAAGGCCGACACGGTGAACCCGGTATCGGGCAGTTGATCGAGGTTTGTCATCTTCTCGATCTGGCAGTACCCCTGTTCCATGCCCGCGCGATGCCCTTCCCAGATGATCGCCGGATCGCCGGTTTTGGCGTATTCCACCGCCGTGTGGGCAAAGGGTGCGTCCCAGCTCCAGGCATCGGTGCCGACCATGCGCACGCCCTGGCCGGTGAGGTAATTGGTGGCCTCCCGACCCATGCCGCACCCCTTGAGCAGATAATCCTCATGGCCATAGCGCGCGCCTGCCGAGGTGTTGACCAGGACGATGTCCAATGGCGCCAGTTGGTGCCCGATCCGGGCCAGCTCGGCCTTGATCTCGGCGGCGCTCACCACATGGCCATCTGGCTTGTCGCGGAAATCGAATTTGACGCCCGCGCCAAAGCACCACGCCAGCGGCACCTCGTCGATGGTCAGCGCGCGCTCTCCGTGGTTCATCGTGGAGTGATAGTGATAGGGCGCATCCACATGGGTGCCGTTATGGGTGGCGATCTGGAGCCGTTCGATGGCCCAGCCTTCGCCGCCGGGCAGATCCTCGTGTTTGAGACCGGGAAAGAACATCATCACCTGCTCGGCGGTCTGGCTGTGATCGAGATATTCGATCTGCGGCAGCATTTGCGGCGGGTCCGAAGCGATGCCGGTTTCCAGCGGTACGGAGAGGTCGATATAGCGACGGGGCATGGTCAGGCTCCTGCATGTGTGTGGTGTATAGCGAGAAGGGCAGCCCCCGCCCGGGGGCGGTCGGGGGCTGCCCGGCGCGCCGCCGGGCGATACCAGTGATCCACGCGGCCTCATCGCAACAACCCTGTCGCAATGACCGGAAAGGCCAGCACCAGACCCAGCACCGCCACCATGATGAGTGCAAAGGGCGCGGCGCCGCGAAAGATATCCGCGAGGCTGATACTCGGATCATCCAGCGTGGCCTTGATCACATAGACCGAGAGCCCGAAGGGCGGGGTCAGCAGCCCGATCTCGACGGCCAGAACCGTGATGATCCCGAACCAGATCAGATCCACACCCATCGGGATCACCACTGGCAGCATCAGCGGCACCAGGATCAGCATGATTGACGAGCTGTCGAGGATCATGCCCATCGCCACCACGATGGCACAATAGATCAGGATGATGCCCCAATAGCCCAGATCCGCGTCGGTGGCGAGCGAGCCCAGACCCGCGGGCACGCCCGAGAGCGCCAGCATCCGTGAATACATCTGCGCCGCGATGATCAGAAAACAGACCGTGGCGGTCACAAGACCGGTCTCAACCAGCACGGTCCAGAGCGATTTCAGCGTCAGGCGCCGCATCGCGAAGCCCAAGGCCAGCGCGCCGATGGCCCCCATCGCACCGGCCTCTACCGGGGTGAAGAGACCGGCATAGATCCCGCCCAGAACCAGCAGGATCAGACTGGCGATGGGCAGCGCCTTGCGGAGCAGATCCACGCCGCCGATGGCCTGGGTCCCCGCCCCACCGGGCGCGCCC